>JBJEPQ010000056.1:0-151611 GCA_051881315.1 Acutalibacteraceae bacterium | reverse complement strand
TATGGTATTATATTAAAAGAAAAATAATGTTTTCAGCTTTGCAGGAAATTAGGAGGAAGGATATGAGAACAAGGAAACAGGCGCTCGGAGATATGAATATCGTCGGCGCCAAGGTTGAACAGCAGAGAAAGGCTATCGGAATGAAGCAGAAGGATCTTCTGGCTCAGCTCCAGATCAGAGGTATTGACCTCAATGCTTCGGGACTTTCAAAGCTTGAGGGACAGCTCCGGGGAGTTGCCGATTATGAGCTCAAAGCTATTGCCGAATCTCTCAATGTAAGTCTTGAATGGCTTCTCGGCTGCGAATGACAAAATATCATTTGAGTTACGAAAAAACTGCTCCGAATTGAGGAGCGGTTTTTTCGATTTATATTGACAAATAAGCAGTAAGTATAGTAAAATTATCACCGTAAAACAGAACAAAAGTTTATCTGTTAAGGAAAAGGAGCAGTGATTTTATATGGCAGTTTTCAGACCTTTTAAGGCAATCAGACCTATCCCCGAAAGAGCTAAGGATGTGGCCGCTTTGCCGTACGATGTTATGAACAGCGACGAAGCAAGAGAAATGGTAAAGGGCAATCCCTATTCTTTCCTTCATGTAGATAAGGCGGAGGTTGACCTTGATCCCTCGATCGACCTCTATGACGAAAAGGTTTATCTCAAGGCAAGAGAAAATCTCGATAAGCTTGTTGCGGACGGAGTTTGCAAGGAGGACGAAACTCCCTGCATCTATATCTACCGTCAGATAATGAACGGCAGAAGCCAGACAGGACTTGTCGGCTGTACCGCAATCGACGATTACATCAACAATGTCATCAAAAAGCACGAGCTTACAAGAGCGGACAAAGAGGCGGACAGAATAAATCATGTTGACTACTGCGACGCAAACACAGGTCCGATCTTCCTGACCTACCGTCCCGATGAGTTCGTCAGCAAGACGGTTGAGGACTGGAAAGCAAGCCATGATCCTGTATATGATTTCGTTTCCGAGGGCGTTGAAAACACGGTTTGGGTTATTGATGACGCCGCAACGGTAAAAGCGATTACGGACAGATTTGCGGACATTGACTCCCTCTACATTGCCGACGGTCACCACAGAGCGGCTTCTGCAGTCAAGGTCGGCAAGAAGCGCCGTGAGCAGAACCCGAACTATACGGGCAGCGAGGAATTCAACTTCTTCCTTGCCGTGCTTTTCCCGACGGACGAGCTTGAAATAATGGACTACAACCGTGTTATGAAGGATCTCAACGGATACTCAAAGGATGAGTTTATGGCAAAAATGGGCGAGGTTATGGAGATCGAAGAATACGGCAAGGACGCATACAAGCCCGAGAAGAAGCACACCTTCGGAATGTTGCTTGACGGCGTATGGTACAAGCTGACCGCAAAGGACGGAACCTTTGACGCGAACGATCCCGTCGATCAGCTTGACGTTTCAATTCTTCAGAACAATGTTATTTCCCCGATCTTCGGCATTGACGACCCCCGTACCGACAAGAGGATTGATTTCATCGGCGGTATCAGAGGACTCGGCGAGCTTGAGAGAAGAGTAAACGAGGATATGAAGATCGCATTTTCAATGTTCCCGACAACTCTTGACGATCTTATGGATATCGCAGACGCTGACAAGATCATGCCGCCGAAATCCACATGGTTTGAGCCTAAGCTGATGAGCGGTCTGTTCATTCACAAGCTTTCATAAGATATTTTTTATTTTTGATTAACTGTATAACAACAACTAAAGCCACCTCTTGCTCTCAGCAAGGGGTGGCTTGATTAGACTTTAGATTTTAGATGTTAGACTTTAGACGAGAAAGCTTTAAAGTTTGCAGAAACTTTCCAAGGCTTCCCCTTGAGGGGAAGCTCCGCCGCAGGCGGTGATGAGGTGGATAAAGTTTGATGAAATGATATACACCTCATCCGTCACAACCTGCGGTTGTGCCACCTTCCCCTCAAGGGGAAGGCAGAACATAGACGTTAGATGTAGAAACTTTAAAATTTGCAGAGGGCGTATAAAAAGCGTAATCTTTCTAAAAAAGAGACTACTTATCCGTTAAACAATTCATCAAATGTAAGCTCTAAAATGTCACAAAGCTTTTGAATGTTTCTTGCATGGGGCATTGCCGAGCCTTTCTCATAATGTGCAATAGCAGAGCGGTCAAGATCCAGAAGATCGGCGAGCTGTTGCTGTGTCAAGCCTTTTATTTTGCGTGCGTTTTTCAAATTCTACGGAAAGCTCATCGTAATTTCTCCCTAAAAATAAAAAGTGCGTAGCCGAAGCCACGCACAAAAAACGCATAGCTCAACTGTCGCCAAACAAAATTCCAACATCCATTTAAAACGGTATGCAGAAACGAGCATGCATTTTTATCAAAAGACAAAAACACACGTTTTAAATGGATCAATATATGAAATTTTGTTTGGCAATGCTATTATATCATCTCCGAAACGAAAAATCCAGTACATTTTTATTTTTGCTGTATTTATAAAAAAATAGAAACCTTACAAGCCTTCCCCTTGAGGGGAAGGTGGCACGGCGGAACGACGTGACGGATGAGGTGTAATAATTTAGAAAATCAAGTAGAAATGTAATTTCATCAGACTTGCTCCACCTCATCACCGCCTACGGCGGAGCTTCCCCTCAAGGGGAAGCCTTGGAAGGTTTCATCAATCCTTCCGGCTACCTTGCAACAAGAGGAGGCTGAAACGGTTTCTGCATAATTTTAATTTTAATCGTCTAAAATCTAACATCTAAGGTCTAAAGTCTTTTTTGCCTTCCCCTCAAGGGGAAGGCGGAACATAGACGTTATTTTTTTAGCTCAACTATTGTGATATTCTTTGCCGGGATATTTGCCTGATTGATGACAAGGTCCTTGATCTGCAGGGAAACGTTGTCGGTCAGCACACCCTTGCCGACGATCACCTGACACACATCTCCGTCGATTATCACAACGCAGTCGCTTGAAATTTTCGCCGTTATCAGGTTTTCAAGATCGGCTTCGCTTTTTATCGCTTTTGAAAGCTCCGCCAAAGCCTCCGCCGCTTCCTCTGCGGCTTCGGAGTCGGACTGAGCGTCTTTTATTACTGCGTTGAGCGTTTCCTTTGCTTCGTCGTGGGCGGCCTCACGCTTGACCTTGAAGTCCGCCATTGTCTCCGACGACGCCGTAGTTGCGGAAACATATTGAGCGTCACCGAGGTTTTCCGCCTGTCTGTTGACCGTTGTTTGGTTTGTGTCGATAACGGACTTAACACCCGGACGGGAGAAGTACCAGTTGACAAAGACGGCCGCTCCGAGCGTCAGCACAAGAGCGATTGAGACGAGCTGTTTCCTTTTGATTATCATAACTATCACTAACCTCCGATTATTATTCTGCGGCTGATTTAATTTTTGCAATGCTTATGCGGTTGGTGCTTATTCCGAGCACGGCGGAGACCGAGGAAACAATTTCCTGCCTTACCTTTGCCGAGTCCGCACCCTCGCAGACGATCGCAACACCCCGTATTTCAGGTTCGATCACCTTTAAAAGCAGTCCCGACTCATTGTCGTCCGAGTCGATGACTATGTACTCACGCTCCCGTGAACCGTCGCTGCTTTTCTCTTTGACTGCGTAGACGTTTTCGTCACCTGAAGCAAGCGTCACCATCACCTGCGTGCGGCCTGCGCCGTCTATTGCGGAGACGATCGAGGTCAGACGTTTTTCGATATCCTCCTCATAGCTGTCACGGATATCTATCACGGATTCTTCCGTGGCTTTTTCTTCCGTTTTGTTTTTCGGCGGCATAAGCTCCGAAAGAGTAAGCAGGATTATTCCTGCGAGTCCCACACAGATTATTATTGCAAGCTTTCTGTCCCGCTTGATTTTTTCAAGAATTTTTTCGACCGTTTGCTTCATTCTTTCACCTCGATTTCAACTTCAATACCGAGACGGGCTTTTAAATTTTTCTCTGCATTTTCAAATTGATTTTCGTATTCTTTTTCTGCTTTTATCGAAACGTTTTCTATCTTCATTTCATTTCCGTTTTCTATATTGATACTTATGCTGATATCGGCGTTTTTTATTCCGACTTCAATGAGAATATCGGAAATTTTTTCTTTAGTAATCTCCTGCAGATACTCCGCCGTTTCTTTGCCGTCCGTTTCCGATGACTGAACTTCAGGGATTTCGATCCCGTTGAGCAGCTCCATAGGATCAGCTCCTTTCAGGAACGGGCTGAGTATGGCGCACATGAGAAACAGCGACACCGCCGCCCTGACGAGCTTTTCCGTCGAGCCGCCGGGAGTGACGGAAAGAATGATTGCTCCGACTATTGCCGAGATCGTGACTGCATATGCCCATTGTCTGATTTCCGTCATTTTATCCCGCCTTTATCACAAGAATGAGAGCCGTTGAAATAATAAAAAGAACGGCGTTGAACAGTAAAACTACATTCAGCAGGGTTATTGATGAGGCAAGGGCTTTCAGAAGATCGGCAATGCCCTGCTGATTGAAAAGCTCTCCGACCGCCGCCGAAAGCTTCAGCGCAAAAATCCAGAAAAGAAGCTGTATGCAAGAGGGTAGATTGATAAGCGCAACCGCCGCAATGCCGAAGACACCGACTGTGCTTTTGACGAGGACAAGACTGCCGATGATTCCCGAATATGCTTCACTCAGAGCGCCGCCCACAACGGGCACGGCGGAGCTTATAACCAGCTTGATTCCTTTTGAAGCTACTGTGTCGGCGGCATTGGCAAGCGCGCCCTTGATGCCGAGGAAAGCGACAAAAAGGGTTGAAACAAAGGTCAGCACGGCTGTCACGGTCTTTTTTATCAGCGAGGTTATTCCGCCGAGCTTGAAGGACGGCATAACGGATCCCGTAACATCGAGAGCCATAACCGCACCGACCGTCGGCACTATGTAGCCGTTTGACAATCCCGAAATGATCTGCGCTCCCGTGAACGCTATCGACTGAAAGCTCATTGCAAGCGTGGGATTGCCTGTTGAGGTTATTACTGCGGCAAGCACGGGAATGAGCGCAAGCATCAGCTTTTCGCTAACGGTAATTGAAGATACCGCCGAGGATATCGAGGTTGAAAGCGGGGAGATGACGGAGATAATGCACATCAGCGTTCCGACTATACCGACGATGTTTTTAATCCTGATATCATCGGGTGCGAAGCACTCAAAAATTGCTATGATAATCACAACGGCGATCAGCCTGACCGCAGATTTTGTCGGAGCTTCTATACTGCCGGTTATCAGCTTTTTTGTGAGACTCCAGACCTTCTGTGGGGTGACGCTGAACATTGAGTCAAAGTCGGCGGAATCAGCCCCGATGTCCTTGAGAAATTCCTGAGTCTGAGAGTCGAGGCTATCGTAGATTTCCTTTATATCGTCTGCATATGACGCCGCTCCTGCCGAGACCGTAAAAAGAAAAAACACGGTCAGAACAGAAAATATAATTCCCGAAAATTTAATGAACTTCATATTATTCAAGCAGCCCCTTTGCCAGCTCGGCAAGAGTTTTAATCAGCGACAGGCACATGGCAAGAATGATCGACTTGCCGACAAGCTCAACGACGGTTGCAAGAGCGGAATTGGAGCTGTCGGAGCAGATGTCTGAGCCGATTTTTGTAATAACCGCAATGCCGAGAATCTTTACAAGCAGGCTGAGATAACCATCGCTTATCAGCTCCGTCTCGGCAAACAGCCCGTCCGTCTCGATGAAAATGTTTTTCAGGTATTCCACCGCAAAAAAAGCAAGGACGGTTATGCCTGCGAGCTGAACGAAAACGGCAAGTTCGGGCTTTGACTGCCTGACCGTAACGGTCAGCACGGCGCAGATTATTCCCACCAGCGCAAATTTGAAAAGTTCCATATCACATTCCGAATACGGAGGAGGCCGAGGAATAAAGCTCCTTCAGCTCGGGTATCAGCATGGCAACAACGGCGATCAGACCTGCGAGAACAACGAGCATTGCATATTCGTCACGCCCCGATCGGCTGAGTATTTGCTGGAGAACGGCAACGATGATACCGACCGCCGCAATTTTGATTACCAGTTCCATATTCCGCTCCTAAAATAAAATAATAAATATTCCTATGCCCGACAGCATACCGAGACCGCAGGCGAGGGAAGCATACTGCTCACGTTTTTTTCTTGCCGCCAGAAGCCGCTCCCGTGCAAGCTCCGTGTGATAACGACAGTTTGCAATCTGACCGTCTGCGTCGCTTTTGCCGAGGTTTTCTCCGAACGAATAAAGGATACAGGCGTCCTCTCCGCCGATGCGGTCGGAAACGGACAGCGACTTTGCCCAAGCGGAGCATAAATCCTCGCCTTTTTCGGAAAGAGAAAGACATATCGGAAGAAAGTCAAGCTCTTTGAGCTCATCCTTTTCCGCAAGGGTTTTTATCAATTCGCAGGTCGGACGGCTGAGATAGCTGATCTCGGTTTCGACCGTTCCGAACATCAAAAGCATTTTTTCAAGAATCTGAACTCTCCTGCCGAGCCTGAAAGCTATGTAACGTCCGGTCATGGCGCAGGCAAGCCCCATTATAATGAGTGATATGATTTTCATGTTTTGCACCTTTCAGTTTCTGTTCATCAATATCTTTTTTATGCCGAAATTCTTCTCGTTGAGAAGCACGCAGGCGTCCGCCGCACCGGCATCGCTGAGCAGGGCGAACTGAGGTCTGCGTTTCAGCTCGGTCAGATCGGAGCAGTGCATTGTCACTATGAATTTCACTCCGCAGTTGAAAAGCGAGCAAAGCTCCTGCGCCTCATCAAGAGTGCCAATTTCGTCGCAGATTATCACGTCGGGCGACAGGGTGCGGACAGCGATGCTTATGCCCTGAGCCTTTGGATAATTTTTGAGAACATCGGTATTGAAGCCGAGATCACCGCCGCTCAGTTCAGAACGTTCGTCGATTACGGCAACCTTTTTCATTCCCTCGTCGGAGATTAGACGGCTGAGATCACGCAGAACGGTCGTCTTGCCCGACATCGGCGGACCGCAGATCACCGTGTTGGGTATTCTGCTGTAAAAAAGCCTGTTGTATATCGGCTGAGCACAGCCTCGGTATTCGGCAGGCACTCGTATGTTCATTCCCTCGATATTTCTGACAGAGGTGATTTTTCCGTCCTTAACGACCGCCGTGCCGTAAACTCCGATACGGCATCCGCCCTCAAGGGTGATGAAGCCCTCGGCAATGTTTTCGGTCAGACTGTGGACGGAATAATTGCACATTCTGATAAAAATATCCTCTATCTCCTGTCTTGACAGCGTCAAAAGTCCCTCGGAATAGAAGCCCGTCAGACGTCCCGAAGCTGTCAGAAACTCCGTTCTGTCGGCAAAGATCAGAACGGCGGCTCTGTCGGCTCTGAGCCTGATTTCACACAGCCCGTCAATGTCCTTTTCGGCAAGAGAGGAGAACACAGGGGGAAGATATTTTAAAAGAAAGCTGAAATTTTCTTTCTTGTCCCGCCTCATATGCACCACCATTTATTTTTTATGACTTCTTGTCCCGAAATAGAACAGGGAAACTCGAAAAGTTTAACTATTAACTAATTGTGATGAAATTCGGTTGAAAAACTTTTTTGGGTATGATATAATTGCAATGCCAAGCAAGTTAATAATTGTGCAATGCAAAATGTGTGGGCGTTTATTCGGTAAAAACGCACACTCGATTTTCTGCATGTTTTGCTTGCACGAAATACTTGCTTGGCGGCTATGAGCTGTGTGTTTTTCTGCACGGCTTTATGCCGTGCATTTTTTTGTTTTACGGGGGTTTTATAATGAGCTTTTCGGAGATTTTCAAAACCGCAAGGAAAAAGAAAAAACTCAAACAAAGTCAGGTCGCCGAGGCGTTGAGTATTGACCGTTCCGCCGTTGCACACTATGAAAACGGCACGGCGATGCCGCAAGCAAAGAACATTCAAAAAATCTGTGATATTTTGGATATCCCGATTGAGAAGCTGTTTGAATGAATCAGATTGAATTTTGCCGGTTTCAGCCTCCCCTTGTTGCAAGGGGAGGTGATTTTTTAGACATTAGATTTTAGATGTTAGACTTTAGACGATACAGTTTTAAAGTTTGATGAAACTTTTCAAGGCTTCCCCTTGAGGGGAAGCTCCGCCGCAGGCGGTGAATTAGATTTTAGATTTTAGACATTAGACGTTAGACGATAAAGCTTTAAAACTGATGAAACCATCCGGCTCCCTTTACACAAGGGAGTCGAAAGTTTTATCAAAACTTGAAACTATATGGTCTAAAATCTAACGTCTAAAGTCTAATGTCTGCTTTCACACCTCATCCGCCTCGTTCCTCGGCACCTTCCCCTCAAGGGGAAGGCCGGAAAGCCGGATAAGCAATATGGATATCTCTCATAACAATAGCCTTGATAAATATTCTGCGTCAAAATAAATTAAAATAATGTGAATTTTCGTTCGGCGTTATTGAAAGATAGGCTGTTGTGTGATAATATATATATAACTGATTTTGTAAAATAGGTGTAGTTTATATAAAATGAGAGGAATGAGCTTTTTGAAAAAATCCATATTGAAAAAACATCCCGACTCAAAGCTTGCAAGATTTATTGACCGGAACATTTACATTATCTTAGCGTTCATTTGCAGTGCTGTGCTGATGCTTCTGGTCTATTACTGCTTCGAGATAATCCCGTTCGGCAACAAAACCGTGCTCAGAATGGATCTTTACCACCAGTACGGACCCCTGTTTGCCGAGCTTTATGACAGAATAACCCAACTCAAAAGCATGCTCTATTCGTGGAATACGGGCGGCGGCGGAGCGTTCATCGGCAATTATTACAACTATCTTTCAAGCCCTGTCGGCGGACTTCTTGTTCTGCTTTTCGGTCATGAAAACGTTCCCGAAGCCATAGGCTCAATGGTTCTTTTAAAGAATGCTCTTGCCGCGGCGGCAATGGCGTATTACCTCAAAAAAACAAACGGCAGGAACGATTTTACGGTTTCCGCTTTCGGTATTCTTTACGCTTTCTGCGGCTTCTTTATCGCTTACTATTGGAATATTATGTGGATCGACGCAATGTATCTTTTGCCGCTTGTCGTCCTCGGAATTGAAAGGATTATCAAAAAGCAAAAAGCGACCTTCTACATTGTGGCTCTGGCGGTTTCGTTCTTCTCGAACTACTATATGTCATACATGATCTGCATTTTCTCCGTGCTGTATTTCCTTGTCTATTTCTTCTCGAATTATTCGATCAAGGAAGTCCTGCCGACCAAGCCGATCTATGAGGACGAGAACGGTGAGATCTATGAAAGAAAGATTGACAATGTGCTTTACAGCCGATTTGTTGAATCGGGACTGCTGTTTACTCTCGGCTCGTTTGTGGCTGTGGGACTTGCGGCGGTCGCACTTTTGCCGACCTATTTCTGCCTTAAAACCTGCTCGGCAACCTCGGGAACTTTCCCGAGCGATTACGAGTTTTATAACAGTATTTTTGATTTCCTTGCAAATCATCTTGCCTCTCTTGAGCCGACTATCAGAAGCAGCGGCGACACCGTTCTGCCGAATGTTTACTGCGGAGTTATTACCGTTATGCTCGTTCCGCTCTACATTTTCTGTGACAAGATCAAGGCGAAGGAGAGAGCGGCTCACATCATTCTGCTTGCCGTATTTTTCCTCGGATTTAACCTGAATTTTGCGAATTATATCGTTCACGCTTTCCATTTCCCGAACGATCTCCCGTTCAGATTTTCTTTCATATATTCGTTCCTGCTTCTGACTATCGCTTACAAGGCACTTGTCAATATCAGGTCGTTTTCGACAAAGGCTCTGCTCGGTTCGGGCGTTGCAACGATTCTCTTTGCCGTACTTGTGCAGAAGCTCGGAATGAGCAACGCAAGCGAGGAAACTATCTATCTCAGCATAGCCTTTGCGGCGGTTTACACGGTTGTTCTCGGACTTATGAAGAAGAAAAACTTTGCTCAGTCCGCCGTGTCGCTCCTGCTTATGTGCTGTGTTTTTGCCGAGGTTGCGGTCTGTGACACAAACCACTTTGTCATCAGCCAGCAAAAGCCGAATTTCGTCAACGGATACAGCGATTTCAGAGAGCTTAAAGACAAGCTTGACACCGTTGAGGGAACGGACAAGTACCGAATGGAGCTTACCGATATCAACACGCTGATGGACGCTTCATGGTTTAACTACAACGGCGTTTCCGTCTTCTCATCAATGGCATACGAAAAATCCGCAAATCTTCAGCACAATCTCGGACTGAACAGCAACTATATCAACAGCTATATTTACGATCCGCAGACTCCCGTTTACAATGCGATGATGTCGCTGAAATACCTTGTGAATAACGACGAATCGCTGATGAACGAACAGCTCTTTACCGAGGTTGCCGGAAACGACAGCTTCACGGCATATAAGAACAACTATTATCTTCCCATTGCCTACTGTGTGAGCGATGAGGTTGAAAAATGGATCACAACGGGTACAAATCCTTTCGACATTCAGAATGATTACTGGACAAGGGCGACCGACGCAGGCGATGTTTTTGAGAAAATTCCTGCCGCAAGCGCACAGACAGATAATATCCGTGACGGCGAGGAGCTTCTCACCGAGAACTTCACCTATTACAAGGATCTTGCCGATCAAACGGGTACAATAATCATTAAATATGAAATTCCGGAAGCTCAGAACGTTTACCTCTATGCCGACTGCACAAGTGCGGATCAGATCGAGGTTTACGGCACAAACGGACTTTCAAAAAGCCAGGATCCCGACGATCCGTATATTCTCGACTGCGGATATTTTGAGCAGGGCGAGATAATGACCGTTGAGATCGCTATTCCGGCAAATAAGGAGTCCGGCTATGCCGATATCTATGCCGTCGGCCTTAATATGGACAACTTTGAGTATGGCTACAACAAGCTTGCCGAAGCTTCAATGGATATCACCGAGTTTGAGGATACCTATATAAAGGGTACTGTTACCGTCAGCGCAAACGAGCTTGTTTACACCTCGGTAAACTATGACGAGGGCTGGGAAATTCTTGTTGACGGCGAAAAGGTTGAGCCTGTCGCAATCGGCGGTGCACTTATCGGAATTGATGCGGCACCGGGAACTCATACGATAGAAATGAAATACAAGCCGAAAGGACTTCTGATCGGCGGAATTATCTCGGCAGGTACTCTTGTGATATTTATTGCCGTGCTTGTCATACTGCATATTTCAAAGAAAAAGAGATTTGCAAAATATGCCGAGGTGCAAAGCGGCGACGGTTTTATCTCCGCTCCTACGGTCGAGCCGACAGGAATAGACGCTCTTATGGCTCAGGATCTCGGCGAGGACGCAACGATTGAGGACGCTGAAAAGCTCCTTGATGTTCCCGATGAATACGAGCTTAACAAGAAAGATCCGACCGAAACTCTCAACAGGGCGGACGAGATACTCAACACGCAGAAAATCAATCTCAAAGAGATACTCTCTCAGATAGAAAACAATGATGATTCGGAGGATGAGGTATGAACAGAACAATTATAACGGTTATAGGTAAGGACAGGGTGGGCATTATCGCCAAGGTCTGCACCTATCTTGCGGAAAACGATATCAATGTTCTTGATATCAACCAGTCGATCGTACAGGGCTTCTTCAATATGATAATGATTGTTGACGCTCAGAATGCGAAGAAGGATTTTGCTGTTCTCAACGGCGAAATGGAAAAGATCAGCGAGGAGCTGGGAGTTAAAATAAAGATGCAGCACGAGGATATCTTCGACGTAATGCACAGAATTTGAGGTAGGCTATGATAAATTCGTTTGAGGTTCGTGAAACGAACAAAATGATAGAAGAAAACAATCTTGATGTGCGTACTATCACGATGGGTATCAGCCTGCTTGACTGCATCTCGTCCGATGTGGACGCCACCTGCGACAAGGTCTATAAGAAGATCGTCTCAAAGGCAGGCAAGCTGGTTGAAACAGGCGATGAGATCGCTCTGGAATTTGGTATTCCGATCGTCAACAAGCGTGTTTCCGTCACACCGATATCGCTCATCGGAGCCTCCTGTTGTAAAACAACGGAGGATTTTGTCAAGCTCGCAAAGGCTCTTGACAAAGCGGCGCACGAGATAAACGTCAATTTCATCGGCGGTTTTTCCGCCCTTGTTTCCAAGGGAATGACACCTGCGGAAAAGCTTCTGATTGAGTCAATTCCCGAAGCTCTCGCCGCAACCGAAAGGGTTTGCAGCTCAGTCAATGTCGGCTCGACAAAGACGGGCATTGATATGGACGCAGTGAAGCTCCTCGGAGAAACGGTGGTCAAAACGGCAGAGCTGACAAAGGATAACGGCTCGATCGGCTGTGCGAAGCTCGTTGTGTTCTGCAACGCACCCGACGATAATCCGTTTATGGCGGGAGCATTCCACGGCATGACCGAGGCGGACACGATAATCAATGTCGGAGTCAGCGGACCGGGCGTTGTCAAACGAGCTATCAGCGAGGTCAGAGGGGCGGACTTCGGTACGCTCTGCGAAACGATAAAAAAGACCGCTTTCAAGGTTACGAGAGTCGGTCAGCTTGTTGCAAGAGAAGCGTCAAAGCGGCTTGATGTTCCGTTCGGAATAATCGACCTTTCGCTTGCTCCCACGCCTGCCGTCGGCGACAGCGTTGCGGAGATACTTGAAGAAATGGGACTGGAATATGTCGGCGCACCGGGTACGACGGCGGCGCTTGCCCTGCTCAACGATCAGGTCAAAAAGGGCGGAATTATGGCTTCATCCTATGTCGGCGGACTTTCGGGCGCATTTATTCCCGTTTCCGAGGATCAGGGTATGATCGACTCGGTAAATGCAGGAATGTTGACTCTTGAAAAGCTGGAGGCAATGACCTGCGTATGCTCGGTCGGACTTGATATGATAGCCATTCCCGGCGATACGAAGCCTTCAACTGTTTCGGGCATCATTGCGGACGAAATGGCGATAGGTATGATAAACCAGAAGACCACGGCGGTACGCCTTATCCCCGTAATCGGCAAGGATGTCGGAGATACCGTTGAATTCGGCGGCTTGCTCGGATATGCTCCGATTATGCCCGTGAACAAGGCTGACTGTTCGGACTTCATCAACAGGGGCGGAAGAATACCTGCTCCGATACACTCGTTTAAGAATTAAGATATGAAAAGCTTTGAGATAAAAGCCAATGACGCAGGTCAGCGGCTTGACAAGTTCATACGAAAAAGCCTGCCGAATCTGCCGCAGTCGCTTATGTATAAATACATACGAAAAAAGCGCATCAAGGTAAATTCCAAGCGTGCGGAGATATCGACCGTCCTGCAAAAGGGCGATATTGTTGATATGTATATCAACGACGAATTTTTCGTCAAGCCCGAAACACGCTATGATTTCACGGGCGCACCGAGCAGGCTCGATATTCTCTATGAGGATGAAAACATCATGCTCCTTGACAAAAAGGCAGGACTTCTCTGCCACCCCGATGACAGGGAGTATGTTGACACGCTGATAACGAGGATAAAGAAATATCTCTACGAAAAGGGCGAGTACAAGCCCGATGAAGAAAATTCCTTTACCCCTGCGCTCGTCAACAGGATCGACAGGAACACGGGCGGAATAGTTATCGCCGCCAAGAATGCCGAGAGCCTCAGAATTATGAACGCTCAGATGAAGCAGAGGACGAATTTGAAAAAATTCTATCTCTGCGTCTGTCACGGCATAATGGAGCGTGACAGCGGCTTGCTTGAGGGCTATCTGTTGAAAGACGAGAATAAAAACACGGTAAAAATTCTGAAGCACCCTGCCGAGGGAGCTAAGGAGATACGCACGAAGTATAAAACTCTCGGCCGTGATTACGACAAGCAGTTAAGCCTTGTTGAGGTCGAGCTGATGACAGGCAGAACGCACCAGATCAGGGCGCATTTTGCCTCAATCGGACACCCTCTGCTCGGTGACGGCAAGTACGGCACAAACAAGCTGAACAAGGATTTCGGCTACCGAAAGCAATGCCTGTATTCCTACAAGCTTGTTTTTATGTTCGACGAGAGCGCAGGTATTTTGTCATATCTCAATTCCCGTGAATTTGAGGTTAAGGACGTATGGTTCAAGCGTGAGTTTGAAAACGGCACGCTGTAATTCGTGTTAGCAAAGGGAGATCGGCAAAATGACTGATATTATTTTTTCTTTTGACACCGAGCCCGTGACTGCTCCTTTGCCGGAACGTGGCGGCACAGCGACGATTTCAAGGATAAATACCTTTCAAGCCGTCTCAGACTTCAGTGCCGGACGCTCAGATTTTAAATAATCGGAAAAATACAGCCGTTTTTCAAATAATAATGCAAAAAACAGTTGAGATTTTTAAAAAGCGTGGTATAATATGCATTGAATAGTGTATATATACAATTCAGCGCACCTTTATATTCCAAAAAGAAAACTTGTGCCCTCTGTATATATACAGAGGGATTTTTTATACCGAAAGGACGGAAAACAATGGGTTCACCTTCTGCGGACAAGCGTAAGGCGAGAGAACAGGCTTTCATCATTCTTTTTGAAAAGTCTTTCAATTCCGAGCTTACGATTGATGAAATTTTAAACATTGCGGTTGAATCAGAGATTATTGAAAAAAATAAAATGACCGCCGATATCGTCAGGAAAGCCGAGGAGCACATTGACGAGATTGACGGTGTGATCGAGAAAAATCTCAAGGGCTGGAGCAAGCAGAGAATTTCAAAGGTCAGCCTTGCTCTTCTGAGAATGGCAGTCTGCGAGATGAAGTATTTTGACAAGGTTCCCGTCGGCGTTTCGATAAACGAGGCTGTTGAGATCTGCAAGGTCTACGGCTCGGACGAGGATAAGGGCTTTATCAACGGAATACTCGGCTCGATTGCAAGAGAAAAAGAGGATTAAAATGCCTTATTATCTGGGAATTGATACAAGCAATTACACGACCTCGTGCGCTCTTTATAACAGCGACACGGACACGGTCGTTCACCGCAAGAAGCTTCTGCCCGTGAAAAAAGGGGAGCTTGGACTTCGTCAGAGCGACGCAGTTTTTCACCACACCGTTCAGCTTCCCGAGCTGATGAGGGAGCTTTTTGACGGCTTTGACGGCGAGATAGCCGCCGTCGGAGTTTCCGACGCACCGATGAGGGCGGAGGGCTCGTATATGCCGTGCTTTCTGACGGGAGTGTGCGCCGCAGAGTCGGTGTCGGCGGTGACGGGGAAACCGCTGTTCCGCTTTTCGCATCAGCAGGGACACATTATGGCGGCTCTGTATTCCTCCGACAGGCGTGAGCTTTACGGCAAGGATTTTTTTGCTTTTCACGTTTCGGGCGGAACAACTCAGGCCTTGATTGTCAGGGGAGAGCTTGAAACGGAGCTGATAGCTTCGTCGCTAGACCTCAAGGCAGGTCAGGCGGTTGACAGAGTCGGAGTTATGCTCGGCTATCCGTTCCCGGCAGGAAAATATGTTGACGGGCTTGCTCGGAAAAGCGACAAGAAATACAGGATAAATATTAAGCTCAAGGACGGCAACTGCTGTCTTTCGGGCGTTGAAAACAAGTGCAGGGCGATGCTCGAAAAGGGTGAAAAGCCTGAGGATATCTGCCGCTACTGCCTTGATTATATTATGACGGCTCTTTATAAAATCGCCGTCTTCGCAAAGGAAAAATACGGCGGTCTGCCGATGATTTTTTCGGGCGGAGTTATGTCAAACAGCATTATCAGAAAAGAGTTTGAAGAAAAGCTCGGCGCAGGCTTTGCCGAACCCGAATTTTCGGCGGACAACGCCGCAGGAATTGCCCTGCTTGCCGCCGAATATCACAAGAGGACACTTTAATGAAATCAACGGTACTGAGTGTAACGCAACTGAATACCTATATAAAGTCGATAATCGACGGCGACAGCCTGCTCAGAAGTCTTTATGTTGTGGGCGAGATATCGAACTTCACCAACCATTACCGAACGGGACATTTTTATCTGACCTTAAAGGACGAAAACTGCGCCGTCAAGGCGGTTATGTTCGCCTCCGCTAACAGGCGGCTGAAATTTATGCCCGAAAACGGAATGAAGGTCATCGTCAGGGGCAGGGTGTCGGTGTTTGAGCGTGACGGACAGTACCAGCTTTATATTGACGATATGCAGCCCGACGGTCTCGGCGCACTCAATCTTGCCTTTGAACAGCTCAAGAACAGACTGGCGCAGGAGGGACTTTTTGACGAGAGATTTAAAAAGCCTATACCTCACCGCTGTACGAGGATAGGCGTTGTCACCTCGGCGACGGGTGCGGTAATTCAGGATATCAGGAACGTTATTTCCCGACGGTATCCGTTGGCTGAGATTATTTTAGCTCCCGTTCAGGTTCAGGGAGCTTCGGCGGCTCCTCAGATTGCCGAGGCGATCGAACGTTTTAATTCGGGCGATTATGCCGATGTTCTGATAGTCGGACGCGGCGGAGGTTCGCTTGAGGATCTCTGGGCATTCAACGAGGAGATTGTCGCACGGGCGGTGTTTAAAAGCCGTATTCCGATAATCTCGGCGGTCGGACACGAAACGGATTTCACAATCTGCGATTTCGTTGCCGATCTGCGTGCCCCGACTCCCTCTGCGGCGGCTGAGCTTGCCGTTCCCGATATCAGGGAGGACATAGCTTTTGTTCAGACGGTGGTTTATGAATGTGAAGCAACTCTTTTACAGCGTGTCAATGACGAAAAAGAAAGACTTGAAATGATAAAAGAAAGGCTCAGATACAGAAGCCCGTCAATGCTTATAGATCAGAAAATACAGACGGTCGATACACTTATGACAAGCGCACTTCTGAGCGTGCAAAGAAAGCTGGATGCTCAAACGGCAAGGCTTTCGTCAACGGCGGCGAGGCTGGACGCTCTGAGCCCCCTGAAAGTGATGGCGAGAGGCTACTCGATCGTCACCAAGGATGAAAAGGTCGTTGCAAGCTCAAAGGATTTGACAAAGGGCGACCGAATTACCGTCGGATTTTCGGACGGAGAAAGAAACTGCGAGGTGCTTTAAATGGCGGCTAAAATGACATATGAACAGGCTATGGCAAGACTTGAGGAGATCGTCGCAAAGCTCGACGACGGCAGTCTGCCGCTTGACGAATCAATAAAGCTGTTCGAGGAAAGCACAAAGCTTGCCTCGTTCTGCAACACGAGCTTGGAAAAAGCCAAGCTGAAAATCACGGAATTATCCGAAAAAGAGGAATGATATCATTGAGCCATATTGAAATGATAAACAAGGCGCTTGAGGGATATATGCCCGAAAGCGATGATATAGTAAGCCGTGCGATGCGTTACAGCGTTGAGAACGGCGGCAAGAGAATAAGACCTGAGCTTGTGCTCTCTTTCTGCGAGGCTTGCGGCGGCGACAGCGAAAAGGCGATGCCGCTTGCCTGTGCGCTTGAAATGATCCACACCTATTCGCTTATTCACGACGATCTGCCCTGTATGGACAACGACGATTTCCGCCGAGGAAAGCCGTCCTGCCACATTGCGTTCGGCGAGGAATATGCACTTCTTGCAGGCGACGCTCTCCTGACGCTTGCCTTTGAAACGGCGGTCAAGGCTCAACTGCCTGCCGAACGTGTGATTGACGCAGTTTCCGTTCTTTCCAAAGCGGCGGGCTGGGCAGGAATGGTCGGCGGTCAGGTTATGGATCTTCAGAACGAGGGAAAAAAGGTCGGTCTTGAAGATATTGAAAAAACCGACGCACTTAAAACGGGCGAGCTGATAAGAGCCGCCTGCGTCATGGGCTGTATAGCCGCAGGCAGAAAGGATATGATCCCTGCCGCCGAGGAATACGCAAGGTGCATCGGAATTTCATTCCAGATTGTCGATGATATTCTTGATATAACAAGCGACACGGCAACCCTCGGCAAGCCCGTCGGAAGCGACGACGAAAACGAAAAATGCACCTATGTTTCGCTTCTCGGTATCGAACGCTCTAAGGAGATTGTCTCCGAGCTGACGGTGAAAGCAAAAGAAGCGCTGAAAAATTTTGACGGCAATGCGGATTTTCTTTCCGACTTTGCGGATAAACTGGAAAAGAGAAAGAATTAGTTTTCGGTATCGGATGTGAACACTATTGGATAAGAAAATTAAATATCTTGATAAAATACATTCGCCGCAGGATCTGAAAAAGCTTGACAGCTCCGAATACGGTGCGCTTGCCCGGGAGATAAGAGACGTTCTTATTGAAACCGTTTCCAAAAACGGCGGTCATCTTGCCTCCAACCTCGGTGCGGTCGAATTGACCATAGCAATTCATTTGATGTTCAACTCACCGAGCGACAGAATCGTATGGGATGTCGGTCATCAGGCTTACACCCATAAGCTTCTCACGGGACGTTATGACGTTTTCAACACGATCAGGCAGAAAGACGGAATATCGGGCTTCTGTCACCCGAACGAGAGCGAGCACGACACCTTTTACAGCGGACACAGCGGAACCTCCGTTTCCTCCGCCTACGGAATTGCTCAGGCGAACAAGATAAAGAAGAACAACAACTATACTGTTGCGGTTATCGGCGACGGCTCGTTCACGGGCGGTCTTGTCTATGAGGCTCTCAACAATGCAGGCAGGTCTAAGACAAATTTCATCGTTATTCTCAACGAAAATGAAATGTCTATCTCGAAGAATGTCGGCGCGGTAGCAAAATATCTGACAAAGATACGCTCAAAGAAAAAATATGTGCGTATGAAAGCGAGACTGGAGCGTTTTCTCGACAGGATACCGCTCATCGGTCACGCCATGGCTCAAGGTCTTTTTAAGTTCAAGACGGCAGTTAAAAACCTGATTTATGAAAGCACGATATTTGAAAAAATGGGCTTCCGCTATATGGGACCGATCGACGGTCACGATATCGGCTGTATGTGCGAGGCTTTGGAGACGGCAAAGAGTCTCCATTCTCCCGTCCTGCTCCATGTCAACACGGTCAAGGGCAAGGGATACGACTATGCCGAAAAAGATCCGAGCTACTTCCACGGCATTTCGGACTTTGATATAAATACGGGCGAGCCGCACTCGACGGGCGACACGTTCTGCAACGAGTTCGGTAAGCTGATGTGTAAGATGGCGGAAAAGGACAGGCGTATTTCTCTCATCACCGCCGCAATGTCCCTCGGCACGGGACTGACCGAGTTCAGCAATAAATATTCGGAAAGATTTTTCGATGTCGGTATTGCCGAGGAACACGCAGTCACGTTCGCATCGGGACTTGCCAAGGGCGGTATGCTCCCTGTTTTTGCGGTGTATTCAACGTTTTTACAGCGTTGCTATGACGAGATTATCCACGACGGCGCATTGCAGGATCAGAAGCTTGTGCTTGCGATTGACAGGGCGGGCTTTGTCGGCGACGACGGTGAAACCCACAACGGACTTTATGATGTTGCATTCTTGCAGAGCATACCGAAGGTCACGGTCTATTCGCCTGCGACCTATGACGAGATGAAGGTCGATTTCGGCAACGCCTTTTACCGTGACAGCGATGTTGTCGCCGTTCGTTATCCGAGAGGCGGCGAAGCGAATATTCCCGAGGACTATACTCCGTCCTTCGGCACTTACGATATTTACGGCGACGAGGCGGCAGAGATTGTTCTGGTGACCTACGGCAGGCTGTTCTCTGAGACGGCAAAGGCGGTCAGGGAACTGGAAAAACGTAATATCAAAGCCAAGGTGCTCAAGCTCAACAGAATTAAACCGATCGACACCGAGGCAATAGACAGGGTGCTTAACTCGAAATATATTTTCTTCTTTGAGGAGGGCGTCAGAAGCGGCGGAATTGCTGAGAAGCTTGCCGCAGAGCTTCTTCAGCGGGGCTACAAGGGCGGCTATGACATCACCGCAGTCGAGGACTGCTTTGTCAAGCAGGCAAAGGTACCCGAGCTTATTAAAGACTACGGCTTTGACAGCGAAAGTATGGTTGATAAAATAGTAAAGAAAACGACCGAGGTGTAGATTTTGTCCGATAAAATAAGACTGGATATCGCTTTGACTCAGAGGGGACTTGCCGAGTCAAGGGAGAAAGCAAAGGCTTTGATAATGGCGGGGCAGGTTTACCTGAACGGTCAAAAGGAGCTGAAAGCAGGAGCATCCGTAAAACCCGATGATGAAATTGAGGTCAGAGGCAGCCGAAACCCTTTCGTCAGCAGGGGAGGACTGAAGCTGCAAAAGGCGGCGGAAAAATTTGATATCGACCTCAATGACTGCGTCTGCATGGATATCGGCGCTTCGACGGGCGGCTTTACCGACTGTATGCTCAGCCACGGCGCAAAAAAGGTGTATTCGATAGATGTCGGCTACGGTCAGCTTGCATGGAAGCTGAGAACGGACGAACGTGTTGTCAATATGGAACGCACGAATTTCCGCTACGTTACCCACGAGCAGATACCCGAGGATATTGATTTTGCAAGCGTTGACGTTTCTTTCATTTCGCTGAAAATAATTCTTCCCGTCCTGCGTGAATTGCTGAAATCGGACGGTCAGGCGGTGTGCCTGATAAAACCCCAGTTTGAAGCAGGCAGGGAGAAAATCGGCAAAAAGGGAGTTGTCCGTGATCCGCAGGTGCATATCGAGGTTGTCGAAAACACGGTTGCCTTTGCGCTTGAGCACGGATTTGACGTTAAAAATCTTGATTTTTCACCGATCAAAGGACCCGAGGGCAATATCGAATACCTTATGCACATAGAAAAAAGTGAAGCTCCGCAGAAGCTGTGCGGAATTACGCCCGAGGAGCTTGTCAAGCTCTCACACGGCGAACTTGATAAATAAGGCAGGGAAAGATTATGAAAATAGCATTACTTCCCAATCTCACAAGAAAAAGCGCTTTGCAGGTGTCTCTCGACGTCTGCGCCGAGCTTGAAAAGCACGGTATGAAATACTTCATAAAGCGTGATTACATAGAATATTTCAAAAATACCGAGGCGGAATTTCTTCCCCTTGAAGAAATGACCGAAAGCTGTGATATTGTGATAGCCGTCGGCGGAGACGGAACGATAATTCACGCCGCAAAGTTCGGCAAACCCACCCTCGGAATAAATGCCGGACGCATTGCTTTTATGGCAGGACTTGAGCCGACCGAGCTGGAAATGCTCTCGGCACTCAAAAGCGGAGAATACGAGATCGACCGCAGAATGATGCTCAAAGCGGAGATCGTTTCGCCCAACGGAGATACTCTCAGCACTCATTACTGCGTCAATGACGCCGTTGTGGCAAGAGGTCTGCAAATAAAGATGGACGATTTCATCGTTGAGCATAACGGCAAGTTTCTGAATAAATATACGGCGGACGGAATAATTTTTTCCACGCCGACCGGCTCTACGGCTTACAATCTTTCGGCAGGCGGACCTGTTGTCGATCCGCAGATAGAAAGTGTTCTGCTGACGCCGATCTGCACCCATTCCCTTTTCTCAAGGTCATTGATCTTCAAGCCCGATTCGGAATTTGTGCTTCGGGGAGACGGCGATGCCGAAATCGGACTTTCCTGTGACGGAGAGGACGCCATACCGATCGGAAAGGACTGCTCGGTGAGAATAAAACGGGCGGAGATGTGCGGCGAATTTATCAGAATTAAGAATGAAACATTTTTGGAAATACTCAACAGCAAGCTCGAACAGAGACGGCTGTAAAAGGAGATTGATGTCATGAAGAAAAAGAGACACAGTATGATCCTCAAGCTTATCGAGATGTACTCAATCGGCACACAGGAGGAAATGCTTGAAAAGCTTGAAGAAAACGGCTTCAGTTCAACTCAGGCTACCGTTTCCCGTGACATAAAGGAGCTGAGGCTCGTCAAACAGATGGACAAGAACGGTGTTTACCGCTATGTCGAGGGCAAGAGCGAAACGGACGAATATCTTTCCAAATTTACTACAATTTTTTCTCACTCCGTTGTTTCCTCGGATTACGCAGGCAACACTGTTGTCATCAAGTGCCATGCAGGAATGGCGAATGCCGCCTGCGCCGCATTTGACAATATGGAGTGGGAGGGGCTTGTCGGCACGATTGCGGGTGACGACACGATTTTTGCCCTTTGCAGGACGGAGGCAACGGCACGGGAGCTGAAGGAATCCGTTGACAGAATAATTGACGCCGTTTCCCATGGCGCATAACGCTCGGAAGTGATCTTATGCTTACAAGCCTGAAAATTGAAAATGTTGCGATAATCGAGAGCGCCGCCATAGAATTCGGATGCGGACTCAATGTGCTGACAGGCGAAACGGGCGCAGGTAAATCCATTGTTATCGACTCTATCAATGCAATTCTCGGTGAACGCACTTCCCGTGAAATAATCAGGACTGGCGCACAGAGCGCAAAGGTCTATGCCGTATTCGAGGACGTGAACGAGAAGGTTAAAGCCTTTCTTGACGAAAACGGAATTGACTGCGAGGACGGTGTGCTGATAATCAACAGAACTCTCAATCGGGACGGAAAAAACATCTGCCGTCTCAACGGCGCGCCCGTAACCGTTTCTATGCTCAGGGAGCTGGGCGGCGAGCTTATCGACATCCACGGTCAGCACGACAGCCAGTCGCTTCTTTCCCCCGAAAAGCACTGCGGCTTTGTTGACGGCTTTGCCGAAAATGCCGAATTGATTTCCGATTACCGTGAAAAATACCGCAGACTTTGCGAAATACGAAACAGCCTTAAAAAGCTCACTACGGACGAAAGCTCGAAGTCGCAGAGAATAGATTTTCTGACCTATCAGATTGACGAGCTTGAAAAATCGGACATCACACCGGGCGAGCGTGATGAGCTGAAAGCGAGAAAAGCTCTGATTAACAACTCTCAGAAGGTTATGGAGAGCCTTAATACGGCATATATGGCGCTGAAAGCCGACGGTGCAGGCATAGATATGATAAGCAACGCCGAATCGGAGATATCGAACGCCTCGGAATATATGGAAAGCCTCGGCGAAGCGTCGGAGAAGATAACGGATATCAGATATGAGCTGGACGATATTGCCGAGCTTGTCCGTGACGCAATGTCGGAGATAGAATTCGATCCGTCGGAGCTTGACGATATCGAGGAAAGACTCGATCTTCTCTACCGTCTTTCAAAGAAATACGGCGAAACCGAGGAGGAGATGCTCGACTATCTTGCCAAGGCGAGGGAGGAGCTTGACAGTATCGCATTCTCCGAGGAAAAGGTCAGGGAACTTCAGAAACAGGAAAAAACAGCTCTTGCCGAAGCCGAAGCGGCGGCGGACAGACTGACCAAATCGAGAAAGACCGCAGGAGAAAGGCTCAGCAAGGCGATCTGCTCCGAGCTTGAATTTCTTGATATGCCGAATGTGCGCTTTGTCGCAAAGATCGAAGATATCGGACTGACGGAAAACGGCAGGGACAGCGTGGAATTTCTTATCTCCGCCAATGTCGGCGAGGAGCCGAAGCCTTTAGCGAAGATCGCTTCGGGCGGTGAGCTTTCAAGAATTATGCTTGCAATAAAAAATGTGCTTGCCGAAACGGATGGTGTTGATACGATGATATTCGACGAGATCGACACGGGAGTCAGCGGCAGGGCGGCGCAGAAAATTGCAATGAAGCTCAGAAGCGCATCAAAGGGCAGGCAGGTAATCTGCGTAACTCACCTTGCACAGATTGCGGCGCAGGGCGACGTTCACCTTTATATAAGCAAGTCCGTCTCGGACGGCAAAACCTACACGAACATCAAGTCGCTCATCGAGGAGGAGAGAGTCTCCGAAATCGCAAGGATAATGGGCGGAATGGAGATCACTCAGCTCCAGCTTGAAAGCGCAAGAGAGATGCTCGCAAATGCAGGTAATCTTTCATGAACACAGAGGAAAAATGAGGAATTTTTTGGGTATTGTATTTTTTTGTTGTTTATGATACAATGATAAAAAATATAATGGAGATTGTGTAAAATGAAAAAGACTTATTCAAAAACACGGTACATAGCTTTGCTTTGTTCATTTATATTTGTGTTCAGTCTTGTTATGACGGGTTGCGGCTCGGTAAAGAAGATCACAAAGAAAAACACCTCCGCCGGCGGAGATGAAATTCAGATCGGTCAGGGAGACGGAATACTTGAGGGCCCGACACAGATCGTTGTCGGCGAGGACGGTCAGTCATATATTGTTGATAACGAGGGACACTCGGTGATTTATAATTCCAACCAGTCGGGCGGTTCGTATTCTGCAAGCCAGATAAATACTACCGCTAAACCCGGCACGAGCACTAATCCGGGAACAACCCCGACAAACAAGACGACAACAACTAAAAAATCGACGACAAAACCGTCTACAACTCCGCCTACAACTCAGGCAACACCCAACTCAGTTTACAATTCTCTTGCCTATCAGAGAAAATTCGGCTTTAACAAGTATTACGACATGGGCGCAATGTTCGTAAACTTCTATCTCCAGACGATCAGAGCATATTTTACATATGACAACAAGGATTGGCTCATCGAGCTTTGGAAGGGCGAGTATGCTATGGCGACCGTCGGCTGTGAGGTCGGCTTCTATTACAGGGAGCATAATCAGTCCTTGCTGGAGAAACCCGGCGCTGACTGGTTGCTTTACAAGAGCGTTGAGGACGAGGACGCAATGCCCGTTTCAATGAAGCTCTGGCAGTATGAAAAGTCAACCGATGCAACTCCGGTTATGAAGATTGATTACAGCAAGAGAAACTGCTGGTGGGCGGCGGATTTCGAGACAGGTGTACTTGAGAAGCACCGTGACCAGACAACTCTCGTTATGGTTGCGACGATCGATTTCCCGACAACAAAGATCAGAGATCTTTTCACCGAACAGCTTGACAATAAGGGCTTCAAAGAAGGCTCGATCAACGCTTATCACAATGTTGACCGATATGATGTTGACGGCAGAACGGTAACTATCTGCTGGAGATACTTCAACGAGGATTGATTTAGGATTTTTTTCCAAACTGCTTGACTTTTGTATTAATATGAGTTACAATACTCATGCTAATAAATATTATGAAAGGAAGATAAGTATGAAAAAGTTCTTGGCAATTCTTATGGTAGCTGCTGTATGCGCAACCGTTGCTTTCTCCGTTCGTGCTGAAAATGCCGAGGAAGAAGTTCCCGAGACCACCACTTCAGCCATCGAAGGCGTAGTTTCCGAGCTTCAGAATGACGAGAAGGCTGAAGAAATCGCTAACGACATTGTCGATGCAGTTAAGACCGGTGCTGCAAAGGAAGACATCGCTGACCTTATTTCTACTCTTGAGGGTTACATCAACAATAAGGGTATCGGCACTGATGAGCTTCAGGATCCCGGTGCGGTTCGCGATGTTGTTGACGCATTCCTTACGGATGCCGGCGTTGACACCGAGGCTCTCAATAATGCTATCTCTAACAGCATTATTGCAAATAAGGCGCTTGAGCTTTATTATAAGCCTGAAGAGGAAGAGACCACAACAGAAGCTGAAGAAGAGTCTGTCCCGGTAGACGAACCGGAGATCCCGGCTTGCGGTTTTGTTGGTTAATTCTATTTAGAATGCAGTTTAAAGGTGATGGGGATTTCCGTCACCTTTTTGCTTTTTATTGCTTATTAACCGTTTTTTAACATTTACTTAATTTATACGCATTATTTTTATTGTTTAATTGAGGATGTAGAATCTGGCGTATCGGAAAGCGTCGGACGTGCTATGTCCTCATCCTCAACTTCTCTTTTCAGAGTCGGCATACCGTTTGAGTTCAGCTCACTGCCGACTTTATTAAGAATCATCGTTTTCCCTGCGCCGGTGTTGTTTAAAACCAGATGATATTCGTCATTTTCACCGCCGCTTTTTAAAAATGCGGCGCATCTTTCGGCGGAAAAGCCTGTAAACGCTTCTATGATTTTTTGACATACCGAATTGAATCCGGTTTCGTCAAAATCGGCGGCCGTGACCGTGCATTGGGTTATCACGCCGTCAGCTCCCGAAAATAAGCAAATCATAATGCCGTTATTCAAAAAGCTGTATTTATAGCCGTTTGCGGATTCGGTGACGGTCATATCCCCGGTGTCAAACGACTGCTCCGAAATCAGGCTGTATTTTTTCAGAAATTCGTCCGTGTTCAGTTGCTTTTGTCCGACACAGGCGGTCAAAAAAATTATTATTAACAACGGAATTATTATTTTTAAGGGTTTCATTTATGTCTCCCGAAAAAGTATTTATATTACATAGATATATAGTTAAGGGGTGCGTTTATGCAAAAAAAGAAGAAAAACAAAAAAGTTATTGTTCTTTGCTCGGTGCTTGCCGTGGCGGTGCTTGCCGTTACCGCATATATGATTTTCAAGCCTGAGGAAAAGCTTGCCGTCAGCACGGTTCAGGTCACCAAGCAGACGATCAATGAAACGCTTGACACGACCGGCACGGTCTCAACTGCGTCGGAAAAGTCTTTCACGCTTATCGACAAGGTTAAGGTCAAGACTGTCAATGTAAAGGAGGGCGACACGGTCAAGGCGGGCGACGTGCTTGCAACCTTTGATGTTTCCTCTCTCGAAGCGGCTTTGACGGAGAAGGAAAACAACTACGAAAAGGCTCTTGCCGCATACAACAAGGCGAAGAACGCATCTTCTTCCGCAAGCAAAAAAATCACCTCGACCAAGAAGGAAATCGCCGAGCTTGAGACTCAGATCGAGAAGCTGAAAGCGCAGTCCCAGACAACAACGACAGCGACAGCCTCAACGGAGAAGAAGGAGTCGGGAGTTAAGGTCTCCGATGATCTGGTAAAGAGATTTATTAAGGTCGCAAAGCTTTTCGGCGTTGAATATAACGAGGAGACCGCAAGAAAGGTGCTTTCTTCTTTCCTTTCGGCAGGCTCGACAGGCTCGGATATCTCCGGACTGCTTGACAATCTCAGCACGATCGCAGGCAGTAACGGCTCATTCGATATGGCGGCTCTCGCTCAGATGGGCGGCAGTTCGAGCGCACTGATAAATGCAGAGATGAGTCTCGTTCAGCTCAAGGCTCAGCTTGCAACCCTTGAATTGCAGTCTGACGATAACTATATTTCGATTTATAAAACCGTTTACGAAAACGCACAGGAGGAATATCAGAAAGCCCTCACTCAGACCAATGAGATGAAAAAAGGCTGGGTTGCAGAGCAAAAAGGACTTGTAAGCGAGGTCAATATTCAGGTCGGAGAGACGGTCGAGACCAAGACTGTTGTTGACGGCAAGAATGTTGATATCAGCTCGATTATTTCCTCAATTTCTTCGGGACTTGATGTTTCAAATATGATAAGCGCATTTTTCGGTTCGGAAAAGGTAGGTATCAAGGTGCTGAACTATCCTCTTGTTGCCGATATTTCGCTGAGCAAATATGATGTTCTGGATGTCAGCGTGAACCAGGAGGTTACGGTCAAATCGGCGGACAATACCGTCCACGAGGGCAAGGTTTCCTATGTCGGAGCGGTTGCAACCTCGTCGGGAAGCTCGCTCGATATCAATTCAATCATGTCGGGCAGCGGAAACACGAACACTATCCCTGCACAGGTCACGATCGAGGACGGCGATAAATCCTTTATCGTCGGCACCGATGTCGATATTTCAATAATCACGGACACTCAGGAGAACGCCCTTGTTGTTCCCGTTGAGGCCATCGTAATTGACGGCTCTGAGGTTTATGTCTATGTTTATGACAGCGAAAAATCACAGGCGGTCAGGAAAGAGGTAACCCTCGGAATTGCCAACGACACATATTATCAGGTGCTTTCCGGCGTTAATGAGGGCGATGTTCTGATTAAGAATACAAGCGGACTTGAAGACGGAGTAAAGGTTAAGCTGAAGTAACGGAGGACGGCTGTGGATATCAGAGAAAATATACGCATTGCGATTTACAGCATAAAAACGAATATGATGCGTTCTCTTCTGACGATGCTCGGAATTATAATCGGCGTTGCTTCGGTCATTGCGATCGTCACTATAGGCAACGGCGGACGTGACTATATTGTCGGAATGATAGAGGATATGGGATCGAATGCGATTCAGATAGCCGTTAATGTGAACGTTGCAAATCAGTCTCAGTACATCACGGAGGAGGATATCTCCTTAATCAAAAAGCTGAGCAATGTCACATACTGCACCCCGTATGAGTTCACATTCGGTCAGGTTCAGGCGAATGGTTACAGCGGATATTCTATTACGATTGCAGGCAACGAGGATATGCTCATTGTCAATCAGCTTACTCCGAAATACGGCAGATCATGGACAAGGGACGAATACGAACAGAAGAGTAATGTCTGCATTATAAGCACGATGACGGCTAAGGACATTTTTGGAAAGGAAAATTGCGTCGGCGAGACGATCAATTACACCGTCAACAACACCACGGTATCGCTCAAGGTTATCGGAGTTGTCGATATGACGGACAATTCAATGATTTCACAGGATCAGATGGACAGTATGATGTCGATGTATTCGTCATCAAGCCAAATGACTATGGCAATGATCGGTATTCCGGCGTCGCTCAACGGAGAGCTGAGCGACACGGTAAATAAATTCACTCAGGTCTATTTTATGGCGACCGACGGGGCGGATCTTGACAATGTCGGCGAGTCTGCGCTCAACCTTATCAAGACAAGGCACGGCGATTTTGACGATTCGGTATATACTCTGAATATAATGGCAACGTATATTGACCTGCTTGATTCCGTTATCAATATCTTCACAACGTTTATTGCCGCTGTCAGCGCAATTTCCCTTCTTGTCGGCGGAATAGGCGTAATGAACATTATGCTTGTGTCGGTTACGGAACGAACGAGGGAAATCGGTATCAGAAAGGCGCTGGGAGCAAAGACATCAACAATAATGCTCCAGTTCCTAACGGAATCGGTAATTCTGTGTCTGCTCGGCGGAGCGATCGGCTTTATCCTCGGTGTCGGCGGAGCATTGGCGGTGGCGGCATATCTGAAAATACCGATAGCCGTCAAGTTCACAACGGTGCTTATCGCCGTAGGCTTCTCCAGCGCAATAGGAATTTTCTTCGGAATTTATCCTGCAAAACGAGCCGCACAAATGACTCCGATAGAAGCTTTGAGAAGAGATTAAATAATTTGACTGCCGTGTTCATTCAGCGAATACGGCAGTTGTTTTTATTGTTGAAAACCTGTTCAAGCGGTGATATAATAGCGGTATAGTTTTTATAGGAGAGGGCAATATGAAGAAAACAATAGCAGTAATTCTAAGCATTATTATCGCATTAACGCTGAGTGTTCAAAGCTTTGCGGCAGTAATTGACCGTGAGGAGTTTTACCCGATAATCATTGTGCCGGGCTACTCGTCATCGGGACTTTATATGCAAAATGAGGACGGTACAAAAACTCACGTCTGGGGAATTGACACCGAGCTTATTTTGAAAAGGGTGCTTGCACGTTCGATAGATCTTGCCAAAGGCGTTAAGGAGCTGACAGAGGGAAACGCTCAGCTTATCGCCGATACCGTAGGCGTTGAGTTTGCGCAGATGTTTGAACATATGAGATGCAATCCCGACGGAACAAGTGCTTATGATATCCATACATACACATCAACTGCGGCGGATTCAAGCAACACCTATCTGCTCAAAAACGAGGACGGAAAATATATGTATGAGCAGGAGATCATGGCGATGTTCGGCAGTTATATCGGTGAGGACTGGAACGAATATATCTTCAATTTCAGCACCGATTTCAGAATGAATGTTGAAAAATGTGCCGCCGATCTTGACAGATACATTGACAGCGTGCTTGAGTACACCGGAGCCGAAAAGGTAAATATTTACTGTGTGAGCCACGGCGGACAGGTCGGGGCAACCTTTCTCAATCTTTACGGCGAGAAAAAAGCCGATAAAATCAATAATGTTTTGCTGACCATTCCTGCGATTGGCGGCTCAACTGTTGCATACGGTTTCTACACGGGCAACATCAAATTCGATGAAGAAAATCTTCTTTATTTCATCGAAAACGGTATGATGTATGAAAATGACTATCATTGGCTTTTGTCAAACGAGAATTTGAATTTTATCGACGAGGTTCTCGGCTGTTTGCTTCCGTATATCAAAAACGTAATGGGTTACTGGGGCAGTATGCTCGATTTTGTTCCTGCGAACGATTACGAAAGTATCAGGAATACCTGCTTCAATTCAGAGGAGTCAGCACCGTTGCTTGAGAAAAGCGATCGCTTCCACAGGGAGATTTATCCCTCTATGGCACAAAGGCTTCAGGCTTGCGTTGACGCAGGAATAAACGTCTACATTATTGCAGGTATGGGCAACAAGGATATCGTGGGCAGAGGCGAAGCCGGAGATGCAATTATCTCGGCGTCCTCGTCAACCGGTGCGGCCTGCGCTCCGTTCGGAAAGAGGTTTGCGAACGGATATGAAACGCTCAAAACCGTTTGCCGTGATAAGTCACACAATCATCTTTCTCCGTCAATGGAGGTTGACGCTTCAACCTGCTACCTGCCCGAATACACTTGGTTTGTTGACGGCTTCTATCACGGAATGACGGTCAAGAGCGACTACAACACCGAGCTTATCACAAGACTGATGTTTACGGACGACCGAATTGATATATACACCTACAAGGAGTTCCCGCAGTTCCACGCCGACACAAACAGATGTCAGGCTGTGTTTGCACACTTCAACAACAGCGTTGAGGGTTATGTTTCTCAGGCTGACAACACGCTTGTTGTTGAAAACTGCTCTAAAAAATATCCTTTGAGGATTGTTTCCGTTTCGTGCGGCGGAATGGAGCTTGATTTTGACAATTCGTTCTTGAAAGAGATACCTGTCGGCGGAAAAATTGAAATTCCGTTTAAGGGTGAAATTCCGTGCGCTTCGGGAGTTAAGACTGAGGTGACTGTGAACTATGTTCAGGTCGGTGCAGTCACTCCGATAGGCTCAAGGACCTTTGATTTCACGGTGATGAACGGAGAAAAGGTCAGCTTTAACAGCGAAAATCCGATAGTTGAAAGCAATTCTCCGCAGGACAGTCTGCTTGTTTTTATACTGAAATTTATTTCTCAGCCCGGTATGCAAAAGCTGATAACAATGGTTTACAATGCGTTAAAGGCTTTGGTCTTTAATATTATATAAGAGGTGTTCCTGATGAAAAGCAATATCACAAGAGAGGAAGCCTTTGAGCTTCTGAAAAAGTACAACAGCGAAAGATTTCATCTTCAGCACGGTCTGACCGTTGAGGGAGTTATGAAATGGTACGCAAACGACCTCGGCTACGGTGAGGACGCTGAGTTCTGGGGCATAGTCGGACTGCTTCACGATATAGATTTTGAACAGTATCCGGATCAGCATTGCATAAAGGCTCCCGAGCTTCTGCGTGAGGCGGGAGTAGGGGAGGATATGATCCATGCGATCTGTTCTCACGGCTATGATCTGACGGTTGACGTTAAGCCGGAGCATGAAATGGAAAAGGTTCTCTATGCGGTGGACGAGCTTACGGGACTTATCGGAGCGGCGGCTTTGATGAGACCTTCAAAGAGCGTTATGGATATGGAGGTCAAGAGCCTCAAAAAGAAGTATAAGGACAAAAAGTTTGCCGCAGGCTGTTCCCGTGAGGTCATTGAAAAGGGAGCGGAAATGCTCGGCTGGGAGCTGACGGTGCTTTGGGAGAAAACGATTGAAGCAATGCGCTCCTGCGAAGCGGATATAGCCGCTGAAATAGAGAAAATTTAATAGAAAGAATATTATTGTGAGCTGTCGCTTATTGCGGCGGCTCTTTTTTTAGCCGAAATATGCCGACAATAACCGAAAAAACTCTATATCCGTGTAAAAGACAGTTTTGGAATTATTATATGTCCGTCGGACGAAAGACCGATAATAATGTTGTCGGAGGTTAAAATGAATAACATTTCTGAAAAAATTATTTCTGTGGAGGAGGCGAAAACCGCATTGCGGTGTATGCGGCTCGGAGGTCTTTCCGAGGAGGAGGCTCTTGAAACTCTGGACGAATTCGTGTTCAGGCTCCGTGAGCTGACAACAGCAAAGATCGTTGAAAAAATCATTGAAAACGAGCTGACGCCGATACAGAAAAGGGTGATGAAGCTCTATCTTTACGACGGAATGAACACCTCGCAGATCGGCAAAGCCCTCGGAGTAAGTCAGCCGAACGCTTATCAAACTCTGATGAGAGCAAACGAAGGCATAGTTCGACTGATGACGCCGCTGATCGAGTATCAGAACGATATTGCAAAGGCGGAGCTTGTTCCTTTGCAGGTGAACAGAGCGTTGGAGATCTGCGCCGCAAAAAACGGGAACACAAATTCTTTCTGTGCCGAGCTTAGAAATCTGAGGATTTCTTATGCAATCAGCGAGCAACGGCTCTCTGCAAATCTGAAAATAAGTGTTCGTGAGCTTTCTGAAATCGAATCGGGAAAAAAGCTCCCGTCGCTGACAACGGCGATCAGGTATTCCGCTCTTTTCAACGCTGAGATTGAAATGCGTTTTAAAAACGGGAGAGGGGACTATTCGTGCAAAAGACCTTAGAGGAGCTGGGCGAAGAATACCTTGACTCCGCAAAGCTGATAGATGAGCTGATAAAAAAATACAGGAAGGTTTTGAAGGAGTCCTATGCTTCGGGAAACTACCTGAAAACCTATGAAACAAAGCGCAAGCTGACGATTTTCTATGACCAGAAGCGTGAGCTTGCCGCAATAGGAAAAAAACTGATCAATTATTATAACAAGGAGGATGTTTGATATGAACATAATTAAATTGTCGGTCGAGGGAAACCGACTGAAAATAACAGAGGACTGCATCACAACGGGCGGAAGTGTAAATTATGATACCTGCCAATTCACCTTTGACGAAGCATGGGACGGCTTTGCGAAAACGGCTGTGTTCTCAGTGGGCGGTGCGGATAACTACCGTGTCACTCTTGAAAACGACGCCTGCACAATCCCGTCACCGTGCATCGAAAAAGAGGGCATACTGCAAATCGGCGTTTTCGGTATCAGCGACGATGATGTTATTATCACGACCAATTCCGTGGCTCATCACGTTGAGGAGGGCGTCGAGGCGATGGGCGAGTGGATAGAGGAGGACAGCAACCTCGTTATCAATGCCGTTAAGGAGCTGGAGAGGTCTGCCGAGGAGTATAAAAACCGCCTGTCGCAGAGGGTTTCAGAGGAGATAGAAAAAATCAAAAATGCGAGCGGAGTTAAGGCGGCAGGTCTGACGCCCGACTGGTATTTGCCGACGGAGTTTACCGACTCGGAGGGTGTTGCGCCGCTTTCAAAATACAAGGTGCCGTATGAGGATTACCTTGACTTCAGGCTAAATCCGCTTCTTGCCGATTTCCCCGATTATGTGACGAGGGAGGTGCTCGGTACGGACACCGACGATGAAAATATTATTTATGCCTATTCCTTTTCGCCTGCCGTGTACGAAAAGTCGATTTTGATCGCAACCTGTTTTCACGGAATGGATAAATGCGCTCTGCTTGCTCTTTCACATTTTCTTGACTGCCTCTGCCGTGACTATGATAGTGACGACACGCTTCGTATGCTTCACGAAAAGGTGAAGATCACCGTGATTCCTGCCGTCAATCCTTACGGACTGTCACAGGGACTTGCCTACAACAAAAACGGAATGAATGTCGAGTACAATTTTCCGTATAAATGGGACGAGTGCGTGAGAATAAAAAAGGGTGATTCCGCAGCCGATCAGAAAGAAACTCAGGTTGTTATGGCATATCTTGAAAGCATAAAGAACGATAAGCTCTGTGCCGTTATGGAGCTTCACACAAGCAACGCTACATATGCCGGACGAACAATTTTTTATCCCCGTCAGCACGCAAACTGCATAACGGCGCTTGCGGATCTTGTCAATAATTTCAATTATGAATATGACTATTCCGACTACACCGACGAAGCGGTGCTTGCCGCCTCGATCAATCCGTATATGTCGGACTATGCGGCTGACACCTACGGGGTAAATGCCTGTCAACTTGTGTGGACGACCAACCTTTACGGCGGCGCAATGACAAATTACTGCATAACAAAATACACCGAATTTATCGGAAATACGATTGCCGTTATGGTTCGGAACAGCCGATTTCTTCCCAAAAGGAAACCTCAGCCGTTCATCAAACATATCTCGTGGAAAAAGAGCGGAGCAGACGATGTTTTCACCGTGAACGGAACCTCCGAGCTTGAAAAAATGCCGATTTCATCGTATAAGCTCAGCCTTGATTTCCCGTGCAATATTTTTCTCAGCGGTTATGTAACGGTCGAAGCCGAGGAAGCGTGTACGGTGAAGATAAACCCCGTGCTTTATCAAAAATTTTCTTCTGAGCTTGAGTTCAGCGACAGGAAAACAGCTTTGCAGTTTATGCAGGAAATCGAACTGACGGCAGGTACGCACATCATTCCCGTGTCGAGCGTGCTTCAGGCATATTTCACCAGCTACAATTTTTCCGAGGACAACACCTTCTGCGAGGAGGTGTACTTCACGCTTATGCTCGGAGCGTCGGAGGCAGGAAAAGCGAAGATTTCCTCCTTTGCCGTGACGCTGTGCGCCGAACCGAGCGATGCGGCAAAGCCGGTTGAAATTTCCTCACCGATCGGACTGGTATCCGATTACGGTGCAGATGATATTCCTACGCAGGAGATTGCCTATCCTCTTTGCCGTTATACCGACAACGATCTGTATTACAACAACTGATTTTTCAGACCATAATCCGACTGAATCCAAAAAATTTTGCGTAATATTCATTTAAATTATTGAAAAAAAATAACAGATATGCTAATATAATTAAAAATAATTATAGGGTGGTTCGGTTATGTCAAAAGAAAAAGGATTTTTTGCGGAATTTAAGAAGTTTATTATGCGAGGCAACGTTATTGATCTTGCAGTCGGCGTTATCATCGGCGGTGCGTTCCAGGCGATAGTCAGCTCGCTTGTTGACGATATCGTTACTCCGCTTCTCGGTATCATTTTAGGCAAGGTTGATTTTTCATCTCTTGCAGTCAAGATCGGTGAAGCAACAATAAACTACGGCAAGTTCATCACAGCCATCATCAACTTCTTCATTATGGCTCTTGTTATCTTCGCTATCATCAAGGTTATCAACGATGTTTCCGAGCGTCTTCGCAAGAAGCCCGAGGAGGAGGAGCCTGCTCCCACAACCAAGGTTTGCCCCTACTGCAAATCCGAAATCGACATCGAGGCTGTCAAGTGTCCTCACTGTACCTCCGATGTTGAATAAATAAGGAGAATGTCCGTTATGCAGGAAGTTATCCTGAAAAAAGTGATGTTCGGCGGCTATGACTGCGCCGATGTTATGAATCATATCAATGCCTTGCAGATCAAGCTTAACAGAGCGAAAAAAGATTCCGAAAAGCTTGACTCGCTGAGGGCAGAGGCGGAGCGTCTCAGGTCGGAAATTGCCGAAAAAGACATTGAAATATCCGAGCTGTCACGGGAAATTTCCGAGCATGAGAAGGGTATCAAAAAAAATCAACCGTCCAAGCTTTTCCTTCGTCAGGCGGAGGAATGTTCCGACAACTATATTGAGTCGGCCCGTTTCTTCGGCAATTCGGTAAAGGATATGACGTCTGAACAGATTGAAGAAGCCAAGGAAAATATCGCCGCCGTTCAGGAGTATCTCGACAGCGTTTCAATGCTTTTGGGCGAGACATTTTCGTCGCTTTCCGATTTAAAGAAAGAATACCGAAGCATCAATAAAAGCTATAAAGAGATTCTGAGCAAGACGTCGGCGGCAGAAAAGAAGGAAAAAAAGACTGCGCCGAAAAAAACTGCGGCGAAGAAAACTTCACAAAAATCTGCCGAAAAAAAGTCTGCCCGAAAATCTGCAAAATCGGACAACAGCGAAGCCCTGGAGCTTATCCGCAGGACGGAAGAAAAATACAACAATATATGATAACAAAAGCCGTTCCCTTTCCGAAAGAAAAGGAACGGTTTTTTAAAATCTTACTGTGATCTCTCCGCTGGAGAGATTTTTTATTTCTCCGTTTTCGCTGACAACAAGGTTTGCGTTATCGTCAATACCGATTGCCCTTGCAAAATGCTCGGTGTTGTTCTCGTAATATTTAATATCCTTGCCGATCACGCAGGAATTTTTTCTGTAATAATCAAGATAGCTTCTGTCGGAAATATTTTCTCCGAAGCGGATGAGCTTTTCACACACCTTTGCAACAAAAATATTGCGGTCTATCTCTCTGCCGAGTGAGCCTGCCCGTCCGATGAGTTCTTCGGGAAATTTCTCGGTGCTGATATTAACGCCGATGCCGATACATACGCCCTTGACCTTGCCGCCTTGAATGACGGACTGCACAAGTATTCCGCAAATCTTTTTGCCGTCAAGATAAACATCGTTTACCCACTTAATTTTCGGCTCAAGCCCGGTCATTTCCTCAATAGTTTTTGCAACCGCAACGGCGGCGGCAGAGGTGACGAAAACCACATCGTTCAGCTCACCGTCAGGACGGAGAACAAGTGAAAAATACACTCCGCCTCCGGCAGGAGAATAGAAGCTTTTACCCTGCCTGCCCCGTCCCTGAGTCTGTTCCTCGGAGACCGCAAGCACGGCTTTATCTGTTTCTTCCGAGAGCTTGATTGCCCTTGTGTTTGTTGAGTCCGTAACCTTATACACCTCCACGAGCGTGTCGGGAAGCATTGATGAAATAATATCCTTACTGAGCATTGCATCACCTCATTTGCAGAATTATTTTATCACTTTTTTAAAAAACTTACAAGCACATTCTTAGCTATACCGAATAGAATATAATAAAAAAATAACGAGGTGATCCGATGGACAACAGTTGTTTCTATTACGGTGTGCAGACGGCCTGCGGAGTTCATTCGGGAATTTTTGATTCCGATATCTGCGAAAATATATTTGTGATTTCCGGAGGATCCTCCGAACTGAAAGAAAAAATTTTTCTTCTCGTTTCTCAAGAGCTTTGCAGAGAAAATATAAAAAATGAATTACTTTTTTCTTGGGAAAAATGTTTCGGAATTTTCTGTGCCGAAAAAAATTTTTTAATTGCGGACGAAAATTTTCTGAGCAAAAAAGAGATAGAAAAATCGAAAAAAATATTAAATCTCGATGAAACTTTTTTAGAAAAAATCTCACTTGATTTATTACATATTTGCCTCGGATCCCGAAGAAAAAAGCTTGAACGCTGTCAAAGATTTCTGACTGCGGCAAACAGTATAAGGGACGATATGCTTCGTGTTGATTTGCAAAGCACAGATGTCGGAAAGGTGATCGAATATTCTTCGCGCCTGTGGAAAAGATGCGGCGGAACTTTGCAGGGCAGGGTGGGAACAGAAACGAAAAAATTTGTTTCCTGCGTCACCTCCGACGGGGTTGAACTGAATATGAAAGCCTTTGACGGTTGTGAAAGACTTGCCGTCATTGCCGATAAAACGGGCGCAGTATCAAGCCTTATCGTTGACAGACTCAGGCGTTATGCCCTCGGCTCGGGATATGATGTTGTGAGCTGTGTTTGCTCCCTTGATTCGGAAACGGTCGAGCATATTATAATTCCCGAACTTAAATTCGGAGTTTTTTCCTCGAAATATTATCACCGTATCGCGCCGAAAAAGGAACGAAAGGTTTATGCCGAACGTTTTCATTCAAAGGACAGGGAGCTTGTAAAAAACAGACTGAATTTCACGATGAAGGCTTACCGATCGCTGATGAACGAAGCGTTTGAATCTTTGAAAGAGGCGGAGCTTGAAGAAAGAAAGCTTGACCGTATTTTCGGCAATGTAATTGATCCTTCGCCGATTGTTGATGAAATTATAAACAGCCTTTAAACAAAAGATCTGTTGCAGAAAAAACGCAACAGATTTTTGTTATTGATTATTTTCTTCTGCGAAATCCGCCTGAAGTTTTTTTACTTTATGCCTGACCGTTATTGTGCTGATAACATCAAGCACGGGAATAAACTGTAAAAGATAATTGATGACCGAGATATTATTTCTGTATCTTTTTCTGATGACTGCAATGTTTGCCGCACCGAAAAATCCGCTTTGAATGATGAAAGCACAGGTGTACCAGACAGGGATAAGCATAGGAATTATGACAAACCAAATCATTCCTCGGCTCGCACCGATCAAAACAAAGTAGTAACCGATGCAGTAAATGAAGTTTAAGATATAAAACGGAACGGTTTTTATCTTTAGCAATTTCCATGACTTATCCAGATTTTCGGTTTCGGAATTGAGATACATTTTTATCGCAGCCACGGCGGCAATCCAACCGACAATCTGTGTCGCTATAAAAAAGAGAATAAGCGATACAAAATATAATGTTGACAATATTTTTGAATTGAACAACAGCTCGGAATTAAATAATGTAAGCGGCACTATTGCATACTGAATTGCAAGCTGAATGTGCAGCATCACAAAGAAAGCTTTTACAATTTTCATTTCATTTTCTCCTCCGGCTTATGCCTGAACCTTGTGGAAGATCTTCTTGCCCTTTTTGACTATGATCGGATTTGCGTTAAGCTCATCTGCAGTGAACGAAAGACCGATTTCCGTCACCTTTTTGTCGTCAACGGAAACGCCTCCCTGCTGAACAAGACGTCTGCCTTCTCCTCGTGACTTGGTGATGCCAGTCTTGAGAAGAATATCAAGAATGTCTATCTTTCCGTCGGTGAAATCCTCGCCCGAAAGAGTGGTAGACGGCATATTGTCAAGGTTTGCTCCGCCGCCGAAAAGTGCCTTTGAGGCTTCTCTTGCTTTTGCGGCTTCCTCTTCGCCGTGGACGAGCTTTGTCAGTTCAAATGCAAGGATATCTTTAGCCTCGTTGAGCTGTGCGCCCTCCCAGCTATCCATTGCGTCAATTTCTTCAAGCGGAAGGAAAGTGAGCATACGGATACATTTGAGAACGTCCTGATCGCCGACATTGCGCCAGTACTGATAAAATTCGTAAGGACTTGTCTTTTCGGGATCGAGCCATACCGCACCCGAAGCGGTCTTGCCCATCTTCTTGCCCTCGGAGTTCATGAGCAGGGTGATCGTCATTGCGTAGGCGTCCTTGCCGAGCTTCTTTCTGATAAGCTCCGTTCCGCCGAGCATATTTGACCACTGGTCGTCGCCGCCGAACTGCATATTACAGCCGTATTCCTTGAAAAGATGATAGAAGTCGTAGCTCTGCATTATCATATAATTGAACTCAAGAAAGCTGAGTCCTTTTTCCATTCTCTGCTTGTAACATTCGGCACGAAGCATATTGTTGACCGAGAAGCAAGCGCCGACATCACGCAGAACATCAACATAGTTGAGGTCAAGAAGCCAGTCCGCATTGTTTACCATAATCGCCTTATCGTCGCCGAATTCGATGAAGCGGCTCATCTGCTTTTTAAAGCAGGCGATGTTGTGGTCGATATCCTCCTTCGTCAGCATTTTTCTCATATCGGTTCTGCCTGAGGGATCGCCGATCATTCCCGTGCCGCCGCCGAGCAGGGCAATGGGACGGTTGCCTGCCATCTGAAGTCTTTTCATCAGGCAGAGTGCCATAAAGTGACCGACATGGAGACTGTCGGCAGTCGGATCAAAGCCGATGTAGAAAACCGCCTTGCCGTTGTTGATAAGCTCCTTGATTTCGTCCTCGTCCGTGACCTGAGCAATAAGTCCACGGGCGACAAGCTCGTCATAAATCGTCATAATAATTTGTTCCTTTCACATAAAAATAAAAAAGTCCGCTGCCCTTGGGCAGAGGACGAATTATCGTGTTACCACCTCTGTTCACCGCACCCTCACAGGTACAGCCTCGGCGAGTAAAAATACTCTGACGCTTTAACGCGCGCACACGGCGAAGCCTACTTGTTTTCAGCCACGCAGCTCAGGGATGTATTCGGACGAAAAATTCACGCTTTCTTACACCAGCCGAAAGCTCTCTTTGCATCTTTTTTTCGCTTACTTCTTCCCGTCACGGCTATTGAGTGAATTATATATTGTTTTAACTTTTTTGTCAAGCGGTTGACTGTAAAATAAAAAAAGTGTAGAATAAAGTGGTTTTAATTTATTGTATAAAAACAAAACATATAACGGAGCGAACACTATGAGAATGAGAAGAAAAAAGAACCTCGACAAAAGACTTGCCGACTGCGGCGATATCATCTTTTCGATCGAGAGTGAGGATAAAAATTTCAACACAGCGATTGAGGAAAAGGAATACATCGACCTTGAAAAATGGTTCGGCAATTCCAATCCCGTGCGTATTGAGGTCGGCTGCGGAAAGGGACAGTTCGCCGCCGAGATCGCAAGGCGTAATCCGGACATAAATTATATTGCCGTTGAAAAAAGCGCAAACGTAATAGTCATTGCCGCAGAAAAAGCGATTGAGGAAAACGTACCTAATCTGCGTTTCATAAAAGGCTCGGCGGAGTATCTTCCGAAATATCTTCCCGACGGTATTGCCGATAGGATTTATCTGAATTTTTCCTGCCCTTTTCCTAAGAAAAAGTATGCAAATCACCGCCTGACAAACAGGAGGTTTCTTGCAATCTTCGACAGGCTTATGACCTCGGACGGCGAGATTCATCAGAAAACGGACAATATGCACTTCTTTGAATATTCTATACAGGAATTTTCAGAATACGGCTTTGCAATAAGAAATGTTTCGCTTGATCTGCACAACAGCGATTTCGAGGGAAATATTGTTACAGAATATGAAAAACGCTTTTCTGACCTCGGACAGCCTATTTACAGGCTTGAAGCATATAAAAAGTGAAAAAACGTATGCAACAGCGGCTTGTATCGGACGCCAAACCGATATAGGCTGCTGCTTTCTTGTATAAGACCGTCGAATTATCGGATAAAAATTGTGACATTGTTACAAATATGAATAAATTGTTATAAATGACGAAAAAATATATATTTTAAACATAAAAATTGAGCATTACCTGTCAAAAAAATAGTTGATTTTTATTATAATTTATGATAATATAATATTATCTATAATGGAAAATTGGGTTTTTGTATATTTTTACTAAAAGACTAATTTGTACTAATTACTGTGCTCGGACTTAAAATTGCGGTCGGGTTCGGTAACATTATATATAAATCATCTTTCCGGGGAGGTCCATTAGAATGAAAAAGCTTTCAAAATTCGGAAGAAGTACGCTCAGTGTGCTCCTTTGTCTTACGATGCTTTTGACCACCTTCTGCTTCTTTGATATCGGTTCGGTGATATCGGGAGCAATTATCTCAAAAGGTGATCACGCATTGACGGAGGCAGGTACTACTTCCAACACCTTCGCAGAGTACAGCATAAATTTGCCGGAGCTTATTTACATAAAGCCGGGCGGAAAGGACTCTCAGTATTTTCTGAACTCATCGACGGACGGTTCGGTTTCTGAGCCGACCTCGTCAACCTCTGTACTGAGCTTTGCCTGCTCGACGGCAAGAAGCGTAACCTTTTCGGTTGCTCTTTATGACTCAACTCTGAGCAGTACGGTTTCGTCAAACCGCATAACGAATATTTCCTTTGCCGACGGAACATATATGTCCTCAGATAAATCCTTATCTGTTTCTGCGTCCTCGGTAAACAAGACGATAAAGACCGTTACTCTTGCAAATGCGGAAACGGCGAAAGAATATATTATTCAGTGGACGATAGTTTATACTACCGCCTCCGGTTCTTATACCACTTATGCCTATACCGGAGTTAAATTCCCGTCGCTTGCACAGGCAGGTATGACGACCAGGGGCTATTATTACGGTACTTCGGGCGGTATAGCGGGCAATCCTGCCGAGCAGTCAACGTATTCGTTCCTCACGGGCGTTGATTCTGTTTCGGGCGGTAATGTCGGCTCAAAGTTTATGAGCACGGGCTCAACTCTTACCGCTCCTCTTGTCAACTTCAATTCAAGCATCTATCCCAACAGTCTTTCGGCTCCGATTGATTCAAATTATTTCGATCCTGACGGCGAGGGTGTTCTTGTTGCCTATGCCGAGTATAACAACAATACATATTTCGGTCAGGGCTCGAGAATTTATCATACAATATGGGATGATTATACCGACAAGGCATATATACCCAAGGATATGATACAGAACGCCAACTACTTTGGCGGCAGTCCTTCAACAACGGCTGATAACTACGGTTATGCGGCGGCTAACATTACCATTGATACATCAAGATATTCTGACTTCAGCCAGGTTCCCAACTTTTCTGCCGGCTTTGTTGAGTTCGATTCGGACGGCGGTGAGGATCAGAACTATCTTCATGTTATCCGTAACTGTTCTTATGTCGGCTGGGACGCTTCAAAGTATTTCAGAAGCAACACAACAAGCGGACTGGCAGCAGGCAGTATGAATACCCAGGCAACGATCTGGTGCCCCGATGTTGACCGCAGCAATGAATCCAACGGCAAAGTATTTGTCCGCGGACTTTATAAGCTCAACGGTAATATCTATAATGCAAAGACCAATCTTACAAAATCCACCTCCGGCGGAACAAGCCGAACAATCGCATCATATAACAACGGCGTTTATACAACATATATGCGCTTTGAGTATTCTCTGCGTTGGAATCCGTGGATAGGCTCAAGTGAATACAGCTCTCAGATTGCGGCTGTACGCCTTAATGCAACTCTTGTTGACAGGGGAAGCGCCAGAACCTATTATCACAAGTTCCTCAATTCGGGCGTTAACACCTCGGCAAGCAACTGGAGCACAATAAACGGATACCTGAAGGAATATGCAAAGAGCCTTTGCGTATCCACATCATCGGCAGGAACAATTACCGATCCGACGTCTGCAATTTCAACGGCTCAGGCAAATCTGAAAACAACGATGAAGACCTCCACCCCGTTGTCTCCGCCGCTGTATTTCTATGTTCCCGAAGCAATTTACCTTGTACCTCAGGTAAATTCATGGATCTCTCAGACTCGTTCACAGTTCCAGTATTTCGTTCAGAACGATATTTCGGATCTTACAAAACCGTTGCCGAAATCAACGAGAGACACTACGGGTACCGTTTACTTCAACTATCCGAACGCTTCGGAGTTTAAACTCAGCTTTAAATGGCTGAATTCAAGCGGAAACGAAATGGGTTCGACGAGCTCGACCACAGCGAGCTATTACAACAGCAATTCGTACATAAACCTTGGAGGCTCAACCCGTTATTCAAAATCGGAGTATAGCTTTACTCTTTCCTCCGGAGTTTTAAACACCACAATGACCACCGCCGGCTACAGTCCTTATCTTATCAGCGGTGATACAGGCTGTTACATTGAGTGGACGGCTTCATATAAGGATTCTGTTGACGGACACTACAAGACAGCCGTAGCTTATACATATGTTTACAAGCCGTATGTTGTTTCAACGGCGGCAGGCGCAACTGTCAGATGTACTGACGGTAGCGACCATGATAACAGCCAGCTTTCATGGATGTCCGGTTTCCATAATATATACAGCAATGCAACCACACCGACCGTCGGCACAAAAGAACAAAAAGCGGCATACCTCAAATATACCACTGTTGATAAAGCGTACGCCTGTATGCCCTTCATGAGCTATGATACAGGTACTATAAGCGGTGCTCTGAACTTCCCGATATCGGGAATGGGTACCTCGGGCAACGCGAACGTTGTAATCGGAGATAAACCCGACTACCGTCTGCAGTCAACGGCGATGAAGCTCGCCTTTGCGAGTGCAACAAACAGTTCATCGTATTTCAAGTATAAGGACTACGGCAACAACTGGGCGCACGACTGGATGTCGACAACTCAGAACGCTTCGGCAACGCTTTCAAGCTCGACAACCACGAACAAGCTGACCGGCAGCTTCTTCTACTGGGAATCAGGAAAAGATCTTACTGCCGCTATCAATACCGGAGGTGTCGGCGGACTGTATATTGATACAAGCCGTTACTCCAACCTTAATCAGATCCCGAACCTCGGCGTCGGTATGCAGATGACTGATAATGATGATACGGCAACATCGGACAACGGCGCATGGATGATAGGTGACGCAACCGATATCACATCTTCCACATATATCAACTCGCAGGGTGACGGCAACAAAATGCGTGAAGAGTGGAACAACGTCAACTACTATATCGCCGGTATGGGTACTCCCGATAACAGAAACAGCAGCTACGATTCGCAGAATCTTAAATATGCAGGTAACTGGAATCGCTCTATTTTGGAGGGTGCAACAAAGGATTATCAGATCAAGACTGCCCAGATGAACAATCAGGGCGGTGACTGGGTAACTGTAATTGTTTATCTGAAGCTTCACTGCTACCAGGCCGACAAAACTGACCTCCGTACCGCAGTTAAGAGAGCGCAGAACAACTTCCCCAACCTCGGAATTTACAATTCAGGCACAATGTCCAGCTACTATTATACCGGCTCGACATATACCAATTTTGTAAATACCTATAAGAGTGCCTGCCGTGAGCTTACCAAGGTTGACGGCGGAACAGCTTCATCTGTAGCAACTCTTGTTACAAATCTTAATAACTACATTGACAGTCTTGTCACAGGTACTGATCTCAAGGTAAATTGTACGGCTCGTGAATACAATCTCGGTCTTGAAAAGCTTGCTGACGGCAATTACAAGATCATTGAGATCCCCAATGCTAAGCAGTATTCGCTTGCATACAATGCCCGTGATAACGTCTACTTTGCTCCCGACAGCTACACAGGATTTACGTATGCAGGCAGCTACGAGCTGACTAATACTTCAATTACCCCATCAAGCTATTACGGCAAAGTTCTCGCTTCTCTTCCGAAGTTCCTTTCATCAAGCGACTATACAAGCAAGGCGATGTCTTATTCGGGAACAAGTTCAACGATTGCGACAACGTCAAATAAAACAACAACTGTACCTAAGTTCGACGGTAACGCAACTTCTTTTGAATGGGTTGCCGCAGTCAACGATACGTCGCTGACGATGGTAAACTTCTATTACCTTGACCGCAACACGATACATTTTGATCCGAATGACGGCTCAAGTAAGATTAACTTGATCAACGAAGCAACGGTTAGAAAATCGGCAAACAATTTCTATGCGCCGACTACGACCGTGTCCGCTTCCAACGGTGTGACGGTAACCTATAATCAGAAAACTAATATTTTCACCTTTAACGGCACTCCGACCATAGGCTTGACATATTTCACCATGCCGATAGCCGGTATGTTAAAGGCGGACACCTCCTACACATACCGTGCGGTTTATGTCGGCGGTTCGGCGACTATTCCGTCGGGCACTTCGCTTACGATTTCGCTCGATATCTGCAAGGCGGACGGCACCAGATGCTACAAAGCGAGCGGTACTTCCTACAGCGACAGATTCTGCTTTGACTATACCTGCGGCACCGCAAATGCGTCCAAAACGCTTGCACCGGATGCTTATCAGGCGGCTAATGCGGAGTTCCTTCAGATCTTCACTTACAGTGCAGACTATACGCTTTCTCCGACCTACAACAATTTACAGGTTAAGTTTGAGCTTGTTGAAAGCGGAACGGCAAATTCAACATTCTCTCCGAACGCCAAGGAAGCATACTACGGCAGACAGCTCGGAACTCTCCCGACTCCTGTTCGTGACAACTATGAATTCCTCGGCTGGTTCAACGCTCCCGACGGCGGTGAGCGTGTAACGGCTTCCGATATTATGGGAACCGAGGATATGACGGTCTATGCTCATTGGGCACCCGACAACAAGGTTGTTCTTCTTGACAACGATTTCGATTTTGACGATTTCGTTGGAAAAGACAGCATTGCCGTAACAACGCTGAACAACTTTGCAAATTCATTTAAATCCTGTGCAAGTCAGGGATATACAAGTCCTCTTACGGATCAGACGAAACCGTTCACCTCGACCATTACAAATGAAAGCAATGGCGATACATCGCTTAATGTCAGTTACCACAGATCATCCATCGGTGACAGCGGAGTGACGGAACTGTATGATACGCTCAAATCGACCACTTATACCGCTTCAACGGCAGGTGAATATACAGTTTCCTATGAATACAGGATCAACGATTATTATTCACGGTTCTTTGAGGAAAACGGTAATAACGGATACGATTCTGTTGTTATCGGCTTCTCAACGGACAGCGGATACTCGTATTCCGGCGGAGAAGGTGTGTCTTATACCGAAAATAAGAGCACGACAGAGGGCTATGAGAAGGTCACTCTCACACGCACTTTCTCGGCAAATACCAATTACTTCTTCACAATGGCGTTCTATTTCTGCAATGAGAAAGGCGCAAATGAGCTTCGTGCGGATATAGATATCAAGAACATTGTTGTTAAGGATCCCGACGGAAATATAGTTCTTTCCTCCAACGGTCTTGCAACTGCACATGGATCGGCTTCCTTCGATCCCGACACCCGTGAAATTACACTCAAGCCCACGGCTGCCGATTGTTATACAAGTACATATAACAGCACGGCAAAATACCGTTCAACTCTTGAGGCGGGAAAGAATTATACGCTTATGATGGATTATAACGCGTCAACGAATGTCCGCATTATACCGTATATATTCTTCTACTCCTCGGCGACCTCGACGTCTTATTCGTCAACCGCCGCAACATCCGTCGATGTTCCTGCAGGAACGGGTACGTTTGCAATGCGGTTCACCGTGCCGACAAACAATTACTATCAGATACGTTTTGGTATCCATAACTACCAGGGCGGCAGTACAATTCCGGGATCGGTCACTTTCGGTAATATATCGCTTCAAAGAACAGAGATTTATGCCGACGGTGCATACAATACGGATTCAAGCACCTATCTCGGTTGGGTGAGCAAGGTGACAGGTCCGTCAAGCACAAGCGCTTCGGTTTATGTAAACGATCTTAATTCCAGATATGAGAAGATAACCTCTCACTATCAGGATATAGGATATCAGAATGCATATTCAAATCTCCGTGTTCCCACCCGTGAGGGTTACGACTTCGTCGGATGGTTTGACGCAAGCGGAACACAGTACACCGATGCTTCGGGCGTTGGAACTAAGGTTTGCACAACAGACGGAGTGAAGCTCTATTCACGCTGGACAGCTAAGGATTTCAACCTCAAGTATAATGCCTATAAGCCTAACGACAGCAAGGGTGTGGCAACCTCCGGTACGGTCGGCAGCTTGCCTTCGCCCAATCCGCAGTCGCTCAAGTTCGGAATAGCCTCGACAATCAGCTCGACTCTTCCGACTCTGACGGGTTATACCTTCGCAGGCTGGTCAACGACCTCCGGCGGAAGTGCGGCTTATCAAAAGGGTGCGGCTCTCAGCGCATCAACCGTCAGCCAGATGTATCAGAGCTGTTCGGGCGGAACCTACAATCTCTATACTGCATGGACGGCTAACAAGTTCTATGTTAAGTTCAACGGAAACGGTTCAACAAGCGGAACGATGTCCAATCAGCAGTTTACATATGACGTTTATCAGAAGCTGACACAAAACGCATTTGAAAACAGCAGAACCGTAACATACGATAAGAACGATACGACAGAGCATCCGGCAACGTTGTCAACAACCTCTGTCACAAAGGAGCTTTCGTTCAAGGGCTGGACTGCATCGGCAGAAGCCGTTGCAACAGCAAACCCGACAGTCAAATATACTGATCAGCAGGAAATAAAGAATCCCAACGGCTATGCGACAAGCGGCGGAACGACAAACCTCTATGCTAAGTGGCAGGGCGTTACCGTAACTCTCCCGACGCCGACCAGAACGGGTTACACATTCGCAGGCTGGTATGATGCGGCATCGGGCGGCAACAAGGTCGGCGATGCAGGCGCAAGCTATATCATCACCGACGACGAAACTCTCTATGCTCATTGGACGGTCAATTCATATACCGTAACATACGACTATGCAACCAACGGCGGCACATCGGCTACCAAGACCACCGCAAGTGTTAATTACGGTGCGGCTGTTGATCTCACTCCGACAGCGACCAAGTCCGGCTGGACTTTCGTGGGTTGGAATACCAACAAGGACGCTACAACGGCTCTCAGCAGTCTGACGATGCCTGCGAATAACGTCACGCTCTATGCGATTTATAAGAAGACGCTGACGGCGAACTTCTATTCAGGCGCCAACAGGGCTACGAATGATCCGAGGACCGTTACTATATGGAACCGTGCGACAAGCGGAACGGTCACATCACCGACAACCTATACATCGGTATGGACTTTCGTGGGCTGGACATCGGCAACTACCGCAACCTCGTCTACCTCGTACATCGGAACAGGCGTTACCGTAACGATCACGGCATCACAGGGTACGGTCAATTACTATGCTCTTTATAAACAGCTCCACACCTTAGTTTATGATGCAAACGGCGGATCGGGCGCACCTGCAAAGTCGGAAGCCTACGGTTACTACAATTCATATCCGACTCAGCAAAACGGTCAGCATACGATCTCGTCAACGGTACCGACTAAGACAGGTTATACCTTCGGCGGTTGGAATACGAACACCTCCGGAACAGGTACAAATTATACCGCAGGTCAGACCTATACCAACACCGCTTCAAGCAATACCCTTTATGCAAAGTGGACGGTAAATACTATTACGCTCAAATATAACGGAAACGGAAACACGGGCGGAACAGTACCTGCCGACAGCACGTTCAGCTACGGCGCATCCGTAACAACAGCGGCGGCCCCGACAAGAGCATATACAATAACGTACAATGCAAACGGCGGCAGTGTAACACCTACATCAGCAACAGCATCCTACACATTCGGCGGCTGGAAGAGCAGTGTGAACAGCAAGACTTACAATGCCGCAACTGCATATACCGACAGCTTCGGCGCAACAAGCGGAAGTGTAACTCTTACCGCACAATGGAGCGGCGGCACAGTAACTCTCCCGACACCGACAAGATCAGGTTATACATTCGCAGGCTGGTATGATGCGGCATCGGGCGGCACCAAGATCGGAAATGCAGGCGCAAGCTATACTGCAACTGCAAACAAGACGCTGTATGCTCATTGGACAGTAAATACTATCACACTCAAGTATAACGGAAACGGAAACACGGGCGGAACAGTACCTGCCGACAGCACATTCACCTATGGCTCGTCTGTAACAACGGCGGCGGCTCTGACAAGAGTATACACAATAACCTACAATGCAAACAGCGGAACTGTAACACCTGCTTCTGCAACAGCTACCTATACGTTCGGCGGCTGGAAGAGCAGTGTGAACAGCAAGACTTACAATGCCGCAACTGCATATACCGACAGCTTCGGCGCAACAAGCGGAAGTGTAACTCTTACCGCACAATGGAGCGGCGGCACAGTAACTCTCCCGACACCGACAAGATCAGGTTATACATTCGCAGGCTGGTATGATGCGGCATCGGGCGGCACCAAGATCGGAAATGCAGGCGCAAGCTATACTGCAACTGCAAACAAGACGCTGTATGCTCATTGGACAGTAAATACTATCACACTCAAGTATAACGGAAACGGAAACACGGGCGGAACAGTACCTGCCGACAGCACATTCACCTATGGCTCGTCTGTAACAACGGCGGCGGCTCTGACAAGAGTATACACAATAACCTACAATGCAAACAGCGGAACTGTAACACCTGCTTCTGCAACAGCTACCTATACGTTCGGCGGCTGGAAGAGCAGTGCGAACAGCACGGTATACAAGGCTGCAACCGCATATACAGACAGCTTCGGCGCAACAAGCGGAAGTGTAACTCTCACCGCACAATGGAGCGGCGGTACGGTAACTCTCCCGACACCGACCAGAACGGGTTACACATTCACAGGCTGGTATGATGCGGCATCGGGCGGCAACAAGATCGGTGACGCAGGCGCAAGCTACACCGCAACTGCCAACAAGACGCTGTATGCTCATTGGGAAATTAACTCCTATACCGTAACCTACGACTATAAAACTAACGGTGGTACATCGGCTACCAAGACCACCGCAAGCGTTAATTACGGTGCGGCTGTTGATCTCACACCGACGGCAACCAAGTCCGGTTGGACATTCGTGGGTTGGAATACAAATAAGGACGCTACAACGGCTCTCACCAGCCTGACGATGCCGGCGAATAACATCACGCTTTATGCAATCTATACGAAGACGATCACAGCAAAATTCTATTGGATCAACGCTTCGGACGGAAAGACAGTTACCGAAACTCAGACGGTTATAATTGTTAATGCCGCAACATCGGGAACTGTAACCTGTTCCACAACTCCGGCAAGCGTAACCTATAACAGCAGAACGTTTACGTGGATCGGCTGGAGAACGGATACAACGGCAGCCGCTCAGACAAAGACGAAAAGCACAAGCCAGTCTGTTTCCGCAGATACCAATTTCTATGCGGTTTACAGCGGAACGCTCACCCTTTCCTATAATGCAAATAAGGGTACAGGCGCGCCGTCAAGCCAGACCGCAACGCAGTACCTGAATTCTACGGGTACAACGGGTTCGGTATCATATAAGAAATCGGAACACGAATTTACTGTCAGCACAACCGTGCCGACATACAGCGGCTGGACGTTTGACGGCTGGGCAACGACCTCCACGGCGACAAGCGGTAAATACGGTGCATCACCGAAGACTACCAAGATTTCTAACGTCAGTGTGAATACAACACTTTATGCGATCTGGACCAAGACGTTTACCGTTAATTTCTACTATTACAACAATCAGGTGGAAACCCAATCGGTAACGATTTACAACGGCGCATCAAGCGTATCTGTCGCATCTCCGACGATCGCAGACCAGACAGTCGGCGGAATTACCTACACAGGACGCGGCTGGAGCACATCGAACTCAGCTACCGCAAGCGTTTCCGTGGCTTCCGGAGCGAATGTTTCGGTCAGCGGAAATGCAAACTACTATGCAAGCTACGAGGTTACGAGGACGGCAACATTCTATTACTGCACAGAGCCGACCTCGACGATCAAGGGAAGCGGAGCGGCTCAATCCTCTGTAACTGCGGACGCTGTTCGCTACATGAATTATACAGGAGCTGTTGCTGACTCGAATTACACAGTTCCTTCTCAGGTAACATCGAGCCACGGTAACGGAGTTGCCGAGAACTATATAGGCGTAAGCACGGCGAAGAGCAATTCTTCCACGGTTACACCGACTACGGCGAACACTGCGTTCTATGCGGTTTACAGCGAGAGCCTGACATTCTATTATTACAACGGCTCTGCACATACCTCGTCGTCACTTACAAGGTATATGCTCAGCAACGGAACCAGTTATAATGCTTCAATGTCGGGTACCGTTCCCACTCCGTCCAATATTGATTCAAAGACGGTTTGGTCGGGAAATTGGTCATATGAAAACGGCTCTTACAGCACGGGTAATTTCAGAACACCTACGGCAACCGGAGTAAATTCCCTTTATGCAGTTTACAATAAGTCGGTAGCTCTGATCTATAACCTTAACGGAGGAACCTCCTCCGCAATCGCCAACACAACGGGAACGGCTCATCTGATCTCAAAGAACGGCGGAGTAAACACCTTTGCCGTATCGCTTGCGATCACGGATACTGTTCCGACTAAGACCGACTATACCTTCCTCGGTTGGGCGGACACCGCAAGCGCAACTGCTCCGCAGTATTATGCAAAGCATACCTTCAGCCTTTCGGCAGATAAAACTATCTATGCCGTATGGCTTGAAACCAAAACTCCGGACGAAAAAGTTAACAACAAGGATGTTTACAGCACCGATATTGATGTTGTCAAGGGAGTTAAGGTTACGGGCTTTACCGATGATGACGTAACTGTTCAGGAGATTACAACAAAGCACAAGCTGTATAACTCAAGTGAAAATGCCGCATATCAGGCTCTTTGCGAGGCTTATACGGATGCTTTGAATACTTACAAGAGCAGCCCGTCCGTTGAAAATGCTAAGGCATTGACAACTGCAAGAGATAACCTTGCAAATGCGGCCGCACCGCAGTATAATTCTTCGGACAGAACTTACCTTGACGGCAAGTTCACCGTTGAATACGCAAGCGGAGTAACAAACCGACCGGTAGCGGCAGGCGAACACTCTGTAAGCGAGCTTAACCTTAACCATTACACAACCGCAAACCTTGACAGCACGCTTAGTCAGCTTAACGCTTCTGCTGGAATTACTCTTGCAAGCAAGCAGGCAACGATCAATACTGCGGTAAAGACCATTGCAAAGAACTTTGTTAATAAGTCGCTTGCAAAGGATACGGATCCGATGTATTCGGTCTATGAGAACGCTAAGAAGGCAATCGCAACAGGACTGACGGGTACAGGAATTAAAGCAATCAACTATGTATATACCGGAAAGGGTAATTACACTTACTATTGCTACACCAATACCGCTACCCCGACCTTGCTCCTGACGGTTGACGATGTTGTCGGTAACGGAAGAGTGTGCTATCCGACCAAGTCAAAGGTTGAGAAAACCGCTACTGTTTCGGGAACGGTTAATTCAAGCGCATACTCGATCGGAACAACCTCGGTCAATAACAATGAGTATTCGGCTTATATTGCAAAGGGTATGGGTACTTCAATGACCGGCGGAGCATCGTATTACTCTCAGAAGTCTGTAATTAAGCTCACCCCGACCTTTACAAGCGGCAAGAACGGATCTGTCAGCTATCAGATCAAGGCTTCGGATGACTCCTACAACAGCGCTTCAACAGAGTTTGGCGGCAACTATGCAACCACATCGAAGCTTTCCTCCGGCAAGACGACGGGTGCAATTTCCACATCAACATCCGATACGAACATCACGCCGGCAAATACGATCACTATCGTTATTGATTATCACGAGACCACCAACGAAACAGGATACAGCAACAGTATGTATATTTACGGTGATCAGGTTATTAACGATAAGTGGCTCAAGCAGTTCCATATTCTCAGATCCTCCGGCGGAGCAAGCAACTGGGAGTGGCCGAAAACAACCGATACAATCTATACGGTTGATGACGGTACTTACGGCCAGAGCAATTACGGCTCGTTCACTTACACATTCACCTACACGAGCGGTGCAAGCAATAACTTTGCCGCGGCAAGTCTCGGAACGATTGACGCCACAACGATTGCAGGTCTGCTTAAATCGACCGCAAACTACAATTCGATGAAGGCAAAGACCTTTGTAGGAGCGAATAAGGGCGGCGACGGACTCGGTTATATGGAATGGCCGGCCACGGGAGGATGGAATATCAACTATTACCCGAAGAGCCAGGCATACACATATGTTCACATTGTAGACAGATGGGGCAATGTTGATGACAAGGTAATATATGTCGGCAACATTGATGCGATTGCCGCACAGTTCAAGACGGCTTCTGTTGGCGAGTACACCGTTCTTGAGGACGGCGGAAGCGGATTTGAAACCCTGAGTCTCAATTCTACAGGCTTTGAAATTCTCACGGACGAGAACTCAACGCTTGAAAACAATGTTTTCAGGACTGCGGGCAACACCGTCAGAATCAGCACGGGCGAGGCGAACAAGGCTTACACTCTGACAATGACGGATAAGGCGACTAACTCCTCAACGGCAACGGTCAAGAGCGACGAGAACGGAATCATCACTCTGAGCGTTGAAGATACTGCATATGAGAGCGGAGTTTACACCTTCATGCTCAACTCGATAGAGGTCAACCTCTATGACGGAGTAGAAAAGTACGTTCTCAGCGTAACAGGCGACGAGGTTGACGAGGGTGAAGCGGCTCAGATCACCGTCACGACAAAGGGCGATGTATCAAAGCTCAGATTCACAGATGAAAGCGGCAATACTTCAACAGTATCAAGCTTCGTGCAGAATGACGACGGAACAAGAACATGGACATTCGCAAAGGCAAGACCTGCCGGCGAATATACCTACAAGATCACGGTCAAGGTCGGCTACGAATGGCTTGATGAGGGCGATACCGCAGCTCTGACCTTCAATGAGAGAATACTCGACAGCGGCAAGGTACGAAGTGCCGAGTATGACGAAGAAACGGGACTTTACAAGGTAACGTTTGAGGGCAGAGCGACGAAGGTACAGTTCGTATCCGAAGACGGAATGACGAGAACATACACAAGATATGCCGAAGCGGTTAAGAGCATCAAGACCTACGACGCTGACGGAAACGAAGTCAACGACACGGCAAGAACTCTCGACCATGAGGTATGGTATGTCGAAGCAAGACTTTATTCGGGACAGAATTATACCGTAGTCGGCAAGTTCGAAGCCGGCTGGAACAGAGCCGAGGACGCAACCTCGACTGTAACAGGCAAATAACCGAATAACAGCAAAACACGGGGCTGTCGCTATTGCGACAGCCCCGTGATACTGTTTAGTTTTTTATTTCAGAGGAGAGAACTTTTAATCTAATGAAACATTCCAAGGCTTCCCCTTGAGGGGAAGCTCCGCCGCAGGCGGTGATGAGGTGGAAGCAAGTTTGATGATATTATATTTTTACTTAGTTTTCAGCTTTTTTACAATCCCTCAGTCAGCTTCGCTGACAGCTCCCTTACAAGGGAGCCGAAAAGTCACTTCAAAACTTAAAACGATATCGTCTAACATCTAACATCTAATGTCTTTTATCACCTCATCCGCCTCGTTTCTCGGCACATTCCCCTCAAGGGGAAGGCAAAAAAATCCCAAACGCCTTGTCTGACGTTTGGAATTGCTATTTTTTTAGTTTATTTCAAATATTTCTCAATAAAAAATCTCGGACGGCCTTTGGTTTCAAGATATATTTTCCCGATGTATTCGCCGACGACTCCGGTTGCAATAAGCTGGAGAGAGCCGAAAAACCAGATCGAAAGAACCGTGGATGTCCAGCCGGGAACGGTGTTGTGAACGAAATAGCTGATAAGAGCATAAATTGCAAAGATAATGCTGAGTATCAGTGTTATTCCGCCGAGAGCAGTGATAAAGCGAATCGGTTTAATCGAAAACGAAGTGATACCGTCAAAGGCGAAGGTAAGCATCTTTTTCAGCGGATATTTGGATTCGCCTGCAAGACGGGGCGAACGGTCATAGGTGACTGTGGAGGATTTGAAACCGACAAGCGGAACCATTCCCCTGAGGAACAGGTTTACCTCCTTGAAGTCAAGCAGAGCCTTGACCGCTCTGGAGCTCATCAGCCTGAAATCAGCGTGGTTGTAGACCGTTTCAACACCCATAAGGGACATAAACTTATAAAATCCCTGTGCCGTTGTACGCTTAAAAAACGTGTCGGTTTCACGGGAGGCACGGACGCCGTAAACAATCTCGGTGCCGTTGTTGAAATCTTCGACCATTTTGTCGATTGCGTTTACATCGTCCTGAGCGTCGGCGTCGATTGTGACAATCATATCGCAGTCGTCAACAATGGTTGACATTCCGCCGAGAAGCGCATTCTGATGTCCTCGGTTGCGTGAGAGCTTAACTCCGATAAATTTAGGATCAAGCTCGTGCAGACTCTCGATAATGTTCCATGTTTCATCCTTTGAACCGTCATCGACAAAGGCGACACGACTGTTTTCGCTGATTTTTCCCTCGTTTATCAGGCTGTTGAGCTTGTCGAGAAAAATTTTTGAAGTCAGCGGAAGAACTTCTGCTTCGTTGTAGCACGGAGCGAGAATGTATAGGGTTTTCGGTTCCACGTTCAGTCCTCCTTTAATTCAAAAAGATAAAATGTTCTTGTATAATCACTCTTAAAAATGTTTTGGTTGCTGAAAGAAAAGTCCTTGCATATTACAATGTTATAGTCCGTTTTTAAGGCGGAATTTTTTTCGTAAATATCCTCAACGGTTTCCTCGGGATTGATAACGGTTACGACATAGTCGGCAAGATGTTCGTTAATATAACGGTTTTGTTCGTCAACATTTTCGCTGTATTTTTCATACAAAAGGTTTTGTCTTTCAAAATGGCGGAATACGGGGAGCTGATCTGCGGCGAGGTATATTCCGATATCGAGACAGCCATAATTAAGAATTATTCCGTCGGAATTGTGAGATTTGATGTAATCTACAGCTTCTGACTGAATCGTGCTTTCACCTTTACGGGGTAGGTCGGTTGAACAGATGTTAAGATAATTTCCGCATATGACCGACGCAACAATAAAAACAGCACAAACAACAGCGGATACAGTCTTGCCCGACTTGCCTTTTATCAGCTTTTCTGCGGCAAAGAATACTGCAATGAAAGAGAAAACCGTGAAAACCGAAAGAGGCAGGAGATAATAGCTGTAGCTTCTTATTCCGAAATAAATGATATAGATTCCGAGAAAGCATACAAAGGGGACAGACAGCCTTGAAAAAAGCTTCTTCTCGGCAAAAATATTTGTGAAAAGGAAAGCCGCCATTCCCAGTCCGCTGAAAATAAGAACAGCAGGGGAGGTCACAAGATTTGTACCGATGATATAGATCGGCTTCCATAAGCGTGTGAAAAAGCTGAGCTTTTCCGTCATGGGATAAGCCGTTGCGTTGAGAATGAAATAAGTGTAAATGAAATCACGCAGACCGCCCTTTACGGCAAAATATACTATCCAAGGAACTATTGCCGCACCCATACCGCCGAGAAAGACGAGAGCGTTTATAACGGCTTTTTTGAAATCTTTCTTTGCAAAAAGAGTGTAGAGCGAAATGTATGCCGCCCATGCAAACCAGAAGCCGATAACGGTAAATTTTATCATTGCAACACAGCCTGCAAAGAAACCGACAAGGAAAAATACGGAGCGTTTGGGCAGGTCTTGCTCTGTGTTTTTAAAATAGCGGCAGAAATAATAAATGCTTATCATCAAAAACGGCAGACAAAACTCCTCTGCGCTGTCGCCGTAGTAGTAGCAGGAGGAATTGACCGTAACAAAACAGGTCAGGACGGCGGAAGCGACAGACCAACCCGTTCCGACATAGAGCGAGGCGATCTTGAAAGCCGCAAAGGCGGTCACGCAAAGGGAAAGGGACTGCATAACGTAAACGCCTGTAAACGTGGTGTCGGAGATGAAACAGGCAAGAGCGTGAATGAGGTAGAGCAGGGGGCCTTTCTGTTCAAAGATATCTTTGTAAACCGTCATTCCGTTCGCCATGGCCTTTCCTACTGTCAGAAAAGCGTTTGCGTCATTCCACGGGTTTGTTGCGTAACGGGGGCTTGAAGCAGTGCAGATGTAGAGCAGGCCGAAAGAATAGAGCAAAAACAGTAAAAAAACAATGATATTGTTCTTTGAAAGTTTTGTTTGATTTTTCATTGATCAAATATACTCCTTAATCTGCAATCATTTTTTAAACTCTGTTTTAAGCTCAAAAAGATAAAAGGTTTTTTCATATTTTATATCAACTTTTCTTGACGGTTGAATGATGAACTTTTCACATATCACAAGATTGTAATCCGTATGAAGTGTAGAGTTTTCATTATATATATCGTCAATGCTTTCGCTCGGATGAGTTGACACGGCAACAAAATCGGCAAGATGCTCATTGATATATCTGTTTTGCTCATCGGCATTCTCAGAGTAACAGTCATAGTCAAAATTCTGATGCTCGAAATGCTTGAACTGCGGGACCTGATTTGCCGATAGATATACGCCGTTATCAAGGCTTCTGTAATTCAGTATTTTGCCGTTTGGATTGTGGCTTTTTATATATTCTGCGGCTTGGATTTGAACGGTCTGAGTCCCTTTACGCGCTACATATTTTGATGAAACATTTGACAGGTCGGATCTGACAAAGCCTGCTATCACACAGATACAGCAAAGGATAAGAGAAACCGCCTTTTCCTTTTTCTTAGATATTTTCTGAAGCAGATATGCGGCAAAAATGAAGCCGAAAACCGTAAAAGCGGACATCGGGGTAAAATAATAGCTGTAGGTTCTCAGACCGAAATAGATGAGATACATTCCCGTTAAACACATTATCGGGAGCGAAATTCTTGAGAAAAACTTTTTTTCGGTAAAAATATTTGTAACAAGGAATAAAATCATTCCGGTAATGCCGAGACATAAAAGTATCGGAGAAAAGCTGAAAGCTTCCAAAATACAGCCAAAAGGCTCAATCAATCTTGATACAAAACTCATTTCGGTCGCACTCGGATAAGCGGTTGTGTTGAGAATGAAATAAGTGTAAATGAAATCGTTCAAAGCACCGTTTACGGCAAAATAAATCACCCACGGAGCAAGAGCTGCCGCCATTCCTCCGAGAAAGACAAGAGCGTTTATAACGGCTTTTTTGAAATCTTTCTTGGCAAAAAGAGTGTAGAGCGAAATGTATGCCGCCCATGCAAACCAGAAGCCGATAACGGTAAATTTTATCATTGCAACACAGCCTGCAAAGAAACCGACAAGGAAAAATACGGAGCGTTTGGGCAGGTCTTGCTCTGTGTTTTTAAAATAGCGGCAGAAATAATAAATGCTTATCATCAAAAACGGCAGACAAAATTCCTCTGCGCTGTCGCCGTAGTAGTAGCAGGCGGAATTGACTATTGTAAAGCAGGTGAGAAGCGCTGAGGAAATGGACCAGCCCGTGCCGACATAGAGCGAGGCGATCTTATAAGCCGCAAAGCCGGTCACGGAAAGAGCAAGGGACTGCATAACGTAAACGCCTGTAAAAGATGTGTTTGAGATAAAATATGCAATGGCGTGAATGAGATAAAGCAGAGGGCCTTTCTGTTCAAAGATATCTTTGTAAACCGTAATTCCGTTCGCCATGGCCTTGCCGACTGTCAGAAAAGCATTGGAATCGTTCCACGGATTTGTTGCGTAACGGGGACTTGAAGCCGTGCAGATGTAAAGAATTGCAAAAGCAAATACCGCAAAGAAAAGAAAAACAGGAATGTTCTTTTTCTCTTTGAGCTTAAATTTGCCCATAGCAATTCCACCTTTCTGATTAAAAATATATTTAATTATAACATTACTGTTATATTAAAGTCAATAATAATTCAAAACATAAAGTCAGCATATTCAAGGAGAAGACGAGAGAAAGTAAATTTTGTGTTAAAACGCTTGAAATGACACACCTTTTATATTATAATTATAAAGTTAATAAGTTAAAAAGAGAGGTGTGCCCTTTGAGTGAAGGCACAACAAAAAAGATAATAAAAGTGTCTGATGATGAGATGGCAAAACAGCAGGAGTTTTCCGACCGTGTGAGGACGATTTTAGCGTCAAAATTTGAGCCGTCAATGCCGCTTGCTTTCGTCCATACCTACGGCTGTCAGGGCAATGTTGCCGACGGAGAACGCATCAAGGGAATTCTTGAGTCTCTCGGCTACGGCTTTACGGACGATGTCGAACAGGCAGACCTTATCCTTTACAACACCTGCGCCGTCCGAGAACACGCAGAGGATCGTATATACGGTAATGTCGGTGCGATCAAGAGACTGAAAAAGTCCAATCCAAATCTGATAATCGCCCTTTGCGGCTGTATGATGCAGCAGGAAAGAGTTGTTGAAAAGATCAGGAAAAGCTATCCCTTTGTTGATCTCGTTTTCGGAACTCATGTTATTCACAGAATACCCGAACTCATTTACCGTGTGCTTTCAACGGGAAAAAGAGTTTATGAATGTCCCGATTCGGCAGGGGTTATCGCCGAAAATCTTCCCGTCAGGCGCGACGGAAACATCAAAGGCTGGCTGCCGATAATGTACGGATGCAACAATTTTTGCAGCTATTGCATCGTTCCCTATGTCAGAGGACGTGAAAGAAGCCGAGAGCCTGAGGACGTAATCAAAGAGGCGAAGGAGCTTATCGCTTCGGGCTGTAAGGATATCACTCTGCTCGGACAGAATGTTAATTCCTACGGTAAAAATCTTGACAGGGATATAAACTTTGCCAAGCTCTTGAAAGAGATCAACGATATCCCCGGCGAGTTTACGATCAGGTTTATGACCTCGCACCCCAAGGACTGCACAAAGGAACTGCTTGACACCATGGCGTCCTGCGACAAGGTCGCAAAGCACCTGCATCTGCCGTTCCAGAGCGGCAACAACAGGGTTCTTAAAGAGATGAACCGAGGCTACACGAGGGAGAAGTACCTTGAGCTTGCAAGCTATGCAAGGCAGGTAATGCCCGAGCTTTCAATGACGAGCGATGTTATCGTCGGCTTTCCGGGAGAGACCTATGAGGAGTTCAGGGACACGGTTTCCCTGATCGAGGAGGTCAGGTTTACTTCTCTGTTTACATTTATTTTCTCACCCCGACCGGGTACGAAAGCGGCTGAGATGCCCGATCCCGTTTCCCGTGAGGAGAAGGGCAAATGGTTCAAGGAGCTGACGGACGCTCAGGAGAGGATCGCCTCACAGCGTACGGCGGCGATGAAGGACAAGGTATATGCCGTTCTTTGCGAGGGATATGCAAGAGACGGTATACTGAACGGCAGAACTCAGGGCAACGTGATGATAGAGTTTCCCGAAGTTGAGGGGAAGGACGTTATCGGAAAGTTCTGCAAGGTTAAGGTTACAGATCCTCTGACATGGATAGTCAGAGGTGAATTGGAAGAAGGCTGAAAAAGGCTTTTCTTTGAAAAATAAATTATATTAAGGAGTAACACAATGGACATTATTGAAATCACAAGACAGCTCGGTGCGGCAATTCAGCAGGACGAGCGTTATCTTGCATTCCACGAGGCAAGAAGAACAAATGAGGCTGACACGGATCTCAACGATCTTATCAACAAGATTCAGCTCATTCATATGTCGTATCAGCACGAAGCGGCTAAGGACGACGCAAACGAGGAGAAGCTTGCCGCATACGACAAGGAGTTTTCCGAGGTATATGAGGCTGTTATGGCTAACGAGAATATGCAGAAGTACGAAGCTGCACGCCATGCGGTTGACGATATGATGAACGAGATTACGGCTATTCTTTCCCTTTGCGTACAGGGTGAGGATCCCAAGACCTGCCAGCCGCAGGAGGAGCATCATTGCTCAGGCGAATGCGGTTCATGCGGCGGCTGTCACTAAAATTTAACGGCTCCCCTGTAACAAGGGGAGCTATGGCAATCAAAAAAACGGACGATAAACTGAGGTGAAAACAGATGGCTGAAATGACGCCGATGATGAAACAGTACCTTGAAATTAAAAAGGAATATCAGGACACTATCCTTATGTTCAGGCTCGGTGATTTTTACGAGATGTTCTTTGAGGACGCAAAGGTTGCCTCAAAGGAGCTTGAGCTTGTGCTGACGGGCAGGGACTGCGGTCAACAGGAGCGTGCGCCGATGTGCGGCGTGCCTTTCCACAGCGTTGATTCCTATATCGCAAGGCTTGTTTCAAGGGGCTACAAGGTAGCTATCTGTGAACAGACCGAAGATCCTGCGGCGGCAAAGGGAATAGTAAAGCGTGATGTTATCCGTGTGCATACTCCCGGTACGGTCATTGAAAGCAGTATGCTTGACGAGTCGAAGAACAATTTCCTCTGCTCGATTTGGCTCAACGGGAACAGCGCCGGGGTCTGCTTTGCCGATGTTTCAACGGGCGAGGTCAGCCTCACACAGCTTGAGTCCAAAACCGTCGGCAACGACATTGTAAACGAGCTTGGCAGATATATGCCGACCGAAATTCGCTACAATTCCGCCGTTGTAAAGAATGACAAGATCAGAGAGTTTATCAAAAACCGTGTTGAGTGTACCGCCGACGAGATCGACAGCGAAAAAATTACCGTCGATTACAGCCGTCAGCTCATCACCGACCATTTTAAAAAGAGCTTAACCGAGCTCGGCATTGAGGGGAATGACGAGGCGGTCTGCGCTCTGGGCGCAACGATCGACTATCTGACCGAGGTGCAGAAATCGGGACTTGATAATATTCGGGAGATTGACTTTTATTCGGAAAATCAGTTTATGAAAATTGACTTTTCCTCCCGAAGAAATCTCGAATTGACCGAGACGATGCGAAACAGAGAACGCAGGGGAACACTCCTCTGGGTGCTTGACAAGACGAAAACCGCGATGGGCAAACGCCTTGTCAGAAACTGGATAGAACAGCCGCTGGTCAATCTTGCGAAGATTACCAAGAGACACAATGCCGTCGGCGAGCTTTTTGACAATTCGGCTCTGCTTGAAAATGAGACGGCGGCGATATCCGACGTCAGCGATATGGAAAGGCTGATGGCGAGGATAGTTTATGAAACCGCAAACGCCAAGGAATTGAGATCGCTTTTAGCGACGATTCGGCTTCTGCCAGAAATCAAAAGCGGAATAGCCGAGTGCGGCTCCGCCCTTTTGAGGGAAACGCACAACAGCATTGATCTTCTTTCTGATGTTGCCGAACTTATAGATACGGCGATCAGCGAGGATCCTCCGTTTACCGTGCGTGAGGGCGATATGATAAAGGACGGCTTCAATTCGGAGCTGGACGAGCTGAGAGACATTGTTCATAACGGCAAGGGCTATATTGCCGCAATTCAGCAGACGGAGCAGGAAAAAACAGGTATAAAGAAGCTTAAAATCGGTTACAACCGAGTGTTCGGCTATTACATCGAAGTGCCGAATGCGTTCAAGGAGCTTGTCCCTGAGGAATACATAAGAAAACAGACGCTTGCAAACTGCGAGCGGTTTATAACGAGTGAGCTGAAGGATCTTGAAGCAAAGGTTCTCGGCGCTCAGGAAAGAATAGTAAAGCTTGAATACGAGATCTTTGTTCAGGTAAGAAGCAAGGTTGCCGACGAGCTTTACAGGATACAAAAGACGGCTCATGCCGTTGCAACGGTCGATGCGCTCTGCTCGTTTGCGAGGGTTGCTTTGCAGAACGATTATTCCTGTCCCGTAATGACGGACGGCAGTGAAATAATCATCAGGGACGGCAGACATCCCGTTGTTGAAAAGATGATGAAGGACGCTCCCTTTGTGCCGAACGACACAACGCTTGACTGCAAGGATAACCGATGCGCCATAATCACAGGTCCGAATATGGCAGGTAAATCGACTTATATGCGCCAGGTCGCTCTGATAGTCCTTATGGCGCAGTGCGGCAGCTTCGTTCCTGCTTCAAGCGCACAGATCGGACTTGTTGACAGCATATTTACCCGTGTCGGCGCAAGCGACGATCTTGCTTCGGGACAGTCCACCTTTATGGTCGAGATGAGCGAGGTTGCAAATATCCTCAAAAATGCCACGAAAAAGAGCCTGCTGATCTTTGACGAGATCGGACGAGGCACGTCCACCTTTGACGGAATGAGCATTGCCCGTGCCGTCCTTGAATACACAGCCGATCCTAAAAAGCTCGGAGCAAAGACTCTCTTTGCCACCCATTATCACGAGCTGACCGAGCTTGAAAACGAGATCGACGGAACAAAGAATTACAACATCTCCGTAAAGAAACGGGGAGACGATATAACCTTCCTCAGACGAATTGTCCGGGGCGGTGCAGACGGAAGCTACGGTATTGAGGTTGCAAAGCTTGCAGGAGTGCCGAATGCCGTTGTCAGCCGTGCAAAAGAGATTTTGTCCGAGCTTGAAGAAAAAGGCGCTGTCACCGTCATCAGAACGGTTGAAAAGAGCGACGATGACGATATGCAGATTTCCTTTGCCTCGAACGAGGGCAATGAAATAGTTGAAGAACTCAAAACGATAGATATCAACACTCTCACGCCGATCGAGGCTTTGCAGAAGCTCTATGAGCTGAAAAACAGAGCGGATAAGCTGTGAGAAAACAATAACAAGTAAGAAAGAAAGAGGTGATCTTATGCCGAATATCAATATTTTACCCAAGCATATTGCGGAGCTTATCGCCGCAGGCGAGGTGGTTGAAAGACCTTCTTCCATCGTCAAGGAAATAATGGAAAATGCGATCGACGCAGGAGCGGATAAGATCACACTTGAAATAAAAAGGGGCGGTATCACCTATATCCGTATTACGGACAACGGATGCGGAATTGACAGGGATAATATCCGAAAGGCTTTTATCAGCCACGCCACCAGCAAGATCTCGACGGCGGACGATCTGAATGCGATATGCACCCTCGGTTTCCGAGGTGAGGCTCTCGCCTCGATTGCCGCAGTTTCCAGAGTTGAGGTTATGACGCGCGGCGAGGGTGAAGAGGTCGGAACCCGTTACTGTATCGAGGGCGGCGAGGAAACGCTGATCGACGACGCAGGCTGTCCCAAGGGAACAACGCTTATCGTCAGGGATCTTTTCTACAACACCCCTGCGAGAATGAAGTTTTTGAAAAAGGACGTCAGCGAGGGCAATGCGGTTGCCGCCGTTGTTGACAGAATCGCACTTTCTCACCCTGAGGTCAGCGTTCGTTTTATCCGTGATTCCAAGGATGTGCTTTTCACATCGGGTGACGGAAAGCTCGAAAACGCAATTTATAAAACCCTCGGCAAGGATTTCGCAGCTACGCTCATTCCCTGTGACTATGAGCTTGAGGGCGTGAGAGTCAGCGGCTTTATTTCAAAGCCTTTCAATGCACGTCCCAACAGAATGATGCAGTATTTTTTCCTCAACGACAGATTTATAAAGACACGCACGGGTATGGTTGCCCTTGAGGAGGCGTACAAAAACTCCATTATGGTCGGCAAGTTTCCTGCCTGTGTGCTGAAGATACATATTGCACCCGGAGCAGTTGACGTCAATGTTCACCCGTCCAAGACCGAGGTGCGTTTCGCCAACGAAAAGCTGATTTTTAACGCAGTTTATTACTGTGCCAAGTCCGCCTTACAGCAGGGCGACACAAGAGTTCAGGCGAATTTCAAGCAGAAAGTCAGCCGACAGTTTATGCCTAAGCCCAACGAGGGCAGGCAGATTAAAATATACGAACAGCAGCTTGAGCAGGTTAAAAAGGAAAGTCAGCCGAAAGAGGATTTTTGGAGCAAAACCACCTCCGAGGAGTTCGTTAAACTTACCGAGCCTAAGAAAGCCGAAAAAATTACCTTTAACGACAGCTCGGAATTTTCGCTGAAAAAAGATGAAGAACCCGACCTTATTCCCGTTTTCAAGCCCGTTGAGGAGGTCAGGCCTCCCGTTATCGAAACGGTTGAAGAAAACGTTCCCGAGGTGAAAGAGGAACAGCCCGTTACAGAAATTGAAGAAGTTAAACCCGAACCTGAGCCGTACAGAGTTATCGGTGAAGCGTTCAAAACCTATATATTGGTCGAGCAGGGCAAAAAGCTCCTGATAATCGACAAGCACGCCGCACACGAGCGTATGCTGTTTGAAAAACTCAGAGCAAACGGCGGCGATATTGAAACTCAGATGCTTTTAGCTCCCGTTACCGTCACCCTCAGCAAGGAGGAATACTCAGCCGTACTTGATAATCTTGATCTTCTGGACAAGGCAGGCTACCGTGTCGAGGATTTCGGCGGCGGAATGGTGATCGTCAGCGAATGTCCGACGGCGGTTGCCGATGCCGATCTTGCCGAGGTCGTTATGGAGCTTGCAGGTTATCTTGTGAATAACCGCAGGGAGCTTGTTCCCGAAAAGCTGGATTGGATATATCATTCAACGGCTTGCAGAGCGGCGATCAAGGCGGGTGACAAAACAAGCGAATACGAGCTTGAAAAATTTGTCGAAAAGCTTTTGAACGATCCCGACATTCGGTACTGTCCTCACGGCAGGCCTGTGCTGATAGAAATGTCAAAATACGAAATTGAAAAGAATTTCGGCAGAGTATAAAACAAAAAGGAGCTGATCGGATTGAATAAAATACCTGTCGTCGCCGTCGTAGGACCTACGGCGTCGGGTAAATCCGATCTGGCTGTTGAAATATGTATCCGCTTCGGCGGCGAGGTTGTTTCGGCGGACTCCATGCAGATTTACAGGGGTATGGATATCGCAACCGCCAAGCCGACCGAGGACGAGAAAAAAGGAGTTCCTCATCATATGATGGATTTCCTTGACAACACCGAGCCGTACAGCGTTGCCCTCTATCAGCAGGCGGCGGCAGAGTGCATTGAGGATATTCATTCGAGGGGAAAGCTCCCTGTTCTTGTCGGCGGAACGGGACTTTATATTGACACCTTGCTGAACAACGTTAAGCTCAGCGAAAATTCGTTTGACGAGGAGCTTCGCCGTTCGCTTTTGCAGAGGGCGCAGGACGAGGGAGCGGAGGTCTTGCTTGAAGAGGTCAGAGCCTTTGATCCCGAATATGCAGAAAAACTGCACCCGAACAATGTGAAAAGGATAGTCCGTGCGCTTGAGGTTTTCGGGACAACGGGCACTACCATGACCGAGCAGGCAGAGCTTTCAAAGCAGGCTTCTCCCTATGAGAGCTGTATTATCGGACTTGACGCAGAGGACAGACAATTCCTTTATGACAGGATCGACCGCCGTGTAGATATTATGCTTGAAAGAGGACTTGAAACTGAGGCGAGGGAATACATTGCCGCCGCAAACGGCTCGACTTCGGATCAGGCGATAGGCTATAAGGAGCTGAAACCGTATTTTGACGGTGAAATTTCAAGAGAAGCGGCGATTGAAAATTTAAAGAGAGCAACACGCCGGTATGCCAAGCGTCAGCTTACATGGTTCAGGCGCAACGAGTGCATAAATTGGCTGTATATTGACAAATATCAAAATAAGGAAGATTTTGTAAAAGACGCTTTTCTGATAGTTGAAAAGTTTCGGAAAGGAGAAAGATTAGAATGAAAAACCGAACATGGATAAATATTATTTGCACGGTTTTGGTTGTTGCCGCATTTGTTTATCTTTTTCACGATGCGGTGCGCGTCAACCGTGACGCATACGATACCGAGACCGCCGACGAAGCGGTTGAGCAGGAAAAGCTCGATTTGAAGGCTTTTATAGTCCGTGACGAGGAATATATCAATGAAAAAACTACGGGTACCGTTGTTCCGCTCATCAAAGACGGAATGAGAGTTGCCAGCGGAGACGCTGTTGCCCGTGTGTGCAATTCTGCCGAGGACGCCGCCGATATGTCGGCTCTGCTTGAGGCAAAAGAAAGTCTTAAAAGATATCAGGAGCTTTCCGAGCAGACAGAGCTTAACGCCCTCGATATGGAAAAGCTTAACAAGTCAATAGACGCCTGCTATACCGAGCTTCTGAAAACTGCCGCCAACGGAGATTTTTCCGAGCTTGATAAAAACGTTGAGGAAATGGAAAACAAGCTTGCAAGCAAGCAGATTTTGAAGGACGGAACTATCAATCTAACCGAAAAATTCAATAAACTCAACAGTCAGATTCAGGCTCTTGAGGCTAAAAAGATAAATACCGCCGATGTGCTTGCGCCGCTTTCGGGCTACTATATCAGCAACCTTGACGGATATGAGGGCGCAATGGATTATGATAAAATTTCCGAGCTGACGGTCAGCGAGGTCGAAAAGCTCTTTGAGAAAAAGCCGGACGACGTTTCTGGCAGAATGGGCAAAATCGTCGGAAGCTATAAATGGTATCTTGTCACGACGATGGAGAGCAAGTATGCCCTGCTTATGGATGTCGGAGATTCGATGAAGATAAATATGCCGTATTACGGCTTCAAGGACGTAACCGTTAAGGTCGAAAAGATATCGGCTGAGAAGAACGGCAAGATTGCCGTTGCTTTCTCCTGCGATATGATGAATGAGACTTATGCCAATATGAGGACGGAGGATATCGAGCTTGTATTCAAGGAATACACGGGTTACAAGATAAACAGCTCGTCGATCCGCCGTGAAAAGGACAGCAAGGGCAACGAAATTGACGTTGTTTATATCCTGCGAGGCGACATTATGAATGTCAGAAAAATCGAGATTATCTACGACGCCGGCGACTATGTTCTCGTCAGCGAGGAGACCGAGGCGTCGAACGGCTACCGTCCGATAAAACGCTATGACGAAGTAATTGTGAAAGGAAGGAATTTAAGTGATGGAAAAAGCATTAGTTGAGGAACGCTTCAGAGATATTGAAGAAAACTATAAGCGTATCCGTGAAAACATATGTGAAGCCGCTCTCAAAAGCGGCAGGGACGAAAAATCTGTTCGCCTGATGGGTGTTACGAAAACCGTTGACAGCCTTTATATCAACCACGCCCTTTCACTCGGCATTGATCTGATCGGTGAAAACAGGGTGCAGGAATATCTCGGCAAGCGTGACGAGCTTCACCTTGACGGAGTGGAAAAGCACCTGATAGGACATTTGCAGACAAACAAGGTCAGACAGATAGTCGGCGAGGTCGATATGATCGACAGCGTGGACAGCGTTAAGGTTGCAAAGGAGATCGGCAAGGAATCCGCAAAAAGGGGAATCGTTACCGACGTTCTGGTTGAGATCAATATCGGCGGCGAGGAGAGCAAGTTCGGTCTTGATCCCTCAAAGCTCACCGAAACCGTCTGCGAAATGGCTGAAATAGGCTCAATTCATATCAAGGGACTGATGGCGATACCCCCGATTTGTGACAGCAGTACAGAAATTCGTAAATTTTTTATGAATATGAACCGAATGTTCCTTGACATAAAGGCAAAAAAATTAGATAATGTTAGTATGGATGTACTGTCAATGGGTATGTCCGGCGATTACGTTGAAGCGATACTGGAAGGCTCGACGATGGTCAGAGTCGGATCGTCGCTTTTCGGAAAAAGAGTATATTAATCAGGAGGTTTTTTATAATGGGTATGATGGATAAATTTAAGAATATGTTCAATATGTCCGAGGAAGAATTCCTTGACGATGTTGATCTTGACGATGAGGAGCCGGAGAGAGATGACAGCTCCCGTGATATGAGGAGCAATTTCTCCTTCAATCACAAGAACGACCGTGACAGCAAGGTTGTCGATATCCGTTCTTCCGTTCCTGCGGCGGCTGCGGCTTCTTCCAAGGCTCATGTGGTTTTCAAGAAGCTTGACAGATACGAGGACGTCGGCTCGGTTGCAGATGTGCTCAATGAGAAAAGGATCGTTATTCTCAATCTTGAGACCTGCCCGAATGACGCAACGGTCAGGATCATCGACTTCCTCAGCGGCGTTGCCTATGCCAACAACGGAGACATAAAGCGTGTTGCAGGCAGAGCTTATATTATCACACCTTACAACGTTCCCCTTACGGGCGAGCTTCTTGATGAAGTTGAACATTCTAATTATTGATAAATCTTTATTGTTTAAAACACAGGAGGAATAAACCATGTTAACACCGGCAAAAATCACTAATCACCATTTTGAAGCCTCCGGAAGAAATGCTTACAAAGCAGAAAGCGTCGATTCTTTCATCAAGGAAGTCGCAGAATCTTATGAGCAGATGTTCCGTGAAAACGGAGAGATGTATAAGAAGATAAATCTGCTTGCACAGAGACTTGAAGAATACAGAAATGACGAGGACAATATCCGCAACGCACTCCTGACTGCTCAGAGAGCCGCTGAAAAGATCACCAAAGAGGCTCAGGAAAAGGCCGACAAGCTCCTTGCCGACGTCAAGGAGAGAACGGATTCCGAGAACGAAAGACTTGATGCGGCCGCTAAGGAGATGCTTACCAAGGCAAAGTATCAGGCGGACAATATTGTTGAAGAAGCTCAGAAGCAGGCAAAGGATATAGTTGAAAAAGCTGTTGTTGAATCCAAGGAGGCCTCGGTCAACGCAAGAAGCGATATGATCAAGGAGCTTGCCGCTCTTGATTCAATGAAGCAGGAGGTCACCAAGTTCAAACAGCAGATCCTCGGCGAATACGCCGCACAGGTCGAGCTTATCAATAAGCTTCCCGAGGTTGTCATTGAACAGATGAATAAAGCGGAAGAAGAAAAGGCAGAAGAAGAGGAAGCACCCGTTGAAGAGCCCGTTGCCGAAGAAGCGGCGGAGGAAGAAACCGAAACGGTAGTTGAGAAAGCCGAGCCTGAGACAGAAGATACAGTGATCCCTTTTGAGGAAAGCGCCGAGGAAGTTAAGGCTCCCGAGGCAAGAGAAGCGGAGAATATGGACGTCGATCATCTTCAGCAGATGATAGAGGACACCGAGGATACCGACGCCGAATCCGACACTTCCTATGAGGAGGAAGAGGACGAGGAGGAAACCGAGGAAAGCACAGAGCCGACAGAGTTTATTGTTCCCGATATTGACGATGCAAGCGATGAAGAGCTTGACAGGATCGTAGACGATTACGGCACGGAGGGCAAGTCCGAGCCGAAGGATATTATGTTCACTAAGCCTAAGAAGACCGAGGACGACAGAGAGGGCTTTAAGCTCAAGTTTGAAAATATCGACTCATATGCCGTTGACGATTCAGATGACAATTATCTTGATGATCTTGATGACGACGATCTTGACGATGATGACAGCGACGGCGGACTCGCAGGCAAGCTCAAGGGATTTTTCAGAAAATAATGAGTGTAATAATCAGTTTAATTTCCATTGCGGCCTTGACCGCAGCCGATCAGGTGATAAAGCTCCTTGTTGAGCGTTACCTTGCACCGGTCGGCACGGCGGAATTCATAAACGGCTTCATCGGCTGGAACTATGTCCGCAACACGGGGGCGGCATTCGGCTCGTTTTCCGACAATACGGTTCTGCTCTCGGTTGTGACGGGTGCAGTGCTTCTGGCAGGTATCGTTCTTATTGCGATGAAAAAGGTAAAATCAAAGTTTTGCCTAGTCTGTGCCGTGATGATAATTTCGGGCGGCTTGGGCAACCTTATAGACAGGGTGCTGAAAGGCTATGTGGTTGATTTTATCGACCTTCAGTTTATGAATTTTGCAGTATTCAACTTTGCGGATATTCTTGTAACCGTCGGAGCTTTTGCGCTGATGTTCTATGTAATTGCCGACATTTTCAGGGACCGCAAAAAAACGGGTGAAAAGAATGAGTGATTTTTTCTTCCGTATAGATTCGGATTTTGCAGGGGAGAGAATTGACAAAACCTTATCGGATCTTTGTTCCGATTTTACCCGTTCGCACATTCAGCACATAATTGACGACGGTGAGGTCAGGGTGAACGGCAAACCCGTTTCCAAGTCCTTCAAGGTTTCGGTCGGGGACGAGATCAGCTTCTCAATGCCTGAGCTGAAAACCCTTGAGGCGAAGCCCGAAAACATTCCGCTTGACATTGTTTATGAGGACGACGATCTTCTCGTTGTCAACAAGCCGAGGGGAATGGTTGTTCACCCGGCGGCAGGCAACTATGACGGAACTCTCGTCAATGCCCTGCTTTACCATTGCGGAAGCAGTCTTTCGGGGATAAACGGAGTTATCCGCCCCGGAATAGTTCACCGCATTGATAAGAACACAAGCGGTCTTCTGATAGTTGCGAAAAACGACTTCGCCCACGAAAAGCTTGCCGCTCAGATCAAGGAGCACAGCTTCACACGGCAGTACAGGGCGGTAGTTCACGGTCATTTCAAGGAGCTGAGCGGAACGGTAAACGCTCCGATCGGAAGAAATCCGAACGACAGAAAGAAAATGTGCGTCATCTATCAAAATTCCAAGGATGCCGTTTCTCATTATGAGGTGATTGATCAGAATGAGAAATTTGCATATATAAAGGTTACTCTTGAAACGGGCAGAACTCATCAGATCAGGGTTCATATGGCATATATCGGTCATCCCGTTGCCGGCGACAATGTTTACGGACCTAAAAACGGAGTGACCTCGCTCAACGGACAGTGTCTGCACGCAGGACTTATCGGATTCAAGCATCCGAGAGACGGAAGATATCTGGAGTTCACGTCAGACGTTCCGGAGTATTTTAAAGAGTTTTTAAAAAAGCAATCATTAGCTGAATAATTGGAGGTGTTATTTTGGACGCAGTAACAAAAAAACAATTACAGATCAAGGCTTGTACAGTGCGTATGGGCGTGATCGAAGGTGTGTTCAATGCAAAATCCGGTCATCCCGGCGGATCGCTCTCAATAGCGGATATTCTCACATATCTTTATTTTGAGCATATGAATGTTGATCCGAAAAATCCCAAGGACGAGAACAGAGACAGATTTGTCCTTTCCAAGGGACACACTGCTCCCGCTCTCTACGCAGTTCTTGCAAACAAGGGCTTCTTCCCCGTTTCAGAGCTTAAAAATCTCCGTAAGCCCGGCTCGATGCTTCAGGGACATCCGAGCATGAATCGTACCCCCGGAATTGATATGAGCACAGGCTCTCTCGGTCAGGGTATTTCCACGGCTGTCGGCATGGCTCTTGCGGGCAAGATTGACAAGAAGGATTACAGAGTTTACACAGTTCTCGGTGACGGTGAAATCGAGGAAGGTCAGGTCTGGGAGGCGGCTATGTTTGCCGCGGCTAAGGGACTTGACAATCTCTGCGCCGTTGTTGACAACAACAATCTTCAGATCGACGGCTCGGTTGCGGAAGTTAATTCCCCGTATCCGATTCCCGAAAAATTCCGTGCTTTCGGCTGGAATGTGATCGAGATCTACGGTCATTCCTTTGACGAGATCGACGCAGCCTTCAATGCGGCTCAGGAATTTAAGGGCAAGCCCACGGTTATCGTTGCCAAGACCGTCAAGGGCAAGGACGTTTCCTTCATGGAAGATCAGTGCTCATGGCACGGTACGGCTCCGAACGCAGAGCAGTATGAGCAGGCGATGAGCGAGCTTAAAGCAAAACTTGCAGAATTGGAGGCGTAAGAAATGGCAGACGTAATAAAAACAGCAACAAGAGAAGCTTACGGTAAAGCTTTGGTTGAGCTCGGCGAGAAGGACGAGAGCCTTATTGTTATGGACGCCGATCTTGCCGCCGCTACAAAAACGGGTATGTTCAAAAAGGCTTTCCCGGACAGATTTTTTGATGCAGGTATTGCAGAGTGCAACCTTGTCGGCGTTGCCGCAGGTCTTGCCACAACGGGACACACCGTTTTTGCAAGCTCCTTTGCAATGTTCCTTGCAGGACGTGCTTTTGAGCAGGTCAGAAATACAATAGGCTATCCCCACCTCAACGTTAAGCTCGGCGCAACTCATGCAGGTATTTCCGTCGGTGAGGACGGCGCAAGCCATCAGTGCTGTGAGGATATCGCCCTGATGAGAACTATCCCTGGTATGGTTATCATCAACCCTGCCGATGATGTAGAGGCTCGTGCCGCAGTTTTTGCCGCGGCTGAGTACGAGGGACCTGTATATCTGCGTTTCGGCAGACTTGCCGTTCCCCGTTTCAACGATCCCGACACCTATAAGTTTGAGATCGGCAAGGGAATTGAGCTTGCCGAGGGCAGTGATGTAACTATCGTTGCAACAGGTCTTATGGTAAACGAGGCGATGATCGCCAAGGATATGCTCAAGGAGGAGGGTATCTCCGCAAGAGTTATCAATATCCATACAATCAAGCCGATCGACAAGGATATCATTCTCAAGGCGGCTGAGGAAACAGGCGCTATCGTTACCGCCGAGGAGCACAACATTATCGGCGGACTCGGCTCTGCGGTTGCGGAGGTTGTCTGTGAGGGCAAGCCCGTTCCCGTTGTCAGAGTCGGCGTAGAAGATAAGTTCGGCGGCTCAGGCCCCGCAGTTGAGATGCTAAAGATCTACGGACTTTGCGCTTCCAATATTGTTGAAAAAGCGAAGAAAGCTATTTCAATGAAATAATTTAACTTTCTCCCGTTCCGTTCCTTTGCGGACGGAACGGGAACCGGAGAAAAAGATGAAAGAAAGCGACGGTTTCAGACCTTTAAACGAAGAATACGACGATGACGCTCAGGCAGTTTCCCGGTCTGAGCTTTTGCCGATTTATGAAGCAATGAGTTTTTCGGGCGATATTCAGCCGCTTGACGACGTTGTAAGTCCGGAAAATATTACGTTGGATTTTGACGGAAAGAGAAACGAGAAAAACACAGCAGAAAAGAAAACATCAAAAAAGAAAAAAATCTCCGCAAGAGCGGAGTCAAGAATAAAAACATTGATTGCCTGCGTTGCGCTGATAATCTTCGTTGTCGGCGGAATTGCAGGAGCCTATTTCGGGGTAGAGAGGGCAGATGCCAATTCGTCTCCCGTTGCCGCAATTTATAAAACGACGGATAAAAATGCGGTAATCAAGCTTGTTGACGGTACAGAATACAACATCGGCGAGGCGAGGGAGATATCGGTTTCTAAGGACGGAATGTTTGTCTGGCTCACCCGAAACACCTCGTCAACCACGGGCAAATATGACCTCAGACTGATCGAGGTCGCAAGCAAAAAATCATTGAAAAAGCAGGGTAAATTCGTCGAGAAGGGTATCGACGACGGCTGGAAAACAACTAAGGACGGTCAGTTTGCCTGCTACGGAATAACAAAATCGGAAATCACAAGCTGTTATATGTACAGCGTTGAAAATCAAAAAGCGGATACAGTTGCCGATTCGGTCGAGGAGTTTTTCCCTCCGTCGGTCGGCAATACGGTCTATTTCACACGCAGGAGCGGCAGCGTCTATTCGCTCCACAGGGCAAAATACGGTGAGAACAGCGAGAATGTCGCAAGCGGTATCAGCCATGTAAAATACTGCGCCGATGATAACGACTGCGAAATTCTTTACACACAGGCGACGGGAAGCGGAACGGATGTCAATATTTATTCCGTCAAGGAGCTTGAAGAACCCGTCTGTATCTGCAAGGACGTCAGCGAGGTTTACCTCAACGACTATTCCTACAACGGAAATCTTTATTATTTCACAAAGAATACTTCAAACGTAAACTGGCAGGATTTTATTACCGATAATTACTATGAAAACGATCTGAAAATTCAGAAACCCGTTGAAAGCGACTACATGGTTGAAAAGGGCTTCATCTTCAAGAGAAAGGTGCTTGACACCACAAAGTACAATGCGGCGCTTCATCAGTACGAGCTTAAAGCGATCAGGGACGAGATCAGAGAGGAGCTTAACAAGCTTGATCTCGGACTTGCCGTTCGGGACGAATACACCTGCTTCGCATACAAGGGCGGAAGCTCACACAGGCTTGCAACGGGCGTGACGCTGGAAAATATTGTCGAATTTGCCAAGGACGGCGATCCGAGACTGATCTACAGGAAATCCGTAATCGGCATCGGAAACAGTATCACGATGGACGAGCTTGTCGAGATCACGACCAAGTCAAATGTCCAGAAAGCGATGGACTATATCCGCAATGTTGTTCAGAACTCCTGTGACGTCAGCGACAGCTGCTTCTATTCCTGGTATAACGGAAGCAGGGTGCTTGAATATGAGGTCAACGGCTATGACCTTGACCGTACGGAGTTTGTTTTCTCGGACAGCGGAGAGCTTTATGCCGTTTCGGAAAGCGAGCTGTATTTCAATCAGCCCGAAAATTCCGAGATGAGCAGTAAGCGCCTTATCGACTCCAATGTGTCCGACTGCGTTTCCGTCGGAAGCTCAATGTATTATGAAAAGCTTGATGCAACGGGAACAAAGACTCTGTATAAATTCACGCCCAAGGGCGGCAAGGCAGAGGTCTGCAAAAATCTGTATTCGTATTTTGCGGTCAGCGATACGTTCGTTATTGTACTCACAAGACAGGACAATTCGGACGAGCTTATGTCCGTAGGCATTTATGACGGAAAGGGTTATGCCGTTGTTGACAGCGACCTGAGCCTGAATAATTTTATTTACAGCGGACAGTCGTTTGCATATATCAAAAATTATAAGAGCGGAAGCGGCGAGCTTTACAGCTATTCGCTGACGAACGGAGCCGTCAAGTGCGGCGATGGTGTAACGCAAATTCTTTATATCGGATAATTCGGCGGAAAGGACGGTCACAGCTATGAAAGAGGAAGTTCTTTTTAAAAAGACTCCGTTCGGCGGATTTGACAGGGAATCGGTTATCAATTATATTCAACAGCTCAAAAAGACGCAGTTGGAATATAAAAATATTATATCGGACAAGGACAGACTTGTCAGAAATCTGACTGAGGAAAACACCGAGCTGAAGCAAACTGCGGAAAGTCTTTCTTCCGAGCTTGAGGAACAAAGATTAAAGTGCGCCGAGGCTGAGGCGAAGGCAGAAAAGCTGAGTGAAAAATGTGACGAGCTTGAAAAAAAGGCGGCGGAGTCGGCTGATAAAAAAGCGGCTGAGGAAACGATAGAACGCTGTGACAAGCTTGTTGAGTCGGCTGAGGCGGCGGCGGCAAAGCTTCGCAAGAACGCTCAGTCACAGATAAAAAAAGCGGCGAAGAAGCTTGAAAAAGCGAAGTCCGATCCCGAAAAGGCGGAAAAGATTCTTCAGCAGCTTATCCAGGAGTTGAGTTAATGGCAGAATATATATTGGACACATCCGAGCTTAAAGAGAAGGCGTCCGAGCTTCACGCAGGCGACAGGGTTATTCTCTCGGGAGTTGTCTATACTTCCCGTGACGCGGCTCACAAGAGAATAGTCAAGCTCATCGAGGAAGACGGAGAGCTTCCCTTTGACCTCGACGGGGCTTGCATCTATTACGCAGGACCTACGCCTGCGCCGGAAGGCTTGCCGATAGGCTCATGCGGTCCGACAACATCGGGCAGAATGGATCCGTTTGCACCCCTGCTTCTTGACAGGGGACTGGCGGCGATGATCGGCAAGGGCGGCAGAGACAAGGCGGTCTGCGATGCGATCGTCAGAAATAAAGCGGTATATCTCTGTGCTGTCGGCGGCGCAGGTGCGCTTGCCGCAAAGTGTGTTAAGGAATGTAAGGAGATTGCCTTTTTCGATCTCGGATGTGAATCGGTCAAAAGGATTGTACTTGACAAATTTCCGCTGATAGTCGGTATTGACTGTCATTCGGGCAGCCTTTTCAAATGAAAATAACAATAATTTACATAATTACGGAGGTAAAAAAGTAATGAAAGGAATCATTCTTGCAGGAGGATCGGGCACACGCCTTTATCCTTTGACAATGGTTACCAGTAAGCAGCTTTTGCCGGTTTATGACAAACCGATGATTTATTATCCGCTTTCAACCTTGATGCTTGCAGGCATCAGAGAGATCCTCATTATTTCAACACCTGACGACACGCCGAAGTTTGAACGTCTGCTCGGAACGGGACACCAGTTCGGTCTGAAGCTGTCCTATGCCGTTCAGGAGCATCCCGACGGACTTGCTCAGGCATTCATCATCGGTGAAAAATTCATCGGCAAGGACAGCGTTGCCATGGTGCTCGGCGACAATATTTTCTACGGAAGCGGCTTCGGCCATATGCTCAGGCAGGCGGCTCAGAACACAAACAGAGCCACCGTTTTCGGCTACTATGTTGACAATCCCGAGGCCTTCGGCGTCGTTGAATTTGACAAGAGAGGCAAGCCGAAAAAGATTGTTGAAAAGCCGAAAGAGCCTAAGTCAAATTATGCAATCACCGGTCTCTATTTCTACGACAACAGGGTTGTTGAATATGCCAAGAGCCTTAAACCCTCGGCAAGAGGAGAGCTGGAGATAACGGACATCAACCAGATCTACCTTGAAAACGGCGACCTCGACATCAAGCTGATGGGCAGAGGCTTTGCGTGGCTTGACACGGGAACGGTTGATTCGCTTATGGAGGCGGCAAACTTTATCCGCATGATAGAAAAGCTTCAGGGCATACAGATTTCCGCCCCGGAGGAGATCGCCTACAATATGCGCTGGATCTCCAAGAAAACTCTTATCGAGTCGGCACAGCAGTACGGCAAATCGCCCTACGGTCAGCACCTTATGAGGGTTGCCGAGGGCAAGATTATGTATTCGGAAAAGCAGGGAGAGCGTCCTCGCTGGGGTACCGAAAACGAGCCGCCGAATTCAACCGAAAAAATGTGAGAAAGGGAATGACATAATTGAAAGCATATGATACAGATATCAGCGGAGCAATAATAGTTAAACCCGATGTGTTCGGCGATAACCGAGGCTGGTTTATGGAGTCCTACTCAAAAAGAAAGCTTGCCGAGATAGGTATTGACGTTGATTTTGTTCAGGATAACAGATCTTTTTCAGCGGAAAAAGGTACCCTCAGGGGACTTCATTGTCAGGTAAATCCCACGGCGCAGAGCAAGCTTTTGACCTGCGTCAGAGGTGAGATTATGGACGTTGCGGTCGATATCCGCGAGGGATCTCCGACCTTTATGAAGTGGACTTCCGTGATCCTCAACGAAGAAAACAAGAAATTGTTTTTTATTCCCAAGGGTTGTCTGCATGGCTTTGTCACCCTCACCGATGACGTTGAGGTTATGTATAAGGTCGATGAGTTTTACTGCCCCGAGGACGACAGGAGTATTCGCTTTGACGATCCCGAAATCGGAGTTGATTGGGGCATTGAAAATCCCATACTCTCCAAGAAGGATATGTCTGCGCCGCTCTTAAAGGACAGCGATGTCAGATTTACCTTTTAATGCGGCGGAAAGGAAAATTCAAGAATTATGAAAATACTTGTTACGGGCTATAACGGTCAGCTCGGCTATGATGTTGTCAAGGAGCTGAACTCCCGTTCAGTTGAATGTAAGGGCGTTGACAGGGAGGATTTTGACATTACCGACCGTGACGAAACTGTCGGATTTATCTGCGACTATGCTCCCGATGCGGTAATTCACTGTGCGGCATATACCGCCGTGGACAGAGCCGAGGACGACGAAGAAAATTGCCGCAAGGTAAATGCTGACGGCACGGAGAATATCGCCGTTGCCTGCGAAAAGCTCAAGGCAAAGATGCTTTATGTCAGCACTGACTACGTTTACGGCGGCGACGGAGAAGCACCCTTTGAAACGGACAGCCCGACAAATCCGAAAAATGTTTACGGCGTTACAAAGCTTGAGGGCGAGAAAGCCGTAATGAAATATATCGACAAATTTTTTATTGTCCGCACCTCGTGGGTGTTCGGAATCAACGGTAATAATTTTGTCAAAACGATGCTCAGGCTCGGTGACGAAAAGGAAAGCCTGAATGTTGTCTGCGATCAGATCGGCTCTCCGACCTACACTCCGGATCTTGCAAGGCTTATCTGTGATTTGATTGTGACGGATAAGTACGGAATATATCACGGAACTAATGAAAACTACTGCTCATGGGCGGAGTTTGCGGCAGAGATAATGAAGCTCGGCGGTAAAAAAACAGTTATCAATCCCGTTCCCTCGTCCGAGTATCCTGCCAAAGCCGAAAGACCGCATAATTCAAGGCTCAGTAAGAAGTGCCTTGATGAAGCAGGAATAAAAAGACTGCCGTCATGGCAGGACGCATTGAAAAGATTTTTAAAAGAAATGGGTGAATAACATGAAACTGACTCTTGTTGTACCGTGCTTTAACGAAGAGGAAAGCGTAATAAATTTTTACAGCGAGGTCACGCGTGTATTCAAGGATAAGGTCGAAGATTACGAACTGGTCTTTGTAAACGACGGCAGCCGTGATAAAACGCCTGAACTGCTCAGAGCTATATATGAGAGGGCGGATAATGTCAAGGTGGTCAACTTCTCCCGTAACTTCGGCAAGGAGGCGGCAATCTATGCCGGCTTGAAGATGTCAAGCGGCGATTACACATGCGTTATCGACGCCGATCTTCAGCAGCGTCCCGAAGTTGTGCTTGAGATGAAAGATATCCTTGACAACAACAAGGATATCGACTGCGTAGCGGCATATCAGGGCGAACGCAAGGAGAGCAAGCTGCTTATCTTCTTCAAGGATAATTTCTATAAGATAATCAATAAAATGTCCGATGTGGAGCTTTACCCAGGCGCAAGCGATTTTCGCCTTATGCGACGGCAGATGCTTGACTCGGTGCTTGAAATGTCGGAATACAGCCGCTTTTCAAAGGGAATATTCTCCTTCGTCGGCTACAACACGAAGTATATTCCTTACGAGGTTCAGGAGCGTGCCGCAGGCAAATCAAAGTGGTCGTTTATGAAGCTGTTCAGATATGCGATTGAGGGCATAGTCGGCTATTCAACGGTTCCGCTCAAGGCGGCTTCCTATGCAGGAATAGGTCTGATGGGAATTTCTGTACTCTATCTAATTATTGCGCTGATTGTCGGTGCGGCGGTCGGGGAGATCACAAGTGCCGTTGCGATAATTACGCTTCTGCTTTTCCTCGGCGGACTTAATTCCCTTTTCCTCGGGATTATCGGCGAATACCTTTCCAGAACGTATTTACAGGTCAAAAACAGACCTATTTATATAGCCAAAGAAATTCTCAATTATGAAGAAAAAGGAGAAGAATGATGAAGCATTACGAATCACTTATAATCGGACATATCACAATGGATCATGACACCGATTATCTCGGAAATGAGACAAACGCAATCGGCGGAGCAGTTATTTATTCCTCGGCATCCGCTTACGCTCTCGGTCACAAGGTTGCCGCATTGACAAAGATCAATCCTGCCGACAGCGAGAGACTTACATATTTCACAATTCCCAAGGAGGATATTTACTGCATTATGTCGGAGTCCTCCTGCACGATGGACAATCAGTATTTCACCGCCGACAAGGAGCGAAGAAAATGTATGTGCATAAGCGTTGGCACACCGTTTTCCATCGATGATATTCCCGAAGATGTCGAGGCGGATATCTACCACTTTGCAGGACTTGTTTACGGCGATTTCACAAACGAAATGATGATTGAGGCCTCAAAGAGGGGTAAGGTTGCCGTTGATGTTCAGGCACTTCTTCGCCATGTAAACCTTGAGGATCACACAATGTTCTTTGAGGACTGGAAAGAGAAGAAAGAGGTCCTGCCCTACATTGATTTTCTCAAGACCGACGCCGCCGAAGCGGAAATCCTCACAGGACTTACCGACAGATACGAAGCTGCAAAGCTTCTCCATTCATGGGGCGCAAAGGAAGTTGTCATCACGCACAACACCGAGGTCATTGCCTATGACGGCAAGGAATTCTGCTCCGTACCGATCCGTGCAAGAAACCTCAGCGGCCGCACCGGACGGGGAGATACGACCTTTGCCGCATATATGACGGAGAGGCTCACCCACTCGATGAAGGACTCCCTGCTTTATGCAACCGCAACCGTTTCCAACAAGATGGAAATTCCCGGACCGTTCAAGGCAACGAGAGCCGATGTTGAAAAATATATCGACGAGTTTTATTCCGACGTAAAATGAAAACCGACAGTGAATTGAGCGGAACCAACCCGATAAGAGCAGGAAAAGAACGGATATGGTACTGGGATACCGTGAAGTTCATAATGATACTTCTGGTTGTAATCGGACATTTTGCCGAGCGTATAATGGACTTTGACGATCCGGCATTTCTGTCAGTAAAGCTGTTTATCTATTCGTTTCATATGCCGATTTTCATATTTATCTTCGGTCTGTTCTTTAAAGAAAAGGATTTTCTGAGGAAAATATTATTTTACATTATATCGGGCTATCTGCTGAAAGGCTTGCTGTGCCTGTCGTGGTGGGTAATAACAGGAAAAGCCTCATTCAGACTTTTTTATGACAGCGGCGTTCCGTGGTTTATGTTCGTCCTCGCATGGTACACGCTTATTGCGTGGCTGTTCAGAAAGGTTGACAAACGCATAATTCTTGCAATTTCGTTTGTGATACCCTTGATTACGGGATATTTCAGGGCGGTAAACGATTGCTTTTGCTTTTCGAGAATGTTTGTTTTTCTGCCGTTTTTCTGGCTCGGCACGATGATAGATCCAAACGACCTGCTGGCGGCGATAAGAAAATACAGAAAATATCTTATGATACCGTCCTTATGTCTGATACTTGTCTGGCTTGCTGTCTGCATACTGAAAATTCAGGATGTAAAGATTCTTATACATCTGTTTACGGGAAGAAATCCGTTCTCCTCTCAGACTCACGGCTTGGGCTTCTTATACAGACTGCTTACCTATGCGATATCTTTTTTGATCGGTGCGGCGATTTTAATCGTTGTTCCTCAGAAGAAAATTCCTGCGGCGTCGTATCTCGGAAGAAACACAGTCAACGTGTATTTCTGGCATTACACGTTTATACTTATCATTCTGCGTTTTCTGAATACGGAAGCATTGATGAAATCAGCTTCAGGCGTGATTCTTGTACTGCTGATTGCTGTTGCTCTGACATTTGTGCTGTCGCTTGATATATTCAATTTCCCGTTGAAAAACATAAACATATTGATAAAGAAAGACGGTCGATCGTGATGATCGGCCGTCTTAGCTTATGTGAATTTAATTTCCGCTGCCTGTCGGGATATAGGGAATGATCGAAGCCGCAACTCTTGCGATCGGCATTGTCTGAAGCCAGATTTTGCCCGGTCCTGTCAGCATGGTATTGAAAAGTCCTTCTCCGCCGAACAGCTTGTTTTTAAGCCCCGGCACCTGCTGGATTTCCATTTTAACGTCTGTCGTGAAGCCTGCCACATTTCCCGTGTCAACTACGATTTTTTCACCCGGTCTGAGGTCGTATTCAACAAGGTCGCCGTCGATCTCAACAAAGGCTGTTCCGTGACCTGAAAGTCTCTGCATAATGAAGCCCTCGCCGCCGAAAAGACCTGCGCTGAATCTTTTATTGAAATGGACAGAGAGGTTAACTCCTGCCTCCGAGGCGAGAAATGCGCTTTTCTGCACGATCATTTCATTGGACGGGCTGATTTCAATCGCCTTTACCGTTCCGGGGAAGCTTGAACCGAAAGTAATCATTCCGTTTCCGTTAGCGGTATATATGTTCTGAAACATACTTTCTCCGGAAAATGCCTTTGAAAACATTCTGCCGAGTCCGCCGCCCTGTGTGCTCATTTGAATGTTCGGACTCATCCAAACCATTGAGCCTTTTTCGGTTATCATCTTTTCACCGTTTTCGAGCTGACAAACAACAACGGGAAAAGTGCCGCCTTTTATGTCATATCTCATTGTGATTTCCTCCCGGTTGTGCCGAATCAGTAAGTGAATGTTGCGTCAAGCGTATATCTGCCCGAGCCCTTGCCCTCAATCTTAGTGAAAAGTCCGTATTCCGCTTTTGCGGCAATATTGAGATCCATTGTGTGATTGAGAGAGGTGATGTTTCCGTCCTTGTCAAGCTCTGCGGTGATGACCGTTCCGACATATTCAAGGCTTGAAGAAGTGACTTTTACTCCGTATTTATCTGCCTGATTGGCAATACCCGTGAGGGGAAGCGAAGCCTGAGTGTTATACTTGGGAGCGGTCTTATAGTCAACCGTTTCCTTGACAAGAGTTATTGTAATCTTGAAGCCGTTCTCGGTTTCCTCAACCTTTGCTTCCTTTGCGCCGTCAGCCTCAAGAGCCGTAGGAACAAGGAACTTCTGAGCCTCGGTCGGGTTAGAGTTAAAGGTCTTTGTTTCATCTGTCGGAACAGCATTTTCTTTAATAAGGTTGTTTGCAAGATCCAACATTGATTTCGGTGTAAGCTGTGAAATTTTTACATCAACATCAGTCTTTTTGTTGATCGTAACCTTTTCGCTTGCATATGCCTTTTTCAGAGCGTCGTTGTAAATTTTGACGATTTCCGCCTTGTCGTAATCGGCAGGCGTGTCCTCGCCCACGTATTCCGTCAAATCCGCAAGACCAACGCTGACCTTGAGCACCTGAAGCGCATCCGACGAGTTGACGAGTCCGTCTGCGTTGAGATCGGCTTTTTTGAGATTGATTGTAACATCGGGATTGCCGACCGCATATGTAAGAATAGCGAGAGCGTCCGAGGAGTTTACCGCTCCGTCGTCGTTGACGTCGCCCATATAGTCGGTTGCAAATGATACCGCCGCCGCAGAAGCCGCTATTGCCGCCGCCGCTGCGATTGAAATTCCCGCCTTAATAAACCTGTTCATTTGATTTCCTCCTTTATTTGCTTGCCGGCAAATCTATTTTATTCAAGCCTTTGAGGCTGAACCATGATGAGTCCACTCCGGCTTTAAATTCCTGGATTTCCTGTACAGATTCTTTTGATGTTCCGGGATTATCCACAGACTTAACCCACTTTCCGTTGAGAAAGTAGTAGTCGCTCTTTGAACCGTCAGAATTTTTATAAGTATCAACGGTATAGGTTTTGCCGCCGATTGTTTCATAGCGTGATCCGCTGTATGTCTGATTGCTGTCAAAGTTTATGTTGCTCAGATCAATGTCGCCGACCTGATCCTTGGGGACCTCAGAGTATACCTTTAAACCAGGGAAAATCACATATACCTTGCCGTCAAGTATCAACATTCTTGCCTTGATATTTTCAACAGTCATTTCGGAGCACATATTTTTGCCGTTTATCATGATTGTTGTGGGTGTGGGAACTCCGTCAACATCAACAACGGTCGAAAAAGTGTATTTTCCGCTCTTGAATACAGGATCAATGATTTCAGGCTTTAAGTCTACGTTCGTAGGACCTGAGTATGATCCTACGGAGATCATAAGAGTTGTAAGAGCGTCTGCGGAATTGATGTTGCCGTCACAGTTGACATCTGCGGCGACGGTATCAATTTTTTCAATAGTGCCGACGGAATACTTAAGTATATTAAGAGCGTCGGTGGAGTTGGCGGTTTTGTCGCCGTTTACATCTCCGAGAACTCTTGCCGAAGCGGAAATTGCAAAAACCGAGACTGCAAGTATGGCTGAAATTAGAATTGAAAGTAGTTTTTTCATACATATTTTCCTTTCTGTATATGTTTACTTATGATTTTATCAGCATTTTGTTAAATAATCAATAGCAATTTTTTAACAAATAATGTTATAAGGATTTTTTTGTTGTGTTTTCAAACCGAAAACTCTGCCGTCAAAGGCTCGGACTGTACGCCCCATGCGGTTTCCGCCGTAACATAAACGGTGTAGCCGCCCTTATCAAGTCTGCCGAGCTTGAGTTTTTCGCTCGTTTCAACGGTTGCCGAATAATACTCAGGCATAATCCATTCGGATTTGACTGTTTCGCCGTTTGAGTTCACAACCTTAATTCTGTAAAGGCAGACGGGATCGGCGCTTACGGACTGAGCCGCATCAAACTTAACCGTTACGTTTCTTGCAAATTTTGATACCGTGAGCTTTGCATCGTTGCCGAAAATCGGAGCAGAGGAGCTTTCCGCCTGTCTTTCGGGTGTGTATTCACGGTTCTGCGGATTTGCGGGGTTTGCAAGAATATACTCGCAGAGCACTTTTCCTTCAATAAGGTCAATACCTCTCAGGCGCATATTGCTGTCCTTGTCAAGCTCAACGATCCAGAACTGCGCCTCGTCTCTGTAACCGTCGGGGTGGTAGGTTCTAAGATCATCAACGGTAAACTCCAAATATGACAGCGAGCCTGTGCCGATAGCCGTGAAGCTGCCCTGCCATATTGAACGGGGATCGTTGACCGGGTAATGTGAGTGTCCCGAAAAATCGACTATCTGAGGATACTGCTCAAGAATATCCGTAAAGAAATCCATTCCCCAGCCCTCAAAATCGGAGCTGCCGTAAACCGTGTTGGTAACATGCTCGTGGTGAGAGACGAAGATCGGCTTGCCGGGATCGTCTGCGACAGCCTCGTCAAGCTGAGCTTTCAGCCAGACTCTCTGAGCCTCCGTGTAATTGACGCCCTCAACATCGGATGTGGAGATGCCGATGAAATGATAGCCGTTGACAACCTTGTGATAATCGGTTTCCTTATTCATAAGCTCGGAGAAAAAGGCGACTGTTCCCTTGCCCATATTTCTGAAATCATGGTTGTTGGCTATTATCGGAAGAAGCTCGGTTTCACTGTGGAGATATCTGTCAATAACCGATTTGAATCCGCTGAACTGACCGATTGTCCCGTCGTTGGTGATGTCGCCGTTAATCACCAAAGCGTCAAGCTTATTGTATTCGCTGTCCTCATCGGCAATGGCATATGCGAGCTTGAGCGTTTTTTCAAGGCGATAGCTTGCTTTATCTACCGCTGAATTAAAATGGGAGTCACTGCAGGCGACAAATCTGATGACAGGAGTGAAGTCGGATTTGTCTTCGGGTGCTTCAACGTTGACAAGCCAGCCTGTCAGAGCCATTATAACCGTTGCGACGGAAACAATGAATGAAGTAATCTTGTTTACCATAGTTGTTTCCTCCGTTAAAATTATTTAAGATCGTAGATGCTGTCGTTTTTAGGTTTTCTGTTTTTATATTTTCCGCAGGTGAAATCGGGAATTTCAACCGCCGCACCGCCGTTTTGAAGTGAGATTTCGCTCAGCGGAGTAATGCTCATCCATGCCGCCGCGTCATAAACGTCGATCGGCGGAAGCGTGCCGTTCTTGACGGAAACGATCCACGCCCTGATTACGTGCCAGTCCATTCCGCCGTGACCTGCATCAAGCATTTCCTTGGTTGTGTCCTGCCAGAGCGGATGGCTGTATTTCCTCTCGAATTTCTTTGCACGTCCCCAGAATTTCTTTTGATTCCACTCGCTTTTGTGATACTGTTTTTTATCAAGATAGACCATATCTCCGTCCTCCTGATACAAGCCCTTTGTACCTCTGACGGTGAAGCCTCTGCTGTAAAAACGGGGGAGACAGGTGTCGAGCGTAAGCTCGATAAGCTCGCCTCTTTCGGTAGTAATAAAGCTCTTTACGATATCGGCCTGAGCAAATTCGGCGTTGCCGAGAGTCGGTCTGAGATCCTTATGCTGGCGAACATAATCCTTCATTCCGACCGATTTACTGCAAATCGAAGAAACGGAGAGCATTCTGTTGCCCCTGTTAATTCCGAGAATCATTGCAATGGGACCCAGCTCGTGGGTAGGATAGTTTTCGCAGTTTCTGTTGAGATAATTGCGGAGTCTGTAATGGCGGTTCTTTTCGCCGTATGCGATTTCTCCTCTCAGATCGTGGGCATACTGACCTGAACAGAAAACGAGGTCTCCGAAAACTCCGTCCCTCGCCATATTGAGCACCATCATTTCACGCTCGCCGTAACAGCAGTTTTCCATCATCATTGTCCATACGCCGGTTTCCTCGTATGTCTTTACAAGCTCCCAGCACTCGTCAAGAGTGTAAGCACCGCCGACCTCCATTGCCGCAGGAATACCTTTTTTCATCGCTTCGATTGCGATTTTTATGTGACATTCCCAGTCCGTCGCTATGTATACGGAGTCAATGCCGGGCATATTGAGCACTTCGTTGAAGTCCGTTGTACCCATCGGAGCAGGTCTGCCTTTTTCGACAAGCTTTTTCACTGCGCTGTCAACTCTGTCCTGATACTTATCACATACCGCAAGGATATTGATATCCTCCATCATTGCCATAACGCCGATCATGCCCGAACCTCTGCCGCCGAGACCAATGACGCCAACATTTACCGAATTTTTCATAAATGCACCTCGTTCCTTGTTTTTTAACTTGTCCGACTGATGCCATTATACCATATCAGACTTTTTTTTCAACCTTTAAATAAAGATAACATACATATTTATTCTTTTGACGAGTGTATATATATTAAGGTATATAGGCAATAGCTGTTTTTTGTCCGTCAATGCCTTTATTTTGCAATATTGCAATAAAAAATACATTGTGCGCTCTTATTTTTTTGTGAGCATTATTGTTTTTAAATAAAAATGTTTTTAAATTTTGTCTAATTTGTATTATTTAATTTTGGAAAAACCTATTTACAAATTGGCGTTAATCTGATAATATTATTATAAGCCAAACTGGATTGGTGGATTTTGGCGATCCTATTTCAGTTTTTCTCCGGTCGTAGGCCGGAAATTTAACGGAGGTGTTTTAGGTGAAACAATCCAAACGACTGTTGTGCGTTCTTATCGCCATGGTAATGATGCTTTCATGCTTTACCGTGGGTGTAAGCGCATACAAAACCAGCTACACTACCTGTGAATACAGCAGTGTAAAAAAGCCCGTGTTTACAAAAGAGCAGGCGGGTTCTGCCTTGCTTGACTACCTTGACGACGAAGTCTTTGCGGGACTGGATGTAAATTTTGACTTGAGTATATTGAGTCTGCATATTCACATCTATTCTCTCGACTCCCTCTTCGATTCGGTCAAGGATATCGTCAATCATACGCTTTATAAGACGTTTAACTTCGGCGATATTGAGAAAATGAACTTCAGCGTTCCGAAGAATTCCGATATCAGACGTACTTCAAAAAATATGACTGACCTTCAGGTATTCGGCTATTTTCTTCAGTTCCTGCAGCAGAACGCAAGCCCTCTCTACAAGCTTGCGGATAACTCCCTTGATCTCGGTATTATTGACAACTTCTTTAATATGAGAGAAAAAGTGCCGATGCTCAACGACCTTCACGGTTACATAAACGAGATGGTTTATAAGGCCTTGTTTGATCCTGACGGAGTTGGCTTCGAGGTCGGCGGATATTATGATAATCTCGATAATATGCTTAATGAGTTTATCAACAACCGTTTGATCAAGTTTGTCGGAGACATGCTTGCCAAGTCTGACGGCACAAATGCCTTTGCCGATTTCCTCGGTCTTGCAACAAATGAAGACGGCACGCTGAAAGATTATATTGCACTTGTTGATCTTCTCCCGTCTTTGAAAACATCAATCGGTAATTACGTTGATATTACGTCGGTAGGTACTTATGATCTTATCGAGAGCATTTTTGACGCACTTATTGATGATATCGTTGTTAAGTTTGCCGGTGAGCTTATCCTTGACGCTTTGAAGATTGATCCGGAGGATACGACGGCCGACACATCCTACATTAACATCGCAATCGGTCTTTTCGTTACCAACGAATCTATGGGACTTCCCGAGGATGCAGCTCAGGAAGAAATGATCGCCAAATTCCTTGAGTCTCAGGGCGTCGAAAATCCGACCGCTCCTAAGCCGATAGATAAAATTAACGTTACTCTCAAGTACATCCTTAAAGAAGGACTTACCCAGTACATCTACTTCCAGGATGACGGAAACGGCGGCAAGTACCTCACTCTTGAGCCGACCTTTGTTTCCAAGCTTGCCGATTATGTCAAGACCTTGCTTCCGATCATCGGTTCGGTATGGAAGGATGCTCCGGAGCTTTCAAACGAGGAGCTGGACGCTCTTGACACTATGAATGACGAGCAGACCTTTGCTTTCCTTTTGAAGTTCCTTCTTGAAGCACTTGTTGACGGCGTTGAATTCTCAGAAAACTGCAACTCGATCAGAGAGCTTGCAACATTCACCCTGTTAGATGTTCTCAAGGATCTCTATCCCGACGTTGAGTTTGAGGATCTTATGGCTCCGAAGGATGAGAACGGCAACTATATCGGTTCTCAGTACAATCCCAGCACGGATTGGTGCCTTGATCTTGCCGCAGCTTTGATCGACTATTATCTTGTCGGTGAGTTTGGTATGGAGACTGTCAATTCCGATCCTACACAGATCACCTTTGACGCAGAGCTTAATGCGGCGTTTGACTTCTTCCTTACCAAGTATGCAAAGCTCTTCAACCTCGGCTCTTACGCAAACAGCACAGATATCTGGGCAAAGGCTTATTATTCTATAAATCAGGTTATTCCTCTTACCAACATTTGCTACGGCGTAGAGAACAGTAAAGACGGTCTCAGAGAGATCGTTATGGATAAGCTTATCAATCCTATCCTTAACTTTGATATCAACACTGTTCTTTCACTTATCGGACGCCGTGCTTCAACGCCGACTCTGACGGCTTCACTTGATAAGCCGCTTACGCAGATCGTTACAAATCTCCTTGCGAGAGTTATCAACGGCGTATTCCAGCTTCCTCATTACGAGACGGCAGGCACTACGGATAATGCTGCTCAGCTTGCTCTTATCATCCCGTACAGCTACACAAAGCTCGATCAGATTACAACAAACATCAACACCGACGGTGTAAACAACGGCACAGGTCTGAAGAACACTGTTAAGATGCTCCTTTCATACCTGACCAACATTACAGGCGCAGGCTCGCTTTGCGACACTTCTCTTGATCTTATTGCCGAGCTTATCGGTGTAATTGATGTAGATACCTATGATTACGTTACGGTTGATTACAATACAAATCATCCGACCGGAGAAACATACAGTATCAGCGAACTCAGAACGATTTATGACGAGCTTGCTCTTACGGGCAATGAGGGACTTCAGTATTACGACGACAATTACGAGTATTTCCACATGGTAGACTTTGCTCCGTGGGCTTATCTCGCATTTAAGTCAACCCTCAGCAAGGCAGGCGGACTGCTCAGCCAGTATGATGCCGCCAAGGAGGGCAACGGAGAGTTCCCGACTCGTTCCGACATCACGTTCTACTGCTACTCGCTGAGAGTTTATAAGGATCTCCTTCTCGGAAACCAGACCTACAAGTCAACCTACCAGCTCAACAAGGTTCTTGCTCCTCTCGGTACGGTTCAGTATACGGATAACCTCAACCCTGACGGTACAAAGAAATATACCGACAGAACATGGAACGCTTATTGGAATGCTTATCAGTTTGCCGTTAAGGTAATGAATGAGTATCAGCAGCATGTAAATGCCGGTACTGTCATGGACTACAGACAGTCCAAGATCAATACGGCAAGAAGACAGCTTTCAAAGACTTACAATGCGCTCAAGGATTATATAGGTCTTGCAGATTATACACAGCTTGACGGTCAGATCGACCGTGTTGCAAACCTCTTCCCGCCGAGCCGTTATACATCTGAATCTGTTCAGGATGTTGTTGATGCATATAAGGATGCTCGTTCTCTTGACCGTGACTACGATCAGGACAGCCAGAAGCTTGTAGATAATTTCTACAAGAGACTTTACAATGCGATTGAAAAGCTTGTTTCAATTCCGTCCATCGAGTTCTATAACTACGGTGACAACACCTATAATCAGAACATTGATGAGCGTTACAACTACGCTATCGGCTTCGATGAGACTTTCTGGACAGAGCTTGACCAGTCTGATTTCGGCGGACTTGACGGCTTCCAGGATTACTTCTCAATCTACTACGGATATTCAGGAGACGGTGACATCAGACTTTCTCCGACAAAGCATGGCGCAGGAACAGGCTCAAAGCTTCAGATCGTTGAAGATCCGTTCGGAGAGGCAATTCTCAAGAATGAATACACCCTTGTAATGTTCGGCGATGTCAACGGCGACGGTAAGATTGACGGACAGGATGCGGTTGTACTCAAGGCATATGCTTCACTTATGCTTGATCCTGAGCTCACCGCAGCATACATCACTTATGCCGGAGACCTCAACTTTGACGGCAATATCGGTAACTCCGATGTTAAGTCGGTTGAAAACGCAGGCGTCGGCAGAGAGAAGATCAATCAGGCTCCGTCGGAGTGCATCGGAAAGTATGTTTCCTTCGTGGATCTTGCAAACGGTGTAACCGCATAATCAACCAAACCATAATAATATGGGGCTGCTGTTAAAACGGCAGCCCCGTTTTTTCGGAGGAAAAATGAAGCACACTGCTGTTATAAAAACAAGACCGATCAGATCCGGCAAATATTCAACGCCGGACGGCGCACTCTGCGGCAACGGCGACATCGGCGTCATACTCGGCGAACATAAAAACGGAATGTCGTGTCATATAAGCAAGGCGGATTTTTGGCTTGCCAACGAGATGGATTTTGCCTACGGCGGAATTAAGCCTGTGGGCACTCTGAATTTTGATATTCCGTTTGAGATGTACGAAAATTACTATGTCGAACAGCGCATGGACGAGGGCGAACTGTTCTGCCGTTTCTCTGACGGAAACCGCTTTTTTGAGGTTATGATTTTTGTCAGCCATAACTCACGAACAGCTTTTTTTGAGCTTGTCTGTTCCGATGAAAAGGATATTTTCGAGCCGAGATTTATCCCGTCGGACTTAGAATACGGAAGACTTGAAGAAACGGAAGACGACGGAATAAAGTATTACACAAGGTCTTTTTCGGGCGATGAATTGTATTTTGAAACTCGGCTCACCGCCGCTGTGAAGTCGATCAGAATGAATAACAGGATTATCAGCGCTGTTTCGCTTGATTCAAATTTTGACAGCGGAAACGATGCGGAAAAGCTGAATCGGCTTTCGGAAGAATTATTTGAAAAAGAGAAAAGAGAAAACAGAAATTGGTGGAAAGCTTTCTATGAAAAATCGAGCTTCAAATGCTCCGACAGCTTTCTTGAAATGAACTGGTACGCTTCACAGTATATGCTTGCAGTCTGTTCGCTGAACAGAGATTTTCCTCCGGGATTGTACGGCAATTTTATTACGACGGACCAAATAAACTGGAAAGGCGACTATCATCTGAATTACAACTATCAAGGCTCGTTTTACGGAGCGTGTTCCTCAAATCACGTCGAATTGACGGATTGCTATGCTGCGCCGCTTTTGGAGCTGCGGCAGAGAGGAAAAGAGTATTCTGAAAATTTTCTCGGTCAGAAGGGAGTTTTTTATCCTGTCGCAATAGGACCAAAGGGTATGATTACGGAAAAAAGCGACAAGGGCTGGGAACGGCTGTTCCTCGGTCAGCGGAGCAATGCCGTCCATTCGGCTGACATTATGATAATGCGCTGGTATGCAACCTATGACAAGGACTATGCACGGAATACCGCCTATCCGTTTTTCCTCGATATTGCGGATTTCTGGGAGGGCTATCTTGTCAAGCGTGACGGAGTATATAATGTTGTTCGCGACTCGATCCACGAGGTTCCGTATTACCGTGACGACTTTGATCCCAAAAAGTATAAAAAGCAAATTAACGAGGAAAACAACCTCCTCACTCTCGGCTTGCTGAGAATGTTTTTCAAATGTCTGATAGATATGTCGGAGGAGTTGGGGGTTGATGCTGACCGCAGAGAAAAATGGATAGACATCGTTGAAAATCTTCATAAATTTCCGACTTTCAGAAAAAAGGGGAAAAAGGTTTTCAGATATACCTCGAAAGGAACCGCATGGAATAACACCAATTCTCTTTGTATTCAGCACATTTATCCCTGCTCTCAGATTGGTTTAAGCTCAGAACCCGAACTGCTTAAAATCTCCAGGAACACCTTCTTCACAAACAACAGATGGAATGACGGCAATGGCGGCTGTTCATATTTTCCGTGTTCCGCAAGAATAGGCGTAAAGCCTGAGCTTATCATAAAAAGGATGAAGCAGAATTTCAAAAAATTTCAGCTTCCGAATATGCTGCTTCTGCACGAGGGCGGATGCCTTGAAAACAGCAGTATTGCCTGTACAACTCTTAACGAAATGGTGATGCAAAGCTATGACGGAACGCTCAGACTTTTCCCGGTTTGGGACAGGCAGACAGATTGCTCGTTTGAAAATCTCAGGGCAGACGGAGCTTTTCTTGTTTCAGCGTCAATGCGAGACGGGAGGATCGAAAAGGTAAAAATAATAAGCGAAAAGGGTAGACGTCTTAAAATCAAAAACCCTTTCAGCCGATCCCTGATAACCTGCGGCACGGACTCCTTTATTACGGAAGACGAATATATTGAAATCGACACGAAGCTCGGCACGGAAGTTTTGATTGTTGAAAACTGAACAAATAAATTCCAAAGGGCACTTTTTATTATTAAATATGGCAAACTTGTTGACGAAATATAAAAGCTGTGTTAAAATAATTATGGGTATATTTGAGTAGTTGTATTTTTACTCTTTATATGAATTGTCTAAATAATAAAGCAATTAAGGTGGTGCTTGTGATGAGTCTCAAAAGAAAAATCATTAGTATATTGATAGTGATTGCCTTGGTTCTGTCATCAATCCCCCTGACTTTTATGTCGGGAGGAAATACTGCGACGGCAGCTTCTGCCGACTCAACGCTGGTTCTTCACAGACCTACTGCCGGCATATATGTCAATGATATCACGAGAGTTGCATATGCCGCAAATTCTCTGAAGCCTCCTTCGGGCAATAATTCTGTTATTGTCAAGGCGACAAAGTCGGGCGTACCCTACCTCTCAAGCAGCTTTGCAAACATTGCTTATGTTGGTGAAACTCCGTACTCAACTCAGATTTCTTTCACTCCCGGAGTGACGCTTGATGCAGAGCCGACCATCTCTTGCAGCAACACAACCGTTACCTATCTCACCTCATCTCCGGCATATTCCAACGGTACATACACCTGGACGGTCAGCGGCGGTACGGCAGAGCCGGGAACAGCTTTAGTTTTTACCGTCAGCTATACTTACAGCGAAACTAATGCGATCTCCGGAAAGACCTATACGAACACCTATGAGACTCAGTGCGTTTCGTATGTTGAGGCCATTGCTTCCCCGGCAGGCATTTACTCAACCAAAAGAACATATGAGGACTTTGTTGTCGGATCAAATACCAAAAACCGTTCCTATGTTGCAACAATGATCCTCGGTGAAAATACATATGGCTCCGTATACAACGACGGTACGGGTGACGGTACCGTTGATTTCACAAACAATTCCGCCTTTACAAAGGATGTTACAGCGTGGACTTCGGATTTCGGTAATATGAAAAACTTCAGCGGAAGCAGTGCCAGCAGGGACTTCAACGTTGCTTATGCGGCTGACAGCAGCCGTCCGCTTTCAACGACTTATATTGATAAAAGCGTTACTTCCACGCTTTCTTCTCTCAATCTCCGTATACACACTGTCCTCCCGACGATTGCATCAAGCTCAAATGAGAGAGTAACTGTTGCCTATGACAACGTCTATGCCGTTCCCGGAATAGTTCAAACATTTAGTTCGGATAACGACTCTGAAGTTCCGGCAAATGACTCGGCTGTTGTTTCCGAGCTTGGAATGACCAGACCGACAGGCAGTATCCAGCAGACAACAAGCTCACTCAGCTCAACTTTGCAGTCTTATTTTGAGGGTGTCGGTCCGTGTAGGGATATCGGCACAAAGGAATATACTGTTACCATAAAATATAATACCCCCGGCGGTTGGTCGGCGGTTTATGTCGGACAGTCGTTCAGCTTCAGATTTGTTACCTATGATAAAGGCTCGCTCAGAACGCTTACAGAGGAGGTTTATTCATCTGATCCCACTTCAATGACGACAAGCCTTGCCGACGGTGAGTATAAAGGCTACAATCCGCAGTCCTGGTACTACTCATCGGGCTGGGAGGATTTCAGAACGGCATATCTCAACGCAAAGACGATCCTTGCAAAGCCGAACACCTCGCAGAGCGATATTGATAACGCATATGATTCCCTTGTTACCGCCTACAACAATCTTGAAATGAGAAGGGCTGACTATTCTCTTGCCGACGCTTATTATAAGCAGGCTATTGCCAAGAATAAGGATAGCTACGCCCTTGCTTCGTGGGCAAAGCTTCAAAACCTTATTGATAACTATGTTGCAAATTACAGTGTGCTTTATCAGCCTGCTGTTGACAAGTCCGCATTAGACATCAAGGCGGCCATCGACGCTCTTGAATATGCAACGGCAGATTATTCGGATTTCATTGCAAACCTTAATACAGTTAATAAAATGCTCAATGAAGCTCCGACGATCTACGGAAAGCCGGCTTCTGAGGTTTATGACGGTTGGTCTACGATTGAGTCTGTTCTTAAAAACTCAGGCTGTGTATATAATGAACTTGAGGGATATACGATAGGTACATACCTTGACGTTACCGAGCAGTCCACAGTTGACGGATATACACTCCTTTTGAGAAACGCAATAGATAATCTCAAGCTCAATTCGGCAAACTACACGGAAGCGAACAAGGCGGAATCCGCCTACAAGGTTCTCAAACTTTCTTACATTGTGGATGATATTGCTCAGAACCTCACAGCTTCATATGACGCTCTCGTTGCTCTCCACGGTCTTGATCTTTCAAGACAGAGCGAGGTTGACGCGGCGGTAGCCACTCTTAAATATTGGCTTGACAATGTTGAATATAAGCCTGCCGATATCACGGAGGCTATCAACATAATCGCCGAAGCCAATTCGATTGACAGATCGCAGTACAGCGACTTTACGGCGGTTGACAATGCTGTTGCCGCTCTTGAAGCAAAGCTGGATCTGGACATCAGATACCAGAGCGAAATTGACAGAGGCGTAACCGCAGTCAGATCGGCAATCAACAAGCTTATTGCCAACCGTGCAGACTATACCGATGTTGACGCGGCAATCACGGAAGCCGATGAGGTTGCGGACAACATTCTCACAACATATGCTTCCACCTACGGCTTTACCGCCGATACATTCTATTCAAACTGGTCAGATGTTACTGCGGCAATCAACAATGTCGTCAGAGATCTTGACAGCACTAAGCAGACTCAGGTTGACGGCTATGCCGCCGCTATCAGAAAGGCGCTCAGCGATCTGGTGGAGAACAAGGCGGACTATTCCGCAGTCACCGCCGCTCAGCAGGAGGCTTCCGACATAATTTCAACGGGCAGCAGCCTTTATACCTCCGAAAGCCTCAGCAGAGTAACAAACGCATATATTTCGGTTGTTACCAATCTTGATATAAGCAAGCAGGCTCAGGTTGACGGATATGCTCAGGCAATTACCGATGCAATCGCAAGTCTTGAATATCTCCCAGCAAATTACAGCGAGGTTGAAGCAAAAATTGCCGAAGCCAACGAAAAGCTTGCGGATAATGACGAATACAGCAACGCTCATCCCGGATATTCTCTTTATACGAGCAGCTCGGTTTCCGCTCTCGATCTTGCTATTGCAGGTGTTGATACAAGCCTTGATATCAGATATCAGTCAACTGTTGACGGATATGTAACCGCTATCAATGACGCTATTTTGGCTTTGGAATATGCAGGAGCGGATTACACGCAGGTTGAGCTTGCAAAGGCAAATATACCGGAGGACACCTCGCTTTACACCACTCTTTCGGTTGCAACCCTCAATTCCGTGCTCAAGAAGATCGACACTACTCTTACTGCCGATCAGCAGTCCAAGGTTGACGGATATGTTACAAGCATAAACAATGCTATAAACGGACTCAAATATAAAAATGCGGATTACACAAAAGTCAAGACGGCTAAAGCTAAGGTTCCTTCGGATTCTTCACTTTACACAGAGGAGAGCTGGCAGCACCTTCAGGATAAGCTGAACGATGTCGTTGAGGGACTGGATATCAGATATCAGACTCAGGTTGACACATATGCGGAGGCTATTGAAACGGCAATCAACGTTCTTCAATATAAGCCTGCCGATTACACGGACGTCAACACGGCTCTTACCGAGATCCCCGCAGATCTCTCGATTTATACAGATGCTTCCGTTGAGTCTCTGAATGAAGTCGTTAACTCAATCGACAAATATCTCGACATCAGGTATCAGTCAACGGTTGACGGATATGCCGCCGATATCAGAACGAAGATCGGCGCACTTAAAATAAAGGATGCCGATTACTCGGCAGTCGTTAATGCGATAAGCGAGGCGAACACCAAGATCGCCGAGGGAATATACACTGATGATTCAGTTGCAAATCTGAATAAAGCAATCTCCGATGTTGTATATAATCTTGACATTACAAAGCAGGAGCAGGTTGACGGATATGCAACAGCAATCAACGACGCTATCTCAAAGCTTGAGGTAAAGTTTGTTCCTGCCGATTATACACGGGTTGATTCCGAAATAAGCAAGATACCGTCAGATCTATCGGTATATACCGATGAGACGGTAAACGCACTCAACGAAGCGGTTAACGCAGTTGACAGAACTCTCGGCTCGGATCAGCAGACGACCGTTAACGGATATGCAGATGCGATCAAGGCCGCAAGAGAAGCTCTTAAATATAAGGATGCCAACTATTCGGCAGTCGAGACAGCAAAGGGCAAGGTGCCCACGGATTCGACGGTCTACACAGCGGAGAGCTGGCAGAATCTTCAGGATAAGCTCGCCGCAGTTGTTGAGGGACTTGATATCAGATACCAGACGCAGGTTGACGGCTATGCCGCAGATATCGAACAGGCGATAGCAGACCTTGTACTCCTGTCGGCGAATTATGATGAAGTAACTGCGGCAAAGGGAGAGATCCCCACTGATCTCACGCTTTACACCGATGAAACAGTTGCACAGCTCAACGCAGTTCTTGACAGCATACAGTACGGTCTTGATATCACTCAGCAGGCAACGGTAGACACATATCCGCCGCTGATCCGTGAAGCAATATCAAAGCTCGGCTATAAGGATGCCAACTATTCGGCAGTCGAGACAGCAAAGGGCAAGGTCCCCACGGATTCAACGGTCTACACGGCAGAGAGCTGGCAGAATCTTCAGGATAAGCTCAATGCTGTTGTTGAGGGACTTGATATCAGATATCAGACACAGGTTGACGGCTATGCCGCAGATATCGAACAGGCAATAAAAGATCTCGACTATCTTCCTGCCGATTACACAGCCGTTGAAGAAGCGATTACGGCGGCAAATGCCGAAATTGCAAAGGGCTGGTACACAGACGAAAGTGTTGCAAATCTTAACGAAAAAATCAACGCTGTTGTGACAGGTTACACAAAAAATCGACAGGACGAGGTTGATACTTTTGCCGAAAATATCGTCAAAGCAACCAATGATTTGGTAAAAAAATTGGCAAACTATACAGAACTTCAAAAAATTCTGGATTTGCTTGACAATTCCGACTCGGAAATTTATAATAATACATATAAGAACTTTAATGAGGTAATGGCACTTATTACCGCTTACCGTGAGAATACCGTTCAGAACAATATGAATCTGACGATTGACAAACAGGATCAGGTTGATGAGATGACGGCAACGCTTCAGGGATATATTGATTCCCTTGAGCTTGTTGAGGCGACCGAGGTCTTTACGGTGAAAGATGGCAGTACGACCGTTATCAAGGACGGCTATATTTACGGTCTTCAGACGGCAATGACCAAGGCGGCGTTCCAGAACAATTACATTACATATGAGAACGTTACGCTTCAGTATTCCGGAAACAGCGGAAGATACCTCGGAACCGGTACAACGGTTAAAGTTATTTCCGATCTCACGGGTGAGGAAATAGCGACCTACACGATTGTTATCTACGGTGACGTCAACGGTGACGGTCAGATCAATATTGCCGACAGCGACGCGGTTGCTTCGTCAATCCAGAAGCTGAACACGCTTTCTCCGGCGGCTAAAAAGGCGGCAAAGCTGGTTTCAAGATCAGGTCTGGCACTTGCGGACTATAATGCATTGATTAACGTCATTCAGAAAAAATCAACAATCAATCAGGTTACCGGTAAGCTTTCATAATCAGGCTTAAATCCATTTTGCGATGGATTAAGATAAATTTAAGGAGGAATATTTATGGCAAAGAAATTTTTAAGCATTGTTCTTTCATTGCTTCTTGTTTTCTCGACCTTTGCTATCGTCAGCGTTGCAGGCGATACAATAACCGAAGAAGATAAGTCTCTTTATCCTGCAGAGGAACTGGCAATTACAGATCCTAAGGAAAGAATTGACCGTTGTCTTCTTACAGGAAGATCAATGGGCGGTGCTTATATCCAGGACACCGCAGCAAGCAAGGATATTCTCGAAGATAACCTTTACTATTGGGCTGACGAGATTATCGACGAGTACCATGCTCTTGAGGCTAAGGGCGATGCTGCAACAGACGAAGAGTGGGGCGCTCTCTATCGTAAGATGAAGACTCCTCACGACAACGATTTTGATTTGTGGGCAGATTTCTGGTATGAGTACAAAGACCTTACCAAGGGTCAGGCAACAGTTAGCTTCGTTGCAAGCCAGGAAGTTGTCAATCCCGGCGATGAATTTTCGGTTGATATCAATCTTACAACCGATTTCTGGTTCAACGCAATGTATGCCACAATGTTCTATGACAAGAACAACTTTGAATTTGTTGGCTTCGGCGATCTCGGCGAGAAATTCTCCCGTTACGCAATTACAGTTCAGAGCACCAACTACGGTATTTATCCCGTAGGCGGCGACGTCCGTTCAATCGAGTGGCCGGATGCTATCAAGGCTGAGGAAGGCTGCTATGATACATACGGCGGAATCAATGTCGGTATTTCAAAGGAAGCAATATCATCTCAGGAAGATCCTAATGTTCCGTCTTTGATTTGTGATAACGATAAGGTTGTTACATTCAAATTCAAGGCAAAGGATACAGCAGCTGCAGGTTCTACATTTAGCTTCTTCTGCACAAATGATGCAATGTATACCTTGAATAAGATTGACATTTATGATGAAGGCGACGCATCAGGCGTTTGGGTTATTCCTTGCTGGCAGTTCTACCGCTGCGATAAGGATTCAATGTCAAATGATATGATGTTTGCCGACTGGATGTATCAGTATGACAAGTCACTCTCCATCACAGGCGATGAAGTTACTATCGCAGGTCAGGAAGTTGTTCCTGCCGATTACACAGCTCTTGATGCAGCAATCGCTGAATATGATTCATCTGCTTATAATCTTTACACAGCAGATTCATGGGCAGCATACGTTGAGGCTGTTGACGCAGGTAAGGCTCTTTCAAGAGACCTCACAGCTGATGAGCAGGCAGAGGTTGATGCAGCTACACAGGCTATCGTAGACGCTAAGGCGGCTCTCGTTCTCAACAATATCGTTAGCGCAGCAGTTATCGGTGCTCCGACAATCGGTGCTTCCGCTAACGTTGAGGTAGTTGCAAACGGTTCTCCCCTTGCTATCCGCTTTGTTGAAGCAGACGGTGAAAACTCGTTCACATTTCCCCGTGAAGATGCAACAATCACTACTGACGGCACAAATGAGATCTGGAACGTTAAGGTTCCTGTAACAGCTGAAAAAGCTTCTTACAACGTATTCGGTAAGTGGGGCAGCGACTATAACGATGCAGGCGTGGCTCTTACAATCGAAGCAGTTGAGGGACTTGACCTCAGCATCCACTCAATCGAGGTTCCCGATATGTACGGCTCGATGGGCGGCAAGATCTACATGGGCGTTCACGATGTAATCGTCAGAACAAGCAAGGATGTTTACAAGATCCAGTTTGTTGATCCTGACGGAAACACCCGTACATTCTGCAGAGTTGACTTCCCGCCGGTTGAAGACGGTGAAGAGCTTGTATGGACTATCCCGTTCAAGTTCTCAACTCTCGGCAACATGGAGTACGCTCTCAGAACACGTGCTGTTAACACAACATTTGCTCTTACAGGCGACTACATGACCGGTAGAGTAGTATTCTGATTTTAAAAAACAATGCTAAATTTTCGGCTCCGTGCTTCGGTACGGAGCCTTTGCTTTGCCTTGAGCTTCGTCAGGCGATTGCTTGCAGAAAATCATTGACACAGACGTTATATAATGATAAAATTACTATAAGTATGAAATAATCAGGATAATGCGCAGAATTTTTAATTTGCCTTGAAAAGCGGTGAAAAGATGCCTGTATATAAAATTGCCGGACTCAATGTCGGATATGAGCCGAGATACTCTCTGCTTCGTCAACGCAGTGAAAAATATCTCTGCGACGAAAAAGCCGATTTTAATATCAGCGTAAGCGACAATCTGATGGAACGGCAGATAGAATACTACAAAGATGTTTTGCAGGGAGCTCAGCTTGAGTACCTTTGGATAGGCGCACTTTTCAATTTGAAGTTGCTTGAATATAACGGAATGTTTCTTCATTCGTCCACAGTCGTAGTTGACGGTCGGGCATATTCCTTTTCTGCTCCGTGTAAAACCGGTAAATCAACACATACAGCTCTGTGGTTGAAGCTTTTCGGCGGCAAAGCCTTCATTATCAATGATGACAAAGCCGCTTTTCGCAAAATTGACGGGAAGCATCTCGTTTTCGGTACCCCTTTTTCGGGTAAAAGCGACCTGAATGTCAATACGTCCGCCGAGCTCGGAGGAATTTGTTTTATTGAACAAAGCCCCGAAAATTCTATTGAACGGATAGATCCCGATTCGGCTCTTCCGCTTCTGATCTCACAGACTATTCGTCCCGCAAACCCGGAAAGAATGATAATGCTTTGCGATTTCCTCGATGAGCTTTTGCGTGAAGTGCCCGTCTATCGGCTCAAATGCAATGTCAGCACGGAGGCCGCCGAGCTTTCGTATAAAACTATGAGCAGAAAACTGCTGTGATAAAGGAAAGATCATTTTGAAACATACAAAAAAAGATGTTCCGCACAAAATCGGCGGCAGTAATTATTCTGCCCTTAAATGGGTAGTAAAAACGGCAGAGGGAAGTTGGGCTTTCTTGCTGGTTTATTCCGTGCTCAGCTCTCTGCTTGCATACTTGGGTATTCTTACCGCCTACGGTACAAGAGACATTGTCAACGGCGCCGCAGAAAAAGATATTCAGCTTTTAAAGCACGGCGCAGTCTTTCTGCTTATTCTTGTAGCAATTCAGATCGTTCTGAAAATACTCGGCAGTAATCTGTATGAACGGGCAAGGGCGAAAATCGAAATAAAAATCAGGACAAACATTTTTGATACAATATTGAAAAAGGACTACACCGAGCTTTCGAAGCATCACAGCGGTGATCTTCTCAACCGTCTGACCTCGGATGTCCAGGTGATCTGCGACGGTGTTACGGGATTGGTTCCCCGTATCGTCGCTCTGCTGACGAAGCTTGTTTCGTCGGTGATGATAATGATAGGGATAGATTGGACTTTTGCGGTAATCTTTCTTATCGGTGGCGGATTGATAGCCGGAACGACAGCTTTTTTCAGAAATTATTTGAAGAACATACATAAAAAAGCGCAGGAGGCGGACGGAAAGGTTCGCTCCTTCTTTCAGGAATCCATTGCCGGCGCACTGGTCATTAAGGTCTTTAATGCCTACCGCCAGATTTCCGAAAAAGCACGCAAGCTTCAGCTTGACAACTACAATATCCGCATCAAGCGTGTGACTATCAGCATCTTTGCGAACACGGGAATACAGATGGCGTTCAGCCTCGGCTACCTTTTTGCAATGGTGCTCGGTGGCATCCGTGTTTACCGGGGAATGATAGACATCGGTGAGCTGACGGCTATTCTCCAGCTTGTCAATCAGATTCAGTCACCGCTTTCGGCACTTGCAGGAGTTCTGCCGACTTACTATTCTATCATTGCTTCGGCGGAAAGAATACTTGAAATAGAAAGCTACGATGATGAGCTTGAGGTCGCAGAGGATATCGGCGACAGGTATGAGTATTACTCTAAGCTCGACCGAATTGAATTTGATTCGGTCACGTTTAAATATAACCGTGATTATGTTTTTGAAGACGCAAGCGTCACGATTAACAAGGGAGATTTTGCGGCTGTCACGGGAATTTCAGGAATTGGCAAAAGCACGCTGATGAAGCTTCTTTTGGGAGTTATGCGTCCCGAAAAGGGCGAGATCAGACTCGTCACCGAGAGTGGTGATAGACAGGTTGACCGTGACACAAGGAAGCTTTTTTCCTATGTTCCGCAGGGTAATATGCTCCTTTCCGGCACGCTGATGGAAAATATAACCTTTATGTGCCAAGGAAAAACCAAGGCGGAAATTGAACGGGCTGTCAGGTTGAGCTGTTCGGACGAATTTGTTTCCCAACTCCCGGACGGACTTGAAACCGTCGTAGGCGAGAGGGGAATGGGACTTTCCGAGGGACAGATACAGCGTATCGCCATCGCAAGAGCAATTCTTTATGATGCGCCGATACTGCTTCTGGACGAGGCAACCTCGGCACTCGATGAGGCAACCGAAGAACGTCTGCTGAAAAACCTCAGAAGTCTTGACAACAGAACTTGTATTATAATAACACATAAGCCTGCGGCTTTGAATGTGTGCAATAAAGAGATAAGAATTGAGGATAAAAAGATCCTTATTCGGGGGTGAGAAAATTTGAAGATCAAAGACGGATACAGAATCAGAAAGGTCGGCTCGAAAAGCGTTGTTGTTGCGCCGGGAGGAATTAACTTTACGGGCTTGATAACGGTGAACGAAACCGGTACTTTTATCTGGAATATGCTTTCCGACGGAGCAGAGCCGGACGAAATCGTTTCAGCTTTGGCAAAGGAATGTGACGTTCAGCCGGAGACTATCCGCGTAGAGGTTCTTGAATTTCTTGACGCTTTAAAAGGGGCAGATATACTTGAGTGAGAAAATAAGTCTTAGCGAAATGGCTCCGCTCATCAGGGAAACGCTCGAAAAGAACGGCGAGGTCACTTTCGTCTCTGCCGGACGCAGTATGCTTCCCGTCATCAGAGACAGAAAGGACACGGTTACGCTTGTCAAACCGAGACGGGATATAAAGCCGGGGGATATCGTTTTTTATCAGCGTGATAACGGACAGTTCATTCTTCACCGTGTGATGTTTGTCAATTCGGGCAAATATGTGATGAGGGGAGACAACCAGTGGGATAATGAATACAATATCCGCAGAGATCAGATAATCGGTGTGCTGAAATGCTTTGAACGGAACGGAAAAATCCACAACGTTACCGACCGTGATTATCTGATGTATGTTAAGCTTTTGCCCTTGATCCGTTTTTTCAGAAAAACCTATTACGGATTTAAGAGCAAGGTATATAAATTTGTGAAATATCTTTTAAAAAGATAAAAATACAGAAAAATCAGGGAGAATACAGTTTTGATAAGTACAGTTAATGTTAGCCTGCAGTACGGCGGAAGAGAGCTGTTCAAGGGAGCGGATCTCAAATTTACGGACGGTAACTGCTACGGTCTGATCGGCGCAAACGGCGCAGGCAAATCCACTTTTTTGAAAATTCTTTCGGGCGAGATCGAGCCGAACAAGGGCGAGGTCATCATCACCCCGGGCGAGAGAATGTCTGTCCTCAGACAGGATCATTTCGCCTTTGACGAATACGATGTTATCCGCACGGTGCTCATGGGCAATCCGCATCTTTGCGAGATAATGGACGAAAAAGAAGCCCTCTATATGAAAGAGGATTTTTCCGAGGAGGACGGAATCAGGGTCAGCGAGCTTGAGGAGGAGTTTGCCGAGATGGGCGGCTGGAGCGCAGAGAGTGACGCCGAAATTCTCCTCAACGGTCTCGGCGTAACCAATGAATATCACTATGCTCAGATGAGTGAGCTTGACAATGATATCAAGGTCAAGGTACTGCTTGCTCAGGCTCTTTTCGGCAATCCCGATATACTTCTGATGGACGAGCCTACCAACCACCTCGACGTTGCGGCGATCAGATGGCTTGAGGATTTCCTTATCGACCTTGAAAGCACGGTTATTGTTGTTTCGCATGACCGTCATTTCCTCAATAAGGTCTGCACCCATATTGTCGATATAGACTTCGGCAAGATCGAGATGTATGTCGGTAACTATGATTTCTGGTACGACTACACCCAGATCGCCCAGCGACAGCTCAGAGAGCAGAACAAGAAAGCTGAGCAGAAGAAAAAGGAATTGCAGGAGTTTATCGCCCGATTCAGTGCGAACGCCTCAAAGTCCAAGCAGGCTACAAGCCGTAAGAAATTACTTGAAGAACTTAATATTGAAGATATGCCCGTTTCGTCTCGCCGTTTCCCGTTTGTATCGTTCAAGCCTGACCGTGAGGTAGGTAACGAGCTGTTGACCGTTTCGGGAATAAGTAAGACGATAGGCGACAGAAAGGTGCTTGACAACGTTTCGTTCACGATCAAGCCCCGTGAAAAGGTTGCTTTCGTCGGAACGGACGGACTTGCAAAGACAACGCTTTTCAAGATCCTTGTCGGCGAGCTTGAGCCTGACGAGGGTACGTTCAAGTGGGGTGTGACGACTTCACAGTCCTATTTCCCGTCTGATAATTCCGAATTTTTCGACGGCTGTGAGGATTCGCTGATCGACTGGATCAGAAGATACTCCGATCTTGTTTTTGAAACCGACGTCAGAGGCTGGCTCGGCAGAATGATGTTTTCGGGCGAAGAAGCGACTAAAAAAGCGAAGGTGCTTTCGGGAGGAGAAAGAGTGCGCTGTATGCTCTGCAAGATGATGCTTTCGGGCGCAAACGTGCTGATCTTTGACGAGCCGACAAACCACCTCGACCTTGAGTCGATCGAGTCGCTGAACAAGGGTATCATCAATTTCCCTGAAACCGTGCTGTTCACCTCGCACGACCACCAGTTTGTGCAGACGATTGCAGACAGGATAATTGATGTCACCACAGGCAGCTTCTACGATAAAAATATAACTTATGACGAATATCTTGACGAGCTTGCCGCTCAGGAAGCGGAAAAATAAGCCCGATCTTATAAGATAGAAATAATGCGAAAGCAGTAAAGGAGAGATTATTTTGAAAAAGTTTTTAGCAGTATTGATGAGTTTGGTTATCTTTGCAATGATTGCCGCTCCGATGAGCGCAATGGCAGAGGACAGATGCAGCTGTGACACCGTGCCGATTATCTATGTCCGCGGCCGTGCCAAGATCCTCAAGGACAAGGATCAGGACGAAAATGCTCCGGGCAATTATGCTCTTCCGCACGTTCCGGACGGATTCGTCGAGGCGGCTCTCAAGGAGCTTGTTCCCGTCTATACAAAGGGATATCTGACAGATGATTTCTCTGAATTTAAAACCATGTTTACGGATTATATGAGAGAAGCGTATGCGGATTATGCTCTTGACAGTAACGGTGAGGTTACAAACAATTCGGGCTTGAGCTCAAGGGAATACTGGAAGAATAAGGCGATGTACGATGTCCATAAGCCGTCGAGCGATGTTTCAACGCCCGACCAGGCGCAGAGTGAGATCTACAAGTATTTCTATCAGTATGACTGCCGCCTTGATCCCTGTGAAACAGCAGACGATCTCAACGAATACATTCAGGCTGTCAGGGAGGTTACGGGACATTCTCATATCAAAATTGTTGCAAGATGTCTTGGAACCAATATCCTTTCCGCATACCTTGCCGAATACGGCTGGGAGGATATCGACGATATTGTTCTCTATAATCCGATTTGCTTCGGCACCGAGGTTAATAATTCACTTTTCAACGGCGAGTTCTATTTTGACGCAGACGCAGTCGATTTCTTTGCAACTCAAAATCTTGACGAGTCGCTTCCGTTCACCCTGCTCAAGGAGATCATAACCCTCAGCAACAAGACAAACGGTCTCGGAATGACGATGGATTATTTCAACAAGACCGCAACCAAGGTTGCAAAATATGTTATTCCCGATGTCCTCAGAGTTTGCTACGGCTCAACTCCGGGCTATTGGTCAATGGTTTCCGCAGACAGATACGAGACCGCCCGTGATTACATCTTCGAGGGCGTTGAGGACGAGTATGCGGGACTTATCGCAAAGCTTGACAATTACCATGAAACTGTCGGCTCACAGCTCACAGCAATGTATAAGCAGATCGAGGCTGACGGAATAAATGTTTCGATAATCGCCAAGTACGGCTATCAGCTTTATCCGATCGTTATAAACGCAAATCAGCAGAGCGATATGATCGTTACCTGCGAACAGCAGGCTCCCGGTACAACAACTGCTCCCATCGGCAGTAAGCTCAGCGACGAGTATATAAATAAAGCAAAGCTTGACGGAACGGACAAGTATATTTCTCCCGATCTTGCGGTTGACGCTTCAACCTCGCTGTTCCCGGACACAACCTGGTACATACAGAATATGAAGCATAACTGCTATCCTCATGTAGTCGATCTTCTGATTTACAGGGTTCTTCGTCACGAAGGTGAAAGAATGACCGTATTCAGCGACGAGAATTATCCGCAGTACCTCATCTATGAGGGAGAGGAGAACAACGGCGACAGCATCAGACCGATGACTCAGGAGGATACAGGCGATCCCATCGAACAGCCGAGCTTCCTTGAGCTTATCAAAAACATTTTGATAAATACATTCAAGATAATTGTAGAACAGATCAAAAAATTATTTCAGTAAATCATAAAAAAACGCAGACCGTTTGATCGACGGTCTGCGTTTTTTCGGCTTATGCTTCGTTGATATAAATAAACCGTGGAATTTCACGGGCGGTAATCTGATATATTCCTGCGTAGTCGCCTCGGAAAAGGACGGTGACGGTGTTCTCGCCGCTTTTCAGACGAAAGGTTTCCTTTTCGCTGTCCTTTTCGATGGCAGTCAGGTTCGGACTTTTCAGCAGTCCGATCTCGACGTCCTCATTGTCGATCGCCGAAATGGTGACCTCCGCTTCGGTGTTGTTGGGGTTGTAAATGTTCAGCACACACTCGATATAAACATAGTCGTCATCGGTGTAAAAATCCACAAAATAGCTGTTTGAGCTGTTGTCAAGTATCGGCGTTTTCTCAATCGAGCATGAGCTGAGAGCGAAAACAATGCCGAGACACAGCAAAACTGCGGTGATTTTCTTCATATAATCAATCCTTAATGGGTAGTGAATGTCGGAGCTGCCGTCCGACAGCTTGATTTTATCACACAATGACTGTTATGGCAAGCTTTGGTGTTGACAAAAATAAGAAACGGTAGTAAAATATGAAATTGAGTTTCAGTTTCAGTTTCATATTTATAAAGGCTTCGTGAATTATGCTTTCGCACAGCAGAAAGGAAGATACTAAAATGGAAACGTCATATAACACCCGGCAGGGAAATCTTATTCTGGCTCTTTTGAAAAAAGAGCCGGGAAAGCACTTCACCGCCGATGAGATAATAGTCAGGCTCGCAAACGACGGAAAGTCGGTCGGCAAGGCGACGGTTTACCGTCATCTTGACAAGCTGATAAAGCAGGGACTTGTCCGCAAATACATTGCCGAGGAAGGACAGGGCGCTTGCTTTGAGTTCATCGACAAAAAAGGCGACTGCACATCTCATTATCACCTGAAATGTTCGGACTGCGGCAGGCTTTTCCATGTCGAATGTGAATATCTGGACGAGGTTGCACATCATATTCTCAGTCACCACAGCTTTGTGATAAGTCCCGAAAAAACGGTGCTGTACGGAATTTGCGATAAATGCAGGGAGGATTTGAATGAAAAATAAAATAACTGCTGTCGCTTTGGCCGTGCTTATGATTTTCCTCTGCGGTTGCTCTGCGTACACTCCGCCGCAAAAGGGAGACAAGCTGAGCATTGTTTGCTCGATATTTGCACCCTATGATTTTGCACGGCAGATCGCAGGCGACAGGGCGGAGATAAAAATGCTCCTGCCCACGGGCGTTGAGAGCCACTCCTATGAGCCGACGCCGAGGGATATAATCGAGCTTCAGAATGCAGATGTTTTTTTCTATGTCAGCGAGCATACCGAAACCTGGGTGACGCAGATAATTGAATCGGTTTCAGATTCCGAGGTGAACATCACGGAGCTTGCCGTGGAGCTTGGGTTGGAGATCAACGGACACGAGCATGAGCATCATCACGATGAGCATGAGGAACACGAGGAGGGTGAAACGGACGAGCATATATGGACAAACCTTGAGACCGCTTCGGATATGATCGGCTGTATGGCTGAAAAAATGGGAGAGCTTGATCCCGAAAATGCGGATTATTACAATGATAACGCAAGATCCTATTCCGAAAAAATACTTGCTCTCAGGGACGATATACAGGAGCTTGTGAATACATCAAAGCGCAGAGAAATCGTTTCCGGCTCAAGATTTGCAATGAAAAACTTCACCCACGAATTTGGTATCGAATTTACCGCCGCTTTTGATTCCTGCGTGGACAATACCGAGCCGAGCGCATCGGTGATGGCGGAAATAATCGACAAAATTCAGACGGATAATATTCCCGTAATTTTCTATGAGGAGCTGACCGAGCCGAAAATCGCAAGGGCGGTTTCGGTTGAAACGGGAGCTGAAATGCTTCTGCTTCATTCCTGCCACAACATTTCTTCGGACGAATTGAAAAGGGGAGAAACATATCTTTCCCTTATGCGGCAGAATTATAATAATTTAAAGGAGGCGCTGAACTGATGCAGCTTTTGAAATGCGAAAATATTCATATGAATTATGACTCGACAAAGGCGGTCAACGGCGTCAGCTTCACCGTTGACGAGGGCGACTTCCTTTGTATCGTCGGTGAAAACGGAGCGGGCAAAAGCACCCTGCTCAAGGGTATCCTCGGCTTGCAGAAGATTTCGGAGGGGAGCGTGACCTTTAACGGAATCAAAAAAAGCGAGATCGGATATCTGCCCCAGAGAACGCAGGTGCAAAAGGACTTTCCGGCGGCAGTCAAGGAGGTTGTGCTCAGCGGAAGAATCGGCAGAAAAGGAAAGCTTTTCTATTCCGCAGAGGACAGACTGATCGCTAAGGAAAATATGGAAACGATGAAGATAAGCGACATCAGAAACAAGTCCTTCAACGAGCTTTCGGGAGGTCAGCAGCAGCGTGTGCTTTTAGCAAGGGCGCTGTGTGCAACGGACAGGCTTCTTCTTCTCGACGAGCCGACGGCAGGACTTGATCCTTTTGTGACAGAGGATATGTACAGGCTGATTGAGCATCTTAATTCCGAACACGGCGTGACGGTGATAATGGTCACTCACGATATTAAGAGTGCCGTGAAATATGCAAATAAAATTCTCTGTATGGAGCATGACGGCGATTTCTTCGGCACAACGCAGGAATATTTGAATACTCCTGCGGTAAAGAGGATACTCGGAGGTGACGGCAATGCTTGATATGTTCGTTCAGATGTTTTCTTACGGATTTATGCGCAGGGCTATAATTGTCGGCGTGCTGGTCGCTCTTTGTGCCGCTTTGCTCGGTGTAACCCTTGTTTTAAAGCGATATTCGATGATCGGCGACGGACTTTCCCATGTCGGATTCGGCGCATTGTGCGTTGCCTTGGCGATGAATGTCGCTCCGCTTGCCGTTTCCGTGCCCGTGGTGATAATTTCGGCTTTTCTGCTTCTTCGTGTCAGCGATACGGGAAAGATCAAGGGAGATGCGGCGATTGCGCTTATCTCAAGCACCTCACTTGCGGTCGGAATACTTGTCACATCAATGACGACGGGACTTAATTCCGACGTCAACGGATATATGTTCGGAAGCATACTTGCAATGAGCAGTACAGATGTTATAATAAGTATAGTCCTTTCGGCGGCGGTGCTTGTGCTTTACTGTGTGTTCTACAACAAGATTTTCACCGTAACCTTTGACGAAAGCTTTGCGGCGGCAACGGGCACAAGGACGGGAATGTATAATACGCTGATTGCCTTGCTGACAGCGATAACGGTCGTTATCGGTATGAGAATAATGGGTGCTATGCTCATTTCGAGCCTTGTAATATTCCCTGCGCTGACCGCTATGAGAGTATGCAACACCTTTAAAAAGGTCGTTGTGACCTCGGCTGTGATCTCCGTTGTATGTTTCTTTGCAGGACTGTTTATTTCGTTTGTATTTTCAATGCCGGCAGGCGCAAGCGTTGTTGCCGTCAACGCGGTAATGTTTGCAATATTCTCCCTTGTCGGAATGATAAAAAGAAAAGTTTCATAAATTGATCTATGAGGTGGTATTATGACAATCAAAGAATTAAAAGAAAATCCCGTTAAGCTCATCGCCGATGATTGGGCGCTTGTCAGCGCAGGCACGCCCGAAAGCTGGAACACCATGACGGTGAGCTGGGGCGGAGTAGGCGAGCTTTGGGGCAGGGATGTTGTTTTCATCTTTATCCGTCCGCAGAGATACACAAAGAAATTCCTCGACGAGCAGGATTATTTCACGCTCAGCTTCTTTGACGGGAAGTATAAGGACGCTCTGCGCCTTTGCGGCAGAGTGTCGGGCAGGGATTGTGACAAGGCGGCAAAGGCAGGTCTGAGCGTTGCCTCCGACGGCGAAGCGGTTTATCCTGCCGAAGCAAGGCTTGTGATAAAATGCAAAAAGATTGCAGTTCAGAGCTTGGACAACGCAGGCTTTATCGACAAAACGATCGAGGAAAACTATAAAAATGCCGACTATCATTATATCTATGTCGGTGAGATTGAAAAAGTTATCGAAAAAAATTAAAAAACTTGCAAAAAAGTCTTGACAAACAGAACAACCCGATATATAATGATGAAGTCGCTTGGGAACAGCAGTTCCCAACACAGTCGGTGTTGATGGCGAAGAGGGTCCACCCGTTCCCATCCCGAACACGGTAGTTAAGCTCTTCCGCGCTGAAAATACTTGGTGGGCAGCCGCCCGGGAAGATAAGGCGACGCCGACATAACCAAACAGTCGTTTTTATAACGGCTGTTTTACTTTAACGGATCCTGTCAAAAGACGGGATCTGTTTTTTTAAAAATATTTTGTAAAGCTATTGCATTTTCTGAAAACCTGTGTTAAAATAGCTTTTGCGTGAATATATCGAAAGAGGTGAAACACATGAAGGAAGGAATTCATCCTAAGTACGAAGAGACAGTCGTTCGTTGTGCTTGCGGTAATGAGATAAAGACTTGTTCTACAAAGAAAGATTTGCGTGTTGATATCTGCTCAAAATGTCACCCGTTCTTTACAGGTAAGCAGAAGCTTGTTGACACCGGCGGACGTGTTGACCGCTTCAATAAGCGTTTCAATTTGTCTAAATAATTATGAAGAAAAGGCGGTGTTTTACACCGTCTTTTTTTAACCTGTCTGAAAGGAGCCGCCTATGGAATACAGAACTGTCGGCAAAGCTGCAAATGACGAATTTGTCGAGAAAAAGTCGAGATTTATCGGTTATATAAAGCCTGTCACAACTCAGGACGAGGCGGTTGCCTTTATCAATGAAATAAAATCTAAGCATTGGGACGCTACTCACAATGTCTATGCTTATGTTCTGCGTGACGGACAGATCCGCCGCTACTCCGACGACGGCGAGCCGCAGGGTACGGCAGGCATACCCGTCCTCGATGTTCTTCTAAAGGAGGAGCTGACGGACTGTGTTGTTGTTGCCACACGCTATTTCGGCGGCACACTCCTCGGCACGGGCGGACTTGTCAGGGCGTATTCCCACACGGCAAAGATCGCCGTTGATGCAGGCGGAATAATCACGATGAAGCTTTGCAAGGTGCTTCGTGTCTGCTGTGATTACAATTTCTACGGCAGGCTCAATTCCTTGATCCCCGAATGTGGCGGAGTGATTGACGGCACGGATTTTGCCGACACGGTAACGGTCACGTTCAAAATGCCTGTCGGTGATGTTGATAACTTTGAAAAAAAGCTGATTGATTTAAGCCTCGGAAAGTTCCGCAGTGAAGAAATCGGAGAAGAATTTAAAAATTTTTAAATTTTTTAAAGGAAAAAGGCGAAAAACGGAGTATATAATTATTGTAGTCCTGAGTCGGGGACATTCCCATTTTCGGACGGGAGGTAAGACGTATGCAAAAAACAGTCAGGGAAACGATTTGCGAAAATGAGCATCTCATTTTAAGCGGTAACGCCTGCTTTTCGGATCAGAGCAGGGGCAGACTTGTTGACGAGCCTGAAACCGAGCTGAGAACCTGTTTTCAGCATGACCGTGACCGAGTGATACACAGCAATTCTTTCCGCCGTCTGAAGCACAAAACTCAGGTTTTCCTTTCGCCGCAGGGCGATTATTATCGAACCCGTCTTACCCACACCCTTGAGGTTGCTCAGATCGCAAGGACGATCGCCGTCTGTTTAAGGCTTAACGAAACCTTGACGGAGGCGATTGCACTCGGACACGATCTCGGCCACACACCGTTCGGCCATGCGGGCGAGCGTGCGCTCAACAGCGTTTGCTACGGCGGCTTCCGCCACTATGAGCAGAGCGTGAGAGTGGTGGACGTTATTGAAAAAGAGGGCAAGGGACTGAACCTCACATGGGAGGTCAGGAACGGAATTGACCGACACACTAACGGTGAGGAAGCGGCAACCCTTGAGGGCAGGATAGTGCGCCTTGCCGACAGAATAGCATATATAAATCACGACATTGACGATGCTGTCCACGCAGGTGTGATGAAAGAGGAGGACATTCCCTCCGATATCCGTGACGCTCTCGGATATTCCAAAAGTCAGAGAATTGACAAGTTGGTAAAATCGGTCGTCAATAACAGCAAGGATGATATAATACTCGGCGAGGACTGCGCCGACGCTTTTGCCGCCTTACATTCCTTTATGTTTGAAAGGGTTTATACAAACCCTGCCTGCAAGAGTGAGGAAACCAAGGCGGTTGAGATGATAAAATGGCTTTATGAATACTATCTTAACCACCCCGACGAGATGCCCGAGCTTTACATAAAGATAAGCGAAAGAGAGGGCGTTGAACGTGCGGTCTGCGATTATGTTGCAGGAATGACGGACAGATTTGCCGTCAGCACGTTTGAAAGGCTTTTTGTGCCTAATTCGTGGATGATGGTCTGATGATATAACCGAAAGGAGGCTGACATTATGGCGATAAGCGATGAATTTCTGAGCGAACTGCGCTCAAGAACGGATATAGAAAGCCTTATTTCTCAGTATGTCAACCTCTCCAAAAGGGGCAGAAATCCAAAGGGACTTTGCCCGTTCCATAACGAGAAAACTCCGTCCTTTACCGTGTATCCCGAAAACCAGTCGTTTTACTGCTTCGGCTGCGGAGCGGGCGGCGACGCAATAACCTTTATGCGTAGAATTGAAAACCTCGACTATGTTGAGGCGGTTAAAATGCTTGCCGACAGGGCAGGAATGAAGATGCCCGAGGACGGTTACGACGATACTCTTGTCAAGCACCGTCAGCGCATTTTGGCGGCAAACCGAGAGGCGGCAAGATTTTTTCATCAGACGATGATGTCCGAGCAAGGCAAAATCGGATTTGACTATTTTGCAAATCAGCGCCGCCTGTCAATTCAGACGATAAAGCATTTCGGACTTGGCTATGCGCCCGATTCGTGGGACGCTCTGACGAAGCATATGCACTCCAAGGGCTTCACAAATCAGGAGCTTTATGACGCAAATCTTGTAAAAAAGAGCGAAAAGAACGGCAGAGTCAGCTATTACGATAATTTCAGAAACCGTGCAATGGTGCCGATAATTGACCTCAGGGGAAATGTGATTGCTTTCGGCGGACGTGTGCTGGACGACTCGAAGCCCAAGTATATCAACACCTCGGATACCCTCGTCTATAAGAAAAGCAACGGAGTTTTTGCCCTAAATTTTGCCAAGAACGGCAACCCGGACAACCTCATCGTTGCCGAGGGATATATGGACGTTATCGCCCTGCATCAGGCAGGCTTTACAAATTCGATTGCCTGTCTCGGCACGGCTTTGACGCAGGAGCAGGCAAGGCTGATTGCCAGGTACACCGATGAGGTAATACTGTCCTATGACTCCGATGAGGCAGGTCAGAAAGCAACGAAGCGTGCGATCGGAATATTCGGAGAAACAGGACTTAAAATAAGAGTGCTGAAGCTTGCAGGGGGCAAGGATCCCGACGAGATCATCAAGAATTACGGCAGAGAGCGGTTTCAGAAGCTCCTTGACGGCGCTGCAAACGATATTGAATACAGTATTCTCCGTGAGCGTGAAAAGTATGATATCGACACGATCGACGGCAAGACGAAGTTCCTGACTGCGGCGGCAGATATCCTTTCAAAAGGAAATCCGATTGAGCAGGATATGTATGCCGCAAAGCTTTCAACCGAGATGTCCGTCAGCAAGGATGCGGTGATGCAGGAAATCAAGAGGGCATACAAGCGGCGTTCAAAGGCGCAGAGCAAGGAACAGTTCAAAGAAATTGTCCGTGAAACCGTGATGCCCAAGGATAACGTAAATCCCGAAAGAAACAAGCATTATAAGGCGGCGAGGGCGGAGGAAACGCTCATTGCAACGATAATGCAAAATCCCGATTTTTACAGTAAAATCAAGGATAAGATCAGCCCGGAGCTTTTCGTGACCGACTTCAACCGACGGGTTTGGACTGCTCTTGCGGACAGGCTCGACAGCGGCAGGGGAACTGAGCTTTCCTTGCTATCCTCGGAATTCACCCCCGAGGAAATGGGCAGAATAGCTCAATTCGTTTCAATGCGAGATAAACTCAGCAATACCGTCACGGAATGTGACGATTGTATAAAAGTTCTTGAAAAAGAAAAAAATAAGATGACTGTTTCCGATGCGTCACAGCTCAGCGACGAGGAATTCAGAAATCTTTTCAAAAACCGTAACGGAAGTTAAACAAGGAGTAAAGGTATGGAAAACAATGCAATGACAACACCGATGGACAAAAAGAGCATTCTCAAAAGCCTTATCGAAAAAGGTAAGGCTAACGGCAAGCTCACAACTCAGGATATCGATCAGGCGATTCTTGATGTTGATCTTGATCTTGAGGATCTCGACAAGTTCTATGAAACCATCGAAAATCAGAATATCGAGCTTGTTGACGATCTTTCAAACGTCGATCTTGAGAATGTTGACTTCGATATGGATATGCCGAAGTCGGCGGAGCTTTCAACCGAGGATGTCGATGACAAAAATCAGGGCGCAGACGATCCGGTCAAGGTTTATCTCAAGGAGATCGGACGTATTCCGCTTCTTACCGCCGAGGAGGAGATCGACCTTGCTATGAGAATAAACGATGACGACGCCGCCGCAAAGAAACGTCTTGCAGAGGCTAACCTTCGTCTTGTGGTTTCAATCGCAAAAAGATATGTCGGCAGAGGTATGCACTTCCTCGATCTCATTCAGGAGGGAAACCTCGGTCTTATCAAGGCGGTTGATAAGTTCGATTATACAAAGGGATTTAAGTTCTCGACCTATGCAACATGGTGGATCAGACAGGCTATCACCCGTGCGATTGCAGATCAGGCAAGGACTATCCGTATCCCCGTGCATATGGTTGAAACGATCAACAAGGTCAAGAAAACCAACAGCCAGCTTCTTCATAAGAACGGCAGAGATCCTAGCGCAGAGGAAATAGCTCAGGAGCTTTCCATGCCTGTTTCCAAGGTGCGTGAAATACTTCGTGTCGCTCAGGAGCCCGTTTCGCTTGAAACTCCCATCGGTGAGGAGGAGGACAGCCATCTCGGCGACTTCATTCCCGACGACGACGCTCCGGCACCGGCAGATGCGGCTTCAATCCTGCTTCTCAAGGAACAGCTTGACGATGTGCTTGAAACCCTTACTCCCCGTGAGGCTAAGGTGCTTGCTCTGCGTTTCGGTCTTGAGGGCGGACATCCTCACACCCTTGAGGAGGTCGGCAAGGAATTTGACGTTACCCGTGAGCGTATCCGTCAGATCGAAGCCAAGGCTCTCAGAAAGCTTCGTCATCCCAGCAGAAGCAAGAAGCTCAAGGATTTCCTTGACTGATATTTACAACCGAAAGTGTTGCTCGTTTGCTTACCGCCGCATAGTATAAAATAGGCGGTGAGATAATTGAAACGAAAAAGGAAATTTACCCCGATTGCCGTGGCTTTTCTGACCGTGGCGATCGGGGCTTTGCTTATATTGGCGGAAGTGAGAATTTCCAATGTCCGCAAGGATCTGCTCAATTATGCGGCAAGGGACGCCGCTTCGTCGGCGGCAACGGCGGGCATAGAAAAGTCGCTTGACACCGACAGGGTGAAATACAGCGATCTTATTAAATTCGGACGGGATGAAAACGGCAACATCGTTTCCGTCACAACCGACGCATATGCCCTGAACAAAATCGGCAATAATATCGGTACGGAGATCGACAATATTATAAACGAGATGAAGTCCTATGTGATAAAAATTCCCGTCACGGTGCTTTTCAGCGAACAGTTTATCAACGGCAGAGGACCTAAGATGCCGATGGTTTTTGTTATGACGGGAATTACAACAACCAACTTTTCCAACGAGTTTACTGCGGCAGGAGTAAATCAGACGCATCACAGGATAATGCTTGATATCACGGTGAATACATATATTATTCATTCGGGCAATGTTATTGTTGTGCCTTACAGTACCAATGTGTGTATTGCCGAAAGTATTGTTGTCGGAATAACTCCGCAAACTTTTGCCGAAATAATTCGCTGAGAAGTTGTAAATTCCGTTCGGATTTGGTATAATAACAAAAGATGATTTTAGTTCCGTACTAATTTGCAGGGAAGTGTCGTTATGGGTGAATTTGAAAGATCTGCCGAGCGTGCGAAGGAATTGAGGGAGATACTCAATTACCACAGCTACAAGTATTATGTTGAGGATAACCCTGAGATTGAAGATTTTGAATATGATAAGCTTATGAGGGAGCTTTCCGATATCGAGGATAAGTTCCCTGAGCTTGTCACGCCCGATTCACCGACAAGACGTGTCGGCGGAAGCGCAGACGGACAGTTTGAGCCTGTTGAGCACACCGTCCGAATGGAGAGCCTGCAGGACGCTTTCAGTCTTGATGAGCTGAGAGCCTTTGACAAAAGAGTTAAAGAAGCCGTTCCGAACGCAACCTATGTTGTTGAGCCTAAGATTGACGGACTTTCCGTTTCGCTTGAATATGAAAACGGAGTTTTCAAAAGAGGCTCAACGAGGGGTGACGGCAATATCGGTGAGGACGTCACCGCAAATCTCTGCACGGTCGGATCAATTCCTCTGCGCCTTAAAAGGGAGCTTGACGAGATTGAGGTCAGGGGAGAGGTCTATATGCCCCGAGGGGTTTTCCTGAAGCTCGTTGAACAGCAGGAGAATAACGAGGAAAAGCCGTTCAAAAATCCGAGAAATGCGGCGGCAGGCTCACTCAGACAAAAGGATCCTAAAGTTACGGCAAAGCGCAGACTTGACATTTTTGTTTTTAATATTCAGCGTATCAGCGGCAAGGTGCTGACAGGACACAAGCAGTCGCTTGACTATATTAAAGAGCTGGGATTCAAGACAATTCCGTTCTACACTCCCTGCATAAGCATTGACGAGGCGATCAAAGAGGTCGAGCGTATCGGAGAGATCAGGGGTACTCTGCCCTTTGATATAGACGGAGCGGTCATCAAGGTCGATGATTTCAGCCACCGTGAGGTGCTCGGAAGCACATCGAAGTTCCCGAAGTGGGCTATTGCTTTCAAATATCCTCCCGAGGAGAAGCAGACAAAGATAGTGGACATAGAAATCAATGTCGGCAGAACGGGCGTTCTGACGCCGACGGCGGTGTTTGAGCCCGTTATGGTCGCAGGCTCGATGATAAGCCGTGCAACTCTCCACAATCAGGATTTTATTGCCGAAAAGGATATCAGAATAGGCGACACGGTCACAATACGTAAGGCAGGCGACATCATTCCCGAGGTTCTGAACGTTGTTGAACACGGCGGAAACTCACAGCCTTATCATATGCCGGAGCTTTGCCCCTCGTGCGGCGCAAAGGTCATCCGTGAGGAGGGTGAGGCGGCGGTGCGCTGTCTGAATACGGATTGCCCTGCACAGCTACTCAGAAACCTGATTCATTTCTGTTCGCGTGACGCAATGGATATTGAGGGACTCGGCGAGAGCAATATCGAGCTTTTCGTGAAATCGGGACTTATTAAAACCCCTGCGGATATATATTCGCTCACGGCGGAGCAGATAATTCCGCTTGAAAGAATGGCGGAGCAGTCCGCAAACAATCTTGTCACAGCAATAAAAGAGTCCAAGAAAAATGACCTTTCAAAGTTGATTTTTGCCCTCGGAATACGTCATGTCGGTCAAAAGGCGGCGAAGCTTCTTTCCGAACGCTTCGGCACAATGACCGCTCTGATGAACGCAAGCTTTGATGAAATAATGACGATTGACGGCTTCGGTGCGATTATGGCGCAGAGCGTTGCCGACTATTTCAATATGCCCGAAAGCCTTGAGCTTATAGACAAGCTGATGGCGGCAGGACTTAATATGAAGTCGCTCAAGGAAGTCAAGGATATGAGATTTGCAGGCAAGGTGTTTGTCCTGACGGGAACTCTGCCTACCTACAAGCGCAGTGAGGCGGCTCAGATAATCGAGAGCTTCGGCGGAAAAACCTCGTCGTCCGTGTCCAAGAAAACGGATTTTGTTCTTGCAGGCGAGGAGGCAGGAAGCAAGCTCCAAAAGGCGGCTGACCTCGGAATAAAAGTCATCAGCGAGGACGATTTCATAGAGATGATAAAATAATAAAAAATTTTTAAAAAACACTTGCATTTTCAAAAAACTATGGTATAATAACATACGTTCTCAGCCAACAGCTCGGCTGCGGACAATCAGAAAAATGGCGAATGGGAGCATAGCTCAGCTGGGAGAGCATCTGCCTTACAAGCAGAGGGTCACAGGTTCGAGCCCTGTTGTTCCCACCACACGGCCCGGTAGTTCAGTTGGTTAGAACGCTAGCCTGTCACGCTAGAGGTCGACGGTTCGAGCCCGTTCCGGGTCGCCATTTTTCCTTTTGCCTTTGTAGCTCAGTTGGTAGAGCAGAGGACTGAAAATCCTCGTGTCGTTGGTTCGATTCCGACCGAAGGCACCATTTGCGGATGTAGCTCATCTGGTAGAGCGCCACCTTGCCAAGGTGGAGGTAGCGGGTTCGAGCCCCGTCATCCGCTCCAAAAAAATAATGGGTATCCGACAGGATGCCCATTATTTTTTTGTTGTACGAAAAGGGGCTCGAAAAGGTCGGTTCGCCGTCAGGCGAATTTTAACAGTCCGGTGGACTGTTAAAAAGACCGTGGGCGTGTCGGCAAGCGGACAGCGCAGCCGAGCGAGCCCCGTCATCCGCTCCCCCAAATTCCTGCCGCTTTGTTTTGGCGGCAGGAGTAACACAATGCAGTTTTGAATAAGAAATATTAGTTGTTTCCTTCAAGCTCCTTGACGATTTTTTTACTGCAGGCGACGAATTTCTGAACTATTATCGGCATGGTATTTTTGGATTTTACAATGATGCCGAGGTCACGGTGCTCATCGGGGAAGAGAGGACGGGTGATTACATTGCCTTTCACTCCGTCAAGGATCAGCTTGGGCAGAATACTGTAGCCGAGACCGTGGCTGACGATGGAAACGACTGTTGCGTCGTCAACGGTGGTCGAATTGATGTTCGGTGCAATTCCGCTTTCCCTGATTATCCTGAGAATATCGCCGTCCGCACCGTAGGTGGGAATGAAGAACGGCTTGTCCTGGAAGAAATTCATTGTGACAAACTCGTCGTTGTTTGCGTCGTTGGGAGGGAGTACGGCAAATATCGGATCGTCGAGCAGATGAATCCAGTCAAACTTGCTGTTTTTGATCCTGCTCATAAATCCGAGATCAACCTCTCCGTTTGCAACAAGACGGGAAATTTCCTCCGGAAGTCCGACGTGAAGTTCAAACTTTGCGTTCGGATTTTCGCTGCGGAAAGCACTGATGACGGCGGGCAGCCAGTGGTTTGCTATGCTTGAATATGCGGCAATACGGATAACCTTGCTTTCATCGGTTTTGATGTTATTGATTGCTGTGTCGAGCGAAAGGGCGGCGTCCGTAAAGCTTTTGATATAGGGCAGAAGTCTCTCGCCGTCAGGGGAGAGCTTGACGCCGGTTTTTGTCCTCCTGAGCAGAGAAACGCCGATTTCCTTTTCAAGGCGATTCATCATATGAGTAAGTCCTGCCTGAGTGTAGCCGAGCTCCTCGGCGGCTCCGGTGAGACTTCCACATTCGAGCGCCTTTAGCAAGGCGTTGAATTTTTCTGAATCCATATAGTTATCATCCTTTTTTTAATTACTTTATGTAATGTATATATTATAATATGTTGATTTACTTTTTTCAATATTTATTGTATAATTTTTTTAAAGTTTTACAATTTTTTGGAAAAAATAGAAGAGGGGATAATTCATATGGCAGAATTGAAAAAGAAATACGGACTGGTGACGGCGATCTGCATGGTTGTCGGAATTGTTGTCGGCTCCGGAGTTTTCTTTAAAGCAGAAGCGATGCTGAACATTACTAAGGGCGATTTGCCCGTTGCCCTGATTTCATGGCTCCTGGGCGGCATTGTAATGGTTATCAGCGCATACACCTTTGCCGTTATGGGCACGATGTATGAAAAAATCAACGGCATTGTTGACTATTCCGAGGCTCTTGTCGGCAGTAAGTATGCTTATTATGTCGGCTGGTTTATGGCGTCGGTCTATTATCCGGCAATGACCTCGGCTCTTGCGTGGCTTTCCGCAAGATATACGATGGCTCTGTTCGGCTACGGTGCGGCAGACGCCGAGACGATGGTGCTGGCGTTCGTGTATCTGATACTGAGCTTTGCTCTCAACACGCTTTCGCCGAAAATTGCAGGTCATTTTCAGGTTTCCACAACGGTTATCAAGCTTATTCCGCTCGTTCTTATGGCGATTGTCGGAACGATATTCGGACTGAAAAACGGCGTTCTTGCAGACAACCTTGGATCCGTTGTTGAAAATTTCATCTATGACGCAGAGGGTAACCTCGTCTCCTGCACTCAGGTTCCGAGAAACGGAATTTCCGCAAACCTTATTCTTGCAGGCGTATGCACTTCGGTTTTTGCATATGAGGGCTGGATTATTGCAACTGCTATTAACTCAGAGCTTAAAGACGCAAAGAAAAATCTTCCCCGTGCCCTTGTGCTCGGAACGATAGTTGTCGTTGTGGTTTATATGCTCTACTATATCGGAATTTCGGGAAGTATTAAGACTTCAGAGCTTCTTCCGAACGGTGCAAGCCTTGCGTTCAAGACGATCTTCGGCAAGGTCGCAGGAACAATTCTGACGGTGTTTATTGCCGTTTCCTGTCTCGGCACATTGAACGGTCTCACTCTTGCGAGCAACCGTGGCTTTTATTCCCTTGCCGCAAGAAATCGCGGACCGAGACCCGATTACCTCGGCAAGCTTGATAAGGCTACCGAGATGCCGTCCAACGCTTCGATAGTTGCGCTGATTGTCAATGCTTTGTGGCTTTTCTATTTCTATATGGCAAATCTCACGCCGTTTGCAGGCTACACGGGCAAAGGCTCGATCTTCCTTTTCGATTCAACCGAGCTCCCGCTGATCTGCGTTTATGCCTTCTATATTCCGGTCTATGTTATGCTTATGGTCAAGGGCAAGGATCTGAGTGTGTTCCGACGTTTTATTATGCCGATTCTTTCCTTGGCTGGAGCCTGCCTGTTCATCTATGCCGCTATTGCAAAGCACGGCATAAAGAATGTCGGCTTTATAATAGTTGCAGTTGTAATTATGATTATCGGAGCAATTTATCACAATCCGAAATCGGCAAAAAAGAAATTAAAGCAATAAGAATATTTTGATCAAAGCCTGCGGTTTTCCGCAGGCTTTCTGATTGACAGGAAAGCCGTTTTGGAGTAGAATTATAAAGGATATTTTAAAAAGGAAGTATTTTTATGACACTTAAGGATTTGGAAGTCGGAAAAAGCGCAGTGATCCTCGAGGTCGGAGGACAGGGTGCGCTTAGACAGCATTTTTTGGATATGGGAATGATACCCGGGGCAGAGGTCACGGTCGTGAAGCTTGCTCCGATGGGAGATCCCTTGGAATTACAAATCCACGGATATGAGCTTACTCTGCGCCTTGCCGAGGCTCAGCAGATTGAAATTGAGCCGATCACTAAGCGAAGCAGGAGCCATGAGGGAATAAACCGAACTCAGAATTTAGCGCATCCCGGTCTGGGCGAGGAGGGAAAATATCACTCAAAGGTTGAGGAAAAGCCCTTGCCCGAGGGTACGACGCTGACCTATGCTCTCGTCGGCAACCAAAACTGCGGAAAGACAACTCTTTTCAATCAGCTTACGGGCTCGAAACAGCATGTCGGCAATTTCCCCGGAGTTACCGTTGACAGAAAGGACGGAGTTATACGAGGCTATCCCAACACAAAGGTAACAGATCTTCCGGGAATATATTCAATGTCTCCGTTCAGCAACGAGGAGATCGTATCAAGAAATTTCGTGCTCAACGAAAAGCCGAAAGCAATCATAAATATAGTTGACGCTACCAATATAGAAAGAAATCTGTATCTTACAATGCAGCTTCTTGAAATGGATGTGCCGATGGTTGTTGCGCTTAATATGATGGACGAGGTCATCGGTAATCAGGGTGCAATCGACGTGAACGCAATGGAGGCAATGCTCGGTGTGCCGGTAATTCCCATTTCCGCATCGAAAAACGAGGGCGTTGACGAGCTGATACGTCATGCCATTCATATCGCAAAATATCAGGAATGTTGCTCCAAGCAGGATTTCTGCGACAAGAACGACCACAACGGTGCGGTTCACAGGTGTATCCACGCAGTTGTGCACCTTATAGAGGATCATGCGGCTCGTTCGGGAATACCCGTTCGCTTTGCCGCAACAAAGGCGATCGAGGGCGATCCGCTGATTCTTGAACAGCTTGAGCTTGACGATAATGAGCTGGAGCTTTTGGAACACATTGTTAAACAGATGGAAGCCGAAAGAGGACTCGACCGAAGCGCCGCCATTGCAGACATGAGATTTAATTTCATTGAAAACCTCTGTGAACAGACGGTCGTTAAGCCGAAAGAGAGCAAGGAAAGGTTAAGAAGCGAAAAAATAGACAAAATCCTCACGGGAAAATATACGGCAATACCTTGCTTTATCGGTATTATGCTTTTGGTCTTTTACCTGACCTTCAACGTTATCGGCGCATGGCTTCAAAGTCTTTTGGAGCTTGGAATTGACAAGCTGGCTGAGGTCACCGATGCCGCACTTACAGCGGTGAATGTCAATTCTGCGCTTCACAGCCTTATCATTGACGGTATCTTTTCGGGCGTTGGAAGCGTTCTGAGCTTCCTGCCGATCATCGTTACTCTGTTCTTTTTCCTGTCGCTTATGGAGGACAGCGGATATATTGCAAGAGTTGCGTTTGTGATGGATAAGCTGCTCAGAAAAATCGGACTTTCGGGCAAGAGTATTGTGCCGATGCTGATCGGCTTCGGCTGTACCGTTCCTGCGGTTATGTCAACGAGAACTCTTACCAGTGAGCGGGACAGAAAAATGACCATTCTGCTCACTCCGTTTATGAGCTGTTCGGCAAAGCTCCCGATCTACGCGTTTTTCGTCAGCGTGTTCTTCCCGAAGCACGGTGCGCTCGTTATGGCAGGACTTTATATTTTAGGTATTTTGCTCGGTGTTCTTGCCGCGCTCCTTTATAAAGGGGTGCTGTTCAAGGGCGAGCCTGTTCCGTTTGTTATGGAACTGCCGAACTACCGCTTGCCGGGAATAAAGAATGTCGCTCAGCTTCTGTGGGAAAAGGCAAAGGACTTCTTGCAGAAAGCCTTTTCCGTCATTCTTATTGCAACAATAGTTGTATGGTTCCTGCAGAGCTTTGATACTCATTTCAATCCTGTTGTCAACTCGGCGGACAGTATTCTTGCGAAGATATCGGGCTTGTTATCTCCCGTATTTGCGCCGCTCGGCTTCGGTGACTGGAGATTTTGCACCGCATTGATATGCGGATTTATGGCAAAGGAAAGCGTCGTTTCAACCATGGAGGTGCTGTTTACGGGAAGTATTGCCTCCGTTCTGTCACCCTTGGCGGCGGCTTCAATGCTTGTGTTCAGCCTGCTTTACACCCCCTGCGTTGCGGCGATCGCCTCAATCAGGAGGGAGCTTGGCGTTAAGTGGGCAGGCGGAGTTGTCATATGGCAGTGCGTTGTCGCATGGGTAGCGGCATTCCTTGTTCATCTTATCGGAACGGCGGTAGGCTTATAATGAATATCTGGGATTTTATAGTCGGCGCAGTCCTGATTGCGGCAGTTGTCGCTGCGGTATATATATCGCACAGACGGAAGAAAAACGGCGGCGGATGCTGCGGAGATTGCAGTCGGTGCAGTAACTGCACAATGAAAAAAGACGGGGAAGGTCAGCGGAAAAATGGGCAATAAAAGTACGGCGGAAAGCACAGAACTTTCTGCAAAATATTTTGACGAGCTGACGCTGACGGAATTATATGAAATTATAAAGGCGAGAGTGCAGATATTCGTGGTCGAGCAGGATTGTCCTTATCAGGATCTTGACGATATTGATTACCGCAGTCTGCATATTTTCAGCAGGACTGACGGCAAAATCACCGCATATCTCCGTGCGTTTCAAAAGGATTCCGAAACCGTGCAGGTCGGCAGGGTGCTTTCGCTTGAACACGGCAAAGGTCACGGCGGAAAGCTTCTTCACGACGGGATTAAATCTATCAAAGAAAAGATGAATCCCAATAAAATTTATATCGAGGCTCAGACTCATGCGATCGGATTTTATGAGCGTGAGGGCTTTTGCGTATGCTCCGGGGAATTTCTTGAGGACGGAATACCGCACAAATCAATGGAGCTTATATTTGATGAGGGACAGTCGCACTAAGCGGCGTCCCTTTAATTTTTTGAGGTATTTACTTTCAATCACTTTTTTGATAAAATAACTATATTATTTTCGGTTTGTCGAGGTATTTATGAAAAAAATCGTTGTAGGAATTTTAGCTCACGTTGACGCAGGCAAAACAACGCTTGCCGAGGCGATGCTTTATCGGACGGGAAAGCTCCGCAAAATAGGTCGTGTCGATCACGGTGACACGGCTCTGGACACCCATGCCCTTGAGCGTGAGCGAGGAATAACGATTTTTGCAAGTCAGGCGGTTTTCTCGACGGATAAAACAGAAGTAACCCTGCTTGACACTCCCGGTCACGTTGATTTTTCCTCGGAGACGGAGCGCACCCTCTCTGTGCTCGATTATGCAATTCTCGTCATCAGCGGACTTGACGGAGTTCAGCCTCATACACGCACCCTTTGGAAACTGCTGAAAGCCTATAATGTGCCGACCTTTGTTTTTGTGACAAAGATGGACTTCGCACGAAAGAGCGGTGAGGAGATTATAGACAACCTCAATTCCGAGTTGGAGGGTGAGTTTGTCAATTTCGGGAACAGTGCGGCGATCAATGAGGGACTTGCCCTGTGCAGCGAAAAGCTGATGGAAAAATACCTTGAGGGTGAAGAAGTAACCGATTCGGAAATTGCGGAAGCGGTCAAGGCAAGACAGGTGTTCCCGTGCTTTTTCGGCTCAGGACTGAAGCTTGACGGAATTGATGAGTTCCTTGACGCTTTGGATAACTACACTGTTGAAAACGATTATCCCGATTCCTTCGGCGCAAGGGTGTTCAAGATAAGTCACGATCCTCAGGGTGTGCGGCTTACCCATATCAAGGTGACAGGCGGCTCAATAAAGGTCAGAGAAATGATCGGCGAGGAAAAAATCAGCGGAATGAGAATCTATTCAGGCTCGAAATTCGTGACGGCGGATTGCGTTGAGGCAGGAGAAATCTGTGCTCTGACCGGACTTGCCAAAACGCACAACGGGCAGGGACTGGGCTTTGAAGCGTCGGGAAACGAGCCGATGCTTGAGCCTGTTATGAATTATCGGGTTGTTTTGCCGAAAGGCTGTGACGCTCAGACGATGCTTCCCAAGCTCAGGGAGCTTGAGGAGGAGGATCCTCAGCTTCACGTCACATGGAACAGTCATCTTCAGGAAATCCATGTCGGACTAATGGGCGAGGTACAGGCGGAGATACTCAAAAGCATTGTTGACGAGCGTTTCGGCGTGAAGATCGAAATTGATTCGGGCAGGGTAATGTATAAGGAAACGATAACCGACACCGTTGAGGGAGTCGGACACTATGAACCGCTGAGACATTATGCGGAAGTGCATCTGATAATGAAACCCTTGCCGAGGGGAAGCGGACTGAAATTTGCGAGCGATTGCAGTGAGGATACGCTTGACCGAAACTGGCAGAGACTGATTCTCATGCACCTCGGCGAAAAACAGCATCTCGGAGTGCTGACGGGATCGCCGATAACCGATATGAAGATCACGCTTGCGGCAGGCAGGGCGCACATAAAGCATACCGAGGGCGGAGATTTTCGCCAGGCGACCTATCGGGCGATCAGACAGGGACTTATGCAAGCGAAGTCGAAGCTTCTTGAACCGTGGTATTCGTTCAGGCTTGAAGTTCCGAGCGAGCAGATAGGCAGGGCGATCAACGATATCAGAATGAAGTCGGGCGAATTTGAGCCGCCCGAGGATATGGGAGGAATATCCGTTCTCAGGGGCAAAGCTCCCGTCACCTCGCTCAACGGCTATGCCTCGGAGGTTGCGGCATACACGGGCGGCAGGGGCAGGCTTTACTGTGAGAATGCAGGCTACGATGACTGTCACGATGCGGAAAAGGTGATTGCCGAGCTTGCATACGATCCCGAAGCTGACCTTGAAAACACTCCCGATTCGGTTTTCTGCGCCCACGGCGGCGGCTTCGGCGTCAAGTGGGATAAGGTTTCGGAATATATGCACCTTGAAAGCTGTTTGAAAAAAGAAAAGCCCTACACTCCGCCCGTCAACCGCAGAAATCTGCATATAGACGACAAGGAGCTTGAGGCGATTATGGAGCGTGAGTTCGGCAAGCCCAAGTATGAGCTTTACCGTCCCACGGCAAAAAAGAGCGAAAACGAATACTCGGATTTTGACCTGACCGATCGGAAAAGCTATGTGCTTGTTGACGGATATAATGTGATATTTGCGTGGGAGGATCTCAAAAGCCTTGCCGATAACGACCTCGGAGCGGCGAGAGAACGGCTGATGGAGATAATGTGCAATTACAGCGCATACACCAAGAACAATGTTGTCCTCGTTTTTGACGCATACAAGGTGCCGGGCAACACGGGCGAAAGATTTGATTTCCACAATATTCACGTTGTCTATACAAAGGAACGTGAGCTGGGCGATGTATATATCGAAAAGCTCATTTCCGAGATCGGCAAAAACGACCGTGTGCGTGTCGTTACCTCGGATAATCTGATTCAGCTTTCCGCAGTTCGCTTCGGAGTGCTCAGAACTTCTGCGGCTGAGTTTGAACGTGAGGTCGATTCGGTCAACGCAAGGATCGGAAAATTTCTTGAAGAAGTCAGGGAGAAAAATCCGAAAACGAAACTCAATGATATAATAAACCGAAAGGAAGAATGAGATGGAACAGCTTAAAATGTATTTTGTAAAGGGAACGCCTGTGCCCGAACTCCTCTTGCCGGAGGGATATTCTTTTTCGCTTTATAAGGACGAAAACGATATTCAGCCGTGGATCGAGTGCTGTAAGCAGGGACTGGTGCCCGATGATGCGGACGAAAGCAATTTCCGAAGCCGCATTTTTGAACACGACTTTGTTGAGCCTTACAGCGATCTTTTCTTCCTCGATTATAACGGCGAACACATAGGAACGGTTACGGCGGTCTACCACTCCGACAAAAACATCGGTGAGGTGCATATGGTCGGCATCCGTCCCGATTGGCGAGGCAAGGGATTGGCAAAACACCTTAATAATAAGGCGATACAAGTCCTTTCCGAAAAGAATGTTGACTACATATATCTGACGACGGACGAGTGGCGCAAGGGAGCGGTAAAGAGTTACCTTAACGCAGGCTTTGTTCCTGTCGATTACAGCGTCGGAATGACTCAGCGCTGGCAGTCGATGCTTGAAAGATACGGAATTGACAGCGTGGATATGGTTGACGAGGACGGAAAATTCCTCAAGAAGCTTCACCGAAAGAGCTGATAGAAGGACGATGCAAGCGAGCTTGCCGAGGGCGCGTCAAACGGCGGATCGGATTTTTATGCAATGCACTTTTTCTGTGAAAAACTGCTCGGCGAAGCCGATGCGGAGACGATTGACGTTTACGAGGCAAAGAAGTATAAGGAAAACTATATAGATCAGAAAAACTGACAGAATAAAGCCTCACCCAAAAAAGACGTTAGATTTTAGATGTTAGATTTTAGACAAGAATACTTTAAAATCTGATGAAACTATGCAAGGCTTCCCCTTGAGGGGAAGCTCCGCCGCAGGCGGTGATGAGGTGAAGAAAGACTTTAGATTTTAGACCTTAGACTTTAGACGTTTAGGTTTCAAATTTTGATGAAATTATCCGGCTGTCAGCGATGCTGACTGAGGGATTGTCAAAAAACTTATGTCTTAGTCTATCTTTTATGGTTTATATTAACTTGAAATTTCCTCGTCTAAAATCTAACATCTAAAATCTAATGTCTGCCTTTACACCTCATCCGCCTCGTTCCTCGGCACCTTCCCCTCAAGGGGAAGGCAAAAGAGACTTTAGATTTTAGACCTTAGACTTCAGACGATTATAATTAAAAGTTTGCAGAAACCGTATAAAAAGTCTCTCCTTGTTCGAGAACAAGGAGAGACTTTTGGCTTACTTATATTTTCTTTTAATTTTAAGAGTTGTTGTTTTCGGGAATTCTTTATCCCTCGTTTTGATCTTCGTGATCTGCTTAAATGCGGGCATCGTCTTGTTGAGCTCTCTGACGTCGGTTTTAATTCTCGATTCCGCATCGGGGTATGTAACGGTGTCGAGGAAGAATTCGGCGGTTATCGCTCCGTTCTCGTCATAAACAACGACCTCTTTTATGTAGTCGATGCTCATAAGCTTATCCTCAAGCTCCTCGGGCGAAACATTCTTGCCGTTGGAAAGCACGATGAGGTTTTTCTTTCGTCCTCTGAGGTAGAGGAAGCCGTCCTCGTCCATATATCCGTAGTCGCCCGTCTTGTACCATTCGCCGTCAAAGGCTTCCGCCGTGGCTTCGGGATCGTTATAATATCCCTGCATAACGTTGGTTCCCTTGGCGTAAACCTCGCCGACTCCCTCGTCGTCGGGATCTTTTATCATGACATCGTTGCACTCAAGAGCATAGCCTGCGCTTCCGAATTTGAAATTGCTGAGGCGGTTACAGGTGATGATCGGTGAGCACTCGGTAGTGCCGTAGCCGTTGATAACCTGTATGCCGAGGTCATAGAGTCCGTTCTCATACTTAGGATCAAGAAACGCTCCGCCGCAGATTATCATCTCAAGATTGCCGCCGAGGTTGTCAATGACCTCCTTGAACAGCTTTCTGCGGACATCAATGCCGAACTTCATCAGAAACTTGCTTATTTTAAGTCCTGTTTTAAGCTTTTCTTCCTTGCCCTCTTTTTTTGCCGTAAACCAAATCCTTTTATATATTGTTTCAACTGCAAGAGGAACTGCGGTTATGTGCTGAGGGTGATATTCCACCATATCCTTTTGAAGATTTCTAAGGCTGTCGCAGAGATATCCCCATTCGGAAAGCAGAGGACTTGCAAAAAGTGCGCTTGCCCACGAAAGAGTATGGTTGAAGGGGAGGAAAGCAACCGTCTGACCGCCTGTCATGGCACGGCAGGTTGCGATGGCATTTGAAGCAACATTCTTCTGAGAAAGCATAACGCCCTTGCTTTTGCCCGTTGTGCCCGATGTGTAGACAATGAAACCGAGATCGTCGCCCGTAACGGTATCGTCAAGATAGTTTTCCGCACCGTTGTCAAGCTCGTCGTGTCCCATTCTTACAATCTCGTCAAAGTCCTCGATTTTAAGGTATTCCGTCAGCTTGACCTCGGGATTTTCTTTCATCATCTCTATCGCAGGAGCAAAATCCTCTGTGTAGAAAATTGCATTGCAGCCGCTTCTGACCATGAGGTCGGTAAGATCCTCCTTGGGAAGCTTGGGATCAAGGGGGATAGCCGTGATTTTACCTGTTACTATCGCATAGAAAACAGCGATCCAGTAATAGCTGTTTTCGCTGAGTACGGCGACCTTTTTGCCCCTCATACCGAGGGTGTAGAGATGCTGACCGAGACCTGTTGCATCGTAAAACACCTCATTGAAGGTCTTCATCTGCGTGTTGCCGTCTAAATTTTTAAAGACGTACTGTTTTTTATTCTGTCCGAGCTTGGCACCGCGCAATATTATTTCCTTAACGGTGTCCATATCGGGTATATTACCGTATTTTTTGTACTTTACCTTTGATTTCATTCTCTTTCCTCCAAAAAAAGATTAGGAATAGATAAATGCAAGACTTATTTAGTTTATCATAAAGAGAAAAATAATTCAAGAGATTTGTGATATTCAATTCTAAATTTTTGATTAAATTTTTCAAATAAAGCAAAAATATCGGCTCGCTTTAATTGATTTTTGAACTGATGTGTTATATAATTATCTCCGGTATCGGAGGTGGCAGAATGATAAAAAACATAGTTTTTGATATGGGCGGAGTGATTATTGACTTCAATCCCGAACGCTCGCTCAAAAATCATTTTGCTCCGGAATACCGGGACGCTGTCCGTGAGAGCGTATTCCTCTCTCCGGAGTGGAAAAAGATGGACAAGGGCGAAATTTCCGTTGAACAGGCGATTGAAATAATGACCTCACGTCTGCCGCAAGGCTTGCATACCGAGGTCGGGAAAATGGTGCTTGAACGTGAAGCGGAGATGCCGCCGATAGATGAAATGTACCCGATTGTCAGCTCTCTGAAAGAGAATGGGTACGGGATATACCTTCTTTCAAACTGTCCCGACTGGTTTGACGATTTCAAAAAAAGTGTGCCTGCGTTCACCTTTTTCGACGGATTTATTATTTCTGCCGATTATAATGAGATTAAGCCGAATGAAAAGATTTACCGTATTCTTTTTGAGAAATATTCCCTGAAGCCCGAAGAATGTTTCTTTATTGACGATATGCAGGCAAATATCGACACGGCTGTAAGGCTCGGTATGGTTGCCCATTGCTTTGCCGACCGTGACTTTGAACGGCTTAAAACCGTTATGCGAAAAAACAAAATCAATATATAAGGAGCTTATGATGTCCTGTTTTACAAAAGCTCTGAAAGGTCTTAACGAATACCGATCCCTGCTTTACAATGTGACAAACCGACGTCTCCCTGCCGGAGCGCTCGGACTGTCGCAGATACATAAAGCGCATATTATTTCGGCACTTTGCCAGGATCTTTCACCCCACAAAGCGATCGTTATTACGCCCGATGAAAGTCAGGCGAGTAAGATCTGCAAAGATTTGAATGCCTTTGGCTGTGATGCCGTTATGTATCCTGCCGGAGACATATCACTGCGCCCTGACGACATAAAATCCCGTGATTACGAACATTCGAGACTGAGCGTGCTCGGTCATCTTGTTGACGGAAGCGTTCGGGCGGTAGTCTGCTCCGTTGAGGCGGCTCTCCAGCTCACCATTCCTCCCGAGGAGCTTATCGCAAAGAGGATAACCCTGACGGTCGGCGAAACTGTCAGTCAGGACGAGCTGATCGACCGACTTATCAATGCAGGCTACACAAGAGGTACACAGGTTGACGGATCGGGACAGTTTGCCGCAAGGGGCGGAATAATCGACATTTTCTCACCCGACTGTGAAAACCCGTACAGAGTTGAGTTCTGGGGCGACAGTATCGACTGTCTCTCGACCTTTGACACGGAAAGTCAGCGGCGTATCGACTCCACAAATTCTGTTGTTATCACGCCTGCCAATGAGATCTGCTGTAACCCCGTCAGGCTTGCCGATTTAATAGAGGAACAAATCTCAAAAACCAAGGGCAAAGGCTCTGCCGCCGCAAAACAGCTTCTTTCATCCGACCTTGAAAAGCTCAACGGCGGAATACATCTGCCGAATATTGACAGATATCTGCCTCTGATTTATCCCTGCGCCGCAACGATCTTTGATTATATTGACGAGCCGATCCTGTTCGTCAGCGAAAGCTTTTCCGTCAAGGAACACGCAAATGCGGCTCTTGAACTTTTCCACGAGGAGCTGAAAGCCTTCCTTGAGGAGGGTGTTGTCTGCAAGGGACTTGACCGATTTATGCTCGAATTTAACGAGCTTTTAGGCATTTATGAGGATCTCGGAGCTGTCTATCTTGACAACATTGCAAGAGGCTCGTTCGACACTCCCGTCAAGGGACTTGTAACGTTTAACGCACGTCAGTTTTCACCGTGGAACGGTTCGATGAGCGTGCTCATTGACGATATTAAACCGCTTTATCAGAAAAAAGGTCATTCGGTCTTTGTTGTCGCAGGCACGGAAAAGTCGGCTCAGGCTCTTACAGGTGACCTGAACGGCGAGGGCTTTTCCGCTTCGTATATGTCGGCTCCGCCCGAAGAACTTATTCCGAATAGGGTTATCGTTCTGCCCGGAGGATTTTCGGCAGGATTTGAATATCCCGACGCAAATCTGACCGTCATAACCTACGGCAGCCGTTCAGCTCTGCCCGTCAAAAAGTCGAAGAAAAAGGTCAATAAGGCGGCGGTGTTCAATTCGCTTGAGGATCTCCACAAGGGCGATTACATTGTTCATACCGCTCACGGTATCGGTATTTTTGAGGGCATTACCAGCCTTGAAGCCGACGGTAATATCAAGGATTACATTAAGATAAAATACGACAAAGGCGATATCCTGTATGTTCCCGTAACTCAGCTCGATCAGGTGTCGAGATACATCGGCTCCAAGGGCGAGAACGGAACGGTCAAGCTTAATAAGCTCGGCGGCAAGGAGTGGCAGAAAACACGTTCAAGAGTTCGTTCCGCCGTCAAGGATATTGCGCAGGAGCTTATAGACCTCTATTCAAAGAGGACGCAGATAAAAGGCTTTGCTTTCTCTCCCGATATTGATATGCAGAACGACTTTGAACGCCGCTTTGAATATGAGGAAACGGACGATCAGCTCCGCTGTATTCAGGAGATCAAGGACGATATGGAAAAGCCTTATCCGATGGACAGACTGCTTTGCGGCGACGTCGGCTTCGGCAAGACCGAGGTTGCACTCAGGGCGGCTTTCAAGTGCGTTGCCGACGGCAAGCAGTGTGCTATACTCGTACCGACAACTATCCTTGCGCTCCAGCATTACCAGACGATTTGCAAACGCTTTGAGGGCTTCCCGATCGAAGCGCAGATGATATCACGCTTTGTTCCTGCAAATCAGCAGAAAAAGATCAAACAGGATCTCAAAAGGGGTTATGTCGATATTATCGTCGGAACGCACAGACTTATTTCAAAGGATATAGAGTTCCGTGACCTCGGACTGATAATTGTTGACGAGGAACAGCGTTTCGGCGTTGCTCAGAAAGAAAAGCTCAAGGAGCAGTACCCGACCGTCGATGTTCTGACTCTCAGCGCAACCCCCATTCCGAGAACGCTCAATATGGCTATGACGGGAATAAGGGATATGTCTATCCTTGAGGAAGCGCCGCACGACAGGCACCCTGTTCAGACCTATGTTATCGAATTCAATTTTGATGTAATAGTTCAGGCGATAAACTCCGAGCTTCGCCGCGGAGGTCAGGTGTATTACCTGCACAACCGCACGGAGACCATCGACAGAATGGCGGCAAAGCTGAAAGATTTTCTGCCCGATGCGAGGATTGCCGTCGCCCACGGACAGATGACGGAGGATAAGCTCAGCGACATCTGGCGTGATCTTCTGGAGGGCGAAATTGACGTTCTCGTCTGCACAACGATAATCGAAACGGGTGTTGATGTTCCGAATGTCAACACGCTGATAATCGAGGATGCCGACAGGCTCGGACTTGCTCAGCTTCACCAGATCAGAGGACGAGTCGGACGCTCGTCACGCCGTGCAAGCGCATATTTCACGTTCAGGCGAGGCAAGGAGCTTTCCGAGGTTGCCGCAAAGAGGCTGACCGCTATCCGTGAATATACGGAGTTCGGATCGGGCTTCCATATTGCTATGCGTGACCTTGAAATAAGGGGCGCAGGCAATATCCTCGGCGCACAGCAGCACGGCCATATGGAATCCGTCGGATACGATATGTACCTGAAAATGCTCGATCAGGCTGTCAGGGAGGAAAAGGGCGAGATCTCCGCCGTACCCGAAAAGGAATGTCTTATCGACCTGCCGATCGACGCACACATTCCTGCCGACTATATTTCCGATGTTCCGCAGAAGCTTGCGATGTACCGCAGAATTGCCGACATAAAAAATCAGGAGGACGCCGACGATGTGCTCGACGAGCTTATCGACCGTTTCGGAGAGCCGCCGCAGAGCGTTCAGGGACTTATCACCGTTTCGCTTCTCAGGAATACCGCACTTCAGCAGGGTGTTTATGAGATCGGCAGAACGGGCAGTAACGTTAAGCTGTTTATCGAAACTCTTGAAATGGACAAGATTTCAAACCTTGCAAAATATTTGAAGGGCAGAATAACCGTCTCCGCCGCAGGCAAGCCGCACATTGCGGTCAAGGTGATGCCCGGCGAGGATCAGCTCACCGTTATCCGCAAGGCTCTTGATATTATGGCAAAGACAAAGAGTGAATAACGGATTTTATAAATCTAATAAAAAACGAGGAGGTTGTCGCACTAAGCGAAGAACAAAAGAAACAATAATTAAATTAAAAGGCTTGTATTGGAATTTTCATACCGATACAAGCCTTGATATTTCTTGTTTAGAACAAATTGTGTCTTTTAATGTTTCTTTTTAGCCGTTTTTTCCGATTTGACGTATGCACATACGCCAGGCATCGGAAGAAAACGGCTTCTTCATCTTATTGCGACAGCCTCTTTCTGTTATTCGGACGGGCGGAAAATTCAGCTCTCAAAGGATACCGTTACAGTCAATTTTCCTCCGCTGTATGATGCGGTTATACTTCCGTTCATTCTCTCGGCAAGGCTTCGTGCGATTGAAAGACCGAGACCGGTTGAGGTTCTTGCGTTTTCAACGGTATAAAAGCGGTCAAAAATTTTCCCGACCTGTATTTCATCAAGGTTTGACGCAGTATTGGAAAAGATTATTGTTCCGCTGTCGGTAAGCGTTATTTCCAAATCGCCGTCGCTGTATTTCAGCGCATTGCTGAGGATATTTGCAAATATTCTCAGAAGTGCGGATTTATCAAGCCTTCTGATGATTTTTTGCTCGGTTATTGTTATCAGCGGCTCAATTTCTCTTTCCTTAAACGCCGCATAATATGCCGCTATGCTCTCTTCAAGAATACCGTTTACCGTGACTTCCTCGGGTTTAAGCTCGTTTTCCTCGCAGGCGATCAGCGAATACCGAAACAGCTCCTCTGTCAGATTTTTCAGCGCATCGGTTCGGTTTTCGATTATTTCAAGACAGCGGTTTACCTCAGGTGATTTTTCCTCCGACTTGAGCAGTTCAAGGTAGCCGCAGATTGCCGTCAGAGGCGTTCGCAAATCGTGAGAAACATTGGTGATTGCCGTACTGATTTCATCGTTTTTTGATTGAAGCCGCAGCTCCTTTTTCCTCAGTTCCCTTATGTTTTGATTAAACGCAGTTACCGTTTGGGCAATCACCTTGTCGTTTGTTGACACGGTAATCATTGCATTTGTATCATTATTTAAAAGTTCTGTAATTTGTTCGTTGATGCTTTTAAGCTCCCGTTTTATTGAGATATATTTATAGAATAAAATCACAACTATAAGACATAAAACCGATACAAATGCAATCTTCATAAAATCACCTAAGCAATATCTTTTTTCTTGAATATTATCAGACCGACCGCAGTTCCGATTAAAATTAAACCGCAGGAATAAATCGGGAATTCCTTTTTGTATTCGGAACCCTCATCGCCGATTGCGCCCGAAAGCTGAACGCACTGTCCTGTCGGGTTTGCATCGTTGATAAATTCATAGATTTTTCTTTTTGTTCCTCTTAGATAATTGGGATTCGGCTTTGCGTCCTCTTCAACAATGTTTCCGGCCTCGTCTATATAAGCATATTTATCATAAAACTCCGGCTCACTGAGTCTTGACATAGTCATAACGGATGTAAAGAACAAAACCATAGCGGCAACAAGCGCTGTAACTGCCGAAGCGGATTTTTTGCCGCAGTTCATTGCAACCGCAAGGAACACGGCAACATAAGAAAATGAAGCAAGACAAAGCATAAGAGCAATAATAATCAGTGATGAAGCTTTTGAAATAAACTCTTTGCAGAGAATAAACCCGAAAATCAATGAACCTGCGTAATAAAAAGCAAAAAATGCAACCATTGCGGCACAGCAGACAATATATTTTGAAAAATAAATGGATGTTCTTGATTTCCCGTTTATCATTTTATTTCTCAAGGTTCCGTCCGAATATTCCGTGCCGACAAACAGGCTGACAAATATTGCGCCAACAAAGCCGATAACCATTCCGACGGCAAATAATCCCATGTCAATTTTCGGAACGGTATCCGAAGCCTTTGCGCCTATGTAAACATAAACTTGAATGAATGCTCCGAAAGCGAAAGACGCCGTCGAAAGAAACAAGAACAGTTTGTTCTTAAAAAGCCGTAAAAACTCGGCAGACAATAAATTCTTCATTATTCAGCACCTCCGACAAGATTGATAAAGTAACTTTCCAAGCTCTCATCCGACTCGGACAAGGCAATTACCTTGCAGTTGCTTCGGCTCAGCTCCAAAACAAAATCGGAAACCACAAGACTTGCATAAACATTAACTTCGTCCTCCGAAACAACCGAATATTCAATTTTTTTGCCGTCAAGATACTCAATCAAACGGTTCAGGCTGTCAACCTTTACTTTGACATATTTTCTGCATTTTTTCTCCAGCTCCTCGGCGCTGATTTCCGAAACAACGCATCCGTTGTCAATAAATCCGTAGTGCGTTGCCAGCTTTGACAGCTCATCAAGAATGTGGCTCGATATCAAAACCGTAATTCCCATTTCCTGATTCAGCTTTAATATCAGTTCACGGATTTCGACGATACCCTGAGGATCAAGTCCGTTGATCGGCTCGTCAAGAATCAGAAAATCGGGCATACCCACAAGAGCGAGCGCAATACCGAGCCGCTGTTTCATACCGAGAGAAAAGTTCCGAGCCTTTTTCTTCCCCGTGTTTTCAAGTCCGACAAGTCTCAACAGCTCGGGTATTGCCGAATAATCGGGATTGCCGATCAGCTTCAGCTGGTATTTCATATTTTCCGCCGCCGTCATATCGAGATACAGGGACGGCGTTTCAACCACAGCGCCGATCCTCTTTCGTGACTTTGAAATGCTCTTATCCCCGTTGTTTATGCCATACAGGGTGAAGTCGCCCGACGTAGGCTCCTGCAATCCGCATATCAATCGGATAAGAGTTGTCTTTCCGGCACCGTTTTTTCCGACCAATCCGTAAATCGCACCCTTAGGAACGTTCAACGACAGGCCGTTTAACGCTTTGAATTTTTTATAGCTTTTGCTCAAAGCGTTTGTTTGAAGCACATATTCCATAAGATTACCTCCTTTACTTTACCGTGATTATACTGCATAAAAATTAAGAAAGCGGTAAAGGAAAAGGTTAAGTTATCGTTAAGATTTATTTCATTTTAAAGCCTATTCCCCATACAGATTCAATGAGGTCTTCGTCCGAAATATCGGAAAGCTTTTTTCTTAAATTACTGATATGCACCTTCAACGAGCTTTCCGTACAATCCGGCGTATCAAAGCCGATCAGGTCAAGTAACTGCGTCTTTGTGATAACCTGAGAGGGGTTAATCATCAGTTGCTTGAGTATGGCGTATTCGGTTTTGGTAAGGTGAATTTTCCGATCCCCTACTTCTGCATAATGCGTATCGGTGTTTAATACAAGGCTTTTGTACGACAATACCGTACCGACCGAAACAGCGTCACGCAGGCGCACCTCAATTCTTGCCAGCAGTTCTCTGACATCAAACGGCTTTGTGATATAATCAACCGCACCGCTCAGAAGCAGTCCGACCTTATCGTCAATATCTGTTTTTGCGCTGACAACAATAACGGGTATATCGGTTATCTGTGACAACACTTCTTCACCGGAAATTCCGGGAAGCATAAGATCAAGTAAAATCAGATCGGGCTTTTTTGATTTAAGCAGCAGAACAGCCTCCGTTCCGGAATATGCTCTTACCGCAGTGTATCCGTTTTTCAACAGCGTTTCCTCAATCAGGTTTCCGATATAAATATCATCGTCAACAATCATTATATTTTTCATTTCAAACCTCACAGATGAATATATACCCATTATATAATAAGAAGAAAAAGAGTTCAATAATATAAGAGTTAAGATAAAGTAAAGATTTGCTCCGTTTAAATCCGATTGAAAAAAAGAAAGACTTGTACCGACTTAATCAATACAAGTCTTTCGGTTTTCAAACACTTTTTATTTCAACTTCTTGCTGAAAAATTTCTTTTTATTCTTTTTGCAGCTTTCCATGTCACATTTTTCACATGACAGGCAGGCGTTGCTCATTTTATAAAACCGTTCGGGGTGGCGGTGAACCGCAACCTCCCACTTGATAAGCGAAGCACAGCCCAGCGAAAACAGGATAACGGTGTAGACGTTCGGGATAAGGATCAGAAAGCTGTACTGAAAAAAGCTGTCCCAGTTATAAACCCGGCACTCGTTGCAGCAGCTCGAACGGAAAAACAGCTTGTTGATCGGACACCAACCGAACACGGCGTAAAAAATCGCAAAATTCGACAGAGCGAAGAAAAAGAAAATCCACTCCCGACCGATTATTCCTGTCAGATACAAAGCGGTCGGAACGCTCATATATGCGAGCCAGAAAAGCATTGAATACACGGCGGCACGGTTGCTGCGCTTCACAAGACGTGAAAAATCCTCCTTGTCGCAGTCTTCGGCAGGCTCATAATACTTTGAAAACTGCCGCCCTTTATAGGTGTTGTTCGTTGAAAACGAGAACAAATCCTTGATCGGAAACACGGCGAAATAAACCGTACCGACTATGTAAACACATTGCGGCAGAGAAAACGGCAGGTCGGGATCCCATACAAGACAGTAAACGGCAAAAAGAAATAAAGCTCCCGACGAAAACAATCGAACACGATTCATAATACTCTCCTAAAACAAAAATCGTTACCGTCAGTATAACAGAATCCGACAGCTTTTGCAACCGTCCGCCGGTTTTTTCGATTTACCGAAATATAACATCATACGAAACTCACTCTACGGCGGAAAGTGAAATGTCAGCAGCATGCTTATTGTTAGCGCACCTCTTCACTATTCCCTCTTACTTCTTACCTTCAAAAAATCCCGTTCGAAGTAAAAGTGAATAGTGAAGAAGTAAGAAGTAAAAATCCCGTTCGCAAAATGCGAACGGGATTTTTGGAGCTACTGGTCGGACTCGAACCGACGACCTGCTCATTACGAATTAACAAAAATACCTTTTACGAGCTTTCACAAAATGCGACAAACGTTGATACAGAGCCATTTGTGCGCTCACGAGCTTTGACGAGCTTCGACGAAAATAAACCCCAAACGATGCAAATAAACCCCAAATAAACCCCAAATAAACCCCAATTTTCAGCGGTCGGATATTGACAAGCTCGGGGGCTTTTTATATAATGCTGTCGTGGCACTACCCATGCGGTAGGCGGTTACACTCTTTGCCCTCGTCAGGGGGTGATATTATGCAATATGTTACATACGAGAATTTGTTTTCATTCGAGCTTGTAATAATCGGACTTGTAACGGCGTTCGTCGCTGTCCTTGCATATAAAAAGAAATAACCGCCCCAGCGTCCAAACTTAGGCGGTTAAATCTTTTAACAACTTATCTGAGGGCGTAACCGTCTATCGGTAGTGCCGCTCTTTGTATCTTCATTATATGCTATGCCCCATGAATTGTCAAGGGCGATTTTCAGCCGATCAGAGCCGCCCATAATCAGAGAAAAACAGAGCCGGGGAAAACTTTAACCGCAATTTAAGCCCTTGAACGGCGAAAGCCTTGATATACCTGAGCTTGACGGCGTTTTTTTATTTAAAGTACGCTCTTTTTATGTCAAGTTTTGTCAAGTTTATAGAGAAGATAACGCCGCCGAGCTTGTCATACTCACGGCAAAAAATAAACCGTCTCACTTCATCGGGTGGGACGGTCTTTTTGCTATTTGTTTTTAATCGTTCGTTTTACTATCTGCTTATACTCTTGATTTTTGATAAACTGCTCAGGCGTTTTGTCATTGAAGGATTTAATCACAAATGAAACAGGGGCGTAAACATCTTTGTTTTCCTGCTCTTTTCTCAGGAACAGGTGTACTATATGCGCAGTTTCTTTTTGAAAAATTATAAAATCAGCTTGTATGTTCGTCGGCGGATATGTTCTGTCTTGATAAAACCTTATGAGCTGACCGTCATGCATAAGCTGCTTGATCTTTTCAAAATTGCTCAACCGTTCTTTGATAAATTCATACTTTACTTTGTTGTGTTTCTTCAATTTTTCGGTTGTCATTTCATTATTTTTTATTTTTTCAAACCCGTCCATACCTAAAAAGCGGCGATTTCTTTCAAATACATATTGAAGCCCTAACAAATGGCATAACTGCTCACGGTAAAAAGACACCTGAACATTTTGACCGTTTGCAAGCTCGTATTCAAATATTTTATCACAAAGATTAGTTTCATAATCTTTTAACAAATCTTGTAAATTGACATTCTGCATTTTTAATCTTCCTAAAAAAAGTGGGCTATAGTCTTATCAACCACAGCCCACAAAACTAACGGTGAATAGCAGCTCAGTTTCCCTACCCTGAGCAGGTCAACTCCGTTGTATATTTAAAATCCCCTAACGGAAGGGACGGCACGGCTATTCGTTACGCACCGCAAGGAGTTACACCCTGTATTTATATTATACGCATTTTACCGGAAAAGTCAATAGATAATAAAAGGAAATTTGACTTTATGCGAGCTCGTGAAACGTGATTAAACGCCGCCGAGCTTGCATTATTTTTCCATTGCTTCATCAATGGCACGGTTTACAAAGCCGTTTAAACTTTCGTTTTTGCTCTCTGCGTATGCTTTGATTTGGTCTTTTTTGCCTTTGGGCACAACTATTCGCAAACTGTCATAATTTGCGGCGTTGTACTTATTCTTTGCTCTTGTGCTGGCTTTGCCGTTTTTAATATTTTCCGCCATAGTTTTTTCACCTCTTGTGTTGCTTTTTTAAAAGTCTCTTTTCCCAGCATAACCATTATATCACACAATATATACTTAGTCAAGTATAAAAATAAACAAATATACTTGTACAAGTTTGTGTATTATGCCTATTGATTTATACTTGTACAAGTAGTATAATATAGACACAGTTAAGGGAACGGCAAGCCATTGGTAAACATGAGGACACAAAGTGACCTAAGCTAACAAACGTGGAAGCCGTTCCGGACTGAAAAACGAAAGGAAGTAATTAAATGAGTACGAACACATTAACCGCAAAGGTCAGAGAGCTGAAAGAGCTCAAAGCAATGCAGGACGAGCTTGCGGCAGAGATCACCGCCATTGAGGACGAGATCAAGGCTTTTATGCTTTCATCGGGACAGGACGAAATAACCGTTGATGTTTATAAAGTCCGTTACAAGCTCGTTGAAAGTCAGAGCTTGAATACCTCGGCACTCAAGATAAACTGCCCCGATCTTTACAGGCAGTACACCAAAACAACCACAAGCCGCCGTTTCAGCGTGGCATAAAGGGGGGGTAAATGAATTATGTTAGATATAATGAGCGTGATCGAGGATTTACTTGCCGAGCTTGAAGCACAGCAAAATCTTTTACGACTTGCAGAGGAAGAAGCCGAGCCGGTGAGCGGCGGTCTTGATTATAGCAATAATATAGATCGTGCGAGGGCTTTTAATTATGCTGACCGTGCGGATATTATGTTAACGTTACTTTATACAATAACCGATAAAGCAATTATAATGACCGAAAAGGCAGAAAACGCACTAAAAGAGTGTGTTAATGAAGAAGCAAAGCAGAGAGATCACAGAACAACACAAAAGGCATAAAAGGTCGCTTCGGCGGCTTTTTGCTCTTATATTTCAATGTTAGGTTTCGGTAAGGCTTTCTCCCGACTGATCGACACATAAAACATCAAAAAAACTTAACATTTCTTAACATTTTTATTTTGATGAAACGGCTATAAATCGGGATTTTTGGCTCATTTCAGACACGTTAACAGGGAGCGTAAATTTTTACCGTAAAATCAAGCCTTTTTTGCTCTGAAAACTGCGTTTAAAACAAGCCTTTAAACGGTCGTTAAAGGCATTTTATTTCTATCAATGGAATTACACATTGCAAAAGGCATAAAAGGTCGCTTCGGCGGCTTTTCTTTTGTTTTTGGGCTAATTTCAGCTATTTTATTATATTTTTTCCCTTTTTATGATATACCACACCCTTATGTGCGCGTTGCAGGGTAATTTTAACGGTGGACATTCGGTCAAGTCAGCCGCATTATAATTTAATTTATGGGGGGGGAGCGTAGCCCTGCAAGCTCGGCGGTTATTTTTATATAGCAAGCTCGGCAGGCATAGGACAGCTCGAACATATTTATATTTCCGTTAGAGTTACCCTCTTAAAATAGCAAACGCTTGCGATTATGCAAGCTCGGCGGAGCCTATCTAAACCCCCGGCGTATATATGTACTGTCTTTCCTATACATCTTGATCGTGATATACGGCAATTCCACCTTTCCGACCTCTCCGTTTGTGTCTATGAAATATTCATTATAGAACGGATCGGCGGAAACAAAGCGATATCCGGGGTACATATCTTCAAATACTTTTGCGTTGTATATGTCACGTCTAAGAGCTTGTAACTGCTTTATTTGTATTCTGCCGTCATGTTTCTCTGCTTCGGGTCTTTTAAGGTTTTTACTGCAATTATAGGAACGGTATGCAAGAGTATTGTCCTTGCAGATATACGCTGACAAGCCCCCAACCCCGTTTTCGTAAAACTCAATATATCTCGTCTGCGAATATCCGCCTGTTTTTTTATCCCATTGTTGCTCTAAAAAGTCACGCCCTAAATCACCGGAGCAGACAATGTGATGATGTACTCTTTTATTTTTCTTTCCGATCTCTGTTTTTGAAACATATTTGAACTCTAAACCACGTTTATTAAAAGCATATCTTACACGGCGCAGAAAATTTTCAAGGTCTTTTTTGCCTTGCTCGGGAGAAATATATCTGTTTTCGGGATAATAAAGGGTGAGAAAAACATCATTTTGGGTGAAATTTTCTTGTATTATCCACGTTAAACGCCTTTTAGTGTTCCGTTCGTTCAGCTTTCTTTGCGTTTCTGAGGTCAAATTTAGCTTTTGGGAGCGACCGAACGCCACTACCTTACATGGGAATATATCAATGTCAAGATAATCGCCTGAGCGGTGCAGGCTCTCTCTTAATATCATCGTGTCGCTCCTTTCTTTTTTCGTCGGTAACTTAATACCCCATACCTCCCGTCAAACGGCTTTCGCCGTGTTTGGGAGTGTATTTTTTTAATCGAAATAATGGCAAGCGTCTGCCAGTTCTGCAAATTCTTTAAGCTCGGCAGGGGACATAAAGTTTGAAACCCATACCCTATCATTTACAATCGCTATGCTCTCGTCGTCTTCTTCGTCTAACGCCGACCCAAATGTAATTCTGCTATTGCTCAACGCTTCACTTGCTGTCAAAACAGCGTGGCGTTCCCGTTCGATCTCTATTATACTTTTTGTCATTTTTAACACCTCTGTAAATGTTTTATTATTTGCAAGCTCGGCGGTTGCAGAGCTGTTCATACTTCTCTACGGTAAATTCAACCGAGCTTGCCTGTTTGTTTTTAAAGGCACCAAAGCTTACACCCTTGTATGCCGTGTCCATAATATCAGCCCTGAAGCTCTCAAGGCGTTTTGTTTTTGCGTTGTATGCTCTTAGGTTCCTGAGTGCGTACATTTCATTTGAATGTGCCTGGCTTTCGGTCATTCCCACTTTTTCAGCTGTGGCTTTCAGAGAGCTTGAATTATAGAAACGTTCCCGAATTACCGCCTGCTGTGTATATGTCAAGCTCTGTAAGCCTTTTTCAAGGGCGTTGTGCAGCTCTTGACTGTAAATATCATCTATTATGCTTTCAATAGCAAGCTCGGCACCGTCGTCCTTTAGGGTGCTTTCTATCGTCAGTTCTTCATCTTCACCGCTCCCGATAGGCTTATCAATCGAGCTTGATATATTCAAAACGCTTTTAACCTTTTTGGTTTCCCTGTCGTAATGTAATACATCACGCTGAAAATAATTGCTCAAGTGCAGATTTGCATAACTGATGAATTTAAAAGGCTTATTCGGATCGTATGCTTCAATCATTTTCAAGAGGATAAAAAAACAATCTTGGTGCAAATCCTCTTGAGTGAAGCCGCAGGCGGCGAGCGTGTCCGGGTGTAAGTAATAGAATTTATCTGTAAGCATATACAGGAGCTTGTGACAGCTCTCCCATAACTCGGTTATATATTCTTTGTGTCCTTGCTTTATAAGCAGTGCAAGTTCTTCATTTGTTGCCATTGACACGCAACCCCCTGATGTATTAAAATATTTGTGCAGATATATCCCAATACTCAGGGGCGATCGTTTCGGCGGTCGCTTTCTTTTTTGCCTTTTATGATATTTTGCGTATTTTACCGTACTCCGCCGAGCTTGCAAGCTCGGTATTGTCCCGGTATAAATGTTCAATGAGCAGATCAAGGTTTACAAGCCGCTTTGTGTTTATGTAAGTGACAGGAATTTCACCCGTTTTCATCATTCGGCGGAGTGCCGTAAGTGTCAAACTGCTTCTGGGATCAATTTCCTGTATCTCCTTTATTGCTTCCGGTGCCGTTCTCATTCTCGGTAAATTCATTGTGTATCACTCCTTTGCAAGCTCGTTGATGATGTCAAGGATCCTCTGCTTTTCGTTTTCCGGCAGTTCATAACGGAGTTTGCGGCTGAAATTGCCGTCATTTATGCCGAGCTTGCCGGCGATCTGCCATAGTGCAACGCCGTTTGCCTTTGCCGCTCTTCTTATTTCGAGGTTTGCTGTTTTCATAATCTAATCTCCTTTGATTTTTGTTGTTGACTTGTTGTCACAAAAGTATTATAATGTTGGCAAGAAAGAAAGTCAAGGCAGTTTGCCAAATTCAAATAAAATAGTGGCAAATTGTCACAGTCTTGAAAGGGCGGTTTGTTATGAGTGACAAAAAGGAAAAAAATGCAATAGATCTTTCGCGGCTTCAACAACTAATGAACAAAAAAGAATCAAGAAGTAAAATAGCAAAAGATTTAGGGTGTGACATTTCCACGATTACAAAACATTTTAATGGAGACAGAGCGGTTACAGCTGAGTATTTATTGAAGTATGCAGATTATTTCGACGTTTCTCTTGACTATCTTGTCGGAAGAACAGACACGCCCACAACAGATAAGGATTTACGGGCAGTTTGTGACTATACGGGACTATCAGAAAAATCTGTTCGAGTTTTAAAGCAGTTTAAGGATTTGTCAACACACAAAGGCTGTACGGACTGCACAAGTGTTGAAATTCAAACAGGGCGAACGGGTGAAATAAAGGTTAATTCTGCCGAAACACGAGCAAATAATTATTTCTTATTGTTAAATGATTTTATACCACTTTTAAGTAATTCGGAATTTCTTTCATCTTTTTATGAACTCACAAATATAAACGAGGAAATATACACAGTTGTAGAAGAAAGATTGCAAATAATTGCGGAAATTGTATCAACGGAGACAACACGAAAAGATGAATTGTTTAAGCAATTAGATGAAAACATTGAACAGGTCGTCAAATTAGAAAGATTATGTAAATTTAAAAAGTTTGAGATTTCGGAGTTTCTTAACGATTGTATTTCAGATGTTTCTAAATTATCGGAAAACAACGAAAAAATAAAGAAAATATATGAACAGATTTACAAATTGTGTGATGAAAACAAACAGCTGTTTCTTCAAAGACATTATTATTTTTATGGATTTGATCTAAGGCGGTGAAACAATGGCAACGATTGAAAAGAGAGGGGAAACGTACAGAATTACGGTGTCCGCAGGGTATGATCTCAACGGCAAACAAATGCGTATAAAAAAGACTTGGAAGCCTGAGCCGGGAATGACAAAGCGGCAGATCGAAAAAGAGCTTGACCGTCAGGCGGTGCTTTTTGAGGAATTGGTAAAAAGCGGTCACTATGTGGACAGCTCCGTAAGATTTGCAGACTTCGCCCGGAAGTGGCTCGACGAGTACGCAAAAGATCAGTTACGCCCTACAACATACCGCAATTACACAGACCGTCTGACACGGATAAATGCGGCAATCGGGCATTTGCGGCTTGACAGAATACAGCCGCACCACCTTATATCGTTTTATAAAAACTTGGCTGAGGAAGGAATAAGAAACGATATAAAGTATCATTCGGTCAAGGATTTAAAGCCGTTGCTTGAAGCGCAGAAGCTCACACAAACAAAGCTTGCCGAGCTTGCAGGGCTTTCAATCGGTACGGTAAAGCAAGCCGTACACGGTCATAACGTGGCGCAGGCTTCGGCTCAGGCAATAGCAAAGGCATTAAAAAAGCCGTTCAAGGAATTGTTTGAAGCTGACCGAGCCGATCGGACGCTTGCAAGCTCGACGGTACAATATTACCACCGTGTTATATCTTCGATTATGGCAACGGCTGTTCAATGGCAGATTATACTTTCCAATCCGTGCGACCGTGTGAAGCCGCCGAAACTTGAACGGCATGAGGCGAAATACCTTGACGATGAGCAGGCGGCGGAGCTTTTGGAAGCTCTTGAAGCCGAGCCGATATTATATAAAACGCTCTTTTCTGTTATTGTTCTTACAGGTATGCGCAGGGGTGAAGCCTGCGGCTTGAATTGGCAGGATATCGACCTTGAACAAGGAATTATAGATATAAATAAATCGAGCCTTTACACGCCCGAAAAGGGCAGATTTGATGACGATACGAAAAACGAAACATCACGCCGAGTTATAAAAATTCCCGAGCTTGCGGTCGATCTTCTGCGGCAGTACAGAGCATATCAGGCAGAGGAAAAAATCAAGCTCGGCGACAAATGGCAGGGCGGCAACAAGGTTTTCACTTCCGCAAACGGAAAGCCGATACACCCTGACACCGTGTCAGGCAGATTTAAGACATTTATTCAAAAAACCGATTTGCCGCAAATAACGGTGCATAGTCTCAGACACACAAATGCAACGCTCATGATCGCAAACGGTACGGATATAAAAACCGTGTCAAAGCGTTTAGGACACGCAAACGTCACCACCACGGGCAACATATACACCCACGCCATAAAGAGCGCCGACGAGCTTGCGGCGGATAAATTGACAGACATTTTCAGCAAGAAGAAACAGGCATAGAAAAAGGCGGTACACCGTAAAAGGCGCACCGCTTTTTGTTTGTTTATTCCGAGCTTGCAAGCTCGGGTTTTTATATAAATAAGGCAATAAATAAAGCGACGAAAAATATATTTTTGGAAGCAATAAACCCCAAATAAACCCCAAAACGTGATTTTTGACCGATTTTGACAGCTTGAAAAGAGGGACGAAAAAAGCCGCAACCCCTTGATACATAAGGCTTTGCGGCTTGGAGCTACTGGTCGGACTCGAACCGACGACCTGCTCATTACGAATGAGCTGCTCTACCAACTGAGCCACAGTAGCTTATGTTAAATTGTCAACGACAGATATTCTAATATATTTTGAGAGAAAAAGCAATAGTTTTGAGAAAAATTTTTTAATTTTTTGAATTATACAGAACGTACCGTGTTGGATTAGGAAAATATATGTAAAGTCCGTGGGAAATAAAGCGTTCCCACGGACTGATGTTTTTAGCAGTATGTTTATTTGCAAAGCTTATTCGGCATTTTCAAGCCTTTTAATCATTATCTTTGCCGCCTTATAGATATCGCCGCAGCCGAGGGTGATTACAAGATCGCCGCTCTGTGCGTGATCGAGAACATAGTCCGCAACCTCGTCAAAGGTGTTGAACCAGACGCTTCCGGGAATTTTTGCGGCAAGCTGTGAGGTGTAGACACCCTCGGTGTTGACCTCCCGTGAGCCCATAATCTCGGTCATTACGCATTCATCGGGGATCTGCAGAACCTCGGCAAAGTCGTCCATCAGCTTCTTTGTTCTTGAATAGGTGAACGGCTGGAACACCGCCCAGACCTTTCGGTAATTCATCTGCATTGCCGCTTCGAGTGTAACCTTCAGCTCGGCAGGGTGGTGGGCATAGTCGTCCGCAAAGGTGATTCCGTTGAGCTTGGCAAGAATTTCAAATCTTCTGCACGCTCCGCCGAACTGCTCAAGCGAAGCGATCGCCTCATCAAAGGGTATTCCGCAGTAATCAGCCGCCGCAATAGCCGCAAGAGCGTTGCTGACGTTGTGCCTGCCGGGCACGCTGAGCTTGACGCTTCCGATTTTTTCGCCTTTCTTGTAAGCGTCAAAGTGTGCGAACGCATTCACAATTTCAATGTTGTCCGCATAGTAGTCGTTGCTCTTGCCGATGCCGAAGCTAATCATATCCTTGCCCGAAACACCCGAAACCGCCTTGAGTGTATTTTCGTCATCGCCGTTATAAATGACCGCCTTGGTCGCCATCTCGGAGAAGGTGTGGAACGACTTGATTATGTTATCAATATTCTTGAAATATTCAAGATGATCCGCATCAACGTTGAGAATTATCGCTATGTCGGGATCGAGCTTGAGAAAATGATCCTTAAATTCGCAGGCCTCGCAAACCATATTTTCAGTATTGCCGACTCTGCCGTGGCTGTGAATGAGCGGAAGCTCTCCGCCGATTACGGCAGAGGGATCCTTGCCGCACTGCACCATAATCTGAGTGAGCATGGATGAAACCGTCGTCTTGCCGTGAGTGCCGCAGACACAGTAACAGTCGGAATAAAGACGTGTCACCGCGCCGAGAAGATCAGCTCTTTCAACGGTCGGGATCGACGAATTTTCCGCCGCAACAAGCTCCGGATTGTCGGGAAGAATAGCCGCCGTGTAAACAATCAGCTCTGCACCCTCTATATTTTCCGCCCTTTGACCGAGGGTGACGGGAATCCCGAGACTGCGTATTCTCGCAAGCGTATCCGTTTCGTTGTTGTCCGAGCCGGAAAGCTCGTAGCCCTCTTTATGAAGTATTTCGGCGAGCGGACACATACCCGATCCGCCGATGCCTATAAAATGAATTCGTTTAACTTTCTTGAGTAATTCATCTATCTCGTACAAGATATCATCTCCTAACCTTTAACATTATAAGGCAAAAGTCTTGAAAAATAAATAGTAAATTGAAATATTTTCGCACCTGCACAAAATTTAATCATATGATACAGTGGAGGTAATAAAAATGCAGGGAGAAAAATTTTTATTGATCGGGAATGACAAAAAAATGCAGGCTTGTGCAAACAGGCTTATTCAGAGGGGATATTTCGCAACCTGCTGTGAAAAAGAGGAGATCGGAAACATTCTGCCCTTTTATCCCAACATAATTTTGCCGTTACCCACTCTCGCCAACGGCGTTATTTCGGGAACAGGACTTTCCTCCGAGGGATTTGCAGAGCTTCTCGGCAAAACTCAGCGTGTGTTCTACGGAAATCTCAGCTACAATCCGTTCGGAGAACGTGCCCTCAGCTACTATAACGAGAGCTTCCTTGTGAAAAATTCAAGACTGACGGCGCAGGGAACGCTCAGGATAATACTTGAAAATACCGACAGAGATATTTATTCGGTGAAAGCCGCCGTACTCGGCTACGGCAGGTGCGGCAAGGCAATATGTAAGGTCTTGCAGGCGAACGGTGCGGACGTTGTTTCCGTGTCAAGAAGTCATTACAGCACGACTGTTGCCGGGAACGAGAAGCTTTCAACTATGAGATTTGAAGAATTTTTCGGAAATATCCAGAATTTCGATGTCATTGTGAACACCGTGCCTTATAATATAATAGGGAAGGCTACTGCGGAACGGCTGACAAAGAAAAATCTGTATATTGAGATAGCCTCAAAGCCATACGGCTTCAACATCAATGAAACGGATAAGTATAATTTCAGATACATCCTCGCCGAGAGCTTGCCGGGACGCTTCACTCCTGCAAGCGCAGGCGAAAACATCGCCGATACGGTCATTGAAATGATAAAGGAGGGTAAGGATGAATAAGGTTGTAGGTTTTGCCCTGTGCGGATCGTTTTGCACCTTTGCGGAGGTCATACCGCAGATTGAAACGCTCAGAAAGTTGAATTATGATATTGTACCGATAATGTCCGAGATTGCCTACAATACCGACACAAGATTCGGCAGGGCGGAAGAATTTATAAGCAGGATAGAGACGGTTTGCAAACACGAAATACTCCACACAATACCTCAGGTCGAGCCGATCGGGCCTAAAAAGATGCTCGATCTTTTGATCATTGCACCGTGTACGGGCAACACGGCGGCGAAGCTTGCAAACGGTATAACCGACACCTCGGTCACGATGGCGGCAAAGTCCCATCTTCGCAACGGCAGACCGCTTGTTATTGCTGTTTCAACGAACGACGGTCTGACGGGAGCGGCAAAAAACATAGGCAGTCTGCTCAATTACAGAAATGTTTATCTTGTTCCGTTCAGACAGGACGATCCGCTGAAGAAGCCCCGTTCGCTTATGGCGGACTTCACCCTGATACCTGAAGCGGTCGATGCCGCCCTCAAAGGCGAACAGCTCCAGCCGATCGCAAAAGAGCCGGGAGGGTAAATTAGACGTTAGATTTTAGACGGTAGACTATAGACGTTTAAGTTTTAAATTTTGATGAAACTGTCCGGCTCCTTAGATTGTCAATCCAAGTGCAACACTTTTTTGATGTATTCATTAGGT
>JBJEPQ010000055.1:0-27665 GCA_051881315.1 Acutalibacteraceae bacterium | reverse complement strand
GATCCCGATAAGGGCACCCGTCTTGCCACCTATGCCGCAAGATGTATTGAAAATGCTATACTATCACAAGCGAGTTTTGTGGGCCGCAAAAAACTTTTTCAGAGAAAATTATGGGAGAGGTATTTTACGAATATAATTCCTCCATATATTGATGAACGATAACAGTAGCAAAAAATCAAGAAGGTCTGTTTTTTATATATTATGCGATTCAATGCTCTTGCCGAAAGTCTTCAATCCTGCTCAGGTCGGGTGCGACGTTATTTGTCAAGCTGTTTTGCCACTACAACCATACGTCCGTTTTTCCGAGAATACTCGCAGGTGGAAAGGGTGATGAGCTTGTCGCCGTATTCGGCGGTCACGCCTGTATCGTAAAGCGAGAGCTTCTTGCACTTGGTAATATACTTGTCAAAATCTTCTTTCTTCTCGGCTCGGACGAAATTATAATACTTGAAGCCGTCCGCCGAATATGCCACCGTCTTGAAGACAGCAATTATCTCATATTCGCCGAAGCCGTCGAGGGTATCAAAACGGACGGTCTTGTGCTCGCGATAGAACGCCTCGTCAACATACTTGCAAAGGTCGGAGAACATAGTGCCGTTATACATGTGATGACCGTATATCACGAGATTGTCCGAAATTGAAATATTGCAGTTTTCCTGCATAAACGGCACACCGAATTTGCTGTACGATTTTTCAAAATCGTGGTCAATATAGAATTCGGGGTTATCCTTGGTCTGCATGACAGGGTAGTCGATACGTGTGCCGGGAATTGAGATCCAGCCCACAAAGTCGCTGTTTTCGGCATACACCTTGGAATACTTTTCAAAAGCCGCTTTTTTCTCCGGATCCGAGCCGCCAAAATCGGTCTGTGTATCCTCATCGATCAGCTCCGCTATTTCCTCAAAGGCATCTGCGCTCTGTTTTTGTTCAAGAAATTCCCGGATCAGCATGGCTCCCGCAAAAAGGAACACGGCGGCGCAGAAAACAATCCCTGCGATCATCAGCCTGCGTTTTGTTTTCCTTGTCACTTTTCGCCCCTCCTTATACTAATCATGCCTGTTTTCGCCTTTCGGCTTTGCGGTGTACGACGGCACGTTATTTTTTATGTTAAATTTAATTATTTTCTGAATTATATTATTGTTTTTTCAGCAGCATTTTTACAACCGAAGTAATGTTCGATGCAAAAATCTTGGGATTTAAGGATTTCAATATCAGTTTATTGTTCGCTCTCAAGGGTTTTAAGATAAAGCCTAAAATTAAATTGGTGAACAGTTGAGTTATCAGTGACGCTATTGCGGCGCCCATTGCGTCAAAATGAGGAATAAGAATGAGATTGAGAACTGCGCTTAAAGCCGCACCCATCAAATTTATTCGCCATAAATATTTTTGCTTGTCCTCCGCTAAAATCCACACGTTTCGTACCGTTCCGATAACAGAAAAGGTAAAATACCAAATTAAGACCTGAAGAATTTTTACGGTGGGCATAAAATCTGCGCCGTACATAACATAAATAATCGGCTTTGCAAACACGGTAAAAGCTACGCTTTGAAGCAAGGATAAATATATAACTATACTGTAAAGAGAGATAAGCGATGATTCGTATTCTTTTAAATCTTCTTTTCTTTGCTTTAAGATTTCCGGTCTGAATGAATCTACAATGGCAATAAAAACAAATTGTGTAATAGTCGTACAGGTTATTGCGGCGGAATAATATCCCGTTGCAACAGTACCCGATAACTCTGTAAGCAAAAGCTTGTCTATATTTTGAAAAACGACAACCAATATAGAAGCGAAAATATAGTATTTGCTTTTATAAAACATTTCTTTGGCAAGACTTAATGAAAAGGACAGCCTGTCTCCGCTTTTTTTGAAATACAAAAATATCAGGCAAAATGCAATCAAACCGTATTCTATTGAATGTGACAGCGCAAACCATACAACATTCTTTTCCGTTATGAGCAAAAATATCTTATATGCAGATACAACTATATAAGAAACAAGCATAACGACAGACGAATACTTGGAAAGCAATTTGTATTGAAACCAGTATTGAATCATTTCCAGCGCCGCAAAGAAAACCGACAAGCTGTAAACAAAGCAGACAATCAGCGTCTGCGGATCATCGGGATTTGCCACATATGCAAAAAGTGAAACTCCGGCTATACTCAATAACGAAGATATAACATTCATGCCCAAAGAGGTGCCGAGCACTTTCCCCTCTTGCTTCGGATTTTTTACCAATTCAAAAACAAGGGTTGCGTCAAGTCCCATCTTCATAATGGGCATTGCAAAAGCGGTTATGGACGCGGCATAGTTAATCAAGCCGTAGTTAGACGGCCCCAGATAACGGGCGCTTAACATACCGACCAGAAGCTGCAAAACCGACTGAATGATTTTGCAGATTATAATCCATTTTGCATTTGTATAAACCTTTGCGTTCTTCATTAAAATCAATCTTCCAAAAAAATACTTCAATAAGTCTCCAACCACAGCCGCAGTTGGAGACTTATATAATGATTATTTAACCAACTTACCGGTTTCGTCAAATGTATAGTTCATACAAATTGAGTAACCGTTGGTTTCCCAAACATAGTAAGTACCGTTAGTATACAGTTTACCGTTATAACCGATAAAGTAGTAATCACCGTCAATGAGGTTTAAACCTAACTGACCGCATTTACCTGTATCATAATAGTAAATACCGTCGTCTCTTGTGACAAAGCCGTTAAGCATCTTACCGTCAGCACCAAATTCATAGTTATCTTCGGGTAATAAGCCGTTGCCCTGCCATACATACTGTTTCTTGTTAACGGTAATTTCACCGTTTGAGCCGCCTACGAAATAGTAGTCGCCGTCAATGTTGATAAGACCTACAGCCTTAGCCTGTCCCATTTCGTAGTAATAAAGAGTACCGTCTTTTTCAACAATACCGTTGAGCATCTTACCGTCAGCGCCGAACTCATAAGTGCCGTTCGGAAGCGATGTGGTATTAGCCCATGTGTATTGCTTTTTGTTGACGAATATTTCTCCGTTTTCACCGCCGGCAAAGTAATAATCACCGTCAACTTCAACAAGACCTGCCATTGTCGGTCTGCCCATATAATAGTAGTAAAGAGTACCGTCTTTTTCTACAATACCGTTGAGCATCTTACCGTCGGCACCGAATTCGCAGTTGGTATTGCTCAGCTCAATGCCGTTGGTCTGCCAGACGTTCTGAACCTTATTAACCGTGATTTCACCGTTTGCGCCTCCGGCAAAATAGTAATCACCGTCAATTTCGATAAGGCCTGCCATCTTAGGTCTGCCCATTTCGTAGTAATAAAGGGTACCGTTTTTCTCTACAATACCGTTGAGCATCTTACCGTCAGCGCCGAATTCACAGTTTGGATTGCTAAGCTCAATGCCGTTGGTTTCCCAGACATACTGAACCTTGTTAACCGTGATTTCACCGTTTGCGCCGCCTGCGAAATAGTAAGCGCCGTCAACCTCGATAAGACCTGCCATCTTAGGTCTGCCCATTACATAGTAGTAAAGAGTTCCGTCTTTTTCTACGATACCGTTCAGCATCTTGCCGTCAGGACCGAATTCGCAGTTGAGGTTGCTGAGCTCAATACCGTTGGTTTCCCAGACATATTGAACCTTGTTTACCGTAATTTCACCGTTTGCACCGCCGGCGAAATAGTAATCGCCGTCAAGCTCGACAAGACCTGCCATTTTAGGCTTACCATTTTCGTAGTAATAAAGAGTACCGTCTATTTCTACAATACCGTTAAGCATCTTACCGTCGGCACCGAATTCATAAGTGCCGTTCGGAAGTGATGTGGTATTTGCCCAGGTGTATTGCTTTTTGTTGGTGTAAATCTCACCGTTTGCGCCGCCGGCAAAGTAATAATCACCGTCAACTTCTATAAGACCTGCCATTGAGGGACGACCGTTTTTATAATATACTAAGTCGCCGTTCTGATTTTCGGCAATACCGTTAAATGCCTTGTAATCGTCGCCGAAATAGTATACGCCCGGGTTCAGGTCGCAGTGTGATACACCGACATTAACAATGCCCTTTTGTGCATAGCCGTAATAGTCGAAGCCGTAGTAGCTGCCGTCAATCTTATACAAGCCGTATACGCCGATACCGTCGATTACGTAGCTTACTCCTTTTTCGTCCTCGTAGAAGCCTGTGGGTACAACCTCATCTCTGCAAATTCCGTCATCACCGAAATTATACCAATAACGTACATTTGCATTGAAGATCATATGATAGCCTTCATAGCGGTAACCGTTTTCAAAGTAATATCTGTTACCGTCAATGGTAACCCAGCCCTTGTTATAGCAGCCGGGACCGTAATAATACTTGGTGCCGAAAACAGTCTTTGCCCAGACACCGCTCTTAAGACGTCCGTTTTCTTCAAATTCATAGGTTACGCCGCCGTTAGGCATTGAGCCGGTTTGTGCATTATATGAATCGGTGAAATAGTACCAATCCTCGTCTATCATTACCCAGCCCTTTTGAAGTTCGCCGTGACGGGCATAGCGATAAGCCTTTGCGGTTTCGTCATAGAAAAGACCTGTTACCTTACCTGTGCAAACACCGTTGGTGCCGAAGTTGTAGTAATAGCTCTTATCTGTGCCGTCCCTATCGGGTGCACAGTAAATACCTGTAACCATTTCGTTGTTTACATAGTAATAAAGCTGTTCGCCGTTAGGACTGAGAGCCCAACCGTTGAGAGGATTTTCGTCGATTGAGAAATGATCCTCAAAGGTTACGTAGGTATCCATGAAGTGTCCGCCTGCATCCTCCGGGTTATCAGGATTGATGTAGTCATAAATACCGTATTTTTCCTGGTTTGCCGGATCCTTAGCGAAGCTATGGAGCTGTGATGTGTCAAGATAAATATCGTAAGAAATATTACCTGTTACATCAATGTTAATTAAGCCGTTTTCGTCCTTTTCGATATTCTTATTGGGAGTTATTTTAACACCTGAGAGAATACCGATTGAGTTTGCTGTTGACGGGTCAATACCGTCAGTCTGTCTCGTCCATTTGCAGACAATGGTAAGAGTGCGTGTAGCTTCATCGAAGCTATATGATGAAATTTTGAAGAAGTCGTTTACAAACGTTATGTTTTCAACGTCAACATCAACACCCTCAGGGAATTGTGCTGTGATGGTAACATTTGTAAGATCACTTACACGTCCTCCCAAAGCGAGAAGATAATCCCACGGAGAAGCGTTTTCACCGACATTGCCTGCAAAACCGTTGAGATATTCCATCAAGGGCTGTAAGCGTGTAGGTGCTGTAATAGCTTTCATATCAATAGCAAATACATAGGAAGCAGTAGCATCTTCATTTGTATTTACTTTATAGTAAAGCTTGTTGTCAATAGTGTAAGTGTTTGAAACATCTCTGTTCCAAGCGAGAGACTCACTGCCGGCTGTAGCATTTTCAAAATCAAAAATGCTTTCGTCAGCTTTGTACAAACGCAAAGAAATTTCAGCATAGATATTGACGTCCGTTCTGACCTTAGCGGTTACCGTAACATTACGAACTCCGGATTCTTCGTTACCGATGAATGAGAAGCCGTCCATTACGCCTGCCGTGTCATTGGTCATTTCAAATGTAATATCATTCTTATTGATCGTTACGGGGTTGTTGTTGTAGGTAGCAACCAGAGGAAGCTCCTCGGCAACACCGTAAATTACATTGATATTATCTTTTGTAAAATTAAGTGCCGTAGGTCTGGTGATTACTTCAACAGTTTTACTTCCGACAACGTTGCCGTCAACTGCAACCTGAATATCGACCTTACCCTTTGCAACAGCGGTAAAGGTATTGCCGTCAAGTGTTCCGACGGTTTCATCGGAAAGCTGAAGTGTTGCATTTTCCGGAATTTCGGTCATATTACCGGCCGCGCCAACGCCTGTCAGGGTGATATCGAAGGAAGAACCGACTGTAATATAGTCCGTTGCCGTATTGACAATAGCATGGTCAAATTCCTTTGAAGTTACTGCTGTGGAAACGACCATAAGTGATGAACTTACAGAACGCTCAACGCTGTCACAAGGACGGTTAACAACAGTAACCGTATCCGAGCCCTCTTGCTTTGCGTCATAAGTTGCAGATCCGCCGCCGTCAAGCTCAAGAGCATCTACACAGCCTGCGTCAAGCATAATCTGTGCAATTTCGTAATATGTTGCACCGACCGAATACGGAGCCTGACGACCGTCAAGAACAAGCATTACAATCTGTCCGTCCTCGGTGATACCTACGCAGCTTCTCGGCATCTTCTCGGTTTCTGCGTCGGTAAACTGATTTACGCCGTCCTTAACAAGGATTTTTCCGCCGCCTACACCCTCTTGTATGTCATCCTTATAGGTTTCGTACTCGGAAACCGTGCCGATCACCGGTGTGCCGTCTTTAAGGATGGCAAAGAAGCTGGTTTTATTGGGGTTGAAGGTTTTACCCTCCATTACAAGCAAGCCTTTCGGCTCACCTGTGCCCATGTTATAGAAGTTAGCATTTGTTCCTACAACTACATTATAGTTTTCAATGTAATTATCGGGATCGTCGGGATTAGAATGTTTTTTCTGAGCGGCAGCCATCTGTTCGCTGACAGTTGCCAATGCCCATGAAGAAGCGTCGTTGTTTGCGTAGTTTGCATAAACATCGACATCGCTTCGTCTGATATCAGCCTTGGACATATAGTAAACCATCTGTCCGCCGTTTGAGTCCATAGCATAGCTGATATTCTGTGTTACACCGGGAGCAAGCGTTGAATCCTTTGAAGAAAATACGCTGTAAATATCCGGATTATTCGGATCCTCCGAAGGATTGTCACCGGGATCCTCGGGAGCGACTAAATCGTCCTTTGCCAAATCATAAAGATAATCGGCGAACGAATAACAGCAAGCCTCTCTGAGAGTGTCCCTATCCGAAAGACCTCTGCCCGATTCAAGAAGCTGAATAAATATATGGTCCCTATAAGTTGTGAAAATTGACTGACGGACTGCATCCTTAGTCAGACTGCCCGGGAAACGGTTATTCAGGAAGAATGCCGCGCGTGAACGCATTGAAAGCTCCTCATTATAGTAGCCTTCAAATATCTCGCTGAGTGAAGCCGTTCCTGATGTAATTTGAGAAACAATATAGAAAGCATCAAGGTCGGCCTTAATATCATCATAATCGAAGCCGCTTTCCATTGAATCGTATACGCCTAAGTATTTTTCGGAGATTTCTGCAGTCATAGCTTCAAGCTCTGTTGCGGTAACTTTTGGATTTGCATAATACATCAAGTCGCAAATGTCGCCTGCCCAGCTGCCGAAGTCTGTGTTTGACTGAGTATAATTCTTATTGCTTGAAACATTCAATGCACCGAAAAGATGGTCAAATATCATAATTTCACCGTTTGGCATTGTTATTCCAAGATATTCGATTTCACGAAGTGCATAGGCAATCGTGCCGTTCATCTCGTCTTTTGCGATAACCTCGTTGACAAAGACGGTCTCTTCGGCACCTGCCATTGTAGCCCAGTCCTCATCGTTGTAGCGGTCAATACCGGTACGGATGAAGTTGAGCATAAGCTTTGTGGGATCCTTACCGGGGTTGCTCTTTGCATAATCGCTCGCATAACCCTCAAGCTGAGATAATGCAAGCCGGAAGGTGTCCCAATTAAGAACAAGCTTGTCAACGACCTGCTGTTCCTCAAGGATCTCGTTACATGCCGAGCAATGGCTGCCCTGAGTAAGTCCTGTTGATGAATAGGTGGGAGCAACAGCAGGATCGATCACCGGAGTATGAGAAAGCATTGCAAGCTCTCTCGTTTCTCTTGCGCCGCAGACTGAGCAGTAACGCTCTTCTTCGCCCTTTTCGGTACAAGTAGCAACCTTAGACACCGTCCAATTACTGAATGTGTGTCCGAGTGCCTCAACTGTCTGCTGTTCAACAAGAGTTATACCGCAGGTGTCGCAATGACTGCCTTCGGTAAGACCTGACTCGGTGCAGGTAGGAGCAACAGCAGGATCAATTACAACCTTATGGTCGGTTGCGTCTGTATAATTGCCAACATAGCTATAACCGCAGTGGCAGGTATAAGTTGTGTAACCCTTCTCTGTGCAGGTAGGAGCAGTAACAACCTCTGTATAGCTGTGACCTGTTGCAGGAATAACCTCTGTTTCAAAGTGGTCGCAACGGATGCAGACTCTCTTTTTCTCGCCGTTTTCAAGGCAAGTAGCATCCTTGATAATTACCCATTCGCCGAATTCACAGCCGAGAGCTTCAACGAAATTGTCCTGATAAGTGTGGCCGCACTCTGAGCAGGTATAGGTTGTGTAGCCCTGTTCGTGACAGGTCGGATCGGTTACTACACCCTTGTCATAGCTGTGACCGGTCGCCTGAATAACCTCGGTATAGCTGTCGCCGCAATGACAGGTATAGGTCATAAGACCGTTTTCGGTACAGGTTGCAGGAGTTGTTACAACACCTGTATATGTGTGACCGAGTGCATTAACATATGAATCCTCAGGGATATATGAATAGTCACAACGTTTACATGTAAGGGTTGTGTAGCCCTTTTCCGTACAGGTTGGATCGGTTACGGTAGAAACAAAATCATGTCCCAAAGCGTCAACCTCATCAACCCTATCGCTGTAACCGCATACCTCACATGTGCGGATAGTATAGCCGCCTGTTGTGCAGGTCGGAGCAACCGTTTCATATGTAAATGTATGTCCGTTTGCAGGTACAATAGTATCTTCCAATTTTAACTCATGTCCGCAAAGAGAGCATATCTCAACGGTGTATCCCTCCTCTGTGCAGGTAGGAGCGATTACTCTTGTTGAATCATAGCTGTGCTCACTGCCTGTGCTGTCAACATATGAATCAACATAGCTGTCATTACAACGTGAGCAGGTATGGGTAGTGTAGCCGTCATGTGTACAAGTCGGAGCCGTTACAACCGCTACATAATCATGTCCGAGCGCCTCGACAACCTTCTGTGCAACGATAACCTCATTACAGACAGAGCAATGACTGCCCTGTGTAAGACCGGACTCGGTACAGGTTGCTTCAACAGCTTTATCAATCACTTCAACGTGACCTTTGGCAGGAATAACTGCACCGGTCTTGATTTTGCCGCAGTTTGCACATTTAAGGTCGGATTCTTTTCCGTCCTCGGTACAAGTCGGAGCCTTATAGGTGTTCTCAATTACGATCGAATAATCATGTCCTGTTGCAGGAACATAACCGTCAACATAGCTATGTCCGCAAGCGCAGGTATGAGTGGTATATCCTTCGTCCTCGCACGTCGGAGCGGTAACAACAGAGGTATAGTTATGTCCGGTAGCAGGAATAACTTTCTGTTCTTCTGTGATAACACCGCAGACAGAGCAGATCTTTCCGTCGGTCAAGCCGTCTTCTGTGCAAGTCGGAGCTTTTCCGACAAGAGTTTTTTCAGAATGGCCGTGCGCCGGAATTTCTTCCTGAGCGACAATAATTTCTCCGCAAACAGAGCATTTTTTACCCTCTGTTAAGCCTGTTTCGGTACAGGTTGCGTCCTTGCCCGGAACAACCTCCTCCTTGTGTCCTGTTGCAGGAACAACGACCGAAGGATTAACAACCTTTCCGCAGGTCGAACAGGTTTCCTCGGCTGTATAACCGTCATTAAGACAGTCGGCAGCCTTTGCCGGAATTGAAACAACCGGGGTGTGCTGTTTTGCGGTAATAGTTACGTTACTGTTAATATCGGTCAATGTATAATTATTACCGTTTACAGTAACCGTAGCATTGGTCGGGAGAGTAACACAGGGCTGTTCGGTTGTGAGAACAAGCGAAGCGGTAGCATCTTTTGTTTTGCCGACATAGACATTTACGCCGTTCTGAACGCCGCCTGAAACAACCGAAAAACCGTTAGCCGTTACTACATTCTGATACCAGCAATTTCCGTTCAAGGAACGGTATGTACCGATAGCAAAGCTGTTAAATCCGTCATATCCGGCAATATTACCTCTTACGGGGACGCAGGCGATTGTTGTGAGAGTTGTAACACCTGCGCCTGTAACCTCTTTAAGGTCCGTTGAGCCGTGAACATTTGATGCATATACACCTTTACCTGTTATTACAGCATCACCGCCGTTGTCAACGGATTTGGTTGAATATACAGGACCGTTTGCAGTCAAGACACCGTCAACTTTAAGTACGGCATCGTCTTTGACACTGCGCACTACGGGAGCGCCCTTTTTCGCAAATACATAGGATAACTGATATATATTTTTTCCGTAAGTATATGTGCCTGACAACCAGTCATTTACATCGTAAAGGTAAACAGCGCCTCCCGCTGAAACGGTAGCCGTAGCACCTTCATCAACGTTTATTACTGTGCCGGGGAGAAGCTTAAACCTTTGAGCAAATGTAACCGTACTGCCTGATTTAATATTGATAGTATAGTTCATCGGCAAAGCGAGGATATAATCGGCAGTATTCATAGTTGAACTGACAAGAGTGAGCTTAATTGACATGCTGATAGCATCTGTTACAAGGTCACCGTAGAAATCAAGGTTCATTCTATCGGTCGTTGCATCATACTTCAATGTAGCATAACCGCTTGTAATATGGAACATACCTGCATCCTTGCCAACGATTGCAGCACAAGCCTGGCTCGGTGATTTTGAAGAGCCCAAGCCTGCGGCAACAGCAGCGTCGCCGTACATGATACAACCGCTGTCAATGCGAAGATTAGCTTCAATATTCTGAAGATAATACTGGGAGAAAAGGAATGAATTATCCTTCAGTGAAGAAAGCAAGGTGGAAGAATCGTTACCGCCGCGCCAGTCTTCAATCTGCATGAACTGATAAATGTTGCTTCCGCTTTCGCCCCATACAGTACCCTCTCCTCCGATGTAACCGTAAGCATAAAGATTAGAGCCGCTCTTCATGTTAATCTGAGAGCCTGCAGTCATCTGAATAGCACCGTAAGCACCGGTAACCTTACCCGTGGTTCTGGTAGATGAAGCAAACTGGGTTGCATTGACATTGATGTTACCGTAGCAGTTAATAACCGCACCGTCTGCCATTGTCAAGCATGAGTACATTGTGGGAGTAACAGCAGTCATTGAACATTCGGGTTCATTTCTGAAAGTAGCCGTGTTAGCCGAATCAAAGGGAATCAACAAGTTAACACCTGCTGAAATCTCATAAGTACCTGCGGCAATAATACCGCTGTGTGCAAGTACAATTTGCTTGTCTGAACCGGCTGATGCCGCGGCATTAGCTTTATTCAGATCGGTATAACGGTTGAAACCAACCTGAAATACCGCCATAGATGAGCTGACAAACACCGGATAAACAACAGTGTCGTTTTCAACATTTAATGTTGTCGTACTGTTATAATCAAAGTATCCGTTGATTGCCGAGCTGTACCAACCGATAAAGTTATATCCCGTTGCAGGTGTTGCAACAAGATTATAGGCCACGGTTGATGACTGCGTTTTAGCAGTATCCTCGGTTATGGCCACACCGTCAACGGTATATGAACCGTTTACAGGTGCTTTAAAGGTGGTGGTAGCACTTGCGTCAACAACAAGATTGATATTGGTAAGCTCAATCGAAGTTGTATTACCGGAACCCTTACCCGATGTGATAACAACCTGAACAGTTTCGCCCGGATCTACGGCTACAGCAGGTGCATAAGAACCGCTGCCTGTCACGGTGTTACCGGCAATAGTAACTGAACCGGTATTATTTGTGATGTTGTAATCAAAAGAAATATATCCGGCTTGATCTCTGTTATTAGTGAAAGTAAGAGAAGCACTCTGCGATTGTTTAAAGAGAGAGCCCTTACCGGAGACGGTGCCGTTCGCCACATTTCCGCCGCCTGACCACGAGCCGTCACCCGCATATGTTGCAGTAAGGCCTTCGGCAGTCATAATCAACGTGCCTGATTCGGCACTGGCAAAAACTGCGCCTGCGGGTATCATGACGAAAAGCATCACTAATACCAAAAAGACGGATATAATTCTTTCTGACACTTTTCTCATCGTTTTTTTACCTCCTTTAAATTTATATTATAAGCATTTCAAAAATGCTTACCGGTAAACATAATTTTGTTCTCTTTGCTCATTTGCGGAAATAATCGGCAATGCCAGAACAAAAAATAACATAAAGCTTATCTCCATACGCAAAGAAGAATTATATACTAAAAGCACCAAGCTTAAAACCGAAAATATGATAGCCATCTGACAGGCTGTTTCATCTGCCGTTTGTGATTTCATAAGTTTGTAAGAAACGACGGCCGATGCAACGAAAAACGAAGCATACAAAATCAATCCTACGAAGCCTGTTTCCAAAAACAGAAATGCATATGAAAAATACGAATAGTGTACCATTTGGTGATTTTCAAAAAACGGCGTGTTGAACAATCCAAGCGACGAGGTATCGCAGTTGCCCAAGCCCATGCCGAACAGCTTATCAAAAAAGCCCGGTAAAAACCTTTCGGAAATAATAGGCAAGGCAGTAAATCTGCCGATGTCTTCACCGGTCGCATAGCCTTTGTCGGTCAACGAATTTATCAAGCTTTCAAAAGAAAGGAAATTGGTAAAATCCTCATACAAGGTGGTAAGCAGTGTGCTGAAAATCATAACAAAAGCCGCACCAACCGCAAAAAACACAGTCTTTTTTATTGAATGAGCCGTCATAAAGCTTGCTAAAAACAAGATTACAATAAACAGAATAAAGAATATTTTCAGCTCTGCCAAAGCGGCAATAAACAGCGAAGCCACGGAAACAAATACACATTTAGCTGTCTTTTCCTCCCCTCTCATAAACGAAAGGATTGTTTTAGTAAAAACAATACAAAGGAAAATTATCAAACTGCCGTTACAGCCCTTTGATGTGCCGAAGATACCGCCCAGATAATCCTGACCGTAGCCTGAAAAATACTGAATAATAACAACCGCTAAGTTAATGATGAATATTACGTCTAAAGCTTTGATCCAGTCCTTCGCATCGTCCCAATCCATCAAATAGGCAAATGCAAAAAAAGCTATGAACATCCTGATATTGTTTCTCAATCCCCATAAATAGTAAAACGGCGACTGAAAATTGAACAAATACCCTAATAGTGTAATCACAAAAAACAGGGATACAATAACAACAAACGGTAATGCATAATTGTCTATTTTGGTATAGCGTTGTGAAAAAAGCTTCAGCAACAGAAAGACAAAACAAACATCACATAAGAACTTTATTGCGTCCGGTATCGGCAGCAATTCCGTCAAGAACGCCTGCACAACGGGGAAGAAAAAGACAAAAAGCAACATCCACTCCGACAGCGTTCTTTTTCTTATATATAATTTTCCTGCTGAATTACTATTCACAGAAAGTCGTTCTCCTTAATACTAATTTCTTTTTAACAATAAAAACAATTTACAAACAATATAACATTTGTGTTTTAAAAGCACATAAAACAGACTAAGTCTTTTATTGTGAAGCCTTAAAGCCCCGTCCGTCAAGCTGTCGTGCAGCACCTTGCTTTTCATAACCTTGTTTAATTCAAGCTCTTTCTCTTTTGCAGATAAATCAGACGCCGCAATCTGCTTCATCGCAGTGATCGAATACATATGATACCTTGCGGTAATGTGATTTATCACCTGCTGAGAAAGATTGTTCTGATGAGCAAGCTCAATGCACTTGATAAGAAAAATATCGTTCTTCTTTTGCCTGTCAGCCTTATAAGAGTGAGTCAGCGAATTACTCCTCTTATAATAATAATACAGGCTTTCTTTAATAATTGAAACGTTATTGATATGAGGGAATAATTCCAAAATAAAATAAGCGTCTTCGGAAATAATTTCTTTTTCGGATTTGAATTTCAAATTCAATTCTTTTATTTTTGATAAACTGTACATCTTACCGCAAGAGCTTATACCAAAGCCCATTGAATAGGTGAACATACCGGGTAAAACCTCATTTTTAACCTCATCGCCGACATAAACGGTTTTATCTGCTACAATCTCTTTTTCGGAGGTTCTGCCGTTATCATAGACATCGCACAAGCCGTAAATCACAACCTCGCTGTTGTTTTTTTCGGCGGCCGTCACACACTTTTCAACTATTCTGATATTAACATAATCATCGCTGTCAAAAAAGAGAATATATTTTCCGCAGGCCGATTCCAAGCCTGTGTTCCTTGCCATACCCAAGCCGGAATTTTTTTTATGGATAACTTTAATTCTGTTGTCGGCTTTTGCCCAATTATCACACATTGGAGCACTGTTGTCGGTTGAGCCGTCATCAACAAGGATAATTTCAAGGTTTTCATATGTTTGATTTGCAATAGACTGAACGCATCTGTCCAGATACTTTTCAACATTATATACAGGCACAACAACAGAAATCAAAGGATTATCTATCATAACAAAACTCCCACACTATGTTACGGAAAAATCGGAAATGCAATTATCCCAATCATATTGAAGCACCGATTCCCGAGTTGAATAATGCTTGCTTTCTAACACAAATTCAATCAAAACGTTTAAACCGTTTTTATCAAAATCATTTATACGGTAAAATCCGGGTTTATCAATAAATTCTTTCATTTCACCGAAATCGGTTGTGATAACAGGCAAATCACACGATGCCGCTTCCAAACAGGAGAGCGGAACATCTATACAATGACCGTCCTCTTTCACGGGGAAAAAGTATAAATCACTCATTTGGTATATCCCCTGAATTTCAGGGATATATGAATCAATTATTTTTATATTACCTTTTGAAAGCAGTTTTTCTTTTAAAGCTGAATCCTGCTCATCTTTAGTCAATGTGCTCACAACTAAAAGCACCTGATACTCGGGATTGATATTCAATAAGGTCTGAACATTTCTGCCCTCATTTAAATGACCTACATGAAGAATCAGCGGTTTATCGGGATTAAATCCGTATTTTAACTTTAACTGCTTTTTTACATCTAACGTCACGGGTACAAATTTTTTGGTATCAACGCCCGTCTTTATATATTTAATTCTTTTTTTCGGTACAATACTTTTATAAAAATCTTCGGATTCCTTAGAAAAAACAATGAGGTTTGCATTACTTAATCTTATCAAAAACTTTGAAACGCCTTTAGCCGTAATTTTAAGAGGCAAGATAACATCAAGTCCGTTTCGGCACATTAAAGACATTATAAAAATCCTGATTGCCGTTGCAATAGGCTTTGCAGGAAACGGTACATACAAAACCTTTTCTTTTTTGCGTTTTATGAGTGAAAACAGCTCGCCGTTCAGCATCAGCTTATTTATTTCCATATGCCTGTCCGACAGCTCGGATTTACGTTCATATGTTATAACAAAAATATCGCTATGCAGTTTTTTCAATCTTTTAATAAGATTGTAAGTTATTTTCAAACAGCCTTCATCAACCTTTTCGGTTAATGAATTAGAAACAATAATCATATTTACCTCAGGTTATTTAAAACACTCATTCAAAAAAGCTTCGTATCCCGAAAAAACAGGCGGATGGTTTTTCATATAAATTATGCTGTCCTCATAATTGCCGCAGGTTTTCAGCTGTGATTTAAAAATCGGAATTTTCTCCGCTTCCTCGGCGGTCAAAAACAGCATAAAATACTCTTTAAAAACTTCAATATGAGGTTTTTTGCCGAACTTTTCATAATAGCATAAAGCCATTTGCTTTGCTTCTTGGATTTGCTTTGCTTCTCTTTTCAAAAGATACTCGTCAATATCCATTATTTTTTTTGCAGGATTGCCTGCGTAAACGCTGTTGTCTTCACAATCCGAGGTAACAACGCTGTTAGTTCCGATTACAACATTGTTTCCGATCGTAACACCTCTTGTAATAACGGTATTCATTCCGATAAAAACATTATCACCGATTTTAACAGGGCTTTGTGCGCCTAAAATTCTGCCGTTATTCTGAGGTAAACGCTTCAAAACAGACCATGAATAATCATGAGTCAGAATAACAACGCCTTGTGTAATATTTACATGGTTGCCGATAGTGATAAGCCACGGTGTTTGCAGATCGACAGTTGATTTCATAGGTGAAAAAAATCTGACATCCTCACCGATTGAAGCACCTTTTTGGCGGAGAAACTTTACAAAGCTTTCTGAATCCGCTTTTTCTCTGTATATCAAAGAACGTACAAGCTTTCTGATCAAGTTAAATCACACCTCATTTACATCCTTCGCAGGTTGAACAAGCGTCAAGCTCCTCTTTAGTCACCTTACCGTCACGCAAGTCACGGACAATTTTATTCTCATACATCGAATACTTTTTCTTTTTGAAGAAACGTAAAAACTTATGCTTAATAACCCAGAGCGCAGGTTTATGAATATACTTATGCATAGCAGGTGAAACAGAGCCTATCATCCAGCAGTTTCTGTCGCAGTTTCTTACAAACTTTCTCACCTTTTCTGCCTGTTCACTGTTCCAAAGCTCGTCCCAGCTTTGCTCGTTAAGGTTGCCCATAACCTGCTTCTCTTTGGTACCGTTACACGGCATAACATCGCCGTACGGATCAATAAAAAATGTGTCGAAGCTCATATCACAGGGCAACAAGCGTTTTTGTGAGAAAATATAATTTATCAGTCCGTGATTAAAATATGCTCTGAACCACTTTTTAGGGCTGTTTGATTCAAGCAAGCGGTTAATCAGATCCTCAAAATTCTGAGCAACCATAAGGCGGTCTTTGATTATATTGTTGGATTCAACGAAATAAAAGCTGTTATGAAGCGACGCTGTTGCAAATTCCATACCGAGCTCGTCGGATATATTGTAAAGAGGAACTAAATCAGCGGCATTCCTGTCCTGAACGGTCATACCGAAGCCGACATCCTGCATACCCATATCAACGAGTTTTTTAAGAGTTGTGTAACCTCGGTTATATCCGTCCTCAAGTCCTCGGATCTCATTATTTGTCTGCTCAAGACCTTCAATGGAAATTCTGATACCTATCTGCGGAAACTCCTTGCAAAGATCCACAATTTTATCGGTAAAAAATCCGTTTGTGGATATGACAATCCGGTCGCTCTTTTTGTATAGCTCACGGACAATATCTTTTAAATCGTCACGGATAAAAGGTTCGCCGCCTGTGATATTGGTGAAATACATCTCAGGAAGCTTTTTGATAGTTTCAAGAGAAATTTCTTTCTCCGGTTTTGACGGAACCTTATATCGGTTACACATGGTGCATTTAGCATTACAGCGATATGTTACAATTACCGTTCCGTTTAATTTTTTTGACATTTACTTCACCTTATATTTAAAATTATCAAAATATTTCTGAGCCGTTTTTGACCATGTGAAATTTTCAACCGCATTCTTTCTGGCGGCTTGCTTTAATTCTTTCAGGCGGTCAGCGTCATACAGAAGTTGCCTGATCTGATTTGCAACATCATCCTTTTCGGCGAGAATACTGCCGTCACCGAAAGAGGATAAGGAATCGGAGCAAAGTACAACGGGAACTCCTGCCGAAATTGATTCAATGCAAGCCAGGCTGAATCCCTCATACAAAGAAGCAAAAATTGTGGTGTCTGCGATATTGTAAAGCCCGTTCATTTCTTCTCCGGGGCTGAAAGTGCCGAGATACAAAACCTGATTTTCAACACTTTCTTCTTTTGCTATTCTCAGAACTTCCTGATAATACTCCTGTGAAACGATGTCACCTGCAAAAGCAAACACAATATCGCTGTTTTCCTTTAACAAAGGTGCTGTCATTTTAACAGCTCTGCCCTGCCCTTTATTCTCATTAACAGAGCCAACCTGCAAAATAACCTTTTTGTTTTTTAAATTAAGCTTTTCTTTAACCTTTTCAATTTGTTCACTGCTCAGGGGAGCATAAATATCGGTATTAACGCCGTTGTTGATTTCAAATACCTTGCTTTCATCAATACCCAAATTCTCAACGATATTGTTTTTCATTTTGGGATTTAAGGCAAAGATCAAATCGGCGTTCTTCATACCCTCAATTTCCTGAAAATATCGGGATTGCAGGGTTGATTTTGCTTCTTCGTAGGGCAACGACCAGAAGCCGTTGTGATTGGTATATGCTATAATAGCCTTATCACGAAGCTCTTTTTTAACAAGCTTTAAAAAGAAATAGATGTTGTATTGATTGTGAAAATGAAGAACTGTTTTTTGATTGGTTTGTTTCAGAATTTTCTTTAATTTGAATGCAAGCGCAACCGAATAAACTACTCTCTTAACTTTGTGAATAACACCTAAGCTGATATCGGATTTAGTGAAAATCGACGGCACTTTAACCTCATTTATCGGCAGGCTGTTCGGTGCTCTGTCCTTGGCAGAAATATCTATCACTTCGACATCAATATCCTTTTGTATAAAGGCTTTTGTCAGCTCCTCAACCACGCTTTCCGTTGCGGCGGCAACCTTAGCAGGTATCGGAGTGTAGCCGGTGCCGATTTCATAAATCTTCATATCATTCTCCGTAAATTTTCAATAGCTTCTGATAATAACTGTCCGGGGTTTCAAATTCGACCGATCTACAATTCTGTGTATAATAATCGGCGTTTCGTATTACCGAATTAAGCTTGTTTAAAAGCTGTACAGGATTACCCGGTTCGAAAAGCTCACCGGTTTCACCCGGCTTTATTAGCTCGGGAATACCGCCTATATCCGCACCCACAACAGGTGTACCGAGTAACTGAGATTCCATAACGGAATACGGGCAGTTTTCATACATTTCGGAGGGGCAAACGGTAACAACTGCATTTGCAATAAGCTCGTTCAGCTCATCCCCTGTTTTAAAGCCGACATATTCAGCATTTGGCACTTTTTCGATTTCGTCAACCGCCTTGCCAAAGCCTGCAAAAACAAATTTTACATCGGGCATTTGCTTTGCGGCCTCCAACAAGGTGAGAGTGCCCTTATCTTTAGACAGGTGACCGAATTCCAAAACATAGCCTTTTTTATTTTGTAAGACCGTCCCCTGCTTTTCAATAAAATTATGAAGTGTGACCGTTTTCTTTTTAAAGCGTGGCTGTGTGTCAAGCTTGCTTTTTAAAAATTCCGACGGACAAATAATAGTCTCAACATAAGAATATGCAGGGCTTATCTTCCAAAAATAAGCGTCCGCTGTTGCTAAAATGCTTTTGGGTAACGAATTTTTCATACATCTTGATTTGATGCAATTTGTGAAGCTGCCCGACAGGCATTTTTCGCAAACATTTATATCAGTATCAAACATACCGTGACTCGGACAAACAAGCTGATAGTCATGAGCCGTGTAAACTATCTTTAACCTTTTGCCGGTAGTTTTTCTGTATTTTTCAATTTCAAGAATAATGCTCGGAGTGAGATAAAACTGAATGTTGTTAAGATGAACAACATCGGGGTTAAAGCTTTTCAGAACTTTTTTGATTTGCCGCCTTGCCTGATTGGAATAAATTATTTTAAACGGAGCCAGAAGATTTTCTGACATACTTGCGGTTAAATCCATATCGGAAACATAGGCATTTGCGCTGTTACCGACAATATTTTTTTCGTTTTCTAAACCGAAGTATTCAACCTCGTTATCATGCTTCTTTAAGGTTTCGCCGAGCTTAAACACATAGGTTTCGGCTCCGCCTTTTGAATACAAGAATTTGTTAACAAGCAAAACCTTCATCTTTCTTCTCCGTAATACAGGTCAAGCGTTTTTTGCGTTACTTCATCCCAATTAAACTTATTACAAACATAATCGGATGAGCGTGATTTGTATTTTTCGACAATATCGGGGTTAGATAAAAGCCATTCAAGCTTTTCTTTAAGGTTGTTGACATCGCCTTTTTTAAAGGTGACGCCGTATTCACCGACAACGCTTTCACATTCGTAAATATCGGATGTAACGCAACAGTTGCCGTAGCTCATAGCCTCAAGCAAGCTAAGGGGCATCCCCTCTAAATCTGAGGGCAAAACATAGATATAAGCGTTTGAATAAAGCTCTTCGAGCAATCTGCCTTTAACAAAATCAGTAAAAATTATGTTGTCGCAGGCGGATTTTTTTAAGTCGTCTGCATATTCCGTACTGTCGGAAGCACCGCCTGCAATAACGAGCTTCTTATCGGTATCAATTTTTTTAAAGGCATCTATCAGATAATGAATACCTTTTTCGGGAACAAGTCTGCCCAAATATAAGATATAGCCGTCCTTTTCCAAATTGAATTTATCGGTTATTTCCTTGGCAGGCTTCGGAGTGTTTTTATTAACTCCGTTAGGTATAAAAACTGTTTTTCTTGAATAAGTATCGGCGAAATATTTTTGCATATTTTCGCTTAAAACAATGATTTCATCTGCGAATTTAACCGCACATTTTTCACCTGCATAAATATAAAGCGATGCAAATTTACCCCATTTAGCCCGTTGATGGTCAAGACCGTGAACGGTTGCAATACATCTTTTGCCGAACAGTTTGGGTAACCAAAGCATAGCGCACGGACCCTCGGCATGAAAATGAACAACATCAAATCTGCCGAAAGCGGCTTTAACCGAGGCAAAAAATGATGAGGTCATAGCGGCCAAGCCCTTTAAATCAACGGTAAAAACCTGCTTTAGCTTTACTCCTTTATACTCATTCAAAACCATTTCGTCAAAATCCGCTCCGCTTACATGATGTCCTCCCCTGTTAAAGCAGGTGACATCATGACCTAAAGCAACCATTCGTGTAGCTAATTCGCTGACAACAATCTCAACGCCGCCCTCTCGTGACGGAATACGTTTGTGTCCCAGCATAGCAACATGCAATTTTGTGTTTTTGCGCTGAGGCATTATACACCCTCCATGTTCAAAACAGCACCTACGGTTTTAAATAAAATAATCAAGTCGGTTATAAAGCATCTTTCTTCAATATACTTTAAATCCATTTCAAACCACTCATCGCAAGTCAGGCTGTTTCTGTTAGGCTGAATCTGCCAATAACAAGTCAGTCCGGGAGTAACTGCCAAACGGCCAAACTGATATTCGTCGTACTGTTCAACCTCTCTGGGAAGGGGCGGACGTGGTCCGACAAAGCTCATATCTCCCTTTAAAATATTCCAGAGCTGAGGCAGTTCATCAATACATGTTTTTCTGATAAACCGACCGACCCGTGTAATACGGGGATCATCCGAAATCTTAAATGCAGGACCTTCCATTTCGTTTTGATCAAGCAATGAATCAAGCATTTGATCTGCATTCGGCACCATTGAACGTAATTTGTAAAACTTAAATACCTTGCCGTTTTTGCCTACTCTGTCCTGAGTATAAATAGGAGGTGCACCCGGGCTGTCAATAACGATTATCAGCATTGTTAACAGCATCGGAATTGCAAAAACAATTAAGCACAGCAAAGAAAAAACAATATCAAAGCATCTTTTAGCTATAATATAGACAGGATTTTTATATATTACAATTTCGGAATCAGGATTTTTACTTCGCGGACCGGAGGAAATTGAATAATTGTTTGTGCCTTTCATACTCTCCTCCTATCTTGATTACTTCCTTTTATAATCTTGTTTACTTCTCTTTATAAAATAAATCAAATACAATTTCATTTACCGAATCGGCATCTGGATAAAACTCCATCAAGCCGTCTTTGACCGCTGAATCACCTTCAATACTGTCAATTTCGGTAAGCTCATATTGCGACAGCTTTTTTGCAAGCTCCTGTAACTGATTAACAGAACGGTCAGACACAATATAGTCCGCAAGCTTCACGGATGCTTCAACAACAAACTCATCATCTTCTTCAATTCTGAGCATAGCTTTGTCATAAATTGCATTTAAATATTGTTTTTGGCGCACCATACGGGTGCTGTTGGAGCTGTCCTCAAGACCGTAACGGGTACGCACATAAGTGAGTGCATGCTCACCGTGAAGCGTTACCGTTTCACCCTTTTTAAGCGTGTCGTCAATGCCGGTGAAATCATCCAGCACGGTAACCTCAACACCGCCCAAAAGGTCATTCAGAACAGGAACTGCATCCATGGTTATTGACAAATAGTGGTTGACCTTGACTTCGTTCAGAAGTCCCGAAACAGCGTCCGCCGTGTTTCGGCAGCTTACGTCCTTGCCGTTACCGTAGGTATGCGCAAGCGCAAGCTGTTTATTAACCGTGCCAACCTTTTGACCTGCAACACCCAGAATGTTCATATCAACCATAGTATCTCGGTTAAGATGAAGAGCTGTGCACTTCTTTTCTTCGTTGTCAAAAACCAACAGCATCAAAAAGTCAGCCTGCTGATTATTGTTATAGGACTCGTTATCTATGGCGTCCTCAAACTTATCAAGTCCCATGATTAAAAACGATTCGACATTTTCGTTTTTCACATACTCAACACCGTTATATTCTATTGCGGCGTCCTGCGGTTCTTGCTCAGGGAAATTACCTTGACGCTTCTCCCATAATTCTAAAAGCAAAAAAGCACCTGTTAAAAGAAAAATTATCAAAAGAGCGACAGATAAATATCGCATAAGTTTTCTTTTACCGTTTCGTTTTTTTCCCATAAAGACTCCTCATTTATGCGGCCTGTTTTTTAGATTTTTTCCAAAGGATAATACCTGCTACCAAAGAACCGCACATTACGGTTGCCAATACTGCAATTTTGATGTTGCCCTCCATATTACCTGTTAAAGGAGTTTCCGCAGCTCCCGTATCGGTAACATTTTCGGAATTATCAATAACAATGGCAAAAGGAGAAAAATCTTTAATGCTGAATATCAAGTATTCGCCCTCAACCCTTGCATTATCAATCAGCTCCCAGGTACCGTTGTAATAATGCAAAAGAGCTACAAATTTTTCGGCGCTTTCACTGCTTATCTTAATTCTGAAGCTGCCGTGTGCGTCGTGGATATCGCAATGAACATAGTGAACATCGAACAGCTCGCTTACTGCAAGATTCCTGGTCGGGATGCCTTTTCTTTGAGCAACACCGGCTAAATCCTTGTTTAAGGAAGTGATATCATCGGCGGATTTGATTTCGTTATATGCCGTCATAATCATTGATCTCAAATCCGAGTCAAGCTCATCACGGCGAGAAAACGGTGTGATAATCAATTCGGCTGTACAATCTGCGGATTCGGACTCATACTCTACAAGCTCCGGTCCGGGAGCGGCTCCCGGGCTTCTTACGAAGGGAGCGGCAAATGCGCCGACGCAGAGAATCGCAGCTACTAAAACTACTGATAAAAAGACTGACAATTTTTTCATAATAAAAATCCTTTCAAATAAAATTTTTATTCAAAGAGCAGTGAATAACCATACTCATTAAACTGTGTAACAAACTCATCGCTGAACCTTTTGCGGATAAGGTCATACGTTTTGTTTAATCTCGGCGGACGGTTGCGAACGTTGTGGCAATCCGAACCGATCATATGAATACCGCCTTGAGCTAACATATCTAAAGCTTTTCTCTTTGTGAAAAACTCATTGAAAAACGAAGCGTTTGCCTGCATTAAAATTCCGCTTTCATAAAGGCGTTCCCATGCAGAATCACTTTGAATTTTCAAATATCTGTCGATGTGGGCAAGAACAACCCTCACACCGTGAGCAACGGAAATTTCGGTCAATTCTCTGATTGTGTATTCGGTCCATTTGCCCATTGACATTTCAAGCAAAAGCAGATTACTTTCGCCGATACAGAGCTTACGCAATGTCTCTAATTTGCTGATACCCGGATAATATTTAACCTCGGCACCGCAAATAATATGAGGGATTTCGCCTTGAACTGCCGCAGCCAAATTATTGTAGCTTGCATCTCTGCGAGCTAAAAATTCATCAACGGTTTCATCGTTGGCAAAAAAGTGAGGCGTTGCAATTACGGTATCTGCACCCTGCTCAAGCTGCATTTTTAAAAGCGCAAGGCTTTCATCAATATCGCCGCTTCCGTCGTCAATACCCGGCAAAATATGAGCATGCCAATCAATCATTACTTATCACTCTTCGATGAACTTTGATAATACTTATAGTACTTATAATACTTATGCTTTTTGTATTTCTTGTAAGATCCACCGTCGTTTTTCGATTCGTTCAAAATACAACCGAGGACATTAACATTTGAAAGCTGAAGCTGTCTGAAGCAACGCTCCAATTCTTTCTTTTCCGTATAGTCCTCACGGACAACAACAACCATTCCGGTAATAAGAGAAGCTATTGACAAAGCGTCCGAAACAATATTAACGGGCGGCAAATCTATGACAATATAATCAAAGCTTTCACGAAGGCTGTTAAGAATATATTCCATTCTGTGGGAGCCGAGAAGCTCTGACGGATTGGGAGGAATATCACCTGAAGGCAATATATACCAGTTCTTTAATAAAGCTGATTGGAAATCCGGCATATGAGCACCGTACCCCATAAGCAAATCGGTAAGACCGGGAGACGGATCAATATTCATCTTTTTAGCAATCGAGGGAATTCTCAGGTCACCGTCAATGAGGAGAACGGGGTTGCCTTTTTCGGCAAGCACATATGAAAGATTAACTGCGGTGGTACTTTTACCCTCACCTCTCATCGAGCTTGTTACGCCGATAATCGGACACTTTACATCCTCGGGCAAGGTAAAATCAAGGTTGGTTCTGAGAATTTTATACTGTTCAACAGCCGTAAATTCAAGATTCTTGTGTAAGGTTTTTTTCATGTCTTTTTCAGAAAACACTACATCTGTTTTCTTTCCGTTTAATAATCCCATATCTCATCACCGTCCTTATGAATTCTTCGAGGTTTTCTTTTTGGTGCTATAGTAGCCGTACTTTTTACCGTTTGAACCTAAAAGATCGGGAACCTTAGCCAAAATCGGATAGTCATATGTTTGTAAAATATACTCTTCATCGTGGATAGTATCATCCATCATAGCACCTACAGCAAAAACAAAAGCTGAAATTAACACGCCTAAAATTAAACCGATAGCGGTATATTGGGTAATGCTCGGCGATACTTTTTCAAGGTTGGGTACCGCAGCATCAACAACCTCCATGGATGCACCGTCTATAATTTCCGATATTCTTACAGGAAGAACCTCTGCAATACAGTTGGCAATCTTTGCGGCCTCATAGGGATCGTTAGTTGTAACATCAACCCTCATAATTTCGGTATTGTTGGACTGACCGGATTGAATTTTACTTTTTAACTGCTTATACGAATAAGGAACATCGGCCTTTTCGATAACACGCTCCAGGGTTGTACGGTTATTAAGAATTTCACCGTATGTCTTAACAAGACTCTGTGCGGCAGTAATTTCGGAAGAGCTGATGCTGAAGCTTGTGTTGCCCAACGAAAACGAGCTGTTGTTAACATATAGCATTATTGATGATGAATACTCGGGTTCAATCAAAAAAGCCGATACGGAAAAGCCTATTCCGGCGGCAATCACACCCGATAACGCAATCAGCCATATCTTTTGCCAAAGCGTTTTAACGATATGCAATAAATCAATAGTATAGTATTCTCTTCCGGCTTTGTTGTTTTTCTTCATATAAGGATCTCCTCAGAAAGTTTAGATTTTAACAAAACTAAAAATGTATAAATATACAAATACCCATTATTCTGATTGTTAATTATATCACATAAACTTAAAAAATTCAATAATTATCGCACGTTCTCAATATATTTGTACCGCTGCACGTTTTTGCACCGATTGTTCAATTTTGTTTTGTATTTATTTCTAAAATATTGATTTTTTGTTAACAAAAAAACTCATAGCTCGGTTAAAACAACAAACAGAGGTTCTAAAACAAATAAAATAGATATAAAAAAGCAGAAAAGACCCAAACCCTAATCTATTAGTAAAGTGCTTTTATTATACTGACATTGCTAACAAATTTTCAAATTCTCTATCTTCTTCATAAATACTTTACGTTGTATTTTAATATAATACATACCGTAAAATGATTTTTCGGAGGTGTTTTATGAGAAAGAATGAGGATTGTATAGCAATTTATTCACGAAAGTCGAAGTTTACGGGCAAGGGTGAGAGTATCGGCAATCAGGTCGAGCTTTGCAGGGAGTACATTCGTATTCATTACGGTGAGGGTGCGCTCAAAAATATTGCTGTTTATGAGGACGAGGGCTTCTCGGGCGGCAATCTCAACCGCCCCGATTTCAAGAGAATGATGGATGATGCGAAAAATCACAGGTTCAGGACTATTATCGTTTACCGTCTTGACCGTATCAGCCGTAACATCAGCGACTTTGCAGGTCTGATAGAATCGCTTTCCCGTATGGACATTGAGTTTGTTTCAATCAAGGAGCAGTTCGACACTGCCTCCCCTATGGGACGTGCGATGATGTATATCACCTCTGTATTCTCTCAGCTTGAGCGGGAAACGATCGCAGAGCGAATCCGTGACAATATGCGTGAGCTTGCAAAAACAGGTCGTTGGCTCGGCGGTATCACTCCAACGGGTTATAAATCGGCAGCTGTTGAGACCGTCACCGTTGACGGCAAAACTAAAAAATGCTGTAAGCTGGAGCTTGTTCCGGAGGAAGCGGAGATTATCAAGACTATTTTTGATTTATATATCGAGAATGACTCGCAGACAATCACAGAAGCCGAGCTTATAAAGCGTGGTATAAGGACAAAGAACGGCAAGTATTTTACACGCTTTTCAATAAAGGGAATCCTACAAAATCCGGTATATATGATTGCCGACGAGGACGCTTATAACTACTTTGTAAAGGCTGAGTCCGATTTGTTTGCGGGCAAGGAGGATTTTGACGGAGTTCACGGCATTATGGCATACAACCGCACCAATCAGGAAAAGGGCAAGGCGGTTGAGCATCTGCCGACGGACGAATGGATTGTTGCGGTCGGCAAGCATCAGGGACTTATCCCCGGCAAGGTGTGGGTTAAGGTTCAGAAATCCTTGGAGAGGAACAAGTCAAAGGCTTACCGCAAGCCTCGCAACAACGAAGCTCTGCTCACAGGCTTGCTGTTTTGCAGCTGCGGAAACCGGATGTATCCAAAGATGAGCAAGCGGAAAAATGCCGACGGCGAAACCGCATTTACCTATGTCTGCAAGCTGAAGGAACGCAGTCAGCGAGCTGCCTGCAATTTGAAAAACGCTAACGGAAATGCACTTGACGCGGCAATAATCGAACAGATTAAAATGCTTGCCGAGGACGACAGCGCATTTATCAGACAGCTTGAGCAGGGACGCAAATTCTACACGGGAAGCCGTTCCGATTACGAAGAACAGCTTTGTGCGATTCGCCGTGAAAAGGCGGAGCTTGAAAAGAAAATCACCGTTCTTGTTGACTCCCTTGCCGATGTGGGTGACGGCATCGCAAGAAATCAGGTCACAAAGCGAATTGAACAGCTCGGCAAGGAGATCGGCACAACGGACAGCAGGATAAACGAGCTTGAGGGGCTGACCTCACAGCAGGAGCTGACCGATATGGAATTTGATATTTTTCGCCAGCTTCTGACGAATTTCAGAAACGGAATTGACGGCATGACCGTTGAGCAGAAGCGAACCGCCATCAGAACACTTGTCCGTAAGGTTGTCTGGGACGGAGCGAACGCTCATGTGATACTTTTCGGCGTTCAGGACGATGAGATTGATTTTCCGTTTGAAATTGAAGGCACAGACGACATTGACGAGGAGTCAAAAACCTCTTTGTGCGAAAATAGCAAATGAAATACTGATGCAGTTCAGGGCGCAGAAAAAGACGGCTCAGGACATTTCC
>JBJEPQ010000054.1:0-75448 GCA_051881315.1 Acutalibacteraceae bacterium | reverse complement strand
AGTGTTGCACTTGATATTATAATCTACCCTCCCTTGTGTAAAGGGAGCTGGCACGACCGCAGGTCGTGACTGAGGGATTGATAAGAAACTAATGTCTCATTTTAGCTTTGCAGTTTGTATTTATCCCCTCCGTCATGTCGTTCTGCCGTGTCACCGTTCTCGTTGCGGCTCGGTCACGCCACGGCTCTGAACGTCCACCGGACGTTCATTTACTTCCGTGTTGCCGCTTTGCTACCTTGCAACAAGGGGAGGCATTGTAAGGTTTCTGCAAGCTTTTAATTTTAATCGTCTAAGGTCTAATGTCTAAAATCTAAAGTCTTTCTTCACCTCATCACCGCCTGTGGCGGAGCTTCCCCTCAAGGGGAAGCCTTGCAGGTTTTCTGAAAACCTTTCAGCTCTATTGTTTATTTGCAACATCATCTAAAGTCTACCGTCTAAAAAGTATTATCTCAAGGGGTTGTCGTTTAGTGCGGCAACCCTTTTGTTCTGAGCGGCGGTGTTGTATCATAACAGAAAAGCGATTATCAAGTCTGCAAGCCTGTTCCGACACGGTTTGCAGGCAAAACTATTGACAAAGATTGCAAGGATAAGCTATTATTGTATTAACGTTCTGATAGATCAGCAGGGCGAGATCACGGAAATTCCGAGCGAAGCAGAGCCTGATGAAGCAACCGGGCCGAGCTTGATAGAAAGACTTCTGAGCTTTGTTCGGAGAATAGTAAAGCTTATCATTGATCTGCTGTAAAATATAAAATCAAAACCGCTCTCCCTTTCAGTGATCGGGAGAGCGGTGATTTTTATTTTTTATCTTTTAAAAATCTTATTAAAGAAGTCGCAGATTGAACAGAAAAATTCCAGAATACAATGGAAAAGTTCTTTTGATTCTGTCATGGGCACGGAGGCGGAGCAGGCGTTGTACGGAGTTTGCCCTCCGTCGAGAGAAAGACCGACGGTCGTTCCCTTGAGTGTGCCTGCGTTGCCGTAATCCCAAGTTTCAAAGCCTGCCTTGATCGCAGGAGAGTCGGGGCTTAGCTCAAAGTCGAACTCTGCGGCATTCTTAAACATCGGGTCTGCGATGATGGGATCGGTAATATAACCTTTTCTGACGGCGGTTCTTATTCCCATTGCACGCTTTGTGTTGCTGTTCAGATTGACGTAAACGTCCTTGCCCTCTGAAAGATCCCAGAAAATGTTTTCGCTTTCGGTGTAAGCGTCGCTATTGCGTAGATAGGAAAAAGTGCAGACATCTTTGTCTGTCAGAAGAATGTTGCGGCTGAAATTCGCCGTTTCCTTTCCGCCGTCGGCAGGTGTTGCTCTTTGGGGAGCGGAAGCAACCCTGACCTGAGCCTCTCCGCTGAGAGCAAAAATGTTGTTTCGGACGGTGTTGTATGAGCCGTAATGCAAGTGATAAGCATCGCTTCCGCAAGCATAAACGAGATTTTTCTCAACGAGGATATATGACGAGCCTTCGTCAAGGTAAATTCCCCAGCCGCCGTAGCCGCCCTCATTGGGATCTGCGGTCACATTGTGGATAACGTTGCCCGAAACGACTGTGCTAGGCTGATTGCCGAGGGTGTAAATTCCGCCCATATCCGAAAGCCAGCCCTGACCGATATTGTAGATGAGGTTGTCGCAAATTCGGTTGTTGTAGGTTACGGAGTATTTATATCCCCAAACCCAGCCGACGGAGATTGCCGTGTAATACCCGTCGTGAATTTCATTGTGGGAGACGTCAACGGTGTTTGCATGGATTACAAGTATGCCGACCGCATTGTAAAATACTCTGCCGAATTTTGAAATCAGGTTGTTTGTTACGGTGATATTTTTTGTGACATCGGGATCGTCAACGCTGATGTTTTTTCCTCGGATGTAAACAGCCTGTGCGCCGATATTGTCAAACAGACAGCTATCAACTTTTGCATCTTGTACCGCTTCGCCGAGGAAGACTGCGCAGGCGGCAATGTCCCTGAAATCACAGTTTTTGACGCTGAAATTCTTCGCTCTTTCATAGGAAACGCAGGGCGTTGCGTCATATGCCGCCTGACTGTATTCTTTTTCCGTGGTGTAAAAAAAGCCGTTCGCCCTGAACAGAATACCCTCAAAGGAAATGCCGTCAACCCCGTCAACGGAGATCATCGTTTCCGTTTCGGAGCCCCAGACGGTGAAGTGCTCCGCAGTTTCGTCCGCTTTGGGAATGACATAAAGAATACCCTCGCTCCTGTCAAGGTACCATTCGCCGGGAGCGTTCATTGCCTCGAAAACATTGTCGAGGAAGAAACGGTCGTTCTTGTTAATCATCATACTCGTATATTTTTTGAAAGAAACGTGTCCCGTTTCGCTGTCATAGGCGGAGACGGGCAGAGTCTCGTCCTTCCAGTAGTGCAGGAGCTTGACGGTGATATCGGAAATGTTTTTGAAATCTCTGAAATCTTCTTTGTTGACGATCATTCCGCAGTAGCTTGAATGGACATAATTGATCGGATCGTCAATCTTTATGCAGTCGCTGTCAAGGGTGTCCTTGACGAAAAGATAACCGCTTTCGGGATATCTCGGTCTTGTCAGCGTTGTCTCCTCGTTGAAAAGGATATTGAAATCGGCGTCCGTTCCGACATTTTTCCTGAATGCCCGAACTCCGTTGACCTCACACTCCTCAAAACCCGTGTAAGGCTTGCCCGAGGTGAACATAACCTTTTCCCCGTTGTATGAACGGTAGAGAACATCGGACTTGTCGGTTTCGTCAAAGCGAACCGTTTCGTTGATTGAATATGTACCCTCACGGAAATAAACCGTGACCTTGCCGTCGATACTCTTTGCCTTTTCTTTGGCGGCGGAAAGGGTGGCAAGGGGTGCGTCAATCGTGCCTGCGGCTTTGTCGTCTCCGTCGGGAGAAACATAGAGTTTAGCAGTATCGGACGCAAGGACGGAAAAGCTCGGTACAAACAAAAGGAACAAAACCAAGGATGAGAGAAGCAATGCAAATAATTTTTTTACAGTCATGATAAACCTCCGCAGTTTCTCAAATTTTCTTAAAGGGTTTTGCTGATTTTATAATACCATAAGATTTTTAATTTTTCAATCAAAAAAAGACTGCCGCACTAAGCAACAGTCCATGAATATTTACGCCCATTTGAAATCCGCGTCGCCTGCGCCGATTTCAAAATGATATTTTATTATTCCGAGGTCAATCTTTGAGTAAAAGCCTCTCAGAGCCTTTGCGTGAACCGTGTCGTTCTCAAGAGTCAGCAGGAATTTTTGCTGATTAACCGCAGTCGGAGCAAGCATTGCCGCAGTCATTCCGTTACGGAACCACGCCGGCATTTCTCCGTTTGTCCGGCAAAGCTCATCCATACTTTTTGATTTGTGCGGTACTCCCTGTGTTTCTCCGTAGCCGAGCGCAATTACAACGTGAAGCTTCTGCCCCTTCGGCACGGTACACGGAACCTTTGACTTCCCGTAGCTCATGGCAACCCAGCACGAATTAAGTCCGAGCTGTTGAGCCTTTAACACCAGCTTTTCGCCGTAGTAGCCGCATTTTTCCTCATCTTTTTTCGGTCCGATGATAGCGATATAATTTTTACAGTTTCGGAATTTGCCGTAGTGAGCTATCGGAGTGTCGAAGGCCTGCGGCTCGTTCAGGCAGAGCTGTATGTTGAATCCGCTCAGACGGTTACATTCCTTAATCTGCTCTTGAAGCTCTGCGGCTGTCTGAGCGTCAATTTTTTTGTCCGTAAAGCTTCGGACGGAATGTCTTGTGGCTATTGCTTCGTTCAAATTCATAGAAAATCTCCTTTCAATCAGTTTTTACGGGTGAGGCTGACCGTTGCGGTAGGCGTCCATAACACTGCGGAAGATATCGCCGTTTGACGGCGGAGTCCAGGTTATTGCGTTTGCACCGGCTTCGATCGTCTTCTTTATCGTTTCGTCCGTAGGACCGCCCGTTGCAATGATCGGTATATCCTTGAAATCCTTTCTGATTTTGCGGATAATTTCAGGTGTGCGTGAAGCGGCGGAAACATTCAGAATGGACGCTCCCGCTTCTATACGGGCTTTGATATTCTCGTCGTCACGCACCACGGTAACGACGGTCGGAATGTCAATGCTCTCGCTTACGCTTTTGACAATATCGTTTGATATCGGCGCATTGAGAACAACGCCGAGCGCACCCTGCATCTCCGCATTTGTTGAAAGATTGAGAACTCTTGTACTGCTTGTCAGTCCGCCGCCCACCCCGACGAGAACGGGAATGTCCGAAGCGGACAGGATAGCCTGAGTGATGATCGGCTGGGGAGTGAAAGGATAAACGGCGATCACCGCATCGGCATTAACGTTTCTTATTATAGCAACATCCGTTGAAAAAACAAGGGATTTAATTCTTTTTCCGAAAACTACAATTCCGCTGCATTCGCGGATGACCTCAGGCACACGCAGGGAAAACTTTCTCAGCGTTCCGTCAATCGGCTTTGGCAGGGTTTTTGCCATTGGCACCACTCCTTCTTATTGATAAATAAATTTTACCAAAAATTTGTGAATTTCCTGTGAATAGAATTTTAATTGATTTATTTTCTATACATCGGAAGCTAATTATATATTATTCCACTTGAAAAAAACGTCGGTTCATAGTAAAATAATAAAATCGGAGGGAGCATGTATGAACAAAAAGGACACAAAAATGATACAGGGATTGTCGGTTTTGGCGATGGTTTGCCTGCATCTTTTTGATACGCTGGAATATGCAGGGCTGTTCACACCGCTTGTTTTCTTCAAAGGATTTCCTTTGGTGTTTTACTTTGCACAGCTTTCGGATTTCTGCGTTATGGGATTTGCATTTTGCAGCGGCTATGCCCATATGACGCTTTTTGATGAAAAGGATTACTACAAAAAAAGACTGAGGAGTCTTTTTTCATTATATTGTAATTTCTGGATAATCCTTTTGCTTTTCACCTTGGTAAGCGTTGCAATCGGTCAGGCAGATTTTATGCCCGGAAGCATTTTAAAATTCCTCAAAACTTTTACAACGGTTTCGCCCGCATACAACGGTGCATGGTGGTATCTGCCCGTATATGCTGTGCTTGTATTTATTTCTCCGATAGTTCTCAAGGCGTCGAAAAAAATGAATTCCGTTGTAATCCTGCTCTTTTCCTTTGCAGTATATATCGGCGGATACTGGCTTAGATTTAAACACAGAACTCCGTATGAAGCGATCAACTGGTTCGGACCGTTTGGCACAACGTTCTTTGAATATATGCTCGGAGTGGTCTGCCGAAAGGAACGTATCTTTGAAAAATGTGAAAAGTATGTTTCGAGGATTAAACCGATCTATGTTTATTTAATATCGTTTGTAGTTTTCGCCGCAATGCTTCTCGGACACACGCTTGTAATAAGAAGTTTTATTGTTGCGCCTTTTACGGGACTTGCAATAGTTTTTATTGTGAAATTCTGCAAGAAACCGAAGTTTATCGAAAAATCTCTTATGTTCTTCGGCAAACATTCGACTAACATTTGGTTTACTCATATGTTCTTCTATTTGGTTTTGTTCAAAAACCTTGTTTACATGGCAAAATATCCGCCGTTTATTTATCTGTTTATGATAGCGATATGTGTTGCCGTTTCGTACATCATCAATTTAATTTATTATCCGATTCAAAAGCAGATCGGAAAAATCGGACAGCGTATATAAAGTAAATAACCTTTTTATACAGTGAAGAGAGGTATTCCATGATCTCACAGAAAATCGAGAAAATTTTACAGGAGGTTCAGAAGCCGGGACGCTATGTCGGCGGCGAGCTGAACAGCGTTATAAAGGATAAAAGCAAAACGGATGTCAGGTATGCTTTTTGCTTTCCCGACACCTACGAGATAGGTATGTCGCACCTCGGAATGAAAATTCTTTATTCCGTTGTCAACCGTCTTGACTATGCGTGGTGCGAGCGGGTTTTTGCTCCCGATGTCGATATGGAAGAAAAGATGCGTGAAAACGGCATAAAGCTGTGGGCGCTTGAAAGCGGCGATCCTCTGGACGAGTTTGATCTGATCGGCTTCACACTCCAGTATGAGCTGAGCTACACCAATATTCTGAATATGCTTGATCTGTCGGGAATACCGATCTATGCAAAAGACAGAACGGAGCTTGCTCCGCTTGTTGTCGCAGGAGGTCCCTGCGCCTGCAACGCCGAGCCGCTGGCTGATTTTATCGACATTTTTATGCTCGGCGACGGTGAGGAAACCACCGTTCAGCTTGTTGACCTTATCCGCAAACATAAAAAGTTAGGTTCTTCCAAGCTTGAGCTTTTGCGTGAGGTTGCACAGCTTAAAGGCTTTTACGTTCCGTCCTTTTACGATGTTGAATATAATGACGACGGAACGATCAGGAGCGTAACTGCCAAAGAGACTGCCCCCGAAAAGGCGGTCAAGGCGATCGTGGAGGATATGAACAAGGTCTACTATCCCGAAAGCTTTGTAGTCCCGTCGATCGAGGTTGTTCACGACAGAGTGACGGCGGAGATATTCCGAGGCTGTATCCGCGGCTGCCGCTTCTGTCAGGCAGGTTTTATTTACAGACCGATTAGAGAAAAAACACCCGAAGTCGTTGAGGAGCAATGCCGAACGCTCTGCGAATCTACGGGATATGAAGAAATTTCCCTCTGTTCCCTGAGCACGAGCGACTATACGGGACTTCAGCCGCTTCTGACCTCGATGCTCAAATGGACGACCGAGGACAATATAAATGTTGCGTTGCCGTCGCTGAGAGTTGACAATTTCTCCGACGAGCTTATGGAAAAGCTGACAGAGGTGCGCCGAAGCAGTCTGACCTTTGCTCCCGAAGCCGGAACACAGCGTCTGCGTGACGCAATAAACAAAAATGTGACCTACGATGATGTTATGAAAACCGTGAGAATGGCTTTTTCGGGCGGCTGGACAAGCGTAAAGCTCTATTTTATGATAGGTCTGCCGACGGAGACCATGGAGGATGTTGAGGGTATCGCACAGCTCGGTCAGCAGGTCGTTGACGAGTTTTACAGAAATCCCGACCGTCCCAAGGGCAAGGGCGTTCAGGTCAGCATCAGCGCATCTTCCTTTGTGCCGAAGCCGTTCACCCCGTTCCAGTGGGAGCCGCAGGACACAATGCAGGAGCTTGAAGAAAAGCAGAAGCATCTTTATGAGAGCGTTACAACGAAAAAGATCAGAATTTCAACCCATCTTACCCCGACCAGCTTCCTTGAGGGTGTGCTTGCAAGGGGCGACAGAAGGCTTTCCAAGGTGATTGAGCTTGCGTGGCGAAAGGGCTGTAAGTTCGACAGCTGGGACGATCATTTTATGTTCGACAAGTGGACGCAGGCTTTTGAAGAAGCAGGGATTGATCCCTCGTTCTATGCAAACCGCCGCCGCAGCTTTGACGAGATTCTCCCGTGGGATCATCTAGACTACGGAATAAGCAAAAAGTTTCTGATGAATGAAAATAAAAAGGCGCACGAAAGCGTCACAACTCCGCATTGCAGGATCAAGTGTGCAGGCTGCGGAGCAAACCGACTCAACGGAGGAAAGTGCGATGCGCGCAGTGAGGCTTAATTTTTCCAAAACAGGCAGAGCGATTTGCATCTCTCACCTTGACATAAACAGAATGATGACACGTGCCGTCAGACGTGCGAGGCTCCCGATGTGGTACACCGAGGGCTTCAATCCGCACCCGTATCTGACCTTTGCCCTGCCGCTTTCCCTCGGACAGTCGAGCGACTGCGAGTATATGGATATCCGTATCGAGGGCGATATGACGGACGGCGAGGTTATGGACAGGCTCAACGCCGTTCTGCCCGAGGGCGTGAAGATTCTTTCCGCCGCCGCACCCGTTCACGACGCAAAGGAGATTGAAAAGGCGCAGTATTTTGTCAAGCTGATCTTTGCCGATGAAGATACGGCGAATAACTTCTGCGAAAAGGCTCGTGAGCTTGCCGACGGCGAAGAATTGCTTGCGGAAAAACGAGGCAAAAAAGGTCACAGAAAAGTGATGAAGCAGATAAATCTGATTGATTATATCTATGATCTGAAATTTACAACGGCGGAGAATATTGTAAATATCCAATGCGTTCTTGCCGCAGGCAGTACGAATAATCTCAACCCGACATTGCTCGTTGAAACGCTTGAAAAGGCGATCGGAGCGGAGCATGAAATGCAGTACATTGTACGCAGAAAACTCATCACGAAAAACAACGAAGTCTTTAAATAAAAACGGAGGGAACGGAATGCACAGTCTGAACGAAAAAAATAAAAACGACAAGATTTTTTCGGTAGTGCTGACCGTTCTTCTTGCCGCTTTTCTCAGCTTGATTTTTTATGTCAACCTGAGCTGTAATCCCGAATACTATGACGGCGATATGTACGGCGATATCAGCTATGCCAAGGAGGCTTGGAAAGCAAAGTCGCTGTTCCCTCAGGGCTGGCTTTTCGGAAATCAGACATATATTGCGGCAACCCCTGTTTTGACGGCTGTCATTTACGGTATAATTCACAATGCCTATCTTGCAATGGGCATAGCTTCGTGCATTATGTCCTTGTTAATTGTGCTGTCGTATGATTGGATGATGAAAACTCTTTTTTCATACAATGAGCGAACGGTAGGTTTCCTTGTCATGGCAGGACTCATTCTCCTGAAAGGTCATATTGCATCTTCAAGACGTGGAGCACAAATTCTTTTTACAATGGCAAGCTATTATTCCTGCTACATTATCACAGCCTTTTTGGTTTACGGATGTTACATAAGAATCAGAAAGAAAGAGTTTAAAAAGAAGGATATACCGATTGCGGTTATCGCAGTTGCTTTGAGCTTGGCGATGGGTATGCAAAGTCAGAGACAAACCGTTATTATGACTCTGCCGCTGATCGTGTGCGAAATCTTTCTGATTGTTTTTTGCTCGATCAGAGATAGAAAGCCGAGTTTCTCACGTTCAACGGTTTTTACTGCGGTTGTTTCGGCGGCGAACATTGCCGGTCTTGCCGTAATGAAATTTATTGACATTCAGCAGACTACTATATACGGCGAATCGGAGATGCGCCTTGGCTTTGATATTAAAAATATCATCAGCGATATTATTTCAAGCTTTGTTTATAATATCGTCGGAAGTCTTCAGATTGCCGAAGAAAGATATTATCTGAATTATTTTGCGGCGGCAATTTTTATTTTGATAATTACAGTTGCTTTTGTGATTTGTTTAATTGAGCTTATCAAAGGCAAAGGAAAAAACACGGACGGGTTCACATTGGAGCTTTTGCTGTTACTGAGCTGTGCCGGTGTGTTTGCCGTTGATGTGCTGACTGCCGTTGAGTGCAAAACAATTTATTTCTTTATGATTTACCCTCTGCTGGCTCAGAGTGTGGCTGTTATATTACAACATTCGGGAAAGCTGTCCGTTTTTTTGAAATCCTCGGTTATAGTTTTGTTCGCCGTTTTGATATCTTTTAAGCTTATCGAAACAAACAGGGAGATCAGAACGGACAAGGATCGAAACAGCGAAGCGCATCAGATTGCCGACTATATGCTCGAAAACGGATATGATACGCTTTATTCGATATTCGGTCTCGGTGCGGAATGTAAGGGCGGCGAGAATGTTGCCGTAGCCTCCGGAGACAAAATATATTTGATACAGTTAAAAGCCTTTGATCAATGGGAGGAAAGTCCCGTTCCCGAATATCTTCATATCAAGGATGATTACAAGACAAGAGACAACGAAAAAAGCCTTTATCTTTTTAATGCGGAACAAATGAAGCAGGCGGAGGAACTTTGCGAAAGCTACAAGATAGAAATAGAAACGGTCACCCGTTTCGGAGACCGTTATCTCTGCAAACTGTCCGAAAATATTTGTGCACGAGCATCGGAGACCAAATAAAAAGGAGAAAAATAAATGATAAAATCAGCGGAAAACAATAAAAACGGGAAGACGGTTTCGGTTATACTGACCGTTCTTCTTGCCGCTTTTCTCGGCTTGGTTTTTTACATCAATCTGAGCTGTAATCCCGAATACTATGACGGCGATATTTATAATGACATAAACTTTGCAAAAGAAGCGTGGAAAGCGAAGTCGCTTTTTCCTGCGAACTGGGTTTTCGGCAATCAGACCTATGTTGTCGCAACTCCCGTTCTTGCGGCTCTGCTTTACGGAATGACAGGGAACGCCGTTACCGCAATGGCGATCGCCTCCTGTATTATGACGGTTTTGACCGTGCTGACCTATGAATGGATGACAAGAACTCTGTTTTCATATAATGAAAGGACGGCAGGCTTCCTTTTTCTCATAGGCTTTCTTTTGCTGAAAGCTCATGTTGCGACAAGTCAGCAGGGCTTGCAGGCCTTTTTCACAATGGCAAGCTACTATTCCTGTTATCTGATAACCGCATTTATCGTTTTCGGCTGTTATGTAAGAATCCGTCAGAAAAAATTTTGCAAAAAGCATATTCCTATGCTCGTTATCGGTGCTGCTCTCAGCTTCGGCACGGGTATGCAAAGCCTGAGACAGACGGCTGTTATGGCGCTTCCGCTTGTTGCATGCGAAATTCTTTTAATTATCATTTATTCGGTAAAAAACAAAAAATTTGCGCTGACCTCGTCGTCAGCTTTTTCCGTGTTGATCCTCCTGTCAAATGTTGCAGGACTGATCGCCGTTAAATTTATTGAGTTCAATCAAAATTCCATTTACGGCTCAACTTCTTTCAGAACCGATCCCGTAGATTTGCTAAAAAACATAATGTATAACATTGAGTATGTTGCGCTTACGTTCGGGTTGGATTCGCTGAATCTTATACCGAGGCTCGTCGCTTCTGTTCCGTTCCTGCTGATAATCCTTGTCGGCGTTGTTCTCTGCGTGAAGGATTTCTTTAAAAACGGCTGTCGGGATCAGGGTGTCTTCACCCTTGTTATGCTGCTGATTCTCGGGTGTGCAGGTGTGTTTGCCTCCGGAGTGCTCACCGAGCTGGTCGGTCGTGCCTTGTATTATTTTATGATCTATCCGCTGTTTTCCGTGAGCGTTTCGTATATTCTTGTAAGTCTCGGAAAACGGAAGAATATCGCCGCTTCGGCAATCGCACTGTTTGCGGCGGCAATGCTCGTGTTCAGGACGGTCGGAACCGTCGGAGAGATCAAAAAGGGGAAGGACGAAAACTCAACGGCACATCAGATTGCCGATTATATGCTTGAAAACGGATATGACACCGTCTTTTCCGTTTTTGGTCTCAGCGGAGTTATTGACGGAGCGGAAAATGTGATTATCGCATCGAACGATAAACTGCATATAGTTCAGTATAAACGTGCGGACGGACGGTTTGCGTTGAAGCCTGTTGAATATCTGTGCGTCAGGGATGACTATAAAAACAGGGACAATGCAAAAAGTCTTTATCTGCTCAGGGAGTATGAGCTGGATAAGGTCGGGGAGCTTGCAGAGAAATACGGCGTAACAATGACGTTAAAGGCTCAATTCGGCGAAGTTTATCTGTATTCCCTGTCGGAAAATCTTGTGGAGCTTGTGGCTGAAAATGGGGAGACATAAAAATGAAAAAAATATCGAAAATCGAAAAGAAAAATCAAAGGACGCTGTCGGTTATTCTGACGGTGCTTTTGGCGTTTTTTCTCTGCCTGATTTTTTATGTCAATCTCAGTTGTAATCCCGAATACTACGACGGAGATATGTACAGCGATCTGAACTATGCCAAGGAGGCATGGAAGTCGAAATCGCTTTTTCCGCCGAACTGGATATTCGGAAATCAGACCTATGCCTTTTCAACGCCTGTTCTTGCGGCGTTGCTCTACGGAATGACTTCAAATGTAATCATATCCATGGCGGTTGCTTCGTGCATAATGACCGTGCTTATCATTCTGTCCTATGATTGGATGATGAAACCGCTGTATTCCTACAATGAAAGAATGAGCAGTTTTCTGATAATGGCAGGCTTTATTATCGGCAGGAAACATATTGCAGGAAGTCCCAAAGGCGCACAGCTTTTCTTTACAATGGCGAGCTATTATGCAGGCTATCTGATAACCGCTTTCGTGATTTACGGCTGTTACATAAGAATCAGAAACAATTATCCGAAAAAGAAAATAATCCCGATGGCTCTGCTGTCGGTTGTGCTAAGCTTTGCTTCGGGAATACAAAGCCTCAGGCAAACGGCAGTAACGGTTCTGCCGCTTCTTGCCTGTGAGGGATTGCTCACGCTGGCTCAGCTGATAAAAAGCAAGAGAATAAAAAATCCGAAAACGCTGATTTTTTCTGTTGCAATTTTAATTTCCAATATAGCCGGACTGATAACGGTAAAGCTGATAAAACCGAATCAGCATCAAATTTTCGGTGAAACCTCCCTGAATTTGAGCTTTGACAATATTTATCAAAAGGCAGTCGAGGGATTAAGGGCAATTTTAAGACTGTTTCAGGTTGAAAGAATGCCCTCACCGCTACAAGTTGTTTTTACGGCATTTTTTGTAATTTTGGTTTTATCAGCCATAATAATGTGTGCGGTCAAGCTTTTTAAAAGAAAAGAGGAGGAGTATTCCGATTTTTCCGTGCTGTTTATGTTTTTCTTAGGGATTGTCGGCATATTCCTCATCGGCTTGATAACAAATATTCAGGTAAGAGAGATTTATTATTTTATGCTGTTCCCTCTTATTGCGGTCAGCTCGGCATATCTTTTGAAAAATCAGGCAAAGCTGAGAAAACCTGTTTATGCTTGCTTGACGGTTGTTTTCGCATTTGTTATCGCATATAATTTCGCCGTTACGGCAAAGGAGATAAAAGCAGGCAGGGACGCAGAAAGTCCTGCCCACGTTGCGGCACGCTATGCCCTCGACAACGGCTATGAGCATATTTACGCTTCGTTTTCCCGTGCAAGCAATATTGCGATTGCTTCCGAGGATAAGCTTGACCTTGTGTTTATGGGAAACGACCGTGATGAGTTGAGCTTTGAACCGGTAAAATATCTCTGCATCAAGGATTACTACAAGCTGTGTGACAATTCCAAAACTCTGTATTATTTCACGAAAGAAGACAGAGAAAAGGCGAACGAGCTTGCCGAGAAGCTCGGAGTCAAGCCTGAAGTTGTTGCGGAATTTGAGGACGGAAGCTGTTTTATGCGTATGTCGGAAAATATTTGTATTCTTGCACAGCGGGAATATGAAAAAAATAGTGTCTCGGATCAGGATTGACAACAATATATAGTGACAAAAAATATGAACAAAAATTTTTCTTGATTTTTCCGATAAATAATCAAAAAAACACTTGCAATAAACCAAACCGTATGTTAAACTATTAAAGCATTTGTGACCACCAAGGCGGAAGTATGTCCGCATGGCGGGGTTTAATGCCCAACATTAAAGCGGACGGTCCTCTGGCGGTTTAACCGTTAAGAACGCCTGAAATCTTATGGGAGGTGTCTGTAATGGACGCACTTAAATTAATCGCTCAGGACAGCCTCAAGGCTGACGTTTCTGAGGCAATCAAGGTAGGTAACACTATCAAGATCTGGGTTAAGATCCGTGAAGGCGAGAGAGAAAGACTCCAGGCTTTCGAGGGTACCGTAATTGCCGTTAAGGGCAGCGGAGTTTCCCAGACATTTACCGTTCGTCGAGTTTCTTACGGCGTTGGTGTTGAGAGGGTTTTCCCCGTTCATTCACCCAATGTTGATAAAATCGAGCTTATCAGAACAGGTAAGGTACGCAGAAGCAAGCTCTACTATCTGCGTGACAGAGTCGGTAAGGCTGCTAAGGTTAAGCAGAGCATCGGCTAAAATAATTGAGCTGAGGGGTATGGCGGTGGTTCCATGCCCTTTTGTTTTTTATTAAACCAACGGTTTTTGACCGATTTTATATAAGGAGGTAATTCAATGTTATTAAGCAGACGTAATATTCAGGAAGACTGGAACGAATACCTCAAAAACGGAATGACTCCCGAGCAGGCAAAAAAAGAACGCTCACGCTGGATCAAGGTCTATGACCTTTTCAGCTCTGTCGTAACGGCTCTGGTGCTGATCTTCATCATCTTTACCTTTATCTGCCGCCCTGCGAGCGTTGTGGGAACTTCAATGGTGCCGACTCTTCAGAACGGAGACTGGCTCGTGACCGTTCCCAAAAGCGAATATAATTACGGCGATATCGTTATCATCACTCAGCCGAATGTGTTCAACGAGCCGATTGTCAAAAGAATTATCGCAACCGAGGGACAGACGGTTGACATCAACTTTGTCTCAGGTCAGGTTTTCATTGACGGCGAGGAGATTAACGAGCCGTACATTGCCGAGCTGACACGTCGTTCGGGCGATGTAACCTTTCCTCTGATCGTGCCCGAGGGCAAGGTCTTTGTCATGGGTGACAACAGAATGCACTCCACCGACAGCCGATACACGGATATAGGCTTTATCGACACACGCTACATTCTCGGAAAGGCTACCTTCCGCCTGCTTCCGTTCGGCGATATGAATATCTACGAGAATTTTCAACCGAGTGCCGAAGAATAATTCAAAGGGACGGTAACAAAAATGAATGAAATAAATGAAAATGAGAATAATGCGATTGCAGAGGAAAAACCGAGAGGCTCTTTCATTTATGAGACGGTTTCGGTTTTCGTCACGGCATTGGTTATAATTGCGGTGATGTTCACTTTCTTTGTGCGCTTTGTCGGAGTTGACGGCGAATCTATGATGCCGACGCTCAACAACAGGGATTGGCTGATTGTTTCCACGGTGAACACGGAGATTAAACAGGGCGACATCGTTATCAGCACCCAGCCGAACGAGTTCAACGAGCCGCTTGTCAAGCGTGTTATCGCCAAGGGAGGACAGACGGTTGACATTGATTTTCAGACGGGCAAGGTCTATGTTGACGGCGAGGAGCTGAACGAGCCGTATATTGCCGAGCCGACACGCGCCATGGAGGGCAATACATTTCCGATGGTCGTTCCCGAGGGCAAGCTCTTTCTGATGGGCGACAACAGGAATAATTCTACGGACAGCCGTTCTCCGATGGTCGGCTGTGTTGACGAGAGATACGTTCTCGGCGTTGCAAAATGCAGAATGATGCCGAATTTCACGGTGTTCAAATAATTGTTTGTGGAGTATGCAATGAAAGAGAGAAGTTCAAACTTTGAACTGCTGAGAATTGTCAGCATGGTGATGATAGTTTTCTATCATTTCGGCAGATACAGCGGTTTTTCTTTTACTGATATGACGGGTAACTTTGTTTATATCTGTTTTCTTGAACTTTGGGGAAAAGTCGGAGTAGATCTGTTCGTTTTCATTTCGGGGTATTTTCTAATCAACAAAAACGATTGGTCTGTTTCAAAGACGGCAAAGCTATGGTTGCAAATATTTTTCTACTCAATAGGAATAGCGTTTATTTATTGTGCTTTTATAAAAAATGATGAACTCGGTTTTTCAAGCTTTATTTATGATTTTCTGCCGATTACTACAGAACGATGGTGGTTTGCAAGCACTTATTTTGTACTTATTCTTATTTATCCGTTTATAAATAAGCTTCTGAAAGCTCTGACGAAAAAACAATATATATTTATGCTTATTCTGATGGTTGTTCTTTGGTCTGTTTGCGGAATAAATGCACACTGGAAATTTCAGGGCAGTAATTTGGCAACATTCGTTATGTTGTATAGCTTTGCGGGATTTATCAAACTACATATGGATGATGTCGAAATTGACAAAAAGAAAGCCGGCATTGCTTTAATTGTTGCTGTTCTTTTAGCTTTGTCGGTTGAATTGGCGATTTTCAAAATAGGATCATATAATGAACACACTTTGTATTATGTCAGAAATTTTTGTAGTGAAACATCTTTGTTTACTTTGTCAATTTCTCTTTTGATTTTTTTGCTTTTTAAAAATATGCGAATGAAGACCAGTAAAGTTGTTAATGTTTTTGCTTCGGCTACTTTTGGGGTATATTTGATTCATGAGAATGAACACATCAGATTGCTTTTGTGGAAGGTTCTGCTTCACGGAAAGGATTTACAGAACAGTCCGTATCTCATCCCGTATTCGATTGCGGCGTGTCTCGGCGTGTACGCTGTGTTTACACTAATCGAGCTTGCAAGAATTTATATACTTGAGAAAAATTATATGAAATTGATTTATAAAGCGGAGCCGAAAATAATTGGGGCGGTTAAAAAAATTCTGGCTCCTTTATACAGAGCTTTACAATAGTCATTCGGCCGGATCGTTTGGTTCGGCCTTTTTTCAAAGGGGGATTTCCTATGGGCGATTTTCAAAAGCAAACGGTACAGTGGTTTCCGGGACATATGGCGAAAACGAGACGGCTTATCAAGGAGAGTCTCACCCGTGTGGACTGCGTGACGGAAATTCTGGACGCAAGAATTCCTCTTTCAAGCCGAAATCCCGAAATAGGCGAGATCACCGCAGGTAAGCCGAGAATAATCCTGCTCAACAAATGTGATATGGCTGATGAAAAGGTCACGGCGGACTGGATAAAATATTTCCGTTCAACGGGTGCCGAGGCTCTTGCCGTGGACTGCCGTTCGGGTAAGGGGCTGAATGCCTACACGCCCCTCGTCCGCAAGGTGCTTGCCGAAAAGATCAAGGCGAACACCGACAGGGGAATGGCGGGCAAGGCTCTCAGGGTTATGGTCGTCGGTATTCCGAACACGGGAAAATCCTCTTTCATAAACAAGATGGCAGGCAGGGTGCGTGCCAAGGTTGCCGACCGCCCCGGAGTTACAACGAGCAACCAGTGGTTTTTTATCGGCAACGGAATTGAATTGCTCGACACTCCCGGCGTGCTCTGGCCTAAGTTTGACGATCCCGTTGTCGGCGACAGACTTGCTTTCATCGGCTCGGTCAAGGACGCTGTCCTCGACATTGAAACAATGGCGGTCAGACTTCTTGATGTTCTGCGTGACGGTTATCCCGACCGCCTTTCCGAAAGATATAAAATTGACAATTTTGACGATCTTCAGTCGTGGGAGATCCTTGAGCTGATCGGCAGAAAAAGAGGTATGCTGATAAGCGGCGGCGAGGTCAACACCGAGCGAGCCTCGGTCATGCTTCTTGATGAGTACAGAGGGGGAAAACTTGGGCGCATCTCCATGGAATTTCCCCCAAGGTTTGAATAAAATCCCCCACAGCACATTTTTCATTCGGGGCAGTACCTTTGTACAGCTCCCTCACTGCAAAACGTACTGTGAAAGATTTTCTTTCAAACCTGTTAAAGGTATCCGTAATACAGCCCAAAGCTCCTTGTCAATACCTGTGTATTGACGGCGAAGCCTTGAGCCGTCTAACGAAAAAATCTCTCGTCAAATTAGACGTTAGACCTTAGACATTAGATTTTAGACGATAAAGCTTTAAAATCCGATGAAACTATGCAAGGCTTCCCCTTGAGGGGAAGCTCCGCCGAAGGCGGTGATGAGGTGGAGCAAGTCTGATGACATTACATTTATACTTAGTTTTTTGCTTTTTACACCTCATCCGTCACGTCCTTCGTCCGCGCCACCTTCCCCTCAAGGGGAAGGCAGAATTAGACTTTAGATTTTAGACGGTAGATTTTAGACATCAGACGTTAGACAGATTCTAAAAACTATTTACTTTTCACATACAGCAAAAACAGGATCAAAAAAGGAATGGTTAAATGAAAACCGAAACAAATATCGACTGGCTCAGATTTGAAAACGAGGCGAAAGCCGACGGCTTTAAGATTGTCTGCGGAATTGACGAAGCAGGCAGAGGTCCGCTTGCAGGTCCCGTCTGCGCCGCCGCCGTCATTCTTCCCGACGGCTGTATAATCGATGGCGTAAACGACTCAAAAAAGCTCACCGAAAAAAAGCGTGAACAGCTTTTTGATGTGATAAAGGAAACCGCCCTTGCCTATTCGATAGCAACTGCCGATGAAAAAGAAATAGATGAAATAAATATTTTGCAGGCAACCTATCTTGCGATGAAACGTGCGTTTGACGGTCTTAGCATTAAACCCGATATTGCTCTTGTTGACGGCAACCGTGATCCCGGTCTCGGCGTTCCGACACGCACGATAATCAAGGGCGACGCAAACTCAATGTCGATTGCCGCCGCTTCGATCCTTGCCAAGGTGACGAGGGATCGCTTTATGCTTGAAATGGATGAAAAATATCCCGAGTATCAGTTTGCAAAGCACAAGGGCTACGGCACAAAGCTTCACTATGAAATGCTTGATAAATACGGTGCGTCGGAAATTCACCGAATGACCTTCTTGAGGAAATATTATGAAAATAAATAAGTCGGGAGTCTGGGGCGAAATTTTTGCCGCAAGATATCTCAGGGACAACGGCTACAAGATAATAACGGGCAATTTCCGCTCCCGTATGGGCGAGATTGACCTCGTGGCTCAAAAGGGAAAATATATGTGCTTTGTCGAGGTCAAAACAAGGGGAGAGGACAGTCTCTACGAAGCGAAAGAGGCGGTCGATTTTGCCAAGCAGGAAAGGCTGATCTCGACCTCAAAGCTGTTTATGAAGGCATATCCGAATGATAAACAGCCTCGTTTTGACGTCTGCGAGGTATATCTCGACGCCGAATATAAGCCGCTGAAAATAAATTACATAGAAAATGCGTTTACGGAAACGGTTTAGCTGAGTTATTTTTAAATATAAAGTTGAATTGTTTTTTTACTTATGATACAATGTTTGCAGATTTTACCGAAAAGGAGAGGTAATATGTTTTATACCAGCACAAGAGACAAAAGCATCAGAGTAACTTCCTCGCAGGCGATTTCTCACGGCATTTCTGCCGAGGGCGGACTGTTCGTCCCCGAAGAAATCCCTCAGATCACAATGGACGATATCATTCGTCTTGCTGACTGCGATTATATAGAAAGAGCGAAAGAGATTCTTTCCCTCTATCTCACCGACTTCACCGCCGAGGAGCTTGACTCCTGCGTTAAGGGCGCATACGGCGACGGCAAGTTTTCAAGCGACAAGGTAGCTCCGCTCCACACTCTCAGAAAAGGAACCGAGATCCTTGAGCTTTGGAAAGGACCGACCTGTGCGTTCAAGGATATGGCGCTCCAGCTCCTGCCCCATCTGCTTACCGTTGCTTCGGCAAAGAGCGAGCCGGGCAAGCAGATTGTAATTCTTGTTGCAACTTCGGGCGACACCGGCAAGGCGGCGCTTGAGGGCTTCAAGGATGTCAAAAACACGAAAATTCTCGTTTTCTATCCCAATGACGGCGTAAGCCCGATGCAGAAGCTCCAGATGACCACCCAGGAAGGTGCGAATGTCGGCGTATGTGCGATCGAGGGCAACTTCGATGACGCACAGACGGGAGTAAAGAAAATTTTCACGGACAAGGCCGTTGCCGCAAAGCTTGCCGAGCAGGGAATGATGTTCTCGTCGGCAAACTCGATCAACTGGGGACGTCTTGTTCCGCAGATCGTTTATTATGTATCCGCTTACTGCGAGATGCTCAACAAGGGCGAGATCAAGCCGGGCGACGGGATCAACGTTGTTGTTCCGACGGGCAACTTCGGCAATATTCTTGCCGCATACTATGCTAAGGAAATGGGCGTGCCGATCAGAAAGCTGATCTGCGCCTCGAACGCAAACAATGTTCTGACCGATTTCCTCAAGAGCGGAACATATAACCGTGTGCGTGATTTCTACACGACGGTTTCTCCCTCAATGGATATTCTTATTTCGTCAAACCTTGAAAGACTTCTGTTCCTGCTTTCGGATATGGACGATTCCCTTGTCAGAGAGTGGATGTCCGAGCTTTCGGAAAAGGGCGAATACAAGGTAAACGACGAGGTTTTCGCAAAGCTCAGCGAGCTGTTTGACGCAGGAAGCTGTGATGACAACGGTACAAAGGCTTGCATCGCCAAGGAATATAAGGAGCATAAGTATCTCTGCGATACACACACGGCTGTTGCCGTTTCGGTCTATGAGGACTACGCCGAGAGGACGGGCGACAGCACCCCGACGGTGATCGCCTCAACGGCAAATCCGTACAAGTTCAGCAAGGCTGTTCTTGATGCGGTATGTCCGGGAATGTCATCGAATCTTGACGAGTTTGAAATGGTTGACGCCCTCCGCAAGGAAACAGGCGAAGCCTGTCCGCCGCAGCTTGCCAACCTCAAGGGCAAAACACCGAGATTTACCGGCTGCTGCAAGAAAGAGGATATGGAGCAGGTAGTTTTTGATCTGTTGAAATAAAAGAAAACTGTCGCATTAAGACTTTTTGCAAGAGACTTCCCGTTTGGAAAGTCGGTGATGCGGTCTTAATGTGACAGTCCCTTTTAAAGAAGCTTTACTTGCTTACATCGCTGCTCGGCTCAAAGGTTGCACAGATCGTTTCTGCACAGGTGCAGGCGCTTGACGGACCGACCTCAATCTGTCCGGCTACACACTTGCAGCCTTCCTCGTTGTAAATACAGTTGCAGGCATGGCACTTGATCTCTTTGATTTCGTGCTTCATTGTAAATTACCCCTTTCTCGGATTTGTGAAACGCTTCACAGCTTTATTATTTGTATATATAATGCTTTTTATTCTTTTTTCGGGAGGTGAAGAAATGTCATTATTTGCCATTGCGGACACGCATCTTTCGTTCGGCACGGATAAGCCGATGGATGTCTTTGACGGCTGGCAAAATTTTGAAGAAAAGCTTCAAAAAAACTGGAATGCCGTTGTGACGGAAAAAGATACCGTTGTCATTGCCGGCGATATATCGTGGGGAGTGAAGCTTGAGGACACGCTGGAGGATTTCAAATTTCTTGACAGCCTGAACGGAACAAAAATCGTGATGAAAGGCAACCATGATTACTGGTGGGCTACAAAAAGCAAGACCGAAAAGTTCCTGAAAGAGAACGGAATTGAAAGCATAAAGATACTTTTCAACAATGCCTATAAGGTTGGCGATACGGCGATCTGCGGCACGAGAGGTTGGTTTTTCGACTGTTCCAAGAACGAGGATCAAAAGGTGCTTGCCCGTGAGGTCGGCAGGCTGAAAACAAGCATTGCCGAGGCGAAAAAGCTCGGCGGTGAGGTGATCGCATTTCTTCATTATCCGCCTATCAGCCTGACCGAGACCTGCCGCGAGATTTATGACACGATCGTCGGTGAGGAGATTAAGACCTGCTATTACGGACACCTCCACGGCAATTCGGTCAACTGGGCGTTCAGGGGAGAAAGCGACGGAGTGAAATTCGACCTCATCTCCGCCGACTACCTGCGATTTTGCCCGAAGCTGATAAGGAAGTTTTGATCGTTTGTTTTCCGAAATCTTTTCGGTGTCCCTTTTACAAAAGTGAGACGATTTGGGAAGGTGTTGTGTAATGAAAAAAACAATTATAAGTGTTGTTCTAATGTTGCTTGCATCTTCTCTGTTGATCGGTACGTTTTTGATTGCAATTTTGCCGAAAGGAAAATATTCCGAAAGTATAAATCTTAATGTTGATAATAATGATTTGCAGAAATATACAAGTATGGATATTCTTTCAAAAGACTTTGAAGAAAGAAATATTAGCATTGATAAAAAGATAAATGAATGGTACCGATATGACTTTAAAGAAAACAGAAATAAGCAGTTAAAACATATGAAAGGTACATTGACAATCAGATTTTTTAACAGCAAAGACGGTAATCAAAAAGTATACAAAGCAGACATAAAAAATTTCTACCCGTTTAAGACTTTATCGTTGATTGAGATATACGGTGAAGATATTGTTATCAGTTATAAATATGATTTTATATGTTTGTTTTTATTGTTAGAAGTTCCGACTGCGATTATTTTTACATTATTTATTCTGAAGAAAAATTATTTCAAGAAAAAAGAAGAATAATGCAAACAATGTTTCTACAGAGTATTTATAAGCTATCCTATTACAATCCCTCAGTCAGCTTCGCTGACAGCTCCCTTTGCACAAGGGAGCCGAAAATTTTCATCGAATTTTAAAATAGAATTGTCTAAAATCTAACATCTAATGTCTAACGTCTGATTTTACACCTCATCCGTCACAACCTGCGGTTGTGCCACCTTCCCCTCAAGGGGAAGGCAGAAGTTAGACGTTAGATTTTAGACGTTAGACCTTAGACGTGAAAACCTTATACAAAACCATACAAGTCGGTTGAACGTAAAGTCAATCACCTTTACATTCAACCTTTTTTGACCTTTTTCTTCAAATGTAAGGAAAAACTGCGAAAAATATTTTCGGAAATAATAAAAATTTTTAAAAAAGGTATGGAAAAAGCGAAAAACATCTGCTATAATACAAAAGTTAATAGGTATTTGTGGAAGTATGTACGGCTCCGGAATACCACACAGGAGGAAGTTTTTAATGTTAAAATCAGCTAACAAGACAGAAACGAACGTTTACACTCTTGAAGTCACCGTAAGCGGCGAGGACTTCAACAAGGCTATTCTCAAGGCTTATAACAAGCAGAAGAATAAGATCCAGCTTCCCGGCTTCCGTAAGGGTAAGGCTCCGCTTAAAATGATTGAAAAGTTCTACGGCGAGGGCGCGTTTTATGAGGATGCGCTTGATATCGTATATCCCGATGTTGTCAGCGACGCCATTAAGGAGGCAGGCATTGAGCCTGTTGCCGCTCCCCATGATCTTGATGTAACCAAGATCGGCAAGGACGGCGTTGAGATGACAATGAAAGTTACCGTTAAGCCTGAGATCACGATCGAGAACTATAAGGGTATCGAGGCTGACAAGGGCGACGCTTCCGTTGTTGCGGACGACGTTAAGAAAGAGCTTGCTTCCATGCAGGAGAGAAATGCCCGCGTCGTTACCGTTGACGACAGAAAGGCTAAGAAGAATGACATTGCCGTTATCGACTTTGAGGGCTTCGTTGACGGAGTTGCTTTTGACGGCGGCAAGGGTGAGAACTATGAGCTTACACTCGGCTCAGGTCAGTTTATCCCCGGCTTTGAGGATCAGATCATCGGTCACAAGACAGGTGATGAGTTTGATGTAAACGTCACATTCCCGACCGATTACACTCCCGAGCTTGCAGGCAAGGAAGCAGTATTCAAGGTTGTTCTTCACGAAATCAAGATGAAGGAGCTTCCGGCTCTTGACGATGACTTTGCAAAGGATGTTGACGACGAGGTCGAGACTCTTGCCGAACTCAAGAAGAAGATCAAGGCGGAGCTTTCCGAGAAGAAGAAAGAGGACGTTGAGAGAGACTTCGAGAGCGCAGTTCTTGAGAAGGTTGTTGAGCTTGTTGAGGGCGAGATCCCTGAGGTTATGTACGACAACAAGCTTGAGGACGATGTTAAGGACTACGAGAACAGACTTGCACAGCAGGGCATTCCGCTTGACACCTATCTTCAGTACATGGGTATGGACAGAGACAAGTTTAAGGCGAGCATGAGGGACAACGCCGTTAAGCAGGTCAAGCTCCAGCTTGCTGTTGAGAAGATTGCAGAGCTTGAGAAGATCGAGGCATCCGATGAGGAAGCCGAGGCAAAGCTCAAAGAAATGGCAGATGCATATCAGCTTGATGTTGAGCAGGTCAAGAAATGGGTTAATATTGAGGATGTTAAGAAGGACGTCGTCGGCAAGAAGACGGTTGACTTCCTTGTTGCCAACGCTAAGGCTATCGTAGCCGAGAAGCCGAAGAAGACAACGAAGAAGGCCGCTGCCAAGAAGGACGAAGAAAAGCCGGCAGACGCTGAATAATTTTGCTTTCAAATGATTATAATTTATGCGTATGGATGGCTCTTTGCCATTCATTTGCACTATTATTACACTTGAGAAAAACCACGAAACTACTCGAACGGAGGAATAAATATGGCACTTGTACCTTATGTTATCGAACAGACAAACAGAGGCGAACGCTCATACGATATTTTTTCACGTCTCCTCAGCGACAGAATTATCGTTCTGTCCGACGAGGTGAATGACGCAACGGCAAGCCTTGTCGTCGCTCAGCTTCTTTTCCTTGAGGGACAGGATCCCGACAAGGATATCAGCCTTTATATCAACAGCCCCGGCGGATCGGTCAGCGCAGGCTTTGCGATCTATGACACGATGCAGTACATCAAATGCGATGTTTCAACGATCTGCATGGGTATGGCGGCTTCGATGGGAGCTTTCCTGCTTTCGTCGGGCGCAAAGGGCAAGAGAATTGCCCTGCCGAACAGCACAATTATGATCCATCAGCCGCTCGGCGGCGCACAGGGACAGGCAACCGAAATCAAGATTGTTGCCGACCATATACTTAAAACGAGGGAAAAGCTCAACAAGATCCTTTCGGAGAACACCGGCAAGTCGATAGAGCAGATCGCACTCGATACCGAGCGTGACAACTACCTTTCGGCTCAGGAGGCCATGGAATACGGTCTTGTTGACAAGGTGCTTTACAAAAGATAAATCAGGGGTGTAACGATGCCAAGAGATGATGAAAGACGTGAAAAAAGCGTTCGCTGTTCCTTTTGCGGCAAGACCGACGGACAGGTTGAGAAGATAATCGCCGGTCCGGGAGTTTATATCTGCAACGAGTGTATTGACCTTTGCAGTGCCATTATGGCGGAGGAACAGGCGGCCGCAGGCAGAGCCAGAAAAAAACAGGCTAAGGACTTCAAATTGCCGACTCCCATGGAGATCAAGAAAGGTCTCGATGAGTACGTTATCGGTCAGGACGAAGCCAAGGTCACTCTCAGCGTCGCTGTTTACAATCATTATAAACGAGTTTTCAAGCAGGACGAATCCGATGTTGAAATCCAGAAGAGCAATATTCTGCTCCTCGGTCCGACAGGTGTAGGAAAAACAATGCTTGCACAGACGCTTGCCAAGATAATCGACGTTCCGTTTGCGATTGCGGACGCAACAACGCTCACCGAGGCGGGATATGTCGGAGAGGATGTCGAGAACATTCTCCTAAGACTTATTCAGGTCGCCGATTTCGATATCGAAAAGGCGGAGCGAGGAATAATCTATGTTGACGAGATCGACAAGATTGCAAGAAAATCCGAAAATCCGTCAATTACCCGTGACGTCAGCGGCGAGGGCGTACAGCAGGCGCTTCTGAAAATTGTCGAGGGTACGGTCGCAAACGTACCTCCGCAGGGCGGCAGAAAGCACCCTCAGCAGGAGTGCATACAGGTCAACACCTCGAACATTCTTTTCATTTGCGGCGGTGCTTTTGACGGCATTGAAAAGATCGTTGAGAAAAGGATCGGCGGATCGGCTCTCGGATTTGAAGCGGAGATCAAGGATAAGGACGCTTTCTCTGTTGAAAATGCAATGTCAAAGGTCGTTCAGCAGGACATCACCAAGTTCGGTCTTATTCCTGAGCTTGTCGGACGTCTGCCTGTAATTGCAACTCTAAGGGAGCTTGATGAGGACGCTCTTGTAAGTATTCTCACCGAGCCGAAAAACGCCATCGTCAAGCAGTACAGATCCCTGCTTTCAATGGACGGAGTCGAGCTTGACTTCACTCCCGAAGCTCTGAAAGCGATCGCAAAGAAAACGCTTGAGAAAAAGACGGGCGCAAGAGGTCTGCGTTCCATTATGGAAAACCTGCTTGTGCCGATTATGTACGCCGTGCCGAGCGACAAATCCATCGTCAGCGTGCAGGTGACGGAGGACTGCGTTGAAAACAATGCGGCTCCTTTGGTTGAACACAAGAAGCGAGCTAAGCTCGACGCATAATAATATAATCGGGCTGCCGCACTAAGCGAAGACCAAAAGAAACAATAATTAAATTGAAAGGCTTGTATTGGATTTTTATACCGATACAAGCCTTGATATTTCTTATTTAGAATAAATTAAAAATATGTGTTTCTTTTAGCCGTTTTTCCGATTTGACGTATACACATACGCCGGGCATCGGAAGAAAACGGCTTCTTCATCTTATTGCGGCAGCCCCGTTTTCTTTATTTTCTTATGCAGGATTTTTAAAAACCGAAAAAATTTAAAAATTTTTAAGTAAAAAAGCAGATAAACGCCTGATTTTGGCAGAAACGGGAATAAAAAGTTGAAAAAAATCTCTCAATAATGTTTACATCTCAAAAATAACGTGGTATTATTATGGGTGGTAAATTAGATTGCTATTAACTTTACAAGGAGGAACAAAGAATGGCAAGAAAAAAGTTAACCATGGATGGTAACACCGCCGCCGCTCACGTATCATATGCGTTTACGGAAGTTGCGGGTATCTATCCTATCACTCCGTCAAGCCCGATGGCAGACTACGTTGATCAGTGGTCGGCTCAGGGTCGTAAGAACATTTTCGGCACAACAGTTAAGGTTGCAGAAATGCAGTCCGAGGCAGGTGCATCAGGTACCGTTCACGGCTCTCTTGCAGCAGGCGCTCTGACAACGACCTATACGGCTTCTCAGGGACTTCTCCTCATGATCCCCAATATGTACAAGATCGCCGGTGAGCTTCTTCCCTGCGTATTCCACGTATCAGCCCGTTGCGTAGCTTCTCATGCTCTCAACATCTTCGGTGATCATTCAGACGTTTATGCCTGCCGTCAGACAGGTTTCGCAATGCTCGCTGAAACAAATCCGCAGGAAGTTATGGATCTCGGTGCAGTCGCTCACCTTGCAGCTATCGAGGGCAGAGTTCCTTTCATCAACTTCTTCGACGGCTTCCGTACCTCTCACGAGATTCAGAAGATCGAAGTCTGGGATTATGACGATCTCAAGGAAATGTGCGATATGGATGCAGTTGCCGCTTTCAGAGAGAGAGCACTCAATCCTGAGCATCCCGTAATGCGCGGTTCTCACGAGAACGACGATATCTTCTTCCAGCATCGTGAGGCCTGCAACAAGTACTATGACGCAGCTCCGGCTATAGTTGAGAAGTACATGGACAAGGTCAACGCTAAGCTTGGCACAAACTATAAGCTCTTCAACTACTACGGTGCAGAGGACGCAGAGAACGTTATCGTTGCTATGGGTTCAATCTGCGACGTTGCAGAGGAAGTTATCGACTACCTCACCGCTAAGGGCGAGAAGGTAGGTCTTATCAAGGTTCGTCTTTACAGACCTTTCTCGGTTGAGAAGTTCGTTGAGGCTATTCCCGCAACATGCAAGAAGCTTGCTGTTCTTGACAGAACGAAGGAGCCCGGCTCAATCGGTGAGCCTCTCTTCCTTGACGTTGTTGCCGCTCTCAACGCAGCAGGCAAGGACGGTATCAAGGTTATCGGCGGCCGTTACGGTCTCGGTTCCAAGGATACACCGCCGTCAAGCGTATTCGCTGTTTATGACGAGCTCAAGAAGGACGCTCCCAAGGCTCACTTCACAATCGGTATCACAGACGATGTAACTTATCTTTCACTCGAAGAGAAGCCGTCTCCGAACACAGCGGCCGAGAGCACGATCGAGTGCAAGTTCTGGGGACTCGGCGGCGACGGTACAGTCGGCGCAAACAAGGACTCCATCAAGATCATCGGTGACCACACAGATAAGTATGCTCAGGCATATTTCCAGTATGACTCTAAGAAGACCGGCGGTATCACTATCTCCCATCTTCGTTTCGGTGACGAGCCGATCAAGAGCCCCTATTATGTAAACAAGGCTGACTTCGTTGCCTGCCACAACCCGTCATACATCGAAAAAGGCTACAAGATGGTCAACGATGTTAAGCCGGGCGGAGTATTCCTCATCAACTGCCAGTGGGATGCCGCTGAGCTTGCTGAGAAGATGAACGCTGAGACAAAGCGCTACATCGCAAAGAACAACATTCAGCTTTACACGGTTAACGCTATTGACATTGCCGCAGAGATCGGTCTCGGCAAGCGTACAAATACAGTTCTTCAGTCCGCTTTCTTTGCTCTTGCAAAGGTTCTTCCTGTTGACGAGGCTATCGGCTACATGAAGGAAAAGGCTCAGAAGTTTATGAAGAAGGGTAAAGAAATCGTTGAGATGAACGAAAAGGCCATTGACGCAGGTGCAACGGCATTCGTTAAGATCGACGTTCCGGCTGACTGGGCAGACGCTGTTGACGCTGAGGTCGAGGTTAAGACCGAGGGTCCGGCAAAGCTTGTTGAGCAGGTTGAGAGCATCATGAAGCCCGTAGGTCATATGGACGGTTATGAGCTTACAGTCGGCAACTTTGAGAAGCACGTTGACGGTACGTTCGAGCAGGGCGCATCGGCATATGAGAAGCGCGGCGTTGCGGTTATGGTTCCCGAGTGGAACGCAGAGACCTGCGCAAAGTGTAACAAGTGCGCATATGTTTGTCCTCATGCTACGATCAGACCTTTCGCCCTCAATGATGAGGAGAAGGCAGCAGCTCCGGCAGTTACAAAGTTTGCTCCGAAGCCGATCGTAAAGACAAACTACACATATACTCTTGCAGTATCACCGATGGATTGTATGGGCTGCGGCGTCTGCGTAGGCGTTTGCCCGACAAATTCACTCAAGATGGTATCCCGTGAGAGCCAGGACGAGCAGCAGGCAGCATTCGATTACTGTGTTGCCAATGTTGACGAGAAGAAGGATCTCACAGCTAAGATCAACGTTATCTCCAGCCAGTACAAGAAGCCTCTCCTTGAGTTCTCAGGCTCTTGCGCAGGCTGTGCAGAGACATCATACGCTCGTCTTATCACTCAGCTCTTCGGCGACAGAATGTATATCTCCAACGCAACAGGTTGTTCTTCAATCTGGGGCGGCCCCGCAGGCACATCACCGTACACCACCGACAAGAACGGCAAGGGACCGGCTTGGGCAAACTCCCTCTTTGAGGATAACGCAGAGCACGGCTACGGTATGTATCTCGGTCAGCAGGCTATCAGAAGCAACCTCATCGAAAAGGTTGAGGCTCTTGCAGCTAAGGACGGCGTAAAGGCAGAGGTTAAGGCTGCTGCGGACGCTTACCTTGCAACAGTTAATGACGGCGCAAAGAACGGCGAAGCAACGGAAGCTCTTGTTGCAGAGCTTGAGAAGTGCGGCTGTGACGCAGCTAAGGAGATCCTTGCTCAGAAGGATTACCTTTCCAAGAAGTCCGTATGGATCTTCGGCGGCGACGGCTGGGCATACGATATCGGCTTCGGCGGACTCGATCACGTTCTTGCTTCGGGCGAGGATGTAAACGTTATGGTATTCGATACCGAGGTTTACTCAAATACAGGCGGACAGGCTTCTAAGGCTTCTCAGATCGGTCAGGTTGCACAGTTCGCAGCGGCAGGTAAGGCAATCGCTAAGAAGAGCCTTGCTGAGATCGCAATGTCCTACGGCTACATCTATGTTGCACAGATCGCTATGGGCGCAGACCAGAACCAGACTCTCAAGGCTCTCCAGGAAGCTGAGGCTTATCCGGGACCGTCACTTGTTATCGGTTACGCTCCCTGCGAGATGCACAGCATCAAGGGCGGTATGGTTAACTGCCAGGCAGAGATGAAGAGAGCTGTTGACTGCGGCTACTGGAATATGTTCCGCTACAATCCGGCACTCAAGGCAGAGGGCAAGAACCCGTTCACAGTTGACTCCAAGGTTCCCGCAACAGAGGGTTACCGTGCATTCCTTATGAACGAGGCTCGTTACTCAGCTCTTACACGTTCGTTCCCGGAGAGAGCAGAAAAGCTCTTCGAGAAGGCAGAGGACGGCGCAAAGGATCGCTATGCTCACCTCCAGAAGCTTGTTAAGCTCTACGGTACAGAGGAATAATTTCCGAATAAAATAACGGAATAAATAATAATGGCTTGTATTGGAAATATCCGATACAAGCCATTTTATTATGTTCAATTATTTGTGTGCGTTAAGAAATTCGGTTGTGACCTCGGAAAGCTCCGTCGCTCTGTTTTCGATGCACTGATGACCTCCGTTTGCAACTGTGTATTTCTCGGCATTCGGGAAAGCGTCGTTGACCTGCGTTTTGATTGAGCCTGTGAGGATGATATCTTTCTCCGCCTGACAGAGAAGGACGGGACAGGTGATTTTATCCGTGTTTGCCATATCGGTCGGTCTGACATTATACATCATCTCGCACATTCCTGCGCCGAAGCCGTTGTACTGCACGGGAGCGGTCACTCCGCTGACATCGTAGGACAATGCAAAATCAAGGTCGTTCGTTGCGGCATAAATCACCATGCGGACAAGCGGCGTGATTTTCGTGAAGTATTTGAAAAACACATTCATTGCAAATTCCATTGCGGGCGATGTGCATATGCCTTTTGCCCACTGCGGAAATTCATTCTGCGGACACGGACAGTAGAGGAGCAGAGCCTTGACGGGCATTTCGATCGCAAGGTTTATTGCAACTCCGCCGCCCATCGAGTGACCTGCAATTATCCATTCTTTGGCAGGGGCGATACTGAGCATAAGCTGTTTTACAAGCTCCTCACGGTCAACGATCTCCATATCCTTTGTTTCTCTTGTGGAATAGCCGAAGTCCGGGAGATCGACAAGCACACATTCGTAGCCGTCGGCGCTCATCTCATCAGCCATATTCTGCCACGAAAAGGTTGAACAAAGGAAGCCGTGAAGCATCAGGATTCTGCCCTTGAAATCCGACTTTGCAGGAATTATCCTGTAATGAATGTCGTAGTCGCCGTACTCAAAAAACTGACTGTCGGGATAGGGCTTAAATTCTTCCCCGGCGAACGCAGCGGAAGAAAAGGAAAATGCCAGAACAAAAACAAGGATTAAGCTGATTACTTTTTTCATTTTATCACTGCCTTTCGGTTAGTACCTATATTATAGCAGTTAAGATGAAAATAATCTACTCTTTTGGCAAATCAAAGCAAAATGCCGAATAAAACAGACGGCAAAACGGAATAATCCGTCTATACTATTATATATGTATTTTTTACTGTGGATAAAACGGCTTTTTGTCAATGGTCATAAACCACAATATATGGGTGCGGTTTTTGTGCAAAACAGCGTATATGGAAATAACAGGCAAGTGAGCGAATAAAAACCCCGAAAGCCTTGATACTGCTTGCTTCCGGGGCATTTTTTCGGCAAAAAAATTTTTTAAAAATATTAAAAAAATGCTTGCATTTATCCGGAATATGTGTTATCATACTCAAGCATGCTATATTATTATGTAGTTTAGTGCGTAGATATGCGTAGATGTGAGAGGTGGCGGCTCTTTGAAGTCGGGAATTCTCACGGAGTATGTCCGATTTAAAACCGGGCGATTTAATAACCTACAGCACGGATTTGCTATCCCTTAGCAGATCTGCGTATGTATGTGCGTTTAAAACCTCATTAAATGCACTATCCCGGAAACTAACCCATTTCCGGTTTTTAAATGCAGAGGGTGGAAACACCCGGAAACGTTGCGAAATTAGGTTTTAAACGTTGCCCGCCAAACTTTGTAAGGAGGCAAAATCATGGCAGTAAAGGGAAAAATCAGAATCAGATTGAAGGGCTATGACCACAATCTCGTTGACAAGGCAGCGGAGAAGATCGTTGAGACTGCTAAGCGCACAGGCGCTCAGGTTTCAGGTCCCGTTCCCCTTCCGACAGAGAAAGAGGTCGTTACGATCCTTCGTGCTGTTCACAAGTACAAGGACTCCAGAGAGCAGTTTGAACAGCGCACACACAAAAGGCTTATCGACATCATCAGACCGTCAGCTAAGACCGTTGACGCTTTGAGAGGTCTTGAGCTTCCTGCCGGCGTAGAGATCGAGATCAAGCTCTGATCCACGCTAACAGGTCAAGTTGGCGCAGTTGCCAACCAATAACCTATAAGGAGGAAAATCTATATGAAAAAAGGTCTTATCGGAAAGAAAATCGGTATGACGCAGATCTTCGACGAAAAGGGTAATGTAATCCCCGTAACAGTCGTTGAAGCAGGTCCGTGTGTTATCACACAGAAGAAGACGATCGAGAACGACGGCTATGAGGCTGTTCAGGTCGGCTTCGGTGACGTCAAGGCTCAGAGAGTCAACAAGGCTATGAAGGGACACTTCGCTAAGAACGATGTTGCTCCCAAGAAGGTACTCAAGGAGTTCCGTCTTGAGAACATTGCAGACGTTAATGTAGGCGATCTCCTCAAGGCCGATGTGTTCGCAGTAGGCGACAAGGTTGACGTTATCGGCACAAGCAAGGGTCACGGTACGGCAGGTTCCATCAAGCGCTGGAACTTTGCAAGACTCAGAGAGTCTCACGGTACAGGTCCTGTTGCAAGACACGCCGGTTCGTTGGGTGCTTGTTCAACTCCTTCCCGTGTTTACAAGGGAAAGAAGCTTGCAGGTCACTACGGTGTAGACCGCACCACAGTTCAGAATTTAACCATTGCTAAGGTTGACGTTGAAAACAACCTCATCGCTGTTAAGGGCGCAATTCCGGGCCCGAAGGGCGGAATCGTTGTTATCGCCGATGCCAAGAAAGCGTAACGGAAGGAGTGTTAAAGTATGCCTAATGTATCAGTATTCGATATGAACGGTAAGAAGGTTTCCGATCTTGCTCTTGCAGAGTCTGTCTTCGGAATCGAGCCGAATACTTACGCTATGCACCTTTGCGTAGTCAACTATTTGGCAAATCAGCGTCAGGGCACACAGTCAACCCGTACACGCTCAGAGGTAAGCGGCGGCGGCAAGAAGCCGTGGAAGCAGAAGGGCACAGGTCGTGCTCGCCAGGGTTCAACAAGAGCTCCGCAGTGGACACACGGCGGTATCGCTCACGGCCCGAAGCCGAGAGAGTACGGCTTCTCCATCAACAAGAAGGTAAGAAGACTTGCTATGAAGTCCGCTTTCTCTTCAAAGGTTGCAGCAGAGGAGCTTGTAGTTCTTGACGAGCTTAAGCTTGACGCTATCAAGACTCAGGAAGTTGCTAAGGTTCTTGCAGCTCTTGAAACAGGCAAGAAGGTTCTCCTTGTTCTTCCCGAGAACAACGATGTTCTTTACAGAAGCGCAAGAAACATTGCCGGTGTTAAGGTTTCAACCGTAAACACACTGAATGTTTATGACATTCTTAATTGTGACACAATGCTTGTTCTCAAGGACAGCGTTGCAAAGATTGAGGAGGTATATGCATGAGTAAAGCAGCACAGGACATAATCCTCCGTCCGATTATCACTGAAGAGAGCATGCTCGGCACAGCCGATAAGAAGTACACCTTCTCGGTTGCCAAGGATGCAAACAAGATCGAGATCGCAGCAGCCGTTGAGGAGCTTTTCGGCGTTAAGGTAGCTAAGGTCAACACCATCAACTGCCTCGGCAAGCTTCGCAGACAGGGCGTTTCTCAGGGTTACACAGCCGCTTGGAAAAAGGCGATCGTTACTCTTACAGAGGATTCCAAGACCATCGAATTCTTCGATGGCATGATGTAATTTAAACCGTATAATTCCGGTGGTAATGTATGGAGTTCGACATACTCCGCGAAGCCACTTAAAGGAGTGTGAATCAAATGTCGATCAAAGTCTATAAGCCGACTTCAAATTCACGTAGAAATATGTCGGTTACAGATTATTCAGAGCTTTCAAAGGTCGCTCCCGAAAGAAGCCTCCTCGAGCCGCTCAAGAATAAATCGGGACGAAACAACTACGGTCGCATTACAGTACGTCACCGCGGCGGCGCAAACCGCAGAAAGTACCGTGTAATCGACTTCAAGCGTTCAAAGTTTGATGTTCCCGCAGAGGTTGTTTCACTTGAATATGACCCGAACCGTTCAGCTCACATCGCTCTCATCAAGTATGAGGACGGCGTAAAGAGCTACATCCTTGCTCCCGCAGGCCTCAAGGTCGGCGACAAGGTTATGGCAGGCCCCGACGCTGATATCAAGCCGGGCAACGCACTGCCGCTCATCAATATCCCGACAGGTACTATCATCCACAACGTTGAGCTTTATCCCGGCCGCGGCGGACAGCTTGCAAGAGCTGCAGGTAACGCTGCACAGCTTATGGCTAAGGAAGGCGAATATGCCCTCCTCAGACTTCCCTCGGGCGAGCTTCGCAAGGTTCCCGCAAACTGCATGGCTACTGTCGGTCAGGTCGGAAACCTTGACCATGAGAACGTTAAGATCGGTAACGCCGGCAGAAAGCGTCACATGGGTTGGAGACCTACAGTCCGCGGTTCTGTCATGAACCCGAACGATCACCCCCACGGCGGTGGTGAAGGTAAGTCACCTATCGGACGTCCCGGCCCTGTTACACCTTGGGGCAAGCCGGCTCTCGGTTACAAGACACGTAACAAGAAGAAGGCTTCCAACAAGATGATCGTAAGACGTCGTAACGGCAAATAAGTTGAAAGGAGATAAAGATCTATGGGCAGAAGCGTAAAGAAAGGCCCCTTCGTGCAGGCTAAGCTCCTCGAAAGAGTACAGGCAATGAACGAGAAGGGCGAAAAAATAGTTCTCAAGACATGGAGCCGCAGCTCCACAATCTTCCCTGACTTTGTCGGCCACACATTTGCGGTTCATGACGGACGCAAGCATGTTCCCGTATATGTTACAGAGGACATGGTTGGTCATAAGTTGGGCGAATTTGCACCTACAAGAACCTTCAGAGGTCACGCAGGTTCAAAGACTACAAATAACGGTAAATAATTAGCCGAAAGGAGTGTGTATTCATGGAAGCAACAGCAAAAGTAACCTATGTGCGTATTGCACCGAGAAAGGTTCAGATTGTGCTTGACCTTATCAGAAATAAGCCTTGCGACCAGGCAATGGCTATCCTTAAACACACGCCGAAGGCTGCGTGTGAACCGCTTGCAAAGCTGCTCAAGTCAGCTATGGCTAATGCGGAAAACAAAGATATGGACGTTTCAAGCCTCTACGTTGCAGAGTGCTTCGTAGGTCAGGGACCGACTCTCAAGAGAATCCGTCCGAGAGCACAGGGACGTGCATACAGAATCAACAAGAAGACTTCTCACATCACAATAGTACTCAGAGAAGCAGAATAAGCGAGGAGGAGGTAAACATATGGGCCAGAAAATAAATCCTACCGGTCTCAGAATCGGTGTTATTAAGAATTGGGAATCCCGCTGGTATGCCGGAAAGAGCACTTTCGGCGATACTCTTGTTGAGGATTATAATCTTCGTGAATACCTTCTTGCTACACTCGCTCCTGCAGGTGTACCAAAGGTTGAGATCGAGCGTGACGCAAAGCGTGTTTATATCAACATCCATTGCGCAAAGCCCGGCATGGTAATCGGCCGCGGCGGCTCGGAGATCGAGAAGCTCAAGGAAATTTGCAAAAAGAAGCTTGGCGGAGACAAGGATGTTTCGATCAACATTATTGAGATCAAGCAGCCCGACCTTGACGCACAGCTTGTTGCTGAGAACATTGCAGCTCAGCTCGAAAGACGTATTTCTTTCCGCCGCGCTATGAAGCAGTGCATCGGACGCACAATGAAGCTTGGCGCAAAGGGAATTAAAATTCAGTGTTCAGGCCGCCTCGGCGGAGCAGAAATTGCCCGTTCCGAGACATATCACGAGGGAACAATTCCCCTTCAGACAATCCGTGCCGACATCGACTACGGCTTTGCAGAGGCAAAGACAACTTACGGACGTATCGGCGTTAAGGTTTGGCTTTACAAGGGCGAGGTTCTCCATGAGGCTAACAACAATCATCGCAGACCACGCCGTAAGGAGGGAGCTAAATAATGCTGTTACCTAAGAGAGTTAAATATCGTCGAGTTCAGAGAGGTCGTCTGAAGGGTAAGGCAACACGCGGTAACAAGGTTACCAACGGTGAATATGGACTTCAGGCTCTCGAGCCGGCATGGATCACATCAAACCAGATCGAGGCAGCTCGTATCGCGATGACTCGTTACATCAAGCGTAACGGTCAGGTTTGGATAAAGATTTTCCCGGATAAGCCGATCACAGAGAAGCCGGCTGAAACCCGAATGGGTTCAGGTAAAGGATCACCTGAATACTGGGTTGCAGTTGTTAAGCCGGGCAGAGTAATGTTTGAAATTGCAGGTGTTGATGAGGACACAGCTCGCGAGGCTCTTCGTCTTGCAGCTAATAAGCTCCCGATCAAATGCAAGTTTGTAACTAAAGAAGAAACGGGTGGTGAGCAGTAATGAAAGCAAGTGAAATCAGAAAAATGTCCGCTAAAGAGCTTGACACCAAGCTTCACGATTTAAAGGATGAGCTTTTCAAGCTTCGTTTCCAGCAGGCCATTAACCAGCTCGACAACCCAATGCGCATTAACGCCGTTAAGAAGGATATCGCAAGAATCAAGACTGTTCAGCGTGATATCGAACTCCACGGCGCTGAGTCGTAATGAAAGGGAGGTTAACTGTTATGAGCGAAAGAAACCTCAGAAAGACGCGCGTAGGCGTTGTCAGCAGCGACAAGATGGACAAGACAGTCGTTGTCACTGTTAAGGATAAGATAAAGCATCCGCTTTATAAGAAGATCGTCAACCGTACAATCAAGTTCAAGGCTCACGACGAGAACAACGAGTGCGGCGTAGGCGACAGAGTATTGATTATGGAAACACGTCCTCTTTCAAAGGACAAGAGATGGCGTGTAGTCGAGATTATCGAGAAAGCCAAATAATTGGCGCAGGTGTAAGGAGGCAAACACTGTGATACAGCAAGAAAGTAACCTCAAAGTTGCCGACAACACCGGAGCGAAGGAGATCAGATGTATCCGAGTTCTCGGTGGTACCGGCAGAAGATACGCCAACATCGGCGACGTTATCGTTGCTTCGGTTAAAAAAGCAACACCCGGCGGCGTCGTAAAGAAGGGCGAGGTTGTAAAGGCAGTAGTTGTTCGTACTGCAAGCGGCGTACGCCGCAACGACGGCACATATATCCGTTTCGACGAGAATGCAGCCGTTATTATCAGAGAAGACAAAAACCCAAAGGGCACACGTATATTCGGACCTGTTGCAAGAGAGCTTCGTGACCACGATTTCATGAAGATCCTTTCACTTGCTCCCGAAGTGCTTTAATCAGGGGGTGCAGCTATGAGTAATAAAGTACACGTTAAGACCGGAGATCAGGTCATTGTTATCAACGGTAAGTACCGTGGAGCTAAAGGTAAGGTTCTCCAGGTTGCTCCTTCAGAGGGTAAGGTTATCGTTGAGGGCATTAACATCGTTACAAAGCATGTTAAGCCGAAGAAGATGGGTGAGCAGGGCGGTCTTGTAAAGGCTGAGAGCGCACTCTATGCAGATAAGGTTCAGCTCGTTTGTCCTAAGTGCGGCAGACCGACAAGAGTAGGTCACGCTGTTAAAGAAAACGGCAAAAAAGATAAGAAGCGCATTTGCAAAAAGTGCAACGCGGAATTTTAATAAGGGAGGTACATGACAAATGGCAGCAAGGTTAAAAGAAACCTATGTTAACGAAGCCGCACCGGCTTTGATGAAAAAGTTTGGATACAAGAGCGTCATGCAGATCCCTAAGCTTGAAAAGATTGTTATCAACGTTGCTTGCGGCGAGGCAAGGGACAACCCGAAGATTGTTGACGCCATCGTAAGCGATCTCAGCCAGATCACAGGTCAGAAGCCTGTTCTCTGTAAGGCTAAGAAGTCAGTTGCTAACTTCAAGCTCCGTGAAGGCATGACAATCGGCGTTAAGGTCACGCTCAGAGGCGACAGAATGTATGAATTCCTTGACAGATTCTTCAATCTCGCTCTCCCCCGTGTTCGTGACTTCAGAGGAATCAATGCGAACTCTTTTGACGGCCGTGGAAACTACTCCATGGGTATCAAGGAGCAGCTTATTTTCCCGGAAATCGACTACGATAAGGTAGACAAGGTTCGCGGCATGGATATTTGCTTCGTAACCACAGCAAAGACAGACGAAGAGGCTCGTGAGCTGCTTACGCTTATGGGTGCTCCGTTCGAGAAATAAGGAGGTATAATTGTGGCTAAGACATCAATGAAGGTTAAGCAGGCTAAGACTGCAAAGTATTCATCAAGAGCATACAACAGATGCAAGATCTGCGGCAGACCACATGCATATCTTCGCAAGTACGGCGTTTGCCGTATCTGCTTCAGGGAGCTTGCTCATGCAGGTCAGATCCCCGGAGTCAAGAAAGCAAGTTGGTAATTTAGAGTAATTGCATTAAGGAGGTTGACGGTATGCAAACTACAGATTCAATCGCAGATATGTTGACCAGAATTCGCAACGCAAGTTCTGCAAAACATGATTCTGTCAAAATCCCGGCATCTAACATGAAGAAGGCAATTGCTCAGATTCTTGTTGATGAAGGTTATATCAAAGGCTTCAAGGTCGAGGATGACGGCAAGCAGGGCATGATCGAGATCACGCTCAAGTACGGCCAGAACAAGACCGCAGCCATCACAGGTTTACGCAGAGTTTCAAAGCCCGGTTTACGTATTTACTCAGGCTGCGAGGATATGCCGAAGGTTATGAAGGGCCTCGGTATCGCAATCGTATCTACGTCAAAGGGCGTTATGACAGACAAGGACGCACGCAAGGCTAACGTCGGCGGTGAAGTTCTTGCATTCGTTTGGTAAGGGGAGGTGCTGTTAGAATGTCACGTATAGGTAAGTTGCCGATCGCAATTCCTGCAGGCGTTGATGTTAATATCGACGGCAGCACTGTTACCGTAAAGGGCCCCCAGGGAACTCTTACCAGAACAGTGCACAGCAATATCGCTGTTGCAGTTGAGAACAACGAGATCGTTGTTACTCGTCCGAACGATGAAAAGCTTAACAAATCCCTCCACGGTCTCACCAGAACCCTTATCGCCAACATGGTTGAGGGTGTTGCAAACGGTTACAAGAAGGAGCTTGAGATCAACGGTATCGGTTACCGTGCAGCAATGCAGGGATCACAGCTTGTTTTGAATATCGGATATTCACATCAGGTATTTATGGATCAGCCCGAGGGCATCAAGATTGAAGTGCCTTCAGCAAACAAAATCGTTATTTCCGGTCCTGACAAACAGAAGGTAGGTCAGTTTGCCGCAGAAGTACGCGAGAAGCGTCCTCCGGAGCCTTACAAGGGCAAGGGCATCAAGTATGTTGATGAAGTCATTCGCCGCAAGGAAGGTAAAGCCGGTAAGGGTGGCAAATAATCTTAATGAAGGAGTGAAACACTTATGGTTAACAGACCAGACAGTAATAAGGCGAGACTTGCACGTCACCAGAGAGTACGTAACAAGATCTCCGGCACAGCTCAGTGCCCCCGCCTTGATGTATTCCGCTCATTACAGAACATCTACGCTCAGTTAATAGATGACGAGGCAGGCGTAACACTTGTCAGCGCTTCTACTGTTGAGAAGGATTTCACGGAATACGGCGGAAACAAAGCCGCAGCTCACAAGGTGGGCGAGGTACTCGCACAGCGCGCTAAGGACAAAGGCATCGAAGAGTGTGTATTTGACCGCGGCGGCTATATATATCACGGCCGTGTTCAGGAACTGGCCGAAGGCGCCCGTGAGGGCGGCCTCAAGTTCTAAGGATAGGAGGAATTACTTTTGGCTAAGATTGATGCATCGGCTATGGAACTTACGGAACGCGTTGTTACTATCAACCGTGTTTCTAAGACAGTTAAGGGTGGTCGCATCTTCAAGTTTGCTGCTCTTGTAGTTGTCGGCGACGGCAACGGAACAGTAGGCTTCGGTATCGGTAAGTCGGGCGAAGTTCCCGACGCTATCCGCAAGGGTATCGAGGATGCGAAGAAGAACCTTATTAAAGTTTCTCTCAGAGGAACAACTATTCCTCATGAGATCATCGGTAAATTCGGCGCAGGCGTTGTACTTCTCAAGCCGGCTGCTCCCGGTACCGGTGTTATCGCAGGCGGCCCGGTTCGTGCTGTTGTTGAGTCCGTCGGAATCAAGGACATCCGTTCAAAGGCACTGCGTTCAAACAATCCGTGCAATGTAGTAAGAGCTACTATCGACGGACTTTCAAAACTCCGCAATGTTGACGAGGTTGCAGCAGTTCGTGACAAGTCAGCAAAGGAAATTTTAGGTTAAGGAGGGCGGTACAAATGGCAGATGTACAGGTAAAGCTCGTTAAGAGCTTGATCGGCAGCAAAAAGGACCAGATTGCCACCGCTCATGCACTTGGTCTTCATAAGATCGGAGATGTTTCGGTTCAGCCGAACAATCCCCAGACTCTCGGTAAGGTAAAGAAGATTCAGCACCTTATCGTTGTAACCGAAGCATAAGCAAGGAGGTGCGAATTATGAAGTTGCACGAACTTTCTCCGGCGCCCGGCTCAACAAAGGAGCGCAAGCGTATCGGTAGAGGTGCAGGTTCCGGTCAGGGTAAAACTGCAGGTAAAGGTCACAAGGGCCAGAAAGCCAGAGCAGGCCGCGGCATGCGTCCGGGCTTTGAAGGCGGCCAGATGCCTTTACAGAGACGTCTTCCCAAGAGAGGTTTCAACAATATATTCCGCAAAGAGATCGTTGCTCTTAATGTAAAGGATCTCGAAAAGAAGTTTGACAACGGTGCAGTAGTAGACACCGAAGCTCTCAGAGCCGCAGGTCTTGTCAAGAATTCTTTTGACGGCGTAAAGATCCTCGGTAACGGTGAGCTTACAAAGAAGCTTACAGTTAAAGCTAACGCATTCTCAGAGTCTGCTAAGCAGAAGATCGAGGCTGCGGGCGGAATTGCAGAGGTGATTTGAAATGTTGAGGACGCTTGCCAACGCATGGAAAATCGCAGATCTTCGTAAGAAAATTTTATTCACGGCGCTCATCGTTCTGATTTTCAGAATAGGAGCTGCCATTCCGGTACCGTTTGTTGCGGCGGGTGCCAACGGCATCTTCTCCGACTCACAGATGTCCGGAACATTCATGGAATACCTGAATATGATGACAGGTAATGCTTTCAATTACGGTACGATTTTCGCAATGTCTATCACACCGTATATCAACAGCTCCATCATCATTCAGTTGTTGACTGTTGCTATTCCCGCTCTTGAGCGTCTTGCAAAAGACGGTGAAGAGGGACGCAAGAAGATTGCAACGATCACACGTTATGTAACGGTTGCTCTTGCTCTTCTTCAGAGTACAGCTTACTATTTCTACCTTCGTGGAAATAACTTTCTTCTTATGAAAGACGTCGGCGTGTTTGCCGATATCTTCCAGGCACTTGTCATCATTCTCTGCTTCTCGGCAGGATGTGCATTGATCATGTGGCTCGGTGAGCAGATCAATGACAAGGGAATCGGCAACGGCATCTCAATTATCCTTTTCGCCGGTATCGTTGCAAGAATTCCGTCGATCATCGCTTCGCTTTTCAGCTCGAACGGCGGTTATTTCTCATACGGCGGAGTTTATGCAGTTCTTTCGGTTGTTGTTGCGATCTGCCTTATCCTTATGATCGCTTACATCGTTTGGATGGATAATGCCGAAAGAAGAATTCCCGTTCAGTACGCAAAGAGAGTTGTAGGCCGTAAGATGTACGGCGGCCAGAGCACACATATTCCTATCAAGGTTAATATGTCGGGCGTTATGCCGATCATCTTCGCTTCGTCAATTCTTTCCCTTCCCCCGACAATCAATCTCTTTGTCGGCGCAAAGGAAGGCGACGGCTGGTATGACTATTTCTTCAAGTTTTTCTCAAGCTCAAGCTGGGTATATGTGATTTTGTATTTCTTACTGATAATCTTCTTCGCATATTTCTACGCTTCAATCCAGTACAACCCGATTGAGATGGCTAACAACATCCGTAAGAACAGCGGATCTATTCCGGGCATCCGTCCCGGTAAGCCGACTTCCGATTATATTCAGAAGATTCTGTCAAGAATTACCTTGCTCGGTGCTCTTCTCCTTTCGGTTGTTGCGCTCTTCCCGCTTCTGTTCCAGCTTATCACAGCGGCTTGCGGTGTTCCGATGAACGTATCGCTCGGCGGTACCTCAATCATCATTCTTGTCGGTGTTGCTATTGAAACTGTTAAGCAGCTTGAGTCTCAGATGATGATGCGTCATTACAAGGGATTCCTTGACTAATTAAAAAGGAGTTAATTATGAAATTAATTCTTCTCGGCGCCCCGGGCGCAGGCAAGGGCACACAGGCAGAGGTTATCTGCAACGCGCTCAACATTCCTGCGATCTCAACGGGCAATATAATCCGTGAAGCCCTCAAGCAGGGCACGGAGATGGGACTTAAAGCGAAGTCCTTTATGGACGCAGGTCAGCTCGTTCCCGATGATGTCGTTATCGGCATCATCAAGGAAAGACTGGCAAAGGATGACTGTGCAAACGGTTTCATCCTCGACGGTTTCCCGCGCACAATCCCTCAGGCGGAGGCTCTCGACGCTATGGGCGTTATCATTGATAAGGTCATAGATATCGAGGTTCCCGATGAGAAGATTGCTGCAAGAATGTCCGGCAGACGCGTATGCAAGGACTGCGGAGCTTCTTATCATCTTGAGTATAAGGCTCCTGAGTCGGAAGGTGTTTGCGATACTTGCAGCGGCGAGCTTGTTCAGCGTAAGGACGATGCTCCCGAAACGGTTCTCGACAGACTTGCTGTTTATCACGAGCAGACAGAACCGCTTAAAGATTTCTATTCTAAGAAGGGAATTCTCAGAATAGTTGAAGGCCAGGAGGAGATCGCCGACACGTCGGCTCTCACACTCAAGGCATTGGAGGATTAAGCATGATAGTGCTCAAAACGAACAGAGAGCTTGCTCTCATGAGAGAGGCTTGCATCATTTCGGCAGGAGCATTAAAGCTGGCAGGAGAGGCAGTTGAGCCGGGTGTTACCACGGCTGAGATAGACAAGATTGCCTATGACTACATTATTAAGTGCGGCGCACAGCCGAACTTCCTTAATTACAACGGCTATCCTGCCACCGCATGCATTTCCATAAACGATGAGGTTATTCATGGAATACCCAGCAAGAAGCGCGTAATCCAAGAGGGCGATATAGTGAGTATTGATCTCGGCGCCGTCATCGAGGGCTTCAACGGCGACAATGCTGCTACTTTCGCCGCAGGAGCGATAAGCTCCGAGGCGAAGCGGCTGTGCGACACAACCAAGGAGAGCCTGTTCTTAGGCATCGAAAAGGCTGTCGCAGGCGGCAGACTCGGCGATATAGGCTCTGCGATTCAGCGTCATTGCGAGTCAAGAGGTTTTTCCGTTGTCCGTGAATTTGTCGGACACGGCGTAGGCCACAAGCTCCATGAAGACCCCAGTGTACCGAATTACGGAACCCCGGGCAGGGGAATCCGCCTGTTGCCGGGCATGACGCTTGCCATTGAACCGATGATAAATCTCGGTAAAGCAGACGTCAAAACATTACCGGACGGATGGACAGTAAAAACCCGTGACGGTAAGCTGTCGGCACACTTTGAACACACGGTGGCTATAACACCGAGCGGTCCAAAGATACTCACTCTGCTTTAAGGAGGTGCAGTATATGTCAAAACAGGATATGCTTGAGCTTGAAGGTGTTGTTGTTGAGGCATTGCCGAACGCAATATTTCAGGTAGAGCTCGAAAACGGACACAAAGTTTTAGCACACATTTCCGGTAAGCTCAGAATGAACTACATTCGTATCCTTCCCGGAGACAAGGTGACGGTCGAAGTTTCGCCATATGACCTCACCAAAGGAAGAATAACATGGCGATCAAAATAAGCTAAGGCTAATTTTTCAAGGAGGGCATTCAAATGAAAGTCAGACCTTCTGTAAAGAAAATTTGCGAGAAGTGCAAGATTATTAAGCGCAAGGGAAAAATCATGGTTATCTGTGAGAATCCCAAGCACAAACAGCGTCAGGGTTAATCCGACGCAAACCATTTATGGAGGTGCAACTGAGAAATGGCGCGTATATCAGGTGTTGACTTGCCGAGAGAGAAGAGAATTGAAATCGCTCTTACTTATATCTACGGTATAGGTCGTAAAACTGCCAGCGACATTATCGCAGCTACAGGCGTAGATCCTGACATCAGAGTTAAGGATCTTTCAGAAGACGATGTAGCAAAACTGCGTGAGTATATTGACCACAACGTTAAGGTTGAGGGTGATCTGCGCAGAGAGACCGCTTTTGATATCAAGAGACTTATCGAAATCGGTTGTTATCGTGGCGTACGCCACAGAAAGGGTCTGCCCGTAAGAGGACAGCGCTCAAAGACAAACGCACGTACACGCAAGGGTCCGAAGAAGACTATTGCTAACAAGAAGAAGTAATTAGGAGGGATAATATGGCACCTAAGGGTTCCGCTAAGAAGGGCACTGCAACTCGCAGACGCCGTGAACGTAAGAACATTGAACGCGGCGCAGCTCATATCCAATCCACCTTCAACAATACTATCGTTACCATCAGTGATACACAGGGCAACGCAGTATCATGGGCAAGCGCAGGCGAGATGGGCTTCAGAGGTTCTAAGAAGTCAACTCCGTTCGCAGCTCAGACCGCTGCCGAGACTGCCGCTAAGATCGCTATCGAGCATGGTATGAAGACAGTTGAGGTTTACGTTAAGGGTCCGGGAGCAGGACGTGAAGCTGCAATCAGAGCATTGCAGACAGCTGGCTTGGAAGTAAGCCTTATCAAGGACGTTACTCCGATCCCGCACAACGGCTGCCGTCCGCCGAAGAGAAGACGCGTATAATTTCAGAAGAAGGAGGATATTGATATGGCAAGAAATATGCAGCCTATTGCTAAGCGTTGCAAGGCGCTCGGAATTTCTCCGGCTGTTATGGGATACAAGAACAAGGAAACTATCCGCAATCCCAAAGGACAGATGAGAAGAAAGAAGTCTGAGTACGCCCTTCAGCTTAACGAGAAGCAGAAGGTTAAGTTCATATACGGCATGCTTGAGAAGCAGTTCTATTCATATTATGAAAAGGCTACCAAGATGCAGGGTAAAGCAGGCGAGAATCTCCTCGTTCTCTGCGAACGCCGTCTTGACAATGTTGTTTTCCGTCTCGGATTTGCAGCAACTCGTCGTCAGGCTCGTCAGCTTGTTTCTCACGGTCATTTCACCGTCAACGGCAAGCGTGTTGACATTCCGTCATACATGGTAAAGCCGGGCGAGGTTATCGCAGTTTGCGAGAACAGCAGATCAAGTTCTGTTTTCACAGAGCTTACAGGCGAGAAGGCTCCTGTTGTTCTTCTTCCGAAGTGGCTTGAGAAGACAGATGATGCGTTCACCGGTAAGGTTATCGCTATGCCGTCCCGTGACGATATAGACTATCCTGTTGAGGAGCACCTCATCGTCGAGCTTTATTCAAAATAATAACCGTATACTTAATACAACAAGGAGGGTTTTGAATGATTGGCATAGAAAAACCAAGAATCGAAACAGCCGATGTTTTACCTGACGGTACTTACGGTAAATTTGTAGTAGAACCTTTGGAGAGAGGCTACGGAACAACACTGGGCAACAGCCTCAGACGAGTTCTTCTTTCTTCATTGCCGGGCTACGCAATAACTTCCGTCAAGATCGACGGAATTCTTCACGAGTTTTCAACGATCCCGGGCGTCAAAGAGGACGTTACGGAAATCGTTCTTAACTTGAAGAGCGTAATCCTTAAAATTCACGGCGATGGTCCCAAGACCATGTACGTTGATGTTAAAGGTGAAGGTGAAATCACCGCAGGCTCCTTCAAGACAGATTCCGATGTCGAGATCCTTAATCCCGATCTTCACATCGCATCTCTTGACAGCGACGCCCATGTGGTAATGGAGTTGACCTGCAGCAGCGGCAGGGGCTACGATTCTGCTGAACGTAACAAGCAGTATCTTCAGCCGCCGATCGGTGTAATTGCAATCGACTCGATCTATTCACCGGTATTAAAGGTAAATTACACAGTCGAGAACACACGTGTCGGCCAGATAACCGACTATGATAAGCTGACACTTGAAGTGTGGACAAACGGCACAATTTCCGCTAAGGAAGCCGTTTCTCTGGGCGCCAAGATCCTCAACGAGCATCTCAGTCTTTTCGGAGATCTCTCTGATGAGGCTTTTGAAACTGAGATAATGGTTGAGAAGAGTAAGAATGGCAAGGAAAAAGTCTTGGAGATGACCATTGAGGAACTTGACCTGTCTGTGCGCTCTTTTAACTGCTTGAAGAGAGCAGGAATCAATACAGTAGAGGACTTGATCGGTAAGTCCGAGGACGATATGATGAAGGTTCGTAACCTGGGCAGAAAGTCGCTTGACGAGGTCGTTGCAAAGCTTGCATCCCTCGGCTACGATCTTCGCAGGGACGACGACTGATCGTCAGAGCTGTAATTTAATCAAACAACACACTAACGGTAAAGGAGTGACTTTTAATGCCAGGAGCCAGAAAGCTTGGAAGAGCAAGTGACCATCGTAAGTCAATGCTCAGAGGCATGGTAACATACCTTTTAGAAAACGGCAGAATAGAGACCACCGTTACGAGAGCAAAGGAAGTTCGTGCAATGGCTGAAAAAATGATTACCATTGCTAAGGATAACACACTTCATTCAAGAAGACAGGTTTTAGCATACGTTACTAAAGAGGACGTTGTTAAGAAGCTTTTTGATGAAATTGCTCCGAAATATAAGGACGTAAACGGCGGTTATTGCCGCATTATTAAGACAGGTGCCCGCCGCGGTGATGCAGCTGAAATGTGCATCATTGAGCTGATCGACACCGAGTCTAAATAATCAGGTATAGATACGCAAAATATAACGGCAGACACGAAAAGGTCTGCCGTTTATTTTGTTTAATTTTTATGAAACCCTGTGTCCTTTGACCTTGATGTTTCCGATAAACGGAAGCTTTGCCGTTCCCGTAACCGTATCGCCTTCAAAGGTGGCTGTTACGGGGATTTTTTTGTCCTTGAACATATCACATTCGGCAACTGCGCTGAGAGTGTTTCCGCTTTCCGTAACTTCGCTGATTTTAAATTCGGGAGCGTTTTCGCCGACAATTTCAAGCTTGAAGTCATACTCTCCGTTGTTGTCGCTTATCGTAACGCGACCGGTTCCTCGGAAAAGCATCGTGTTGATCGAGGCCTCCCATATTCCTAATCCAATCATTTGTATTCTCCATTCAATTTTTTATAAGCCTATCATATTTTGAAAAATCTGTCAACTTTAATTGTATTTTGATAAAACGGAAATTACACAGAGGAAAATTCAGTTAATCGTTCAATAAAGGATCGGATTGCCTTGACTTTATTAAAGTTATATATTAAAATAAAATAGAGTGTATAGAGGGAAAAGCGACTATCAAGAGAATGAAGTGATCTTGTAGGAGGTTATCGGAATTGAAAAAGGTGGATTTCAGGAGCGCATTTGTTAAGCGCATCATAATGATGGTGTATGATGTTTTTGCGGTAAACTTTTCATACCTATGCGTTATGTTTATCGGCGGCGGACAAAAAAGTATGGACGCGCTGCTGGAAAGAGCATTGCCTGTAACTGCTATTACGATTTTGCTTTTTTATGCCTTTAAAGTCTATTCAAGTATGTGGGAATACGCCGGATATAAAGAGATTTTGAATGTCAGCGTTGCGACGATTATCAGCGGAATATCCGGAATTGCCGTTGATCTTATTATCTCCAGTATCGGCGGTGCGACCTCCAACCTGAAAAACGGCTGCTTTGACGCTTACTTCTATATTTTCAGCACTTTGGTTATAATTATTCTCGTTTCCGGAATGAGAATGGGATACCGATTGATAAGACGGTACTATCGGGAGAGTGCGCTTAAAAAAGATGAAATGCTTGACCGTGTAATGATCGTCGGTGCAGGCGATATGGGCATGATTATTATCAATGAGCTCGAGGTCAACAATTATTCAAAGGGCAAGCCCATAATTGCCGTTGACGACAATCCGCTGAAGCTCGGTCAGAGAATACGAGGCGTTCCCGTAAAGGGCACCTGCGACCAGATTCCGGAGCTTGCAAAAAAATATGATATAGATACAATTATCCTCTGCTTGCCGTCGGTAAACACCGAGCGTCAGACGGAGATACTTCGTGTCGCTGTTAAGACGGGCTGTAAGCTCAAAACCTCGCCGAGCCTTTTGGAAATGGCGGACATGTCGCAGGGCGGCGGCAGGATCCGTGATGTTAATATTACCGATCTTCTTTCCCGTCCCGAGGTTGAGCTGAACAAAGATGTTTGCAGCTATCTTAATGACCAGGTTGTTCTTGTTACGGGCGGCGGCGGTTCAATCGGAAGCGAGCTTTGCCGTCAGGTTTCAAAATATCATCCGAAAAAGATCGTTGTTTTTGATATCTATGAAAACAGTGCATACCTTCTTAAACAGCAGCTTGACGCATACCATAAGGGCAAGCTTGAAATTGATATAAGAATAGGCTCTGTCAGGGATCCCAAGAGGCTCAGAGAGGTCTTTGATGAGTTCCATCCGTCGATCGTTTTCCATGCGGCGGCGCACAAGCATGTTCCCCTTATGGAGGACAGCCCCAAGGAAGCTGTCAAGAACAATGTTTTCGGAACCTTCAACGTTGCAAGCATTGCCATTGAATATAATGTTAAACGTTTTGTAAATATTTCCTCGGACAAGGCTGTCAACCCTGCAAACGTTATGGGTGCAACAAAGAGAATAACCGAGATGATCGTTCAGTATTTTGAGCGCAAGTGTAATAACAGCACGATCTTTGCCGCCGTTCGTTTCGGCAACGTTCTCGGCTCAAGCGGAAGCGTTATTCCTATCTTTACCGAGCAGATTAAAAACGGAGGACCGGTTACGGTCACTCATCCCGATATAACAAGATATTTTATGACTATCCCCGAGGCGGCTCAGCTTGTTGTTCAGGCAGGCGGTCTTGCCAAGGGCGGTGAAATCTTTGTTCTCGATATGGGAGAGCCTGTCAAAATCGTCACCCTCGCCGAAAATTTGATTATGCTGTCGGGATATAAACCCTACACAGAGATTGAAATCAAATTCACGGGACTTCGTCCGGGCGAGAAGCTCTATGAGGAGCTTGTCCTTGATGAAGAAAGCAGCGAGAGAAAAATGACGGCGAACAATAAAATTTTCGTCACCAAGCCGGTTGAGATGGACGACAACCTTTTTGAAAACCAGCTTGAAAGACTGAAAAACGCCAACGAAAAGGAAGTAAGGGGTCTTATTAAGGAGATAGTCCCGAACTATCACGAAGCAGAATAAAAATGAAAAAAATCTTTTGAGAGAGTGGGATCAGATGTATAAGTACATAAAGAGGTCACTCGATCTGATTACGGCGCTGTTTCTTGTGATAATTCTTTCCCCGATAATGCTGATTGCAGCTATACTGATTGCGGTCAACAGGGACGGACCGATACTTTTCAAACAGGAAAGGCCCGGAAAAGACGGAAAGATCTTTACCGTTTATAAATTTCGCACAATGTCAACGACGCTCCGTGATAAGAACGGAAACGAGCTGAGTGATTTTGACAGAATGACAAAGATAGGCAATATTCTGCGAAAGACAAGCGTTGATGAACTTCCTCAGCTTTTTAACATAATAAAAGGCGAGATGAGCTTCATCGGTCCGAGACCGCTGCTCAAGGAGTATCTCGAGCTTTATTCTCCCGAACAGATGCGCCGACACAACGTCCTTCCCGGAATTTCCGGATGGGCGCAGGTCAACGGACGCAACACCCTGACGTGGGATGAAAAATTTGCCTATGATGTTTATTATGTTGACCACTACAGCTTTAAAATGGATCTGAAGATTTTTATCAAGACGATCGAAAATGTTGTCAGTCAGGACGGAATAAACAGTGATTCCGAAAATACAATGGAAAAATTTGGGGGAAACAGGAAAACGGTGTAAAGAAAGGAAGCTTCGCAATGAAAAAAATTCTTTATGTTGCTACGGTTGCGGAACACTTCTATTATTTCCATTTGCCCTGTTTTAAGCTGTTTAAAGAAAAAGGCTGGCAGGTTGATGTTGCCTGCGGCGGTGAAAGGGAACTGCCGTTTTGCGACAACAGATTCAAGATTTCCATCAAACGCTCGCCTGCCGACAAGGAGAATTTAAAGGCCTATAAAGAGCTGAAAAAAATTATCCGGGACGGCGGCTACGATATAATTCATTGTCACACGCCGATGGGCGGTATCCTTGCCCGAATTGCCGCAAGAGGCGAGAGAAAAAAGGGTGCCAAGGTGGTTTATACCGCACACGGCTTCCATTTTTATAAAGGTGCGCCGACGCTTAACTGGCTTGTATATTATCCGATCGAGCTTGTTATGTCTGCAATGACGGACTGCCTGATTACGATAAATGACGAGGACTTCGCTTTTGCAAAAAAACACCTTAAAGCGAAGAAGACCGTCAAGGTGAACGGAGTCGGTTACAACAGCGATCTGTTTTTCAAGATCTCTGATGACGGGAAACGAAAGCTTCGCAGCGAGAAGGACTTTTCACAGGAGGAAACGCTTCTGATCTACGTTGCGGAAATGAACGAAAATAAAAATCAGTCTATGCTGATACGGGCGATGAAAAGACTGACGGATGAAGGCGGCAATTATCGGCTGCTTATTGTCGGAGCGGACAATATTTCCGGGAAATATGTTTCGCTCGCAAATGAGCTCGGCGTATCCGACCGTGTAGATTTTCTCGGACATCGGGAGGATGTTTGCAAGCTTGTACAGCTCAGCGATATTGCCGTAGGCTCAAGCTTGCGTGAGGGCTTGCCCGTTAACGTGATGGAGGCAATGGCTTGCGGACTGCCTGTCGTTCTCTCGGACAACAGGGGACACCGAGCGCTCTGCCGTGACGTATACAACGGTTTTGTTGTTGCTCCGAATGACGATGAAGCAATGGCGAACCGAATAAAAAAACTGAAAGAGGACAGACCTCTTTACGATACAATGTCTGAGAATGCTGTCAGCTTCATCAAGACTTTTTCAAAGGAAAATGTGATAGAGGAACTGAAAGCGGTTTATGATTCATTGGAATAAATCCACCGTGACCGTCTTGGGAAAAGGTACAGAATGATTAACTTCGATTTTGACTTTTATGAAATAATTGTATGGGTTGCCACGTTTATTTTGTGTATGATAGCCGTGGCGGCTCGTTCCTTTCCGCTCAGAGCAAGAGGCGGTCTCGGCCAGCCCTTGCCTAATCCAATCGCTTTGATTTTGCCGATTGCTTTCTACGTTACCTTTGCAGGACTCAGAAAAACTATCGGCGACACATATTTCTATATGTATTCATTTGAAAATATGCCCGATAATAACCCGGTAAAAATTCAAACGATTCTTGACGGAAATATGTTCGCTTTCATCCAGAGTATTATCAGAAACCAGACAGATGATCCACAGGTGCTTATTTTTGTCTGTTCGGCAATAGCATTGATCCCGGCGTTGATTATAATTTATTACTACTGTACTCCGATTGAGCTGGGCATATTTATGTTTTTCACTTACGGATATCTCGGCGGTATGATGGACGGAATGAGACAGTATATGGCTGCGGCATTTGTGCTGTTGGGAACTAAGTATCTTTTTTCAATCAAGAGAGGCTCAATATTCAAGTATGCGGTTTTTGTAATAATCGCTTACTTTATGCACAGCAGTGCGTTGATGATGCTTGTAGTATACATTGTAGTCAGAAGAAAAGCTTGGGAGAAAAGTTCCTATGTTCTCTTGCTCGGAAGCGTTATTCTTGCAATGGGATTTGATAAAATTCTCCCGTCCTTCCTCGGTGCGTTGGAGGAAACGAGCTATTCCGGATATGCGGAAAACGGCTGGTTTACCGATGGCATTGAGGGCGGAAGCAGCTTCTTCAGACCTATAGTTTCTGCGGCTCCGATTGTGGTTGCCTACCTGAACAAGGATCGAATGAAGATGCTCGGACATATCGGAGATATTCTTGTCAATATGGCGTTTTTGAATATGGCGATATACATTGTAGCGACTTATAACTGGATTTTTGCCCGACTGGCTATTTATCTGAGTATTTACTATATTATCTTCACCGCATGGGTTGTTTCCTATGCCGTCAAGCCAAAGGATAAGGCGGTATATGTCACCGGTCTGGTAATACTGTTCTTCCTGTACTCAAGAGTTATGTCTTACCAGATATATATGTATCAGTCCGATTATTTCTTCCCCGGCAGAAAACTTTTTCGTTGAGGTCTTAGTTATGAAGTATTTTTTGTTTAATCATGAGGGCAGTAAAAACCATGGCTGTGAAGCTATCGTCAGAGGAAGTATGAATATCATTGAAAACAGCGACGAAAAAGCAGAATTTGTTCTTTCGTCAAACAATCCCTCTGATGATGAAATAATTAACAATATAACCGTAAAAGCGGCAAAGACAAGAGATTTGACAAAGGTTGAAAAGCTCATTGCCGCCGTGGATCTCAAGATCAATAATTCCGAGACCTACGCTTTGCAGAAAATGTATTCTCCGATCGTTTCCGACGCCGAAGACTGCGATATCTGCCTTTCCGTCGGCGGCGACACATATTGCTACGGCGACAATCACGGAATACAGGTGCTTACAAGAGAGCTTAAAAAAAGAGGAAAAAAGACCGTGCTCTGGGGTGCGTCAATCGGAGCCGAGGATCTCAGCGAACGGAAACTCGAAAGTCTGAGGGATTTTGACGCAATATTTACACGCGAGCCGATAACATACGAGCTTCTCAAAGAGAACGGTGCAAACGATAATATTTATCTCTTTTCCGATCCCGCCTTTTGTATGGAGAGAGTTGATGTCGAGCCGATAGACGGATTTACAAGAGAAAACACTCTCGGCTTTAATATCAGCCCTCTTGTTGCATCGGGAGATCCCCGAAAAAAAGAAATTGCCGAAGATTTCCTCCGGTTCATTTTTGAAAATACAACGATGAAAGTTCTGCTTGTTCCGCACGTTGTTGAGGAAAACAACAATGACTACGATTTTATGAAACCGATTTTTGAAAAGTTTGAGCATACAGGCAGAATAGCGATACTGCCTCCCGACCTTGAAGCGAGACAGTACAAAGGATATATTGCCGGCACCAGATTTTTTATCGGTGCAAGAACACATTCAACGATCGCCGCATATTCAAGCGGCGTCCCGACGATTGCACTCGGATACAGCGTTAAGGCAAGAGGAATTGCAAAGGATATTTTCGGCGAGGGAAAATATGTCCTTGACATCAAAGCGATGACGGATTATGAGGAGCTCAGAGATGAGTTTTTAAAGTTGCTCGAAAATGAAAATGAAATACGCAGGGAATTGATGAAGAGTATACCTCTGCGAATGAGAAGCGCAATGGAAGCCGGAGAAATGCTTCAAAAAATCTGATAGGAGTGACGGAGTGAAAAAGCAGATTCTTTTTGTTATTCCCTCTATGAGGGGCGGAGGCGCCGAAAAAAGTCTTTTGACCGTTCTGACGCTTTTTGATTACGAAAAATATGATGTCGATCTGCTTTGCTTCAGACACGACGGTCTGTTTTTTGAAAAAATTCCCGAGCAGGTCAATGTTTTAGACGGCAGCGGTGACTACGAAATGTTTGACGGGAACGCTGTGAGCGCCGTTAAATATTTTCTGAAAAAAGGTAAACTTTTTTCTGCGTTTGACAGACTGAAATATTCAAAAATTTCCAAAGTCCCCGACGCACATATGCGTGAGGAGATGCAGTGGAAATACCTGAAAAAACAACTCCCGAAAATTAAAAAAAGTTATGACTGCGCTATCGGGTATCTTGAAGGAAACGCTAACCGATTTGTTACGGAAAAAGTAAATGCAAAAAGAAAGCTCTGCTATATTCACAACGATATTGAAAAGCTCGGATTTGATAAAATCAGCTATGAAAAAACTTTTCAGGCGGCGGATAAAATAATTACGGTTTCCGAGGAATGTAAGAACAGTCTTCTGAAAAATTTCCCTGAACACAAAAAGAAGTTTGAGGTTGTTGAAAACATTACCGGACAGAAAATACTGATAGAAGAGAGCAGAAAAATCAATGCCTATCCCGACCGGGGAAATGACGTTGTTATCTGTACGGTCGGAAGATTATCTCCGCAGAAAAACATTTCTCTTGCCGTGGATTGCTGTGCCGAGCTTGTAAAAAGAGGCAAGAATATAAAGTGGTATCACATCGGCACAGGAGAGCTGAAAACTCAGATCGAAAAACAAATTGAAAGCTGCGGACTGGAAAAGTATTTTATTTTGCTCGGAATGAAGTCGGAGCCGTATCCTTATATCGGTCAATGTGACATTTATGTTCAGCCGTCGCTTTTTGAAGGAAAATCAATCGCAATAGATGAGGCGAAGGCGCTTCTGCGGCCGATCGTCGTGACCGATTTCCCGACGGTTTTCGATCAGATAAACGACGGGGTTGACGGAATTATCTGTCACATGGATAAGGTCGATATGGCGGATAAGCTTGAATTGCTGATCGACGATAAAAACGAGAGAATAAAACTCAGTAATAATCTTGCGGGGGAAAAGGTGAGCAACGAGGAAGAAATATTCAAGCTTTACGGACTGATCGGTGAATGAGGCGAAATATATGGCGATAATTATAATTTTACTCTTAATAATAATTTTTATCCTCGGATATGAACAGTGGGAAACTTTTATGACGTGGCTCGGCAGAATAAAAATAGGACAGCTTTCCGAAGCCGAGTGGCTTGAAAAAACCAAAGAAGTATTGAGGAAGTGGCTGAAAAAAGGTGCGCCCGAGGTGCCTGTCAACGACAGCCGCAACACAAATTTTATAAAAAAAATAAACGACTACGGCAAATTGACTTCCGTAACATACTGGCAGGACGCTTCACTGCTCAAGGCCGCAAATTATTTGGGCGAAGATATGTCGGAGGAAGTCAAAAGCCTTATTTCAAGATACATTCGTTCCGATGACGGAGAATGGAAGGTCGTTCCGAAAAGAATGGACAGCGCAATGCTGTGCTTTGAAATGCTTTCCGGGAAATTTATCGACAGAGAAAAGCTTCGTCCGGCGATGGACAGCGTTGCCGAGATGCTTAAAAATGCGGCAGATAATCACGGAACGATTCCGTATAACGAAAGTATTCCCGAATACAGATTTGTTGACACGGTCGGAATGATATGTCCGTTTATGATAAAATATGCGCTGACCTATTCCTGCGAGGAGTATATTTCCCTTGCGATGAAGCAGATCCGCGAGTACCGTGAGCACGGAATAAATGAAAAAATCAAAATTCCTTTTCACAGCTTCAAGGAGGAGAGCTTTGAGCCTCTCGGAGTTTGCGGCTGGGGCAGAGGATGTGCATGGTGGGCGATCGGATTGGTTGACAGCCTTCGCACGCTTCTTGACAGCGACGGTCACAACCGTGAAAAAGCGGAGCTTCTGAAGCTGTCGATCGAGTTTCTCGACGCTTTGAAAAAATACATTCATGAGGACGGCACGGTTGACAGAATTGTACTTTGCTTTTCTATACAGGACAGCTCGGCTTGCGCTATGCTTGCGTACTGCTACGCATATATGGCGGAGCTTCTGGACAATGACGAATATAAAAAACTGGCAAAAAAAATGATAGAAAAACTCAGGACGGTAACGCGCAGAAACGGTGTTATAGATTTTGCCCAGGGCGACACGCACGGAATCGGTTTCTATTCCGAGAAGCTTTGCGTTGTTCCTGCGGCACAGGGATTTGCGATCGCAGCAAACGAAATTCTTCAGCGCAAATAACTGACAAGGAGGGATTTTATGATAGATCTTCATTGTCACATTCTTCCGGGAATGGATGACGGATCTAACAGTATGGAGATGTCCGTGCAGATGTGCCGTATTGCACAGCAGAACGGAATAAAGCATATAGTTTGCACTCCGCATATTACTACGGTCGGCAACCTTGACGGATTTGTTGAAACAAGGAATAATAAAATCAGAGAACTGCAAGATATTATCAATCAGATGAATATGGGGATAACTCTCTATCCCGGAGCAGAGGTTTTCCTTGACGATGATGTTTTCTTCGCTTCGGATCTTAGGCGTCTTTCGATTAACGGAAGCCGATATATCCTGACGGAATTTGCTTTCAGAAATCTTTCGGCTAAAAGAATAGTCGGTTACCTGAATGCGGTAATTGATATGGGACTCATTCCCATTGTGGCTCATCCTGAAAGATACGAATATTTTCAGTTTGATTATGACGTTGTAAATGCACTGATAAGAAACGGAGTTCTTTTTCAGATCAATGCGCCGAGTCTTGCAAGCCTTGACGGTCCGCAGGAATTTGAGCTTGCCTATGCGATGGCATATACAGGTGCGGCTTCTTTCATCGCTACGGACGCCCACTCGTCACACTACAGGATGAACGACCTTTTGAGGATGATGAACTATTTTCCGCCGGACATAAGTCAGTTTAATATGCAGATGATGGTACACGATGCGGCGAAAAGCGTACTTACGGATAAGGAGGTTCCGCTTATTAACAGGGGAGAGATTTATAAAAGGGGTTTTTAGTTGTTGACTAATCGGTTCTTTTACTTTATAATATACTAAATGGAGATGATAAAAAAATGCAGGAAATGGACGTCGGAAAGAATATTTATTATAACGAATCCGGCCCGTCGCTTGATATGGGAAGATTGGCGAAAAATCTTCTTTCCAAGCTTTGGGCGATACTGCTCGTCGGTGCGATTTTTTCCGGTGCGGCTTTTGCAATCGCAAAGGCAACTTATGTCGAAAATTACCGTACATCTATGACGCTCGGCTTTATGGAAACCCAGTATGTTATAGTTAAGGATTATTCAAACAGCAAAAACTCGACGCCTCAGTACAGGGAAGAAACGAAATTCTATAACGATGCGGTCATTTCACGTTATCAGTATCTGATAAAGGGCAGTGAAATGCTTTACAATATTCAGAAAACTCTTGCCGAAGATGAAGTCGGTAAGGAGTATTCAACCTCATTTATTGAAAACAGTTTATCCATTGAAGATACGGGAATCGGTGGATTCTTTCGCATAAATGTCACCAGCACGGACGAGGGATATTGCGAGAGAGCGCTGAAGGTTGTTCTTGAGGAATTTCCCAAATACATTCAAAGCTATGACAACACTATTTCCGTTAAGCTTATAAAAAATCCGACGGCACCGGTTATCTGCAACTCGGATGATGCGATAACCAAGGCGATTTACGGATTTATTCTCGGAGCGGTAATTGTTGTGTTCATAATCTTTATTATGACTATCACAACAAACACGGTGCTTACGCTTGATAATCTCAGGCGAGAGGTCAACGTTACCGTTCTCGGCTCGATCCCGTTGCTTGAAAAGAAATCGGGATTGTTCAATCAGAAAAAGAAAACTCCGCAGGGATCCCTGCTTATTACCGATACGGCAAAGGTCAGCTTCGCCTTTGTCGAAAGCTTCAAGGCAATACGAACCAAGCTTGAAAATGTCAAGAACGAAAAAGGCTACAAGGTATTTGTTATCACAAGTACCTACGAGGACGAGGGTAAGACGACTGTTGCCGTTAATATCGCCTGTTCTCTTGCTCAGAAGGGTAAATCTGTTCTGCTTATCGACAGTGACTTGAGAAAGCCTGCGGTTCTTCATGCCGTCGGAGTCAAGAGCGATACTCGCTACGGTCTTATTCCGATTATCAAAGGAACATCAACCTATGTTGACTCCATCAAGTTCATCAAGTCTCTCGGTATCTTCGTTCTCCCGACCGGCGGTATCTCGCTGAAATCGACAGAGGTTCTTGATACGGACAAGGTTAAATCCGTAATCGAGCAGGCGAGAAAAGAGTTTGACTATATCATCATCGACTCACCTCCGGCGCACGTTGTTTCCGACAGCTTGGTTATTGCGCCTCTTGCGGACGGAGTTATTTATAATGTCCGCCGTGACTACGCAAAGGTTGCGGAAATCAACCGTACCCTTGATGAGATTCGGGGAGCGGATATTGATATTATCGGCGCCGTGTTCACTATGAGTGCCGGCGAAGAAAACAGCCGTTATTACAGACGTAAGGGTTATCTGCGCTACGGCGGATACTACGGACGCTATGCCCGCAGAAAGAAGAAGAATTCCGGCGGCTACGGTTACGGCTATGGCTACGGTAACAACGGTTACGGCGGCGGCTACGGTTACGGCTACGGAAACGGCTACGGCTATGGCTACGGCGGTTACGGTTACGGCTATGGAAACGGCTACGGCTATGGTTACGGTAACGGTTACGGCTACGGTTACGGTTACGGTAATCCTAAGAAAAACAGTGAATCCGATAAAGGGAAGAAAATAGACAACGAATAATTTCCGAAAAGAAGTGTAGAAAATGGCTGACAGAATTTTTCTCTCGCCTCCGTGTATGAACGGTACAGAGATCAATTATATTAACGAAGCGTTCCAGACAAACTGGATCGCTCCGTTTGGACCTAATCTCATCGGTTTCGAGAAAGAGATGTGTGAATATGTCGGAGTAAAGCACAGCGTTGCGCTTGCCTCCGGTACGGGCGCAATCCATATGGGACTCAAATATCTCGGAGTAGGTGAAGGCGATATAGTTTTTTGTTCCGATTTTACTTTCTCGGGAAGCTGTAACCCTGTTGCGTATCTCGGAGCAAAGCCGGTTTTCATTGATTCCGATTATGAAAGCTTCAATATGGATCCCGATGCTTTGCAGAAAGCGTTTGATAAATATGAAGCTATGGGTGAGCTTCCGAAGGCGGTCATTGTTGTTGATCTTTACGGCAACAGCGCAAATTATGACAGAATAATTCCCATCTGCGAGAAATATAACGTTCCGATCCTTGAGGACGCCGCTGAGGCTCTCGGCACGACCTACAAGGGAAAGAAGTGCGGTACCTTCGGCAAGATCGGCGCGCTTTCTTTCAACGGAAACAAGATTGTCACCACATCGGGCGGCGGAATGGCACTTTCCGATGATCCCGAAGCGGTTGAGAAGATCCATTTCTGGTCTAACCAGTCCAAGGAAAAGGTAAACTACTACCTCCATAACGAAATAGGATATAATTACCGTATGTCCAATATCTGCGCAGGAATAGGCAGAGGACAGATAAAAAATATGGACGAGAGGGTTGCCGCAAGAACACATAATTATGAGTATTATAAGAAGGCTTTTGCGGATCTTCCCGTTTCGATGGCTCCCGTGCTTGAGGGCTGCAAGCCGAATTTCTGGCTCAGCGTTGTTACAATCGACGAGGGTTGCGATGTCACTCCCGACGAGATTATTGACGCTTTGGAGCAAAACAATGTTGAGTCGAGAAGAGCGTGGAACCCGATGCACAATCAGCCGATCTTCTCAGATTCCGACTTCATAAGCTGTAAAGAGGGCGAAAGCGTAGGCGATGATATCTTTCGCCGCGGAATTTGTATGCCCTCCGGCACCGCAATGACCGATGACGATCTTGCAAGGGTTGCCGCAATTTTCCGCAAGGTTTTTGAAAAATAATTTATTAAACTCCGGACAGGCTATCGGTGTTAAGTAGCCTGTCCTTTTCAATCTTTTTTACGTTGCAGAGGTGATATTTTGGCAGTAAAAAAAGACCATATAAGGAATTTTTCCATAATTGCCCACATAGATCACGGAAAGTCCACGCTTGCCGACCGTTTGCTTGAGCTGACGGAGTCGGTTGCCGTCAGGGATATGACGGAACAGCTTCTTGACGATATGGATCTTGAAAGAGAGAGGGGCATAACGATCAAGGCGCACGCCGTCAAGCTTAATTACAAAGCAAAGAACGGCGAGGAATATGAGCTGAATCTGATCGACACGCCCGGTCACGTCGATTTCAACTATGAGGTCTCACGTTCGCTTGCCGCCTGCGAGGGCGCATTGCTGATCGTTGACGCATCTCAGGGCGTTGAGGCTCAGACGCTTGCTAACACATATCTTGCTTTGGATCACGACCTTGAGATTGTGCCGATAATAAATAAAATCGACCTGCCTGCCGCCGATCCCGACCGTGTTTCGGAGGAGGTAGAGGAAGTGATCGGACTTGACTGCTCCGACGCTCCGAGAGTTTCGGCAAAGACAGGCGAGAATGTTGAAGCGGTGCTTGAAAAAATTGTTTCCGATATTCCCGCTCCCCTTGATTCCGACGATTCAAAACCGCTCAGGGCGCTTGTTTTCGATTCGGTTTATGACAACTATAAGGGCGTTATTGTATATGTCCGTGTTGTTGACGGCAAGATCAAAGCCGGCGACACCATGCGAATGATGGCAACGGGTGCAGAATTTACGGTTGTTGAGGTCGGATATATGAGAGCGACCGCAATGGAGCCTGCCGCAGAGCTGACAGCCGGTGAGGTAGGTTACATCACCGCTTCCATAAAGACTGTCGGCGATGCAAGAGTCGGCGACACGGTCACAACGGCGGAATATCCTGCCGAGGAGGCTCTCCCCGGTTACAGAAAGGTCAATCCGATGGTTTTCTGCGGAGTTTATCCTGCGGACGGAGCGGACTATGAAAATCTCCGTGACGCCCTCGGCAAGCTCCAGCTTAATGATGCCGCACTCTCCTTTGAGCCTGAAACCTCAGGCGCACTCGGCTTCGGCTTCAGATGCGGGTTCCTCGGACTTCTTCATCTTGAGATAGTTCAGGAAAGACTGGAACGTGAATATGATCTTGACCTTGTGACAACCGTTCCGAGCGTTGTTTACAAAATTCATCTGACGGACGGCTCGGTTGTTGAGATTGATAATCCCACGAAATATCCCGATCCCGCCTTTATCGACTACTGCGAGGAACCGATCACCAACGCAAATATTTACGCTCCGAACGAGTATGTCGGTGCGATTATGGATCTGTGTCAGGAGCGCAGAGGCGTGTTCAAGAATATGACCTATGTTACGCCTGACAGGGTGGACATCGCTTACGATCTTCCGCTGAACGAAATTATTTACGATTTCTTCGACGTGCTCAAATCACGCACCAAGGGCTACGCTTCCTTTGATTATGAGATCGAGGGCTACGCCCGTTCAAATCTTGTTAAGCTCGACGTTCTGCTCAACGGCGATATGATTGATGCATTGTCGTTCATCATTCACACCGACAAGGCGTATGCAAGAGCGAGAAAGATCGCCGAAAAGCTCAAGGAGAATATTCCCCGTCAGATGTTTGAAATCCCCGTTCAGATAGCGATCGGCGGCAAGGTAATTGCCCGTGAAACGATCAAGGCGATGCGTAAAGATGTTCTTGCCAAGTGCTACGGCGGTGATATTACCCGAAAGAAGAAGCTGCTTGAAAAGCAGAAAGAGGGTAAAAAGCGAATGAGACAGTTCGGTACCGTCGAAGTTCCGCAGGAAGCATTTATGTCAATTTTGAAACTGGACGAATAAATATAAAATAAGTATTGCAACTTTAATATAATTTGTGCTATAATACACAAGTAACTTTGTTTATAAAAATAAGGAGGAAAAGTATGGCTACTGAAACTAAAGAAGTTCAGACTGCTCAGGCAGAACCCGAAGAGCAGAAAGAAGCCAAGCGCAAGCTGCCAAAGGGCAGACGCTATGTCGGAAGTAAAGAGACCTTTACATATGTCCTTTTTGACGTTGCTCAGAGCTTTAATCTGGATCAGAACAAGGCATACTACCTGACGGACGTTCTTATTATTTCCTACTGGTGGCAGGCTATCATCGGCGTTGTTGTCAGCATCTGGGATATCATCAATGACCTGTTCCTGGCCTCAATAGTTGACCGTACCAACACAAGATTCGGCAAGTTTAAGCCGTATCTGATTATGTATGCGCTTCCCGGCACGTTAATGGGTATTATTTTCTGGGGAATGCCGCTTATGTTCCCCGAAACATCCGGCTCTTATATGCCGAAGATCATAACGTACTTCGCCTTGCAGATGCTGCAAAACTTAGCGGGTTCGCTTTATGAGATTTCAAAGACGGGTATCATCGCTACGATCACGCCCGATGTTTTTGACAGAACACGTCTTATCAACCAGGCTAACCTTTTCTCAAGCCTTGTTGAGAATATACCCAACCAGGTATGTACCGTTCTTGTTGACCTTGTAAACCATAACAAGCTCAAGATCAAGATGACTTCCCTCTTTGTTTATATGGGAATCGGTACTGCTGTTTGCGCCGGTATTCTTGCTCTCTTCTTCTCCTTTAAGGTTCGTGAAAGAGTTCTTCAGTCGGTTGAAAAACCGACCTTCAAGGGAGCTGTCGGCTCGCTGTTCAAGTCCAGACCGCTTATGCTCCTGACGATTTCCGAGTTCCTGAGCCAGTTCGCTGTCGGAACCAACATCTCTCTTTACTATATCAGCGTTCTGAACGCCGGTTCGGCAAGACTTATTGTCGGTATCCCCGGAATGTTCGTTACCTACGTTTCCTACACTTATGTTGACAAGCTCCGTGAGAAGTTCTCAACAAGAACCTTGTGGGCTGTCGGCTCTCACTGGGGAGATTTCCTCTATATCGGAGTTTACCTCTTCGGTATTATGAACAAGAATTACAAGAAGGCTATTCCGATGATCGGCGCGTTTATGGTCAGAGAAACCTTGTGGAACTTTGTTTACGCTATGCGTAAGGTTGTTCCGGAGGAGATCAGAAACGAGGCTATTGACTACGGTGAGTGGCAGAACGGCTACCGTACCGAGGCTATGGCAGGCGTTGTTAAGGGACTTGCCAAGAAGCTTGTTTCTACCTTTACGACAGGTCTCAACTCTGCACTTCTCGGTATCATCGGCTACAAGCAGGGCCTCAAGCCCGGTCAGCAGAGCGAGAGAACAGAGAGACTCCTCTTCACAATGACAACTCTTCTTCCTGCTCTTACCGGACTTATCGGTATCATTCCCAAGTGCTTCTATAACATTGACGAAGAAACCAGAACAAGAATGTATAAAGAGCTTGCAATCCGCCGTTCCGAAACCGCAAAGGAGCTTAATGAGGCTCATGAGCTTGAGCAGGCAACAGCAACCGAAGAATAATAATTAAAAATTTACGGACTGCTCGTTAAGAACAGTCCGTTTGTTTTTGGAGACAATATGGATAATATCGGACTTTATTTGCACATTCCTTTTTGCAAAACAAAATGCCCTTACTGCGATTTTTATTCAATGAGGGGTGACGACTCCGACAGGGATATGTATGTGATTGCCCTGATTGAGAGCATGGAACATTGGGCGGAAAAGCTCGGCAGGAAAGCCGACACGCTTTACCTCGGCGGTGGAACGCCGTCTCTGCTCGGCGGACGGAATGTTGCGATGCTTGTACGCAGGGCGAAAGCTCTTTTCGGAGTTGACGGGGAGATAACAGTTGAGTGTAATCCCTCGGCGGTTGACGAAGAATTTTTTGAAACCGTCGCCGATTCGGGAGTGAACAGAATTTCTCTCGGCGTACAGTCTGTGATTGAAAACGAAAGAAAAAAGCTCGGACGGTTTTCGGATCGCCGATTGATTGAAAAAAGAATAAGCCAATGCTTTGCCGCAGGGATAGATAATATTTCTCTTGACGTGATGCTCGGCGTGCAGGATCAGACGCTTGATACCTTGAACGAAACGCTGGATTTTTGCATTGAAACAGGTGCTCCGCATATCAGCGCATATATGCTCAAGATAGAGGAGGGCACTCCGTACTATCAAAAAAGAGAAACTCTCCGACTTCCCGACGAGGACGAGACTGCGGATATGTACCTTGCTATGAGTGAAAAGCTCGGGGCAAGCGGTTTTTCGCACTATGAGATATCGAATTTTGCCCGTCCCGGCTTCGAGGGAAAGCACAACCTGAAATACTGGAACTGTGAGGAGTACCTCGGCATCGGCCCTTCGGCTCATTCCTTTATCGACGGAAAAAGATTTTATTATCCGAGGGACATAGGTTATTTTGAAAATGACGGTGAGCCGATTCCCGACGGCGAGGGCGGAGACGAGGAAGAATATATTATGCTTCGACTGCGATTAAAGGACGGAATTATTTTTGAAAATTATGAACGGAAATTCGGAAAAGAATTTCTGCAGGACATAATAAAAAAGACGGAGCAATTTGTTGCAAACGGTCTTATGAAAAAAACAGATCGGTCGATTGCTTTGACCGAAAAAGGATTTTTACTTTCCAATCCGATTATTGCAAAGCTTTTATAAAGGGGAGATACAATGCTCGAAAAATTTATTGAAAGATTACCGAAAAACGTTGACGGTGCGCTGATTGTTTCGCCCGAAAACCGCAGATATTTTACCGGCTTTGACGCTTCGGACGGATATCTTTTTGCAACGAGAAACGGCTCGGTTTTTCTGACGGACAGCCGCTATATTGAAGCGGCTCAGAGCACGGTCAAATGCTGTGACGTTGAGGAGCAGAAAATGAAGCTTTCGGAATATGCGGCAAGGTTTGATTGCAAAGTGCTTGCAGTTGAGGCGGACAGGCTGACCGTATCACAGCTTAAAACGCTGAGAAAGGCTTTGCACGGAATAAAGCTGACTACCGTCGGCACGGATAAGCTGATCGACTCTTTCAGGGCGGTCAAGACCGAGGACGAGGTTGAGGACATCTGCAAGGCTCAGCGTATTGCCGAGGAGGCTCTTGAACACATTTTCGGATTTATCAAGGTCGGAGTGACGGAAAAGGAGATAGCTCTTGAATTGGATCACTATATGCTCAGCCACGGCGCAGAGGCTCTTTCCTTTGAAACAATAGCGATCAGCGGCGCAAACACCTCTAAACCGCACGGCGTTCCGACGGATAAAAAGGTTGAAAAAGGTGATTTTGTCACAATGGACTTCGGCGCAGTTGTCAACGGCAGACATTCCGATATGACGAGAACGGTTGCTGTCGGCGATATCGGCGACGAGCAGAAAAAAGTGTATGAAACCGTTTTGAAGGCTCAGCTTGCGACGCTTGAAATTCTAAAAAACGGTTTGAAATGCAACGAAGCGGACAGGGCGGCAAGGGATATAATTACCGAGGCAGGCTACGGCGAATTTTTCCGCCACTCAACGGGACACGGCGTCGGCATTGAAATTCACGAAAAACCAAATCTTTCGCCGAAGTCGGAGATAACGCTGAGAACGGGAAATGTCGTGACGGTTGAGCCGGGCATTTATATTCCCGAAAAATTCGGGGTGAGGATCGAGGATATGGCTCTGATAACCGAAAACGGCTGTAAAAACCTTACAAATGCGCCAAAAGAGCTGATAGTTTTGTAAAAAAATAATTACGACAAGTGCTTTTTAATTGAAAAGACTTGAAAAACGCAGGATAATAGTATAAAATAATATTGATAAAAGGGGAGTGGGCATTCGGCCTATTCTTTGATTAAGAAAAATAAATCGGAGGAATAACACATGATTTCAGCAGGTGATTTCAGAAATGGTATGACATTTGAGGAGGACGGCAACGTACTTCAGGTTGTTGAATTCCAGCATGTTAAGCCGGGTAAGGGAGCAGCTTTCGTTAGAACAAAGACAAAGAATGTTCTTACAGGTTCCGTAGTTGAAAAGAGCTACAACCCGACAGCTAAGTTCCCGACAGCATATATCGAGAGAAAGGATATGGAGTTCTCATACAGCGACGGCGATCTCTATTATTTCATGGATCCCGAATCATATGAGCTTATTCCGATCAATGCTTCCGACCTCTCGGATAATTTCAAGTTCGTTAAGGACGGTATGGTCTGCAAGATTCTTTCCTACAAGGGCAAGGTATTCGGCGTTGAGCCGCCGACATTCGTTGAGCTTGAGGTTACAAAGACCGATCCCGGCTTTGCAGGAAATACCGCAACAAACACAACGAAGCCTGCTACTGTTGAGACAGGTGCAGAGATCAAGGTTCCTCTCTTCATCAACGAGGGAGAGAAGGTTCAGATCGACACCCGTACAGGCGAATATCTCGGCAGAGCATAATTTATCCCTAAACGAAAGGATGATTGACAATGATGACAGTTACTGAAAAGGCGGCATATCTCAAGGGACTTGCAGAGATGGCTCACTTTGAAGCGGATACAGACGAGGTAAAGATCATAAAGGCAATGGTCGATGTTATCGACGAGCTTGCACTTGCCGTAGCCGATCTTGAGGACGAGGTCGCCGCTCTCAACGAGCTTGTTGACGAGCTTGACGAGGATCTCGGCGAGGTTGAGGAGTATCTCTACGATGACGAGTGCTGCTGCGACGATGATTGCTGCTGTGACGATGACTGTGACTGCTGCGATCACGACGAAAACGACTATTTTGAGGTCGAGTGTCCTGCTTGCGGCGAGACAATCTGCCTTGACGAGAGCGTTCTCGACGAGGAAACAATTCAGTGCCCCGCTTGCGGCGAGACTCTTGAATTTGATTTCGACGAAGACGAAGACGAAGAATAATTTACGGTAAAACCGGGGTAACCTTGGGCGAAGTATCGTTCCCTCGGTTGCCCCTTTTCTTTTGGAGAAAATTATGAAGCTTGATGAAAAAACGATCAAAAAAATTTATGTGTATAACGGCAGGATAATCAATGTCCGCAACGATGACGCAGAGCTTCCTAACGGCAAGCCCTGTCAGCGTGAGGTCGTTGAGCATCCCGGCGGAGTTTGCATTGCCGCTCTGACCGAAAACGAGGAGCTTCTTTTTGTCCGTCAGTTCCGTTATCCTTATATGGAGGTCATTCCCGAGCTACCCGCCGGCAAGCTTGAAAAAGGTGAAGATCCGTTCGAGACAGGCAAGCGTGAGCTTGAGGAGGAGGCAGGCTGTGTCGCCGAGGAATATTACGATCTCGGCAAGTTCTATCCCTCACCCGGCTACTGCGGAGAGATAATCCACCTTTATGCCGCAAAGGGACTGACATTCACACATCAGCACCTTGACGAGGACGAGTTCCTCAATGTTGAAAAAATCCCTCTCGGCAAGGCGGTCGAGATGGTGATGAGCAACGAGATAAAGGACGGCAAAACTCAGGCGGCCGTGCTCAAGGTTAAACATCTCAGGGACAAGGGGCTGTGGTGATGACGGATATTATCCTTGCCTCAGCTTCTCCGAGAAGAAGCGAGCTGATGACCTTGGCAGGTTTTGAATTTGACGTCATCTGTGCCGATATTGACGAGATCGTTCCCGAAAACGCCCTCCCGCAAGAGGTGGTTATGTCGCTTGCCCTGCAAAAGGCTCAGGCGGTTGCGAAGGATCACGGTAAATCCGCCGTGGTTGGCTCCGATACCGTTGTTGCGCTTGACGGAAAAATACTCGGAAAGCCTCATTCCGAAAAAGAGGCAGTCGAAATGCTCCGATCCCTTTCGGGCAGGACTCATAAGGTTTACACGGGCGTTGCGATTGTCTGCGGAGATAAGGTCACAAGCTTTTTTGACGAGACAGAAGTTGAATTTTATCCTCTAAACGATGAGGAAATCTTCGATTATGTCGCAACGGGCGAGCCTATGGACAAAGCAGGCGCTTACGGAATCCAGGGCAGGGGCGCCGTGCTTGTCAAAAGAATAAACGGCGATTACTTCAACGTAATGGGATTGCCGATATCAAAGGTTTACAGGGAGTTGAAAGACTATGTTAAGTAATTTTTTTAATCTTCTTGCTATCAGCGTCAGCGAGCTTGATCCTATTGTGCCGGACGCACCGGAGGATCATACAAAGGAGATCGTGATAATTGTTCTTCTCGCCGCGGCGGCAATAGCCGTTATTCTTATCTGGGCGAAGCTTGATGTCAGCGAAAAGCTTCAGGAAAGAAAAAAAGAAAGAGCGAGGCAGAAAGCCGAAAATCTCCGCAATGCCGAGCTTGAAAGACTGCACGAGATCAAAAGAAAAAATCAAAGAAAATAAAATTCTATGCCGCAGAGACGGTGAAGTGAACACCGGGCTCTGCGGCAACGTTTATTAAAGGAAAACATATGAAAGAAATACATCTTATTTGCAACGCACACATTGATCCGATCTGGCAATGGGAGTGGGAGGAGGGAGCGGCGGCCGCTGTTTCAACCTTTCGTTCCGCCGCCGACCTCGCAGATGAATTTGACTATATCTTCTGCCACAACGAGGTGACCTTGTATAAATATATCAGCGAGTTTGCGCCGACGCTTTTTGAAAGGATCAAGGAGCTTGTCTGCCGAGGAAAGTGGCACATTATGGGCGGTTGGTATCTTCAGCCGGACTGTAATATGCCCTGCGGCGAAAGCCTTGTCCGTCAGATACTTGTCGGGCAGAAATATTTCTATGAGAATTTCGGAGTGAAGCCGACAACGGCGGTGAATTTTGACTCCTTCGGACACAGCAGAGGTCTTGTTCAGATTATGAAAAAATGCGGACAGGACAGCTATATTTTCTGCCGTTCGGGAAATGATCCTCTGCCTGCAAAGCAGTTTATCTGGAAGGGCTTTGACGGCTCAACGGTCAAGGCTCAGCACGCTCAGACTTATTACAGCTCTCCGCTCGGAGAGGCGGCAAAGGCTATCCGAGACAAGGCGAACGCTCAGCAGGAGGACACCGTCTGCGTGCTTTGGGGAGTGGGCAACCACGGCGGCGGACCGTCACGAAAAGATCTTGCCGACATCAAAGAATTGATCGCTGAGAGCGAAGACAGAATCATTCATTCAACCCCCGAAGCCTTTTTTGCAAAAATTGAGCCGACTGCTGTTCACGAAAAATCGCTCAGAACGGTTATGCCCGGCTGTTACACCTCGTCTTCGAGGATTAAGCGCAGACACGCCGAGCTTGAAAACACTCTGTGGATGACGGAAAAAATGTGCGCCTCTGCCGCAATGAGAGGTGTTGCGGAATATCCCGAAAAAGAGATCAATGAAGCGGTCGAGGATCTTCTGAACAGCGAATTTCACGACGTCCTCTGCGGCTGCACGATAAGATCAGGTGAAGAAAACGGATTGAGAATACTTGATCACGGTCTGCAAAATCTGAACAAAATCAGAGCGAAAGCGTTCTTTGCCCTGTCATCTGCCGAGCCGTCGGCAAGGGAGGGCGAGTTCCCGATACTGGTTTTCAATCCGCATCCCTACGAGCTTGAAACCGAGGTGTCCTGCGAGTTTATGCTTGCCGATCAGAACCGCAAAGAGGACGTGCGTTCCTCTGTCCGTGTGACCGACAGCGAAGAAAAAGAAATACCCGTTCAGCTCATTAAAGAGGAAAGCAACCTCAACCTTGACTGGAGAAAAAGGGTTGTGTTCAACGCAAAATTAAAGCCGCTCGGTATAACCCGTTTTTCGGTTTGGATTGATTATATTTCTCAGAACAACACAAACGGCTTCGTCGCCAAGGCTGAGCCTGCAAGCGAGGACATTGTATTTGACAGCAACGGCAAGCACGTTGAGATCGACGCAAAAAGCGGTCTGATGAAATCGTTCAGGCTCAACGGCAGGGAATATATCAAGGGCGAAGCGTTCCGACCGATCCTTTGCCGTGACAACGAGGATCCCTGGGCAATGGGCGAGGCTCAGCTTGAAAAAATCGGCACTCACCCGATTCCCTTTAAGCTGATGAAAAATCCCGACGGCCCGTTCGAGGGGCTTGCGCCGATCAGGATCATCGAGGACGGAAGCGTTTATCTGGGCGTTGAGTGCTTTATGAAATGCAGAAACACCCGGCTGAGATTGGAATATGATATTTACAAAAATTCGCCGTATATCGACGTGAAGATTGATGTTTTCCCGGGCGATATCAACCGCATCCTGAAGCTGGAAATACCTTGCGCCGACAGCGGAAAATTTATCGGACAAACCGCCTACGGAGCCGAGGAGCTTTATTCCGACGGCAGGGAGTGCGTCGCTCAGAGATTCATTGCTCTGAAAAACGGAGAGGGCGAGTGTATCGCCCTGTTTAACCGCGGAGTATACGGCTCATCGTTCAGCGGCGGAGTGATGCGCCAGTCGCTTCTCCGCACAGCGTCTTACTGCGCTCACCCGATCGACGACAGAACTCTTGTTCCGACCGACAGATATGTCAAAAAAATTGACCTCTGCGAACAGAATTTTGAGTTCAGGTTTGCCGTGTGCCGAGAGGATGGGCTTGAGAAAGCCGCCGCAGAATTTAATCAGCCTGCGTACGCTCTCAATGTTTTTCCCGTCCCGTGCGGAAAGGCTGTTCCCGAAGTGCCGATCGGAATTTCCGATCCGTCCGTCATTCTTTTTGCGGCTAAAAAAGAGGACGGCGGAGAACGGTTTATTTTCCGACTTTTCAACGGAACAGGCTCACAAAGAAGCTGTGACTTTACTGTTTCCGACAAAAATCTGAATTTGAATTTCTCAGCCTATGAGATGAAAACCGTTTCGTTCGACGGTGAAAAGCTTATTGAAGAAAAAACAGCGATTATATAAAGAAAAAATCTCTCCCATTGAGAAAGGGAGAGATTTTTATTGCAAGAGGAGGAAAATGTCAAATTATTTAATTGCGGCAAAGCCTTTTTCGAGGTCGGCGATGATATCGTCGATGTGCTCCGTACCGATTGAAAGACGGATCGTGTTCGGCTTGATACCCTGATCGAGAAGCTCGGCCTCGGTGAGCTGTGAATGAGTTGTTGTTGCAGGATGAATTACAAGTGACTTTACATCTGCGACATTGGCAAGCAATGAGAAAATCTCAAGATTGTCAATGAACTTGTGAGCTTCTTCCTGTCCGCCCTTTATGTTAAAGGTGAAGATCGAGCCGCCGCCGTTCGGGAAGTATTTCTTGTAAAGCTCGTTCTGCGGATGGTCGGGCAGAGACGGGTGATTGACCTTTTCAACCAAGGGGTGATTTGAAAGATATTCAACCACCTTTTTGGTGTTCTCGGCGTGACGGTCAAGTCGGAGCGAAAGAGTCTCAACGCCCTGAAGAAGCAGGAACGCATTGAACGGAGAGATAGTCGCACCCGTGTCACGGAGAAGTATTGCTCTGATGTATGTTACAAAAGCCGCAGGACCTACTGCGTCAACAAAGGAAATGCCATGGTAGCTGGGGTTGGGATCTGCAATCGGCGCATACTTACCGCTTGCTTTCCAGTCGAATTTGCCTGAATCAACAATCACACCGCCGAGCGAGGTGCCGTGACCGCCGAGGAACTTTGTTGCAGAATGAACAACAACATCTGCACCGTGCTCGATCGGTCTGATGAGGTACGGAGTGCCGAACGTGTTGTCGATCACAACGGGTATACCGTGCTTGTGTGCAAGAGCCGAAACAGCGTCGATATCGGGAATGTCGCTGTTGGGGTTGCCGAGCGTTTCAATGAATACCGCCTTTGTGTTCGGCTGAACAGCCGCCTCAACCTCGTCAAGGTTGTGAATGTCAACAAACGTGGTCGAAATTCCGTACTGCGGAAGTGTGTGAGCAAGGAGATTGAAGCTGCCGCCGTAGATCGTTTTCTGAGCTACAATATGGTCGCCGTTCTGAGCCAGAGCCTGAATTGCGTATGTTATCGCCGCCGCACCCGAAGCTACTGCAAGAGCCGCAACGCCGCCCTCAAGAGCGGCAACTCTTTTTTCAAAAACGTCCTGAGTGGAGTTTGTAAGTCTGCCGTAAATGTTGCCCGGATCGGCAAGTCCGAAGCGAGCCGCCGCATGAGCGGAATTGTGAAAAACGTATGAAGTGGTCTGATAAATCGGCACCGCTCTTGAATCGGTTGCCGGGTCTGCTGTTTCCTGTCCTACATGGAGCTGAAGTGTTTCAAATTTATATTTTGACATAATAATTTTCCTTTCTGTTTTAAAAAATAATAGAGTTAAGTTTTTCAGTTGTTACAGAAAGGGTACATTCGTCCGAATCTGAAATTTTGTCTCAAAAGCTTTTCAAAAATCTGTTTCATAAAATCACCTATAAAAAAGCGGAAAGCCTTTCGACTTTCCGTTAGTTTCAAAATTATTCTGCACTATCGGAAGGCACGGCAAAGGAAGCGTATTCGCAAATACACATCATACAAAGCATGGAATACATCTTCATTTTGTTCGCCTCCTTAAATGTTTTGTTTAGGTTGGCAGTATAATAACATATATTACCTACCTTGTCAATAGGTTATTTAAAAATTTTTTAAATTTTTTTCAAACCAATCTTTCGGAACAACGGGTATTTTGATCTCGGTTACGAATTTTTTCGTGTCGTTCGTCATTCCGTAATCGACGAGAGTGATCTCCCGTGAAAAGCCTGCGGCTCTGAGATCGTTGTTTTTCATATATTCCGTAAGCTGTTCGTATCGCAATGCCGCATCGTTATGAACTCCGCAGAAGCGGACGGAAACGCATAGGGCTTCGGGAAGATTTTCCGCCTCACCGCTGTAATTGTCCTCGTCCTCAATGACAAGAAAAACGCAGTCATACCTGTCGAATATGCCGTTTGCAATATTTTCTTCCGAAATGCCGAAGCCGACCTTGCCGAGGAAAACGACCGGCTCGTCCTCGCTTTCGCTTATCTTGCTGACGGAGGTTTCAATCGCTTCAAGACTTTTCAGCCGTGTGGAATTTTTTATTTTTATCAAACGGCAGGGTGGCTCAAGAGAAAGCTTAATTACGTCAAGCTCAGAGCTTTGTGCGTCCCTGATCTGACTGAGACGGTTATCAATCTTTTTCTCAACGGTTTCAAGCTCCTTTTTCTTTTGCATAACCCTGTGCTTTTGCATAAGAAGCTTTTCTTCAATAACATCAATGTCTCTGTTTTTCAGAAAATCGGCAATCTGCGGCAGGGGCATATCAAGCGCACGCAGATAGCGCACCGTGTTCAGAATTTCAAACTGCCGTGCGCTGTAATAGCGATAATTCGTTTGCGGATCAACGTATTCGGGAACAAGAATACCGAGAGCTTCATAGTGGCGCAGACTTCCTGCGCTGAGATGAAACATTTTTGAAATCTCACCGATGGAAAACAGGGAGCTTTTATCCATTTTTCTGCTTCTCCTTTTTGTTGATTATGATGTAGGCGACAAGACAGATGAGAACGGAAAGGATTGAGCCGATCGGCGCCGCCCAGCCCATCGGGAAAAGGTTGTCGGGAAATTTTTTGGAGGCAAGATAGGCGAGGGGAACACGGGCAAAAACGATTGATATCGAATTGTGCAGGAAAGAAATTCCCGATTTTTCTATGGCGCAGAAGTAACCGGAAAGGCAGAAATGTATTCCCGCAAAAACGCAGTCCGTGACATAACTGCGGAGATACTGCGTGCCGAGACGGACAACATCGGGACTGTTATCGAACAGAGCAATAAGCTGGGGCGCAGTCAGTTCGACCAATGCAACAACAGCCGATCCGACCGCTACTACAATAAGTATAGCGTATCGCAGAGTCAGCTTTGCACGCTTGGGTTTTCCTGCGCCCATATTCTGCGCTCCGAGTGCGGAAACGGCGGAGAGCATCGACGAGGGGAGCAGAAAAAGAAATCCGATAATTCTTTCGACTATTCCGACCGCCGCCGCATCGTTGAGACCTCTGCGGTTTGCAATTATCGTTATGACAATAAACGAGATCTGAATAAATCCGTCCTGTAATGAGATCGGAAAACCGATGCGAAGAATATTGCCGATAACGGATCGTCTGAATTTGAAATCATCTTTTGTGAGCTTGATACCCGACTTGGATTTTCTCATAACTGCGAGAGCTACAATTACGGAAACGGTCTGAGAAAGCGCTGTTCCGAGAGCCGCACCTGCCGCACCCATTCCCAAAGCACCGATGAAAAGGCAGTCGAGAGCGATATTGAAAACACAGGCGATTGCAATGAAATACATCGGACTTTTGCTGTCTCCGAGACCTCGGAAAATCGAGCTGATAATATTGTATGCCGTGATAAAAGGTATACCGATAAAGCAGATCGTCAGATATGCGGTGGTGCTGTCAACCGCTTCAACGGGTGTGGACATCACAGAAACAATGGGCTTTACAAGGAGGAGAAGCACCGCCGTCAACGCAACCGAACCGATCAGAAACAGGGAAACCGTGTTGCCGATATAGCGTGAAGCGGCTTTGCTGTCCTGCGCACCGACGCTCCTGCCGATTGTGACCGTAGCACCCATCGCAAGACCGACTATCATTACCGTTATCATGTGCATGACCTGACTGCCGATCGAAACGCCCGTAATGCTGTCCGTTGAATTAAACTGACCGATGATAAAAAGATCCGCCGTTCCGTAAAGCGACTGCAAAAAGTATGAAAGCAGGTAAGGAAGACTGAAAAAAACGAGATTTTTAAACACACTGCCTGTTGTAAGATTTTTTTCCATAGCTGTACCGTCCGAATAGATTTTGAAACGAAAGGAGTTTTCTCCGCTTGTATCAATGATTATATCATAAACTCTACAATTATTGTAGAGTCAAGGAAAAATTTAGCCTTCACCAAATTAGACATTAGATTTTAGACGTTAGACTTTAGAAAATAAAGCTTTAAAATCTGCTGAAACTATGCAAGCCTTCCCCAAAATAGACTTTAGACATTAGATGTTAGATTTTAGACGATTAAAATTAAAAGCTTGCATAAACAATATAAGCCTCCTCTTGTTGCAAGGTAGCAAAGCGGCACCACGACGATACGGAGGGGATAAATGCAGACTAAAAAGTTTAGAGAATACATTAGCTTTTTGTCAATCCCTCAGTCAGCTTCGCTGACAGCTCCCTTACAAGGGAGCCGGATAATTTCATCAAAATTTGAAACTTAAACGTCTAAAGTCTATGGTCTAAAATCTAAAGTCTAACATTCCACCTCATCACCGCCTCCGGCGGAGCTTCCCCTCAAGGGGAAGCCTTGTAAGCTTTTATCAAATCTTTCGGCTACCTTGCAACAAGGGAGCCGAAAAATTTCATCGATATTTAAAATGATACGGTCTAAAGTCTAACATCTATGGTCTAATGTCTATTATGGGGAAGGCATAGAAGGAAATAAAACTTCAAACCTATTTCATTGAAAATCGAAAAGATTAAGTCCGACGTCCTCGTTGAATTTTCTTTCGACCGTGCCGTCGGCAACGGTTATCACCATTTCGCAGGTTGCGCTGATCCTTGCACGGTTGAGATGTCCGCCGAAGACCTCGCCCTTGTCGTTGCCTGCGCTCATATGCAGGTGAGCGTAGAACTCTCCGTTCATGGTTGTGACCGTTCCGGTCAGAGAAACGATCTCAAAATTTCCGTTGAAGCTGTTTGCATAATATTTCTTTTCATCAACGTTGAAAACGCCGACGGTAAAGTCGTTCGTCGCACCGAGTGCGCTGACGTGTGCGAGCTTGATGTTTTCTTTTACGGAAATTTCCTTGAGCTTTTCAAGAATTTCCTCACCTCTGTCTATCCTCGCAAATATCGTGTTGCCGAATTTTCTGTATTCCATTTATAATATAACCTCCGCAAAGCAAAGTTTTTGATACGGTAAACCGCAAAATTATTATACTACAAAGCTTTTACCTATTCAACCGAAATATATAACCGAGAGATATAAAAAAGGTTGATTTAATTTAGTTTACCTCAAAACCAATTAAAGAGTAAAGAGAAGAACGAAAGCGAAAAGAACCAAAAAGAAAAGCCGCACTTTCGTGATATTTTTCTTTTTGGCTACGGAGACCGGACTTGAACCAATGACCTTCGGGTAATTCTCACAAGGCTGCGCCTTGCTTGCCTCTCAGAAACTTAGTCGCCCTGATTGATCCTCTTCTGAAAAAAACAGAAACCATATGCTTGCGCAATGATTTCTGTTTTTTGGTGGAGACGAAGAGGATCGCCCGACCTGCTGCCGCGACGGTCGGCACGCACCCGGGCACCGAAACAGTCCACCGGACTGTTTCTATTGCTTTGCAATTGCCCTTTTCGATCCTCTTCTGAATAAAAAAACAGAAACCATATGCTTACGCAATGATTTCTGTTTTTTGGTGGAGACGAAGAGGATCGAACTCTCGACCTTACGGATGCGAACCGTACGCTC
>JBJEPQ010000053.1:0-28893 GCA_051881315.1 Acutalibacteraceae bacterium | reverse complement strand
AGATACAGACAACGCTTGATATTTATACTCACCTTGATTCACAATTCAAGAGCAAAAATATTGACAAGCTAAATGCGTTTTTAGACAGTATATAATTATATGTCAGTCAGCGTGTCAGTCAAAACGACCGCAAACGACGTGATATCAACGTTTTCGGGCATATTGAACTGTGAATGGCATTCAAGAGGTCATCGGTTCGATCCCGACCGTCTCCACCAACAACAGAGGAACGAAGAAAATTCGTTTCTCTGTTGTTTTTATTTTATGAATTAAACAAGGGATCGAACCGTCAGTCCATCTCGTGCGGTTCGCCGCAGGCGGAGCACGAGGGACATATAATCGGGGATTTGCGAAGCAAATGCGGGGGCTTGCCCCCTCGATCCCGACCGTCTCCACCAAAAACGACAAGCTTCTGACGAAGCTTGTCGTTTTTACTTCTTACCTATTCACTCTTCACTTTTCACTATTACTTTGGACAGGATTTTTGAAATAAAAGTAAGAAGTAATAGTGAATAAGTTTTATTTTGCCGAGTTAATATTGAATAGTAAATCCGGTCTGAAATTAAATGAATTACTAACAACAGAGGAACAGTTTTTTTCGTTCCCCTGTTTTTATATTACTGATTTTTCGGAAATGACAGAGTAAATACTGCACCGCTGTCACTCTTACAGCAATGTCCGTCGGGCAGCTCGTTTCGGTTTTGTCCCGTCAGCGTACAGCCCATATATTCCGCCGCACTCTTGGCTGTTGAAAGTCCGAGTCCCGAATGTCCGGTTTCTCCGACATAATAGCGCACAAAGAGATACTTTTTATCGTCCTCGCTCAGTCCCTTTCCGTCGTCGGCTACACATACGCAGATTTCCTCATCTGTCTCAAAAACACAGACCTCAACCGTGCTTTCGGCATATCTTATCGCATTGGAAAGAAGATTCCTGACAATGGTGTAAAACAGGTCTATGTCTGCCGAAACAGAGATATCCTCATTCTCAAAAACGCACTTTATAGTCACCTGATTTTGCATTGCATAACCCTCAATTCGGGTTGCTTCATCACGAAGAAAATCAGAAAGTAAAATCGGCACCGTATCAATCTGCCTGTTGAGAGCATCAAGCTCGGAAAGAATCAGCATTTTTTCAACCACCTCGGTCAGGCGCTGGCTCTCCCTGATTATTACATCTGCCGCATCCTCTGTGTTGTCAAGCACACCGTATTTAATCGCCTCCGCATATCCCCTGATCGACATCAGAGGAGTTTTGAGATCGTGCGACAGGTTTTGAATTGAAATCGTATATGCTTCGTTATACGCTTTAAGTCTTGCCAGCATTTCGTTTATGCTGACAGTCAATGTATCAAGCTCGGCAGAGGTCGCCTTGACCGTGACGGGTGTGAAATCGCCGCTGCCTATCTCCTCCATCTGATCGCTGAGCTGTTTGATCGGCTTAGATATATTCATCGCAATAATATGGGACGCAAGCACAAATCCCATAACGGAAAGAGCGACAATCACCAGCAAGGCTTTGTTGCTCCACATAATGGAGTTAAAAAGACTTTTGAGCGAGGCATACATATATACCGTGTTATCGGAATTATCGTCAAGACGAACAGGCAGAAAAATCAGAACATCGTCGTCCGTTTTGAACATCAAAAATTCGTCATAAACATAGTCAGGATTGTTATTCAGGCAGGCTTTTATCAACTCTTTTTCTTCATTTCTGATGTCATCAACCGAACGTATAACAGACCCGGTGCTGTTCACAACGATCATATTGGATCGGTAAGAAACGTTGCGGCGTTCAATCTCCTCAGTATATATTTTAAATGCGGCGGATTCAGTATCCTGAGACTCAGTGTCAAGCTCCGTAAGCTGATAAACAACGGAAGAAATCGAATTAAGCTCCCTAAGCATATTTGTATAAAGCATAAGGAGCATTACAAGATTAAAGAAAATAACGATAACCAAGCTGATTGCGGAAACAGTTATAAGCATCGGATGAAGAACATTCTGCCTGACCGTTTTCAGCTTTTTCTTTCCGTGTCCCTTGCGTGCAAGCTTTCTGAGCTGTGCAGGCTTTTTAAATTCATCTGTCATATCGGTTAACCTATCCTAAATCCGAAACCTCTCACGGTTTCTATTTTGACCGACGAGCTGCAGTCATTCAGCTTTTTACGAAGTCTTTTCATTGCGTCGTCGGTTGCTCTTGTATCGACCTCGGAAGAATTGAAATCCCAGATCTCCCTGAGCAGCTCGTCACGGGAAACGGCACGGCTGTTGTTTTTTGCAAGATATGTCAGAAGATTATATTCATTCGGCGTGAGCTCAACGGGTTTCCCCTCTCTGCTGACCTCACGGCGAGCCGTGTCTATCTTTAAATCTCCGCAAACTATTGTTCCGCTGTCGATTTTTTTCGGCGTCATCATATCCATTCTTCTGAAAATCGCCTGCGCCCTTGCGACAAGCTCAATCGGTGAAAACGGCTTTGCCATATAATCGTCACAGCCGATTGTAATTCCTGCCACACGCTCAATCTCCGAGCCCTTAGCCGAGACAATTATAATCGGTACGCTGCTTTCACTTCTGAGCTTGGCACACAGGGAAAGTCCGTCCGTTCCCGGCATCATAATGTCAAGAATAATCAGATCCGCAGGCTCGGCGGTAAATTTATCATAAAGCAGATCGCCGTTCTCAAAGGTCATCACCGTAAATCCGCTTTTTTCAAGAAAGGCCTTTTCAAGCTCCCTGATGTTGGCGTCATCTTCTGCAATGTATATCGTCTTATTCGTAGGATTACTTCCTTTCGCCGTTTTTTATTTATTATAGCTGAAAAAAATATAAAAGTAAAGTAAACATTTTGCCGCAAAATTGCCACCTTTACACCTTTGATTTGACAAAAGATATTTATGTATAATATTACCGAAAAAGAAAAATCAAAGGAGGTTGACGAGATGGAACAGACGGTAAAACTGAATGCCGATACGAAGCCCGACGAGGAACACGTTGTTAAAATGTGGACGCCTTTCGACATAAAGGTTGATGAAAGCTACGAATTTATTCCCGGAAACAAAGCCTTTATTCGTTTCTCAAACGGTCTTAAAGCCTTTGCCGTACACGCTCTTTCCGTTTTAACCAAGCTTGTTTTCAGACTTGAAGTCGAGGGCAGAGAAAATCTTGATAAGGTAAAGGACAAAGGATATATTACGGTTTGCAACCATGTCAATTTTCTTGACTGCGGAATGGTATCGGTTGCGCTCAAAAGAAGCGATATAGTCTTCACCACGATCAAAGAAAACTTTGAAATACCTCTTGTCCGACACATTATTAAAGCCCTCGGCGCAATACCTATCCCCTGCGGAATTAAAGCGATGCAAAAATTTTCCGAAGCGGTTGACACCATGCTTAAAAAAGGTCATGCGGTTCATTTCTATCCCGAGGGAGTAATGATCCCGTATTACAACGGCATGCGAGGCTTTCGCAAGGGAGCGTTTTACTACGCCGTCAGAAGCGACGTTCCCGTTGTTCCGCTGGTTATAACCTACCACAAGCCAACATCAATGCTGAAGAAAAAGCCTGTTGCAAAAATACACATACTCGAGCCTGTGTATCCCGACAGCGAGCTTTCCGAAAAGGAGCAAATCAAAGCGCTCAAGACCGAGGTTTTCAACTGTATGAACGACAAGTTTAATTCAGTTGACTGCCTGAAGGATAACACCGCTGTAATCGAAAAATATCATCTTGATAAATAAACAACCCCCTAATCTCCCCCTTAATACCGGTAAAGAGCTTCACCTGTTTTATTTGGTGAAGTTCTTTATTTTCCGTTAATATTATGCTTATAATTATCTATCCTCTGCCCTTTCACAGCGGACGGTTACCCTTGTTCTGCCGCCGACCGTGCAGGTAAACAAGGTCAGATCAGCGTCGCTCTCCGTCATTTCTTTAATCTCATTCGGCTGAAGGATCTGCGTTTCCGGAACATTGCAGCTGAAACGGTTGCCGTCAACATCGGTGAAAATGACCGTGTTCCCGGGCAAAAGATTTTTAAGCCGTCCGAAGTGCTTTGTATAATTATGGGCGGCAATAACCAGATTGTCCTTGTAAGCCGAGCCGTAATATACACAGGGTGCTTTCAAAAAGCCGTATATGCAACTATAAAGCGAAGCACTCCGGGAATATTCCGGAGGGTGTAATAATGTTTTAATCACTCCTGCAAATACACTTTGATATTTATCTTAATCCATTTGCCGGAGCCTTTTTTTGAGCTGATTCTGCCGAAGAGGAGCTTGCCTGCGTCCATAAGCCGTGAGAAAATCGCATTATCGTTCCTCGGTACATAGCCGATTTTTACACCGTTATCTGTCTTTATTACAATAGCCTTGCTGTCGTATTTGTTGTCCGGCTCTCTGAAAAAGTCCAGCTTATCGCCCTCGTTCAGGTGCTGCTCAAGCTCCTCTATCCCCTCGACAAAAGACGAGCCTGCAATGTATGTGTCAAACAGAAAAATCTCCCTCTCAAACGGCTTCGGCATTGTAAGCTCACCGTTCTGACTGTGGAGCAGTCCCATCAGTCCTCCGCCGCCGGATTTCAATAATTCGCCCATGTTATCACCTCAGCATTTCTTCAATAATGCGTTTATATGCTTCAATCAGCTCATTATACTGTTCAAGCATGTGTTCAAGCTCTCGCCTGAGCTGTTCCGTTTTTTCTTCGCTTTCAACGATTGCTTTGAGATTGTACGGATAGCTCGACTTGATTTTCTCAATATCATCTTTAATATTTTTCAGCAAGCCCTGCAAGCGTTCTTTCTCCTCAAGCAGCTGTGTCATTGCGTCCTTCGTCTGCTCGGGAAGCTTATTATCGTCAACCAACTCGTTGATAATTTTCAGCGAGTACAAATCTCCGTTTTTGTAAGCGTTGACAGCATTGTTGAAAAGCTGAATCTGCTCCGGAGAAACATCGGGGTTCAGATCCGGGTGCAGTCCCTTAACAATTTTGCGGTAAATCTTTTTCAGCTCAACGCTTTCCTCCTCTGACAAGACCGGGCATTTCCTGCGCTCCAGAGCCTCGTTCATCTTGTCAATCTGCTCGTTGAGCCGCTTTTGATAATCTTCAAACTCTCGGTTAAGCGTTTCCTCAATATCGGAAAGATTGACCTTTTCCTGCCTGTTCTTTTTAGCCCTGATCAAATCAATTTTACGCTTCAGGCGCAACGACTTACACTGAGCCTCATACGCTTTATACTCAATACCGCCGAGCTTGAGCATATATTCTGTTTCGATATTGCGGCAGATAACAAACTGTAATTCGTCACGTTCAAGAAGCAGCATCGACAGCTCCGTCCGCATTTTCTCAACCTCGTTTTTGAGCTTTTCAAAGTCCGGAAACAGTATTACATTTTCCGATGAAGATTTTTCCGTTTCGTTATCAGAGTTTTCCTCATCTTCAATGAACATCAAATATTCGGCCGCCCGGCCTGCAAGACGCTTTCTGATTTCCTCGTCGTCCATAAGATTATCACCTCACGCTAAAGTGTCAAGCTATAATTATTATAACAGCACTTTCTTTACGTTTCAACAAAAATCAAACAGCAATACCGTTTTACAGTCCGTATAGAGGTACTGTATATTCAATAGCGAGGCAATTTTAAGTTGTTTTCAAAACAGAAAAAGAGCCTCGCTCAATCAAAGCGAAGCTCTTTAAACGCTGATATATATATCAAAAATATTTCATTTTTTGCTGTTTTTGCTTATTTCAAATCAAACATTCACTTTGCTAAAAAGATTCAATTTGACCAACCGATAATTTTAATATTTTAAGTGCATCGTTTGAATTCACTAAATTATCTTTTGTAACATCAGCCAAAAGACAAGCATCATCAGTCAATACAATTAAGTCCACAGAGTGTTGAAGAACAAGTAATGCATCGAAAGAATTGATTTTCTCATCCAAATTCACATCGCCCAAAGAACCTTTAATCTTTGGAATAGTACGAGTTTCAAAGAAATTACATACTGTGCAAATTCGTTTTTCTAAGCCCTCTGCTGAAACTGTTGCAGGTATAGTTACTTCCCACTCTCCAAGATTATGACTAGTTGTTCTCATAAGCCCACAAACATTGCATTCAGTATCACAATCATTGTCGAAAGAATGAACAATCCCTTCGCTGGCTAATTTTTCATATTTATAATATGTATACAAAGTGGTGTTGTTTGAGTAAGTTCGGGTTTCAACCAAATTCCAATTTGAATCATAGTCATAATATGTTTCAGTTGTTTGTTTTCCTCTATAATACTCTTCAGTTACACTTTTATACCAATATCCATTGCTTCTAAATGTGTATGTGGTTTTTTCTTTTAAATCACCAAATTGATAGTAGCGTGATTCTTGCATATTTCCTATTTCATTGTAACTTGTTATTCTTTTTGTTTGGTCATCATCACAATAGTAATAAGTTTCATTTCCAAATTTATCATATGAATATTTACTAGTTTGGTTTCCGTTAGAATCAAAAACTTTCTTACCAGATAAATACCCGTTAGTATAAGAATATGTTGTGTAGCGATACTCTTTGCCATCTACATAAAAAGTTTCCATTATCAGTTCTCCTGATGATGAATAATCATATGAATATATCGTTTTATTGGTAAAATTGCTAACAACTTTAATCAACTGTCCTGATGATGAGTATTCATAAGAAAGACTTGATTGAAGAGTATAATTTGAATATGATTCGTATTTTGTCTTTAGATTGTTATCATATGAATAAACAATATATTTACCGTCATATTTTAAACTGTTTATTAGAATACAATTACCATTATTATCATATTTATACTCATCACATGAATATACATTTCCGTTTTTATCAATTCTCTTGTCAAATATTATATCACCATTATCATTGTATTGACGAAGTATTGTATCACCATTTGTTTTTATTGTCGATACACAAACCCATTTTTCAGATGTATCGTGATTTGAAGCATTAAAATTTAATACTACAACATAAAAAAACATAACAGTAACCAAAAGTGTTGATATAATCTTTTTTGTTGTACTCTTCATATTTTACCTCCAATATATTTATTTTTAATAATATTATATCAAAGAATTAAAAAAAGTAAATAGTAGATTTTTTTCACATACACTGACTTTATAAATAACTTTCCACCTTAATTTAATATACAACAAATACTACAAAACATTTATTATTGTGTTAAAAGCACTTTATTTGGGTTATGCCATTTGATACAAATACTATGTCTAATTCAGAAGGAGTTTATAAAACAACAAGTCGTAAAATAATTCACTCAATATACATTCCCACTGAAATTGTTTTTTCGGTGGGAATTGTTTTATTCTGTCAGCAAAAGCTGTTCGGTCCTCAAAATAAAAACGATAATGAGGGTAGAAAACGGGTATTATGAGGACAAATGAGAACCGAACCCTTTATGAATTTGTTTTCAGTAACAGAAAAAGAGCCTCGCTCAATTAAAGCGAAGCTCTTGAAATGCTGATATATAAGGCTTTGTGAAATTATTTCATAGCCTCTTCAACTGCAACAGCGCAGGCAACGGTAGCGCCAACCATCGGGTTGTTGCCCATACCGATAAGTCCCATCATCTCAACGTGAGCGGGAACCGAAGATGAACCTGCGAACTGAGCGTCGGAGTGCATACGTCCCATTGTGTCTGTAAGACCGTATGAGGACGGGCCGGCAGCCATGTTGTCCGGGTGGAGAGTACGGCCTGTGCCGCCGCCCGAAGCAACTGAGAAATACTTAACGCCGTTCTCAACACACCACTTCTTGTATGTGCCTGCAACAGGATGCTGGAAACGAGTCGGGTTTGTTGAGTTACCTGTGATGGAAACGCCGACATTCTCAAGCTTCATGATAGCAACGCCCTCGGGAACGTTGTCAGCGCCGTAGCACTTAACATCGGCTCTCGGACCGTTGGAATAAGCCTTCTCGTAAACGACCTTAACCTCTTCCGAATAAGGATCGAACTCAGTCTCAACATATGTGAAGCCGTTGATTCTGGAGATAATCATAGCGGCGTCCTTGCCGAGACCGTTGAGAATTACTCTCAGGGGCTTAACTCTAACCTTATTCGCATTGAGAGCGATCTTGATTGCGCCCTCAGCAGCTGCGAAAGACTCGTGACCTGCAAGGAATGCGAAGCACTCTGTCTCCTCGGAAAGAAGTCTCTTGCCGAGATTTCCGTGGCCGAGACCAACCTTACGGTTCTCAGCAACAGAACCGGGGATGCAGAAGCTCTGAAGTCCGATACCGATTGCTGCGGCAGCGTCGGCAGCCTTTGTGCAGCCTGTCTTGATAGCGATAGCTGCGCCTACTGTGTAAGCCCAGATAGCATTTTCAAAGCAGATGGGCTGAGTTGAACGAACGATCTGATCAACATCAATACCCTTATCAAGTGTGATTTCCTTACATTCGTCGATGGAGGAAATACCGTATTCTTTAAGAACGCCGAGGATTTTAGCCTCACGTCTCTCATAACCTTCAAACTGTGCCATTGCGTTATTCCTCCTTCAATTATTCTTTTCTCGGGTCGATATACTTAACAGCTTCGTCGAAGCGGCCGTATGTGCCCTTGGATTTCTCGTATGCTTCGTTCGGCTCCATGCCCTTCTTGATGAAGTCGGTCATCTTGCCGAGAGAAACAAATTCGTAACCGATAACCTGATCGTCAGCGTCAAGAGCCATTCTTGTGCAATAGCCCTCTGTCATCTCAAGATAACGAACGCCCTTAGCCTTTGTGCCGTACATTGTGCCGACCATTGAGCGAGAGCCTTTACCGAGATCCTCCATGCCTGCGCCGATAACAAGTCCGTCCTCTGAGAAAGCGGACTGGGTACGGCCGTAAACGATCTGAAGGAACAGCTCACGCATAGCAGTATTGATAGCGTCGCAAACAAGGTCTGTGTTGAGAGCTTCAAGAATTGTCTTGCCGGGAAGAATCTCAGCCGCCATAGCTGCGGAATGAGTCATACCGGAACAGCCGATTGTCTCAACGAGAGCTTCCTCAATAACGCCGCCCTTAACATTGAGCGAAAGCTTGCAGGCACCCTGCTGAGGTGCACACCAGCCCACGCCGTGCGTATAACCTGAAATATCAGTGATCTGCTTTGCAGCGATCCACTTGCCTTCTTCGGGAATCGGAGCCGGATCATGTTTCGGACCCTTAGCTACACAGCACATTCCCTGAACTTCTGCTGAATAGTTCATTGTAAATATCTCCTTTCGGTTTTTCGGGTGTTTCCCAATCTCAAATATTATACCAATGTGTGAAAGATTTATCAAGAGTTTAAACTAATTTTTTTAAAAAAGCGTCGATTTTTGTACAGTAGAGTTAAAAATAGTCCACTCTACTCACGGTAGAGTCGGTGTAGAGAGGCAAAAACGACGTGTAGGGTGACTTTTTGAACGGATGAGCATACAATGAATATGTTGAAACAAACACAGTAAAGGTTACAGATAGGAGGAAAAATATGACTCTTGAAAATGTTCGTCTGCCTGAGTACACGGTTAAAGAGGATAAAGCAAATTCGATATCTCATATCGCAGGTGTTGTGTTCGGAATTGCGGCGATGATTGTTCTGCTGTTAAAGTCAAACGATTTAAGCCATATCATCAGCTCTATTATTTTCGGAACAGCCATGATTATTCTTTACGGCGGATCGTCAATTTATCATTGGCTTGCACCCGGAAACGCAAAAAAGGTTGCAAGGCTCATTGACCACTCCGTAATCTTCGTCCTGATAACCGGAACGAGCATACCGCTGATGATACTTGACGTTCTCCCCTATTACAAAGCTCTTGCGATATCCTGCATTTCCGTAAGCGTTGCGGCTTCGCTTCTCGGCATCGCACTGACATTCATAGATCAGGAAAAATTTAAAAAGCTTCAGATGGTGCTTTATATGGTGCTCGGCTGGATGTGTATTTTTCTTTTTTATCCGATTTATCTCAACGATAAAAACTGCTTTCTGCTGTTCGGACTGCTGATACTCGGCGGAATTATTTATACAGTCGGAACGGTTTTCTATTCACTCGGCAGATACAAAAAGTATTACCACTTTATCTTCCACCTTTTCATACTCGGCGGAACGGTAACGCACTTCTTAGCGTTTTTGATTTGCCTGTATTAAGAAACGGGGCTGTCAATCATAGGCAGTCCCGCTTTTCTATATTTTTAATGTTCTTATCACTGCTGTCTGCTGTTTTTAAAAAGTTTATATTGCTTATTCATTTTATTTATTGAAATTATACCCCAAATTGCAGGCAACATAAATGATATCAACATATAGTTGCCCGATGTAGTTCCGCCTTCTCTTGAAGATAACCCCAATTCGAATAATACAACAATAATAAACAGAATCGGATAAACATATTTACGCCTTAACTGTAAACCGAGACCCAACAGTCCCAAAACAACAGCGTCAATTATTCCAATGGGATTAAGTATGATGCAAAGAATGAGTTTTATGCCCGCAAATATGTAACAGGATATTGCAGAATTTTGTATATCGTTTTTTATACCTTTCGGAGCATAATTTTTATACCATTCTTTTTTGCTTACATTTCTGTCAATATTATTTTCCTGAGCAACGTTCTGTCCGCATCCTGCACAGAAAGAAGCACCCGGTTCAAGTACAGCACCACACGCCGGACATTTTGCATTATTTGATTGAGAGACTTGAGGCATATTCTGTGATAAAGCGTCCACTTCCGCATCCTCATAAACTGCAATCCGCTGTCCGACCTGACAGAAAATATCTTCAATTCTTTTTATAATTTTCTTCCACGGGCCACGAACAGCCGCGCCGACCATACCTGTTGTGCCGAATTCTCCTATATATACCCCCGGAGTAACGGCATTCTTTATCCATGTCTCCATTCTGATATTGTTTTCGGAAATTGAAAACTTAAAAAATATAGGAGCTTTGACAACTCCTTTTCCCTTTTTGAAAACGGGTTCTCCATCAAATTCAACATATTCATATCCCTCGCTTTCAAGAAAAGCATAAACAGCGTCGCAAGCCTCTTTCATATAATTATCAATTCTAAAATCCTCGATATGTCGTCCCATTATTATTTCTCCTTATCTTGCTTTAACGATAGTATTCAGTCTTTCTGTTATTGTATCCTTGTCTGTAGCTGAAACCGAGATAACAATAAATCTATTATCTAACTTTCTTACACAAATGCATTGATATACTGTGGAAGCCGGGCCATTAAGTGATATATTCATTACTCTGAAATTTTCGTCGGCAATAACAATATCTGTTATTTCATCGGTATCCAAAATAATTCCCTCGTCGATATACGTTTTACTGAGGTCATCATAGAAAGATTTGATATACTCATCAGCTGTGTAATTACGTAAAAGACCTGAATTATTGATAAAACTAACTAAAAATGCTTTTCCGTTGAGTTCATTTAATGAGCAAAAACCAATTTCTTCATTATATGTCGATTCGAATGTTCCGTTAAAATCTTCTTCTCTGAGTTGAGGCCATTCATCGGTTATCTCGAATTTAATATTTGCCCACTCGTTCACATAAAAACCGTTTCCTACCGTCCCCTTGGTATAAGAGTAACCACTTGTTTCGGAATTATCGCTAATAATTGATGAATTTCCGAAACCGTTTTTTTCAAAGATCACATTGATAATAACACTGGCAATACATAAAATAACTATACTCACAAATGCAATCGCTATCCTCTTACCTGTTTTTTTCTTTTTGGGAACAGGCTGAGGAAAAGGATTATAAGGATTCTGCTGTTGATCGTTCATTGTGCCGGGATTATAAACGGGCTGCCGAAACTGCTGATATTGCTGTGAATAATAATCCCCATAGTTCTGTTGTACGTATTCCGAATTGTTTGAATTGTCATATACGGCTTCGGATGATCCGCATCTCTGGCAATAATTATCTGTTTCATTCCAAACAGTGCCGCAATTTGAACATTTTTTTGCCATTTTTCTCTCCTCAATTTTAAATTATTATTTTTGATAAATGTACTTGCCGACTATATATAACGAACTTCTATATAATCATTTCAAGCATTCTTTTACCAATATAATTATAATCAAATAATTCTCTATCCCGTAATATCGTTTTACCAATAGAAAATCCGCAGAAAAAATCAATTTTTTGCGGATGGTTTAACTGTGTTCTGATTAGTTTTTTGATCTTTTTCTAAAATAAACAAATAAAAATACGATTATACAAATAACCTGCAATATGGCACAGGAGATGAAAATATACTTGAAATCGGGCAGGCTTGCAAAAAGTCCGACGGCGGTATAAACGGTGAGATAAGCCGTCCAAATCAATAGTGACAGACAAACAAACTGAGAAATGTTGTTCCACCAGATGAAGGAAAACACGCTCAGGGTTATGAACACGACAGGCAGAGCAAAGAGGAACGTGTATTCGGCATATTCCGCAAGCGACGGTATCTGCTTGAATATAAGGAACAGAACGGACGCTATAAAATATATTCCGAGAGCCGACACAAGCGGCACAAATACGGCGATCGACCTTCTGTTTTTTCTGCTGTTCTCCGGTGTTCTCGGCTTGTCCTCCTCCCCGAGAAGATAGGACATGGTCACTCCGAGCGTATCGGCAATCCTCATTATCGTGAAAACATCGGGAAGACTCTCCCCTCTTTCCCACTTTGAAACAGCCTTGTCGCTGTAATTTATTTTTTCGGCAAGTGTAAGCTGAGTAATTCCGCAAAGCTTTCTCGCCTCTGTCAGTCTTGTTCCGAAAACTTTTTTGATCTCTTCTTCGTTAATCATTTTTTCACCCTGAAAGTTTTTTATTATTTTAACACGTCATAAGGCTTTTTACAAGCGGCAATAATTAAAATTCAGTTAATCAAAATTTAAAAATAAGTTTGTTGACAAAAAATTTTCGATTGGATATAATATTTTCAACAAAATACAGCCGTACTTTATACGCTTGTTTTCAGGCAGGCTGTCATAAATCGGCTGTGTTTTTAATACAATTACAGAAAGGAAGAAAGGACTATGAACAAGACAAACAAATACGCAGGTACTCAGACGGAGAAAAACCTTATGGCTGCTTTCTCCGGCGAATCGGAGGCTCGCAACAAGTACACCTACTTCGCATCGGTTGCCAAGAAGCAGGGCTTTGAGCAGATCGCCGCACTCTTCCTTAAAACAGCAGAAAACGAAAAGGAGCACGCAAAGCTCTGGTTCAAGGAGCTTGAGGGAATCGGTGACACGGCTGAAAATCTCCTTGCCGCCGCAGAGGGGGAGAACTACGAGTGGACCGATATGTACGAGGGCTTCGCAAAGACAGCCGAGGAGGAAGGCTTCAAGGAGCTTGCAATCCGTTTCCGCCTTATTGCCGCTATCGAAAAGCACCATGAGGAACGTTACCGTGCCCTGCTTCATAATGTAGAAATGGCAGAGGTATTTGAAAAGAGCGAAGTCAAGATCTGGGAATGCAGAAACTGCGGTCATATCGTGGTCGGAGAAAAGGCTCCCCAGGTTTGCCCCGCATGCAAGCATCCTCAGAGCTACTTTGAAATCCACGCAGAAAACTATTAATTTTTCATTTTGGAGAGTGAATTATGCGTCAGAGATTTTTTATGTGCAAGCGATGCGGAAGTATTATAACGGTTGTAAATAACAAAGGAAATTCCACATTTTGCTGCGGAGAAAAAATGACTGAGCTGATTCCTAACTCAACTAAAGCAGATCCACAGAAACACATTCCGATTTGCAATGTAAATGACGGAAAAATTCACGTTAAGGTCGGCTGTGTCGAACATCCGATGAAACCCGAACACTACATCGAATGGATCGCCGTTCAGACAAAACGGGGCTGTCAGATCAGATATCTTCATCCCGGAGATAAGCCCGAAGCCTGTTTTTGCATATGTGACTGCGATGAAATCGAAGCGGTTTATGCCTACTGCAATATCCACGGTCTTTGGTGTAAATAAGCAGATTTAACGGTTATTATCCGAATTGTTCGTAAATAATAATATTGAAAAAAGATTGGCGGCGAGGCTTTGTGTCACGCCGCTAAGTTTAAGGCTTTTTAACAGAGAGGAGCTTTTTAATGGACGCACAGCAATTACTCAGGGAGGCGCAACAGCTTCAGCCGGAGCTTCAAAAATGCCGACGAGAAATCCACCGTCATCCGGAGGTCGGTTTTGAGCTTGAAAAAACCAAGGCTTTGGTAAAAGAACAGCTTACCGAAATAGGATACGAACCGAAGGACTGCGGAAAATGCGGTCTGACGGCTCTTGTCGGCGGCAAACAAGACGGCAAAACAATTCTTATAAGAGCCGATATGGACGCTCTGCCTGTCAAAGAAGAAGCTGACGTCGAATACAAAAGCGAGGAGCAGGGCAAAATGCACGGCTGCGGTCACGATATGCACACCTCAATGCTTCTCGGTGCCGCAAAGCTTCTCAAAGAGCATGAGGACGAGCTTGAGGGAACGGTAAAGCTGATGTTCCAGCCTGCCGAAGAAATCTTTCAAGGCTCGGACGATATGATAAAAGCCGGAGTGCTTGAAAATCCGCATGTTGACGCGGCAATGATGATCCACGTTGTTCCCGGTCTTCCCCTGCCCTCGGGCACTGTTCTTATCCCTGACGGCGGCACGGGAATGGCTTCGTGCGAACAGTATAAAATCACGGTCAAGGGTAAGGGCGGTCACGGAGCAATGCCTCACGTTTCGGTTGATCCGATCACAGCGGCATGCCATATTCACCTTGCCTTGCAGGAGATCAACAGCCGGGAGCTCGGTCCCGACGAGTTCGGCGTTTTCACAACGGGAATGTTCAATGCGGGCGAAGCCTCAAACATTATCCCCGACACGGCGGTTATGAGAGGTACTATCCGCACGGCAGACCTGAAAGTCAACGACAAGATCAAAGCAAGGATCAGGGAGATCTGTCAGGCTGTTGCCATGGCTTTCAGAGCAGAAGCCGAGGTTGAATTTTTCAACTTCTGTCCTCCGATGATAACAAACGGTGAAATGTCGGAAAAAGCAAAACGTTTTATGAATGAGATGTTTGGTGACAGAGCAATGCCTATGTCGGCTCTCGGCGGTCCGAAGGTCGGCGGCGGAAGCGAGGACTTCGCCTTTGTAAGCTGCGAAGTTCCGACAATCGGAATGTTCCTTTCGGCAGGCAGTCCCGAGGACGGCTACAAATACTCACAACATCACCCAAAAGTGCTGTTTGACGACAGCATACTTTACCGAGGAAGTGTGGCCTACGCTTATTTCGCCGCAAGATATTTACAGGACAAGCCATGATAACAAAAAGGAAAAGACCGTTGATCTCATCAGAAATCAACGGTCTTTAGTTCTTAATAAAGTTTACTGCTCAACGGGATAAACGCTGACCTTCTTGCGATCCTTGCCCATACGCTCGTACTTTACAGTACCGTCGATGAGAGCGAAAAGAGTATCGTCAGAGCCCTTGCCAACGTTGTTGCCGGGATGGATGTGTGTTCCACGCTGCTTGTAAAGGATGTTGCCTGCAAGAACAAACTGTCCGTCTGCACGCTTAGCGCCGAGTCTCTTGGATTCGGAATCACGTCCGTTACGGGTAGAACCCATACCTTTCTTATGAGCGAAAAGCTGAATGTTGATCTTAAGCATTTTGACACCTCCGTAGTGTTACTTTAATGTTGTTGGGATAATCTGCGGCTAAAGCCTCGATATGAAGCTTAAAGCCCTCAAGAATTTGCTGCGCTTCGGATAATTTTGTCATGACATGAAAGCTCATATTTCCGTCGGAAACATCGGCTTTTGCCTGACATTTGACAATATCGGTAAGAGTGTTGACCGTCATATAAGCTGCGGAGGAAACAGCGGCACATACAATGTCCGATCCCTCGTCCGCATAGCCCGAATGACCTCTCGACTCGAAGCCCGTAATGCCGTTATCCGAGGTAAAAAATGTTACCTTGATCATAGCTTACGCATTGATCGCAGAGATTTCTACCTTAGTGTAGGGCTGTCTGTGACCCATCTTGCGCTTCTCGTTCTTCTTCGGCTTGTAGGTAAATACAACTACCTTCTTCGCCTTGCCATTCTTGACAGCCTTTGCCGTTACAGTTGCACCGTCAACATACGGAGCGCCTACAACAATGCCATCTTCCTTGCCGACTGCGATAACCTTGTCGAAAACAACTTCGCTGTCTGCTTCAACGTCAAGCTTCTCAATGTAGAGGGTGTCTCCAGCCTCAACCTTGTACTGCTTGCCGCCGGTAACGATGATTGCGTACATTCTAACTAACCTTCCTTTATTATGGACTCGCTACGTGGGGCGGAATAAATCACTTGTGCCGCCCGAAAGCGACGCCCGTAATATGCGGTATTTAGAATTTTATCACAGAGGTCAAGCTTTGTCAACAGTTTTTTTGAAAAATCGAATATTTCAAAATTATTATTTGACACCGGCCGATATTGATTGTATTATATTTGTATATCACGGAGGTGAAACAATGTTCGACAGTATCGGATTTGATCTTGACGGAACTCTCTGGAGCTCCATGAACTGCATTACAAAGGCTTGGCAGACGGTCGCCGGGGAATATAAAGTCAATGTTCCGAACGACAGTCAGATGCGCTCGGTAATGGGACTTAACCGCATTGACCTGATGAAGAAGCTGTTCCCCGACATGGAACGGGAAAAAGCTGACGCTTTCTTTGACAGAGCGACGGTCGAATGTGTCAGGGAGCTTGAAAAAAACGGCGGAATACTCTATGACAATGTTGAGGAAACGCTCGGTGAGCTTTCAAAGCACTTCAAGCTCTACATAGTCAGCAACTGTCAGGAAAGCTATATGAACGCATTTTTAAGCTATCATAAGCTCGGCAAATATTTCTGCGACTTTGCCTTTGAAGATCCCGAAACGCTCTCAAAGGGAGAGAACATCAAGAAGGTTTTAAAGCGTAACGGAATGAACAATTCAATCTACATCGGCGACACTCAGGGCGACTGTGACGCGGCAAAGCTTGCGAGTCTCCCCTTCGGCTTTGCCGCCTACGGTTTCGGCTCTGTTGACAGATACGACTATAAATTCAATTCATTTTCGGAAATCCAACAGCTTATCAATGAATAAACGGAGGTAATTTTATGGAAAAAGAAAAGCTCTCGGAGATAATCAACAAAAAGGTCCTCTACATAATTTTTGCCGTTCTCAGCTTCATAATGTGCGGCGTACAGGTTTTCTTTATCATCGTTGAGCACGGAATCTACACGGGCGGAGTATGGTATATGATCGCCGTGGCATGGCTTCTTTTGACCGGATTATTTATATACAAATATATTGCGGCAGTCCGTGACGAAAAAGAGGAAGCAAAAAGGATTGCGGAATTCAAAGAAAAATACAAAATAAAATAATTTTTTAAAAACCTATTGACTTTAGCGTACTAACGTGTTACTATACTAACACAATAAAGCTTGGAGGATGTTTATTATGAAAAAAATTATTGCGATTACCCTCGCCGTGCTTATGGCAGTTATGACCTTTGCCTTCGCAGGCTGCGGCGACAAGAAAACAACTGACAGCGATCTTGAGTATGTTCTGGAAAAAGGCACGCTTGTTGTCGGCATCACCGACTTTGAGCCGATGGATTACAAGGTCAAGGGCAGCGACGAGTGGGTCGGCTTTGACGCAGATATGGCAAGGGCTTTTGCAAAGAGCCTCGGCGTTGAAGTTCAGTTCGTTGAGATCGAATGGGACAACAAGGTTATGGAAATCAACAACAAGTCGATCGACTGCGTATGGAACGGAATGACTCTCGTTGACGAGGTTACCTCTGCAATGTCATGCACAAACCCCTACTGCAATAACGCTCAGGTTGTTGTCGTAAAGAAGGACGTTGCCGATAAGTACACCACCGTTGAGGCTTGCAAGTCTCTCAACTTTGCTGTTGAGGCAGGTTCTGCAGGTATGAAAATGGCTAAGGCAAACGGCTACAAGTTCACCGAGGTTAAGGATCAGGCAACAGCTCTTACAGAGGTTTCTTCCGGCACCTGTGATGCGGCTGTTATCGACAAGCTCATGGCTGCCGCAATGGTCGGCGAAGGCACTACAAACGCAGGTCTCACCTACACCATCGACCTCAACTCCGAGGAATACGGCGTTGGTTTCCGCAAGGGCAGCGACCTCACCGAGAAGCTCAACGAGTTCTTCAAGGCTTCTCTTGCCGACGGCTCAATGGAGCAGGTCGCAGAGAAGTACGGTGTTCAGGCGGCACTCATCAAATAATCAGACTACAAAATAATATTAAACCACACAAACAGAGAGCATGAATAATGTTCTCTGTTTTGGTGCAAAAAGGATGTTTTTATGTCACAGTTTATCGAACAGTTTCCCACCGTCTTTCAGGCACTCAATATAGGATTTTTGCAGACGGTCAAATTGTTTTTTGTCACCCTCATCGGCGCATTGCCGCTCGGACTTATCATTTCGTTCGGCTCGATGTCAAAATTCAAGCCGCTGAGCAGTCTTGTCAAAACAATAGTATGGATCTTCCGAGGCTCGCCTCTTATGATTCAGATGCTCATAATCTACTATATGCCCGGTCTCGTCTTCCACAATCCTATCTGGGGCGGCGGTGAGGACGGCAGATTTGCCGCCGCGGCTGTCGCTTTCATACTCAACTATGCCTGCTATTTCTCGGAGATTTACCGAGGCGGTATTGAGGGCGTTCCGATAGGACAGCAGGAAGCAGGTCAGGTTCTCGGCATGACGAAATCCGAGATCTTCTTCAAGGTCACGCTTCTGCAGATGGTTAAGCGCATCGTTCCTCCTATGTCGAATGAGATCATTACTCTCGTAAAAGACACCTCCCTCGCCCGTATCATCGCCCTGCAGGAAATCATCTGGGCAGGTCAGGCTTTCCTCAAAGGCTCGTACGGAATTTCAGGTCAGATCTGGCCGCTGTTCTTCACCGCTGTTTACTATCTCGTTTTCTGCGGCGTACTCACCATTCTTTTCGGTAAAGTTGAAAAGAAGCTTGACTACTTTAAGATTTAAGGAGGACTTTATAATGGCGATACTTGAAGTAAAAGATTTGACCAAAAGCTTCGGTGCAACCGAAGTCCTCAAGGGCATTACATTTGAGCTTGATGAGGGAAAGGTTCTCTCCGTCATCGGCTCATCGGGAAGCGGAAAAACGACGCTTCTGCGCTGTATCAACGGACTTGAAACAGCAACGTCGGGCAAAATCACCGTCAACTCTCAGACCGTTTTTGACAGCGAAATAACCGACAAAAAGGAGATCAAGGCACTCAGTAAGAACCGTCAGAACATCGGTCTTGTGTTCCAGCAGTTCAACCTTTTCCCGCAGTACACAGCCCTCGGAAACGTCACCCTTGCGATGAAGCTTGCGGCAAAAAGACGTCCCGACTACAAGCAGAAAAAGAAAGAGCTTCTTGAAGAAATAGACAAGACGGCAAAATATTTCCTGGGAAAAGTCGGACTCTCCGACAAGCTGGACTTCTATCCCTGTCAGCTTTCGGGCGGTCAACAGCAGAGGGTTTCGATTGCCCGTGCTCTTGCCCTCAACCCGAAGATACTGTTCTTTGACGAGCCGACCTCTGCTCTCGATCCCGAGCTTACGGGAGAAATACTCAAGACGATCCGTCAGCTTGCCGAGGACAAGATGACAATGGTTATCGTCACCCACGAAATGAACTTCGCAAAGGACGTTTCCGATGAGGTCATTTTTATGGACAACGGCGTTATTGCGGAAATGGGAAGTCCCGAAGATGTTCTCGTCAATCCTAAGAACGAGAGAACAAGAGCCTTCCTTAACACATATCAGAAATAAGGGGACAACAAAATGAAAAAGACATATAAAGCTATAATCAGCATTTTGCTCTGCCTGACGGTTGCGTTCTGCTCCGTCCTCCCCGCCTTTGCCTCCGAGCCGAAAACGGCGTTTGTCGTTGTCAGCGGTATGAACACCTTTCCTCTTTACCTCGACTCGGAAAAGATATACCCTACAACAACCAAGGCGATAGCAAAAGCGGCGTCAAAAATCATTCTTCCTCTTGTCGGCTTCTTTACCGACAAGGATTATGACAAACTCGGCGACGCACTTTTCCCTGCCGTATCCGAAGTTTTTGACACAATCGCCTGCAACCCTGACGGCAGTTCAAAATATGCCGTAACAACCGATGTTTTCCCTTTGAGTGCAGGCAATTATCCCGAAAGCTTCGCCGAGGAAACAAAGGACGAGGCAGGAATTGTCAAGGCAGGTATGGACGCTTTCGGAGCGGACAACACCTACTTTTTCAACTACGACTGGCGGCTTGATCCCTTAAAGCACGCCGATGAGCTGAATTTATTCATCAAGAATGTCAAGGCTCAAACGAAGTGCGACAGAGTTGCCCTCGCCGCTTTCAGCATGGGCGGAACGGTCACCTGCTCCTATCTCTATAAATACGGCAGTTCGGACGTTGACAGCGTTTCACTCTGCTCGACCGCTTTTCAGGGTACTTCCTGTATGGGCTCGATGTTCGGCGGAGATATGGAGATAAGCACCTACGGTCTTATCCGCAGAATGGCTCAGCTCACACGAAACGATTTCCTTGACGAGCTGATAATGTTCCTGAACGACGGACTTGACGCCTACGGTATCGACGGTGCTGTTGACGGTTACATCAACACGCTGATCGGAAATCTCAGCGACCGACTTTATCGGGAGCTGATAATTCCCGTGTTCGGCTATATGCCCGGTCTGTGGGCATTGGTTGAGGACGAAAAGTACGAGGAAGCCAAGGACTTAATGCTCGGCAACGCCGATCCTGCATTGATAAACACGATCGACGAATATCATTACAATGTTCAGAACAGGGCTTATGACATTCTCAAAGCCGCCGAAAAGGACACGAATATTTACATAACCGCTCAGTACAATATGCAGGGACTTCCTGTTTCGGAAACATCGACCAACTCAAACAACGATTTTCTGATTGATGTGAACTACGCTTCGGGCGGCGCTTTCTGCTCAAAGCTCGGAGAAGCTCTCCCCGACGGTTATGTTCAGGCAAAGAACTGCGGTCACGACCACCTGAGTGCGGACGGACAGATAGACGCTTCGACCTGTATGTTCCCCGAACAGACCTGGTTCATCAGGGATATGGCACACGTTGACTATCCTGTCGGAGAGCCTGCCGATTTCATAATTTGGCTTGCCGCTTCCGAAGAACAGCTCACCGTCCGTGACAGCGAGAAATATCCGCAGTTTATGAAATATGACAGCTCGGAAAACACACTCTCCCCTGTCACCTCTGAGCTTCTGAAACCCACCGTGGTTGAATACATCTTCGCTTTTCTTTCAAAGCTCGTTTCACTTTCCGCAAAGATTTTCTTGGGAATAATCAAGATTTAAATTAAATAACTAAAAAACGACTGCAAACCTATCCGTTTTGATTTGCTTGCAGTCGTTCGTTTTTTGAGTTGAAATAAGATATATTTTTATCCTCTCTGACTAAAGTCTATTTTCAGCCTTCCCCTTGAGGGGAAGGTGGCACGATCGCAGATCGTGACGGATGAGGTGTAAAAACAGACATTAGATTTTAGATGTTAGATTTCAGACGAGAAAATTTATAGTTTATATAAACCATAAAAGATAAACTAAGACATTAGTTTTTTGTCAATTCCTCAGTCACGACCTGCGGTCGTGCCAGCGTCTCGCTGCGGCTCGGTCACTCCCGTGGCGACGCTTCGCTACCTTTACACAAGGGAGCCGGATAATTTCATCAATAATTGAAACTAAAACGTCTGAAGTCAAAGGTCTAAAATCTATAGTCTAACTTTCCACCTCATCACCGCCTATCGGCGGAGCTTCCCCTCAAGGGGAAGCCTTATAAAGTTTCATCGAGCTTTAAAACGGTATTGTCTAAAGTCTAAAGTCTAAAAAAATCTCCTCCCCTTGCTTCAAGGGGAGGCTGTAATGTTTATTTCTGCGTTGGCTTTGTTATTTCTTCACGGTCTCGACAACACCGGTCGCAAGTCCTGCAAGTCCCTGAATTTCCGAGGGAACAACGATCTTTGTCGCCTGTCCGTCCGCCGCCTTTGCGAAGGCCTCAAGGCTCTTGATCTTGAGATATCCGTCTCCCGGATTTGACTCATTGATAAGCTCGATCGCCTTTGCCTCGGCCTGCTGAATCTTGAGGATAGCCTCTGCTTCACCCTCGGCCTCACGGATCTTCGCTTCCTTGACGGCTTCTGCGTGGAGAATTGCGGCTCTCTTGTCACCCTCGGCGGCAAGGATCTGCGACTCCTTCTGACCTTCGGCAACAAGCACCTTGCTTGCCTTTTCACCCTCGGCTCTGAGGATAGCCTCACGTCTCTGGCGCTCCGCTTTCATCTGCTTCTCCATCGCGTCCTGAATTTCGGGCGGAGGAAGAATGTTCTTCAGCTCAACTCGGTTGACCTTGATACCCCACGGATCCGTAGCCTCGTCAAGGATACCTCTGATCTTTGCGTTAATCGTATCTCTCGAAGTGAGAGTATGGTCAAGCTCAAGCTCACCGATAATGTTACGCAGGGTTGTCGCAGTAAGATTTTCGATAGCCGAAATCGGATTTTCAACTCCGTAAGCATAAAGCTTGGGATCGGTTATCTGATAGAAAACGACCGTGTCAATCTGCATCGTAACGTTATCCTTGGTAATAACGGGCTGAGGTGGGAAATCCACGACCTGTTCCTTGAGGGAAACATTCTTGGCTATTCTCTCAAAAAACGGGATTTTAAAGTGTATACCCGTCTGCCATGTCATTCTGTATGCTCCGAGACGCTCAACAACATAAGCTCTCGACTGCGGAACAATTTTGACGTTTGTGATTATCAATGCAACAATAAATAAAATCAAAAATACCAATACACCGATTGCAACAGGGCTCATATATATTCCTCCTTATTTTCTGACAATAAGTTTTGCGCCTTCGATCGCTTCGACCGTGACCTGTTCTCCGACCTCCGCCGTTTCGCTGTCAACCGATCTTGCGGTCCATTCAAGTCCGCCGATCTTAACAGCTCCCTTAGAAAGATCGTTTTCGATTTTTTCCGTCACAACGGCTTTTTCACCGATGTAGCGGTCTGCGTTCGTCGGCATTTTCCGACCGTTTGTAAACTTTTTCACCAGCGGTCTCGTCACTGCAAGAGCAACAGCCGAAACAAGGGCAAAAATCAGAATTTGCAACCAAATTTCAAGACCTGCCGCATATGCGATAAGACCTGCGACGCCGCCGACTGCAAACCAAATAGTCACAAGCTGGACTGTTGCCGCTTCAACCGCCGCCGTTACAACGATCAGACCGATCCATACCCACAGCATAAGATCACCTCCGTTTGCATTTTGATTTTATCATATTGTTAATACTTTGTCAATATGAAAACAAACGGTGAGTTATGCCAATCAGAAAATATTTTTAAAGGTGACCTTTTCGCTTTCTTTTATATGCTCAAGTCGATTGATACATTCATTCAGCGACTCAAGATACTCGTCTGTCAGCTCCTGCTCCTCGTAGTCCGGGATATTCATAAAGCCTATCTCTATACCGTCAAGCTCCCCATGAGGAAGAAACGCCGCCATAAAAACGCTCATACCGTCCCAGGTTCCGACAATTTTTTCCGTAAGCTCAGGATCGGTTTTGCCGTATTTTTTAGCATAATCTCTCCCCTCTGCGGCAACGGCGGTCATTTTTTCAATATTATCGTTGAGCTTACAGTTAATCCCTATTGACGTGCCGAAAATTATGGCAAGAATTACTATTGCGCCTATAATCCTTTTCATCTGTACTCATCCTTTTTAACGATAGTATAATTCCCCTCTTTGTCTGCCACCATAAAAAGCACCTCGTCAATCGACGTTTGCTCCCTTTCAAGGATTCCGTATATCTTATCCTCGTCCATATCACATTCCCTGAACGCACGCTTGAGGAATTTCCCGTCATTGACTACCATGCACAGCAAGCCCTTGGTTTCGTTCTGAATATCCGCCATTTCAGCCGTTACGGTTTCCTTTTCGGGCTTGAGCATTACGCTGAGCTGACCGTTGGTTTCAACTATCGCATACCGCACATCGGAAATATCAAAAATGTCCTTCTGTCTGAGCTGGTCGAAAAGATCGTCCATTGTAAAGCGCAGTCTTTTGAGCTGTTTTTGGTCAACGATGCCGTCACGGATAACGACAAGCGAATTGCCCTGCAAAAGACTTCTGCACCTTGAGCTTTTCAGCACAACAACCGAATTGATTATCTCAAGCGCAACGAGGAGCAGAACGGCAACAATGGAATTTCCGAGCGGCAGGGCGTTGTCCTGCATCGGAACTGCGGCAATCTCCGATAAAAGAATTGTTATGACAAGCTCCGTCGGCTGTAATTCGCCGAGCTGTCTTTTTCCCATTATACGCATACAGAAAATTATCAGAACATAAAGTACAGCCGCCCTGATTAAGGTTACAAGCATAAATATCACCGTTATTATATTTGACGAATTTCAAATGAATAAACAAAAAACGCCGGGTAAAGCGTTACACTTTACTCAGCGTTTCAACTGTTTTTTTCATATCATCGGGCATCGGTGCTTCAAGTTTAAGCCTCTCCCCTGTCACGGGATGAACAAAGCTGACCGTGCCGCAGTGCAGGAGCTGATGACCGTAGCCCTGAGTGTCCGTTCCGTACATACTGTCGCCGACAAGCGGCATACCTATCGAGGCAAAATGTACTCTTATCTGATGAGTTCTGCCTGTTTCAAGATGAATTTTGACTAACGATATTTTTCCGTCACTCGCCAAGGTCTCCCAATGCGTGACCGCTCTGTCACCCTGATCCCCTACCGCTCTGAGCGTTTTCATCGGATCGGGACGGTAGATCGGCTTGTCGATCGTTCCGAACTTTTCGGTCTTTCCGTTTACAACGGCGTAGTATTCTTTTTCGACCGTCTTTGGTATGGCGGCGGCGCTGTGCTTATTCAGCGCACATATCACTATTCCCGATGTGCCCTTGTCAAGTCTGCCGACCGCCCTGAAAACGGACTGCTTTCCCTTGGATTTCAGATAAAAAGCAAGAGCATTCGCCAGCGTGTCGCCCTGGTGATTATGAGTCGGATGGCAGGCAAGGAACGGACCTTTGTTTAAGGCAATCAGGTCGTCGTCCTCATAGATTATATCAATCGGTATATCCATCGGCTCGATCTCACCGTCGGGACAGGGAATTTCGATTTTCAGCTCATCGCCTGCGTGAAGAAGGTCAACCGTCCTGATATGCTCCCCGTTGAGCGTGATGCCGTTCTCTATCCGTTTCAGGCTTTTCAGAAGCCGTGCGGAGATCTTGGCTTCTCCCCGGAGAAACGATATCACTTTTTTGCCGTCAAATTCTTCGGGCACTTTATAAACAATACTTCTTTTTGATATGTCAGACAAGATAACCGAATCCTTCTTCTTGCAGCCGCTTTTTCATTTCTGCTTTCTTTTCTTCCGTTATATTTGTAATCACATAGCTTGCGTCAAAACACGGCTTGCTCTTTTGATATTCAAGATGTTTATTGATATAATCCTCGGTTTTGGCAATAACCTGTGCAGGATTTCCGACGCAGACACAGCCGTCCGGTATATCCTTTGAAACAAGGGAATTTGCGCCGACGATAACGTTGTCACCGATATTTACGCCCATCAGAACCGTCGAATTTGCGCCGATAAAAACATTGTTGCCGATATTTACGGGAGCAATCTTTGTATAACCGGTAAACTCCTTCGTGCTCGCATCGTGAGCAAGGATATGTACCCTCGGAGCAAGGGTGACATTATCTCCGATAGTTATCAAAAACACATGACCTGGATCGAGAATACAGCCATCTTTCATCTGAAAGTGCTTGCCCACCGTCAAACCGTTATCAATGGCAATTTCAAGCTGAGATCTGGGATCAATGTGAAAAATCCTGTTTTTAACTGACAAAAGAAAGGATGCAAAACCCATAATCATACCGCCTTTGCAATACTTTTAATGCGTTTATTTTACAGTATAAATTTTAAAAAGTCAAATTTACATACAGACTTTTCTTTTCATATAGTCATAATTATCCTGTTTTTTTGCATAATCCGATATATTTTGTACATAATAACAAAAGTTTGAAAATTGGGTTAAAAATATAACAAATCACTTGCATAATTCGACGATTCGTTATAAAATAATTAACGGTAAATTTTAAACAAAGGGAATAGAAAGCGATTATTCGCCGATATTCTCAAAAAAATTTGGAGGTAATTCAAATGTCAGTAAAAGTTGCTATTAACGGATTCGGCCGTATCGGTCGTCTTGCATTCAGACAGATGTTTGGTGCAGAGGGCTACGATGTTGTTGCTATCAACGACCTCACAAAGCCCAGCATGCTCGCTCAGCTTCTCAAGTACGATACCGCTCAGGGCGGCTACTGCGGAAGAATCGGTGAAAATCTTCACACCGTTACAGCCGATGACGAGGCAGGTACTATCACAGTTGACGGCAAGACTCTTACAATCTATGCAAAGGCTAACGCTGCCGAGCTTCCTTGGGGCGAGATCGGTGTAGACGTTGTTCTTGAGTGCACAGGCTTCTACTGCTCAAAGGCTAAGTCTCAGGCTCACATCGACGCAGGCGCAAAGAAGGTTGTTATTTCTGCTCCCGCAGGCAACGATCTTCCGACAATCGTTTACAGCGTTAACGAGAATACTCTTACTCCCGATGATACAATCATCTCTGCAGCTTCCTGCACAACAAACTGCCTTGCTCCCATGGCTAAGGCTCTTAACGACTACGCTCCCATCCAGAGCGGTATCATGTCAACAATCCACGCTTACACAGGCGATCAGATGATTCTTGACGGTCCTCACAGAAAGGGCGACCTTCGCCGTGCACGTGCAGGCGCAGCTAACATCGTTCCGAACTCAACAGGTGCTGCTAAGGCTATCGGCCTTGTTATCCCCGAGCTCAACGGCAAGCTTATCGGTTCTGCTCAGCGTGTTCCTGTTCCCACAGGTTCAACAACAATCCTTACCGCTGTTGTTAAGGGCGCAGACGTTACAGTTGACGGCATCAACGCTGCTATGAAGGCTGCTTCTTCCGAGTCCTTCGGCTACAACACCGACGCTATCGTTTCTTCCGACGTTATCGGTATGAAGTACGGCTCACTCTTCGACGCAACTCAGACAATGGTTTCCAAGATCGCTGACGATCTCTATGAGGTTCAGGTTGTTTCATGGTATGACAACGAGAACTCATACACAAGCCAGATGGTACGTACAATCAAGTACTTTGCAGAGCTTGCATAATTCTTTAGGACTGCCGCACTAAGCGAAGAACAAAAGAAACAAACAAAATAACATTGATGACTTGTATTGGATATTCATTCGATACAAGTCATTTTTATTTAACTCTTTTTTTATTTAACCGATTGAATTTGACAGCGGTATGTTGTATAATATTTTTAAGTCGCATATATTTATTTATAATCTGACCTACGGAGGTTTAATATGTATATACTTGATGTCTTGAAATCAATATTGTTCGGCATAATTGAGGGAATTACCGAGTGGCTGCCTATAAGCAGTACCGGTCATATGATCCTGCTTGAAAAGATATGCAAATTCAAGGAGGTTTCACCGAACTTCTTTGAAATGTACCTTGTCGTTATCCAGCTCGGTGCGATCATCGCCGTTGTAGTAATGTTCTGGAACAAGCTCTGGCCGTTCAAGAAGAAACAGCTTGACAACGGCAAAAGCAAAATTGCCGTCAAGCCGAGAATTATCGAGCTTTGGTTCAAGGTCATTGTCGGCTCAATACCTGCCGGAATAATCGGACTGCTTCTTGACGATATACTTGATAAATACCTTTACAACTACATCACCGTTGCAATAACGCTGATCGTCTACGGCGTTCTGTTCATTATCGTTGAACGTCTTAACAGACGCCGCAAGCCGAAGGTCACAAAGCTGACAGAGCTTTCGTTTAAGGATTCCTTCCTTATCGGCTGTTTCCAGGCTCTTTCCCTTATCCCCGGAACTTCACGTTCAGGCTCAACAATCCTCGGCGGTATTATCCTCGGTGAATCCCGCAGAGTTGCCTCGGAATTCACCTTCTTCCTCGCTGTTCCCGCTATGCTCGGTGCGTCTGTTCTCAAAATCGCAAAATTCGGCTTCGGCTTCACGGTGACCGAATTTGTAATACTCTTTGTCGGAATGATTACGGCATTTACCGTTTCGCTTGTAGCTATTCGATTCCTTATGAATTATATCAAAAAGCACACCTTTACCGCCTTCGGTATTTACCGCATAATCCTCGGTGCAATCGTTCTGGCAACCTACTTTATAACAAAATAACGGAGGCATTATGAATTCTCAAAGACGCTATAAATTAGAAAATATTGTCAACTGCCGTGATCTCGGCGGCTATCCGTCAAAGTACGGCGTCACAAAATTCGGCAGATTTATCCGCTGCGGCACGGTTATAAGACCTACCGATGCGGATATTAAGGCTCTGAAAAAGCTGAACGTTTCAACCGTAATAGATCTCAGAGGCGATTTTGAAACGGTCAATCAGCCGAACAATTTTGAAAGACTTACCGATAATGTAAACCATATCTCGCTTTATGAAATAAATGTTGCCGATGTTAAAGGTGCAAAAATTGAACTCAGCGACATATACAAGGTCATTGTTGACACCTACAAGGAAAACATTGCCAAGGTGCTGAAAACAATCGCCGGCGCCCCCGACGGAGCCGTTCTTTATCATTGTTTTCTCGGCAAGGACAGAACGGGTATTCTTTCAATGTTGCTTCTGACAATCGCAGGCGTAGATGAGGACGACATAGTC
>JBJEPQ010000052.1:0-28905 GCA_051881315.1 Acutalibacteraceae bacterium | reverse complement strand
ACGTGTTGCCGTACTTCGCTGTCGAGGTATTAAGTCCGCTCGTTACCGTCCAGCCTACAAACTTGTAGCCGCTCTTCGTCGGAGGGCTTACCGCAAACGGCACATCATATGTCGCCGATGTCGGCGTATTCGTTCCCGCTGTACCGCCGTCGAGGTTGTAGTTTATTGTGTAGGTGTTCGCCAAATAATAGTAAGTGTAATACTTTGATTGAATAGTTGCGTGCTTATTATTGACCGTGCCGGCAGATGTATCAATAACCTCACCGGTGGAATTGTTCGTTCCCGAAGAAGAAAGAGCCATTTCCGATGAAGTTAACGATGCGCCGGAGGATTTGCTGAAAACTGCATTTGTCGCAGCAGGAGCAGAGTCAGAGTCACTCGTCTGTGTATTCTTGTTAAGAGAACACTTTGAAAGACCGAGGTAAGTATAACCGGTGTAAGTGTCCTTTGTGACAGAGAGCGTGTCAAGGGTTCTGAACTTTGAAGAGCTTGTTTCAGAAAGAGAATTCAAAGTATAAGTGCCGCTTGTTGAGGTCGGGAAAATCTTTGCTGTGTACTGCTTGAGCCAGAGATATCCGCCTGCATTTAAGCAGCCGCCTCGTGAATAGTTATTATCATCACTTGTTGAAAGAAGATTATTCTGAACATATGTTGTGTAAGGAGTGTAGGAAACATATGTTTCAGTGACATTACAAAGGTTTTTCATTGCGTTGGCAAGATATGTTTTGTAACCTGAATACTGGTTATTACTTGTCGAATAGAAACAATCCTGAATAACGCTTGAATACTTTATACAGTTGGCAATCTCGGTACGGAGAGATGCTTTATTAACACCGGTAAAAGATACGATCGAAACAGCGGAACACCACCAGTTTGTACCGCTTCGTCTGATTGAAGAACGGCTGTAATTTACCAAGCCTTTACCGTTTACAAGAGCTTCATTTTCAAATGTTGTTTTTGACCCGCTCTGATATGTAACATTGCTGTTGGTACAGCCATAAGGCGAGCCGCGAAAACCGTTGCCTACTTCAACGGTATATCTTGAAGAACCGCCTTTATCAATACCTAAATAAACAACTTCATTCGTAAAATCATTACCCGACGAAGTAAGATTTGCGAAAGTACCTGTGTAATAGCCGCCATAATAAATAGAGTCTGCTTTCAAAGAACCGGAACTGTTAACACCGATTATATCCGTATAAATTTCAAAGTTCGGTACATCGGCAAATTTAGTCTGACGCGAGCTGTCAAAAAATATTGTTCCGGAACCTCCGATGTAATATATATCGTCACTGTCCGTTCTGGAAAACCAACAGGAAGCACCGGAAGATGTTGATGAGTTCTCGGTAATATAATTATGTGGATGGTTAGTTTTTGTTGAATTATCAGGAGAGTTACTTGCTGTACCGGACGAATCGTGCTGAACACACCAATAAGGAACAGCAAGATTACCTGATGTTACAAGTGCCGTCTTAGTCGGGAATGATTTTTGAATATATGTACCTTGACAGTCGACAGAGTGATCCCAAGAATCAAATGTATCCGAACCCAGGTATATAGTATTTGCATAATGATTTGATGTAATTTTATTAACGCCGAAAATTGCCGATCCGACATGAGCATAACGGTATGAAGTTCCGCTATAGGAATAGCTATCCGTCAAACCAAGAACTGTATTGATAAGAGGCGAATAAACACCCGTCATCTGATTGACGGTTTTTTCTATATGATCGACTGTGTCGGTATATGTAACAGTCCACCAAATGTACTGCGTTGTACCGGAGGAATATGCGGCTGTACCGCCAGTGATCTTACTTGTAAGCGATGAACCGCTTGAGGAAGTTGTAAGACCGTTTATCGTAAGAGTACCCGATGAACCGCTGTACCAGGCATAGCTCAGCGTAATATTCGAAGCGTATGCATAGGAGAAATAAATAGAATCTTTCGCTCCGATTGCATTGTATGAACCATCGGGCACATAGTTGTTGTTTGAATCAAGCTTGACATCAAGCTCATACTGAAAGCTTGACGTTGAAGCTGTTGTCGGAGCTAAATAGATAACCTCCGGCACATAGAAAATGACCTGATTCGACGCTTCGCCCGTCGGAGTATTTGACGTAACCCCAACCACAGCGTCGGATAATACCGATCCGATATCGAAAAAAACAAGAGTAGTGAGAAGCATAGCAAGGCAAAGAACAGAGCTCAATATACTTCTTCCGAATTTTTTGAGTTTGTTTTTCATATTTATCCTCCTATATATCAAAATAAGTTGATAAGATTTCTTACAATAACCCATTTTTGTTTAAATATTAACACATAAAATAATAATGATTCAATAAAATCCAACAAATCTCATTCTTTTTAGACGATATATATATTTTTTTATATGACATTTCATTATTTTTCACAAATATACATTCTACTCATCATATTTTCTCAATATTTAGTTTCTTTTTTGAAAATATATAAAATTGTTTTCAATCTTTTTTCAATATTTTTGTTGATTTAATTAAAAAATTATACTCTTTTTCAAATTTGATATATTGATTATTAAAGCTATTGAATATATTATGACATTGAAATACACTTTTCGACATAATATCTAAAGTCTTATTATCAGCCTTCCCCAAAATAGACTTTAGACATTAGTTGTTAGATTTTAGATGATATCATTTCAAGTTTTGAAGTAACTTTTCGGCTCCCTTGTAAGGGAGCTGTCAGCGAAGCTGACTGAGGGATTGTCAATTCATCAAAATTTTAAATTTATTTTAACGGTTATTATCTCAAAAGGCTTTGCTTTAAAGGAGAGGCTGTTGGAGTTTACTGTGAGCGGCTCAAGCTCGTCCTCCAAAGCTCCGCAAAGGCAGGCGGAGCTGACGTCAAAGCCGAAATCAAGGCGAACAGACGTGCGCTTATTCCAGCTCTCATATCCTCTTATAATCAGAGAATCGCTGTCCTCGGCTTTTTTAATCGTTTCGATTATAAAGTTTTCTGCCGAGCATTTAACAAAAGAGAACTCCTCGGGCAGACTGCCTTCCTGTTTTCCGATCTCAAAGACTTGCATCGGATTGTTAAGACTGTAGGCCTGCTTAATTGTGCCTGCCTCTCTGAAATCCCCTGAGTGCGGATAAAGCGAATATGTAAAAGAGTGCAAAATCTTATCTGCGTCGGGATCGGGATGGGTTGCACACTTAAAGAGCGAAAGCTTCATAGTTCCGTCCTTAACATTATGACCGTATTTACAGTCATTAAGAAGACTGACTCCGTAACCGTATTCGCTCATATCCATAAACTTGTGAGCGCATACCTCGAACTTTGCCGCATCCCATGAGGTGTTTCGGTGAGTCGGGCGTTCGATATGGCCAAACTGAATGTCATAAACCGCCTTGTTTGTGTTGATGTCTGTGTCAAATGCCGCTTTGACCATGTAGTGCTCCTGTTTCCAGTCGGAAAGAGTAATAAAGTCAATGCGCCTTGAATGATTGTAGAAACAGATTTTCTGTTCAAAATCGGAGTCAAGGAACTTCCTTTTAACAATAATTCCGAAGCGTTCGCCCTCGTCAAACGGCTGTACGCTTTCAACCGAGTTTATCTCATAATACTTTTCCTCATAATAATTAGAAAGCTCCCACGCGTCATGTTCGTAGGGATAGTCCTCATATGCCTGAATAACGTTTCCTCTGCCGCCATCTCTTAGAACCTCGCAGTCATTTTCTTTATCATAAAGTCGGCTGATAGTGTAATCCTCGGCAAATTCAACAATGTAATATTTGGTTTCAAGCACTCTGCCGTTGAGAGAATACTCCGCCTTGCTCTGTTCGGGCTTAATAACCCTGTAGCCCTTTGGCGGTATATTTTCGGCGTAAATCATCTTGCCGCCGTATTCAACAGCCGCACTGTCCTCAAACGAGTTCGGATTAAATACAACCAATCCGCCGTCCGTTTTGATATTATTAACAATCGCATCATATGCACCGTTTAAAACGGTATTTCCCTTGTCAAATATCTCGGCGTAATCTTCGTCGCATTTATCATAAACGGATTTTATTGACGAGCCGGGCAGAATATCGTGGAACTGATTTAACAAAATCAGCTTCCAGCCGCTGTTGAGCGTTTCCTGATCGTATTCTGCGCCCGTCAGAAGCTTTGCGGTGTAAGCCATTGCCTCGGCGTTCTGATAAAGGATCTCGCTTTTTCTGTTGTTCTTTTTATTCTTGGCAACGGAGGTATAAGTGCCCCTGTGAAACTCAAGATAAAGCTCGCCTACCCACTTCGGCAGTCTCGGATCGTTTTCAAGCTTTGAGCGTACCCTGTCAAGATAATCTCCGGCAAACTCAATCTTTGTCATCGGCATGCCCGGAATACCGTACTTCATTCTCTCATAATACTCAATGTCGTCGTCAACCGGTCCGCCGCCTCCGTCACCCTGACCGAAGGTCAGCAAGGTGTTTGAGTTAAGCTCCTTTGGCTCATAACGCTCATAAGAGCCTTTGGTATGAGATGTGTTGAGTCTCGGTGTATAGGACGTGCGCTCAAAATCGCCGTTTGCAATATCAACGGCTGTCATGAACGCTACGAAAACCGGAGTGCCGTCAATACCGTACCAGTTGAAATTGTCATACGGCATACGGTTAAACTCATTCCAGCTTATTTTGGACGTTACAAAAGTGTCAATTCCGCATTTTCTGAGAATCTGAGGCATGGACGCACTGTAACCGAAAACATCGGGCAGCCAAAGGATATGATTATCCTTGTCAAATTCCTCTTTAAAAAATCTTTTGCCGAAAAGGAACTGACGGACAAAGCTCTCTCCGCTTATAAGATTGCAGTCAGCCTCCAGCCACATACCTCCCTCAGGCTCAATGCGTCCCTGACGGACAAGCTCTTTAATATCCGCATAAACCTCGGGAGCCTCCTGCTTCAAAAACTCAAAAAGCTGAGGCTGTGACGACATAAATTTATATTCGGGATATTCTTTCATCATCTCAACAACGGTTGAAAAAGTTCTCTGAACCTTCTCCTTAGACTGGTCGTAAGTCCAGCGCCACGCAACATCAATATGAGTATGACCTATACAGGAAACAAGCTCGCCGTTATCGTAACATTCTTTCTTATAAAACTCATTTTTAAGAAATTCGTTTGCCCTTTTAACGGAGTCAATAAAGCTATCTTCACCCGGTCTGCGCCAGTCAAGCATATTAACGGCTTCGTGCATATATGTTTTTATCGTGTTGTAATCCTTTGACTGCTTGTCAAGAATGACCAAGGCTTCAAACGGGACTACGATATTGAAAAACAGCCTTTCGACATCACGCTGAAAAACACAAAGCTCACAGTGGAACTCGCTTTTTTCGCCCTGCGGCATACTGTAAGCGTAGACATGAATATCGTATTCCGCTACGGTTGAATCTATTTTAACATAGCGGTGATTTGAATCCATTCCCCGAATCAGCTTGCCGTTAATATACAAAAGAAACTGCGGATTCCAATGACTGCCGTACATATCGGTTGAGGCAATATAAAGCTCGGTATCTGCGCCCTTTAGCTCCTGAGGTATTTTAAGTCTGAAATAAAACCAGCGGTGTTCCTCCGGCTTCATTCCCCAGCTTTCATCTTCACCGAAAGAAGCCCAGCTATCCGTGTCGGTCGGCACGTTGTTGTCGGTTTTGTAACCGCATTCCTTTGTTTTTACCCCGTCAATTTTTATCCTGACAGGTGTAATCTGCTCTTTAAGAAGGCTGAGCATCTTTTCAATTTTTTTAGTAGTCAGATCGTTTAACATCATATTTCTGTTCCTCTGCTTTTGTATTCCGTCAATCAGTTTTCTTTAATTCTTTTTTCGATTTTTCTTATAAGGCGGTTGATATCGTACTTTAATTCTATAATTACAGCCTCAAATACATATTTAATGTTTCTGTAAGCTTTCTTAATAAGACATTCCGTTTTGTATTGAGCATCGGTGCCGTTGCCGCCGTAACAGCCGATGTTGTTGCTTGTTATCTCGTTTCCGAAAAAGTCTTTGTCGCCGTTGTCCTCTATCTCATATCCTGCGCCTATAAGCGGAGATGCGGCAGAGAGCTTGAAGCTGTTCGGATCGGAAAGATCGTCCGAGGTAAATCCCGGCAGAACGTTGTAGGAGTTCGTCTCAATCAACGGAGTCATCGTATTATAATAGCAGTTATTGGTGAATACCGTTCCCGATTCCTTAATCTCCGAGGAATTATAGGATATCCTGCTGCCCTTTTTGGGTATAATTATGTTGTTTGCAATTATCGAATTAAATGTGTCATCTAAATTGAAATCACCGCAGCCGACAATGGTGTTGTTATAGAAATTGAAGTTATATTCCCCTGCGTTGGTGCTCAGTCTGCTCCTGCCGCCGTCGTTTACTGAGAGACAGTAACGGACGGTGTTGCCGCTGTTCGGGTTATCGTCCTTCGAATTATTTACCATAAAGCTCGTGTTGTCGTGAGAGTAAATATACTGATAGGTACAGTTGAACGACCAATGATCAAAATCAACCGTCATACCGTCTCCGACGCACTTCTGACCTGCAATTTCACAGAACTGTATTGTGCAGTTGCTTGAATAATGGAACCACATAGCGGCTATGTAATAGAGAATTTCGCCGTTTTCGTCAACTCCCTCGCCCTGACAGCAGTCAATCGCACGGCAGTTTGTTACAAGCGCACCGTCACAGCTTTCAAGCACAACAGCTTCGCCGTCAAGATCGTGAAGATAAACGTTTTTTACAAGAGAATTTTTATTGGGATGAGAAGAATCACCCGTAAAAAATATTCCGTTACCGCAGTCGTAAATCTCGCAGTTAATCGCTGTAAAATCGTCAACGGAATAAAGCGCATTTCCGTATCGCCTTACCACGACAGCCGCTCTGCCCGATACCGGACCTTCGGAAAAGTTATCCCTTGTTCTGACCTTATAATTCTGCATATCGTGGAAGATGATATTATCCAAGGTCACTCCGCAGGAATTTTTCGTCAATGCGTCAACCCAGATTCCGCCGCCGTTATGCGCCGTGATCTCAAAATCCGAAACCGTGACATAATCGCAGTCAAAGAGCTTCAGAACGGCATTTCTTTCGTCGGTTGTAAGCAGAGGTCTTTCACCCTCGCCGTAGGCTGAGATTATAATAGGGTTTTCCTCGGTGCCCGAACAGGTCAGGGTAAGCGTACAGTCGTATGTTCCTCCCCTTTTAAAAAGCACCCTGTCGCCCGCTTTCAGCTCAAGAGAAGCGACATTGGCGGTCGTTTTCCACGCCTGATCCGAGCTTGTACCGAGCGAAGAATCGTCGCCCGATATGCTGTCGATATAGTAGGTCTTGCCCGACGTGGCAAAAACCGTCAGCGGTATAAAAGTTAAAAACATTGCGATGCAAAGAAGGATTGAAACAGTCTTTTTCATTACGGTCGTTCTCCTTTATGATTCGTTTTCAGGTTAATTATACCATTCCGACAGAAAGTGTCAATAATTATAAATCGCTGATTTTATATTTCTTTTTTCATCCGTTAAAAAAGGGCGGCTTATTTGCCACCCTTTTATTTCATATTCTTATCATCGGTTGCCGGATTGTTTATCAGCCCTCCGCTTTCGGTAAAACGTGAACCGTGACACGGGCAGTCCCATGAGTGCTCTGCCGAGTTGTACTTTAAAGCACAGCCGAGGTGCGGACACCGTGGCACCGTGGGAGTTAAAAGGCCGACCAACGACTCGAAAATATTGACGGCAAGCTGAGGAGAAAGCATACTGCGTGACGGAGAAAACACAGGGGTATATTTGCTTTCCTTGCCCCGTACCAAATCAGACAGAAGCATTGCGGAAACCATTGACGAGGTCATGCCCCATTTGTTAAATCCCGTAGCCACGAATAAATCGGGAGTTCTTTTGGAATACTGCCCGATATACGGGACGCCGTCGAGCGACATACAGTCCTGCGTCGCCCACTTATTCACTATCCTTGCCGACGGATAATTCTTTCGTGCAAACGCTTCAAGCTCATTCCAATTACCGCCCTGTTTGCCTGTGCGGTGCGCTCCTCCGCCAAGCAATAAAAGATCGCCGTAATTGCGGAAAGACAAGCCCTTTTTATCCTCATCAACATACATTCCGTCAACATTCTGCGCTCCGTCAAGAGCCGTAACATATGAACGGTGCTGATAGAGCTTTAGAAAATAGCCGCCGTGCTTATTCAAAATCGGGAAATGAGTTGCAACAATAATCTTTCGGCAATCCACCGTGCCGTGTTCGGTCTTTGCCCTGTTCGGCATAAGCTCCAAAACCTTCGTGTTTTCGTATATAGGCAAGTCCTTTGCAAGCTCAAAGATGAATTTCAAAGGATTGAACTGTGCCTGATCCCGAACACGGACTGCGCCCGACACCTTGAACGGCAGATCAATGCTCTCGCAAAAATCAGCTTGCAAGCCTAAATCGTTGATCGCTTCAACCTCTTTTTCAATCTTTGCACGGTCTCCGAGAGAATAAACGTAAGAGTCCTTTTTTTCATAGTCGCAGTCAATTTGCCGGCACAGGCGGTCATATTCTATGCACGCTGTCATCTGCGCTTTCAGGTACAACTGAGCCTTGTCCCTACCGAACTTTTTAATCAGCTTATCGTAAATCAGTCCGTGCTGAAGCGTGATTTTTGCCGTGGTGTACTCCGTGACGCCGCCGCAAATCTGCGTTGCCTCGGTCAGAATACAGTCAACGCCCTCGTTTTTGAGCATATATGCACACAAAACACCTGCAATACCGCCGCCGATTATAAGAACGTCGGTTTTTATATTCTCTTTTAACTGCGGAAAATGCGGACGGTCTGCACTCCCGATCCAAACAGAATCCATTTTATCACTCCCTTACCGATTTATTATCGGCAGAAAATGTAAAGGTTATTCCGACGGATCTGCAAAATGGGGCTGTCACACTAAGCGACAACCCCAAATAATATTTATTCAACATCCTGCAAGGCATCGTAGCCGGTTTCGCCGGTACGGACCTTGATAACATTTTCAACGTTGTAGACAAAGATCTTGCCGTCACCGATATGGCCTGTGTAAAGCACCTTTTTGGCGGTGTCGATAACACTCTGAACAGGAACCTTGCTGACAACTATATCAACCTGAACCTTGGGCATAAGGTTTGTTTCAACGGGAACACCACGGTAGTATTCCGGCTGTCCTTTCTGTATTCCGCAGCCGAGAACGTGCGAAACCGTCATACCGGTAATGCCGATCGAAAGCATCGCTTCTTTAAGTCTTTCAAGTCTTGATTCCTTACATACGATCTCGATCTTCGTCATCTTGGGACCTGCACCTGTCTCGGTATAGGTCGGAACGGGAGTGACGGGAACAGCTTCGGCTTCGGGAACGCTTCCGCTGACAAATGCGGTTTCAGCCGCTTCGTCCTGATATGAGGCGTACTCAACAGCAGGTGCAAAATCCGCATATGCGCTTGGAAGTCCGTGCTCCGTTGAGTCAAGACCGCTGATTTCCTCCTCAACGCTGACTCTCAGACCGACCGTTTTCTTGATAAGGATAAACGTTACCGTCATACATACCGTCGTCCATGCGGCAACAGCAACAAGACCGAGGCACTGAACGCCGAAGAATTTCAAGCCCTCTGCGGCCTCACCTCTTATAAGACCGTAAATCAGTCCGTTCACACCGGTCGGAGCTTCGGAAGTAGCCAAAAGACCTACTGCAACAGTTCCCCACATTCCGTTGCACATATGTACGGCAACTGCGCCGACGGGATCGTCGATGTGGAGCTTGATATCAATAAATTCAACGGCAACGACTACAAGAATACCTGATACAACGCCGACTACTACCGAGCCGAGTGCGTCAAGGCTTGCACAGCCTGCGGTGATACCGACAAGTCCTGCAAGAGAAGCGTTAAGGCACATTGAAACATCGGGCTTGCCGTTCTTGATCCAGGTAAAAAGCATACAAACTACGGTTGCAACACCTGGAGCAATGGTCGTTGTAAGGAAGATGGAGCCGAGCTCGTCAACGGAAGTTGCCGCCGCACCGTTAAAGCCGTACCAGCCGAACCAGAGAATGAAAACTCCGAGTGCGCCGATTGTGATAGCGTGACCGGGAATTGCATTGACCTTCTTAACCTTGCCGTCCTTGCCCTTTGTATATTTGCCGAGACGGGGACCGAGAATTATTGCACCGATGAGAGCGGCGATACCGCCTACCATATGAATAGCGGTTGAGCCTGCGTAATCAATGAAACCGAGCTGATAAAGCCAGCCCTTGCTGTTCCAGATCCAGCCTGCCTCAATCGGATAAACAACGAGTGAAATTACTGCCGAATAAACGCAGTAGGAAACGAATTTTGTTCTTTCCGCCATGGCACCTGAAACGATAGTTGCCGCCGTGGCGCAGAAAACAAGATTGAATACAAAGCTTGAAGCATTTTCCTTGATAAATGAGCCGAAATCGGTGAATATCTGCAAATCGGGAACTCCGATAAATCCGAAAAGATAGTTTTCACTCATCATCAGCGAGAAGCCGAGAAGCGAGAAAACAACTGTTCCTATACAGAAATCCATCAAATTTTTCATTATGATATTACCGGCATTCTTCGCACGGGTAAAGCCTGTTTCGACCATTGCGAAGCCTGCCTGCATGAAGAATACCAACGCCGCACCGATAAGGTACCACACGCTGAATACGCTGTCGTTTACTGCGGATAATACACTTTCCATAATAAAACCTCCTAAAAAAAAGAAAGCACCTCGGCGAGTCTGTCCGGACTTTAAACACGCCATTGTGCTTTTTCAAAGGGCATTGCGGCTATTGCCGTAAAAATAAAGATAAGCGCCGTTGGAATTTCCAACGACGCCTTTGCCCTATGCCGAGATTATACCACTGTTTTTTTATTTGTCAATAGTTTATCAAATATTTTTTCAGAAACGGTAGCTGTATGATTTTTCCGCCTCATTGAAGTCTAAGGTTATACCGAATACCGATTTGATGATGTCGGAATTGTAAACCGTGTCCGGTGCTGAATCGGCGACTATTTTGCCCTCATTCATAACAATTATTCTGTCCGAAAAGGTAAAGGCAAGCGGAAGATCGTGCAAAACCGTCACTATGCCCTTTCCCGAATCGGCAAGACCTCGCAAAGTATTCATCAAACCGAGCTGATGTGAAATATCAAGATAGGTCGTCGGCTCGTCAAGAAGAATGTAATCCGTAGCCTGAGCCAAAGCCATTGCGATATAGACATTCTGCCGCATACCGCCCGAAAGAGAAGAAAGATTTCTGTCCGCATAATCGGCAACACCTGTTTTCTCCATAGCGTCAAATGCCGCATGACGATCCTTTTCATTATATCTTCGGGGATAGCCGAGATGCGGAAATCTGCCGTGGAGAACAAGCTGTTCAACCGTCATATCGGGCGTACCCTTACCCTGTGAAAGATAAGCAATAATCCTTGCGGTTTCTTTATGCTTCATTTTTGTCAGAGACTCACCGTCGGCAAACAGCTCTCCGGAATCAGGCGTTACTATACCGACTGCGGTTTTCAGCAGGGTGCTTTTGCCCGATCCGTTCGGACCGATGACCGAAGTTAGCTTCCCCTTTTCAAAGCTGACGGAAATGTCCTTCAGAAAAGGTGATTTTCCGTAGCCCGAGGTAATATTTTTAAATTCAAGCACGGGCGTGTCCTCCCTTCCCCTTTATCAGGATAAAGATAAAGAACGGAGCGCCGAGGAACGCCATGATTATTCCGACGGGAATTTCGTAGGGTGAAAAGGCAGTCCTTGCCAGCGTGTCACAAAGCGTGACGAAGCTTGCGCCGAACAGAGCGCAAAGAGGCAACAGCCTTGAAGCTTTTCCGCCCGAAAAACGCCTGACAATATGCGGAACGATAAGTCCGACAAAGGAAAGCAAGCCTGCAATGCTTACCGCACAGCCTGCAAGCAGGGCGGCAAGAATAAGAAAAACAAAACGCATTAAAGCTGTATTCATTCCGAGGCTCACGGCATTGTCATCGCCGAGAGTGAGAACATCAAGCTCGTTCGTCAGCGTAAACAGAATCAAAAGCGTGACAGAAACGATGATCGCCGCAGGTATGAGTTTTTTTACCGTGACGGCGGAAAAATCACCGAGTTTGAAATCCCTGCTGAGTACGGCTATATCCGTGTTAAAGGTCACGATCGTGTCGGAAACGGCATTGAAAAAGGTATTCAGCGCAATGCCGATAAGTATGACAGTACCCCTCGACGCACCGAGTTTTTTTGAAACAAGACTGACTGTCATAACTGCCGCAAAAGCTCCGATAAAGGAAAACAGAGAAAGCCGCCATCCGCCGAAAATGCCGAAGGCTGTGCATAGCGTGACCGCAAGTCCTGCGCCCGAGTTGACGCCGATAATGCTCGGAGAGGCAAGTCGGTTTGCAAGTGTAGCCTGAATAACAGCGCCCGAAACGGCAAGTGCCGCACCGCACACCATGCAGGAGGCGGTACGGGGTATTCTGACATAGCGAAGTATCCTGTCCGCACTCTCCCCTGTTCCGCCGTTTATTATAAGCTGCCAAAGCTCGGAAAGCGACAGAGGCGTACTGCCGAGCAGTACGCCGAGAAAAGCCGAAACAATCAGAAAAATCAATCCGACCGAATACAGAAGCTTTATTTTATTTTTTTCGCAGGATCTCAACGAGTTGTTCATATGCTTCCGCCCACCGAGCGTTGGGTTTAAGGTTGAATAGCTTTTTATCCATAAAATACAGTCTGTTTTCCTTGACCGCTTCAAGCTCTCCCCACGCCGGATTTTCCTCCATCACACTTGAAAGCTTGTTCTTTGCCGCCTCGGTATCGTCACCCATAACCACAACGAAGATGCGGTATGGCTCACGTTTGATAATACTCTCAATACTCAGATTTTCGAGCAGGGTTTTATCGCTGTCCGCAATATTGACACAGCCTAAATCGGCAAGCATCTCTCCGAGTACGGTACCCTTACTTCCCTTTGCCTTGACGAAGCCTGCCGAGGCACGGAGAATGAGAACGGTACGCTCGTTTTCGGGAATGTTTTCCTTTGCAAAATCTGATTTTATATCATCAATCTGCTTTTTGATATTCAAACCGTTCTGTTCGTAGAGATCCTCTCTGCCCGTGATGTCCGTGCAGACCTTGAGCATTGCAAGGTAATCTTCAAACGAGGACACATCGAAATAAGCAACGGTGATTCCTGCGTTTTCAAGCGGCTCTTTCATTTCAACATCTGCCGCCGTGGATGAGCTTGCAATGACGAAATCGGGATTTGCGGAAAGCAAAAGCTCAAGATTGGGAGAATGTGCGCCGCCGAGTTTTACTGCGTCGGGCAGTTCAAGGTCAAAATCATCCCACGCGTCATCAACAGAGGCACAGACCGTACCGCCCGCAAGAGTCCAGACATCGGCGAAGCTTCCGATGAGAGCCGCAACACGCTCGGGATTTTTCTTGACCGTAACCTCTCTGTCCAGTGCGTCGGTGAAGGTCACTGTGTCGCTTTCTTCTTTCTGCGGAGCTTTTTCCGCACAGCCGCAGAACAGCGAAATCATAATGACCGCCGACATTAACAAAGCGATAACGCTTTTAACCGATAAGCTTCTTTTCAACATAATCAAAGCCAAGCCTTTCTACAGTATCGGCAAACCGCTCTCCTTTAATTCCCTCGTCACGGAAGAGAAGAATTGCCTTTTCTATAACCTCTAAAACTTCATCCTCAGAGGTAAATATCTTTGAAAGCGCCTTGCCATGTGCGCTCTTTTTGCCCCAGCGACCGCCTATGCAAATCTTGCAGCCCTCGGTTGCGGTCTCAAATGCGCCGAAAGGACACTTCTTATGACAACGTCCGCATTTGGTACAGACATCGGGATCAACATTGATCTTTCCGTCCGAGAGCTTTGCCGCCTTCATCGGGCAGTTAAGCTCAACGGCACATTTTTTACAGCCCCGGCACTTTTCCTTATCAGGGGTGAAAATGCGCTGACCGATAACTCCGATATCGTTGAGGTCAGGCTTTACGCAGTTATTCGGACAGCCGCCGACTGCGATCTTGAACTTGTGAGGAAGCACAACATCACGGTAACCTACGAAGAACTTTTCGTGTATTTTAAGGCTGAGGGCATATGTGTCGATAAGACCGAAAACGCAGGTCGTGCCCTTGCAGGAAACAACGGGACGCACCTTTGCACCCGTGCCGCCCGTTTCAAGTCCTCTGTCCTTCAGAAAGAGAATCAGTTCGGGGATTTTATCATAAGGAACGCCCTGAATTTCAACGGTCAGACGGCCTGTCATGGCAACCTCGGATGAGCCGAACTTGTCCGCCGCCTCGGCGATCGTTCTCTGCTCGTTGGCTGTGAGCTTACCGTTTCTTGTAATAACTCTGACATTGAATATATCCTCAAAACGCTTGTCACGAAGACAGCCGAGCGCCTTGACTGCCGCAATCTGAGAAGCGGTCAGCTTGTCTTTTTTCGGCTCTATTCCGACAAGCTCAAAAGCCTTTTCTTTATCCATTATAATATCCCCTTTCAGGAAAAATATTTAAAAATCACTGCTGATTATGATAACATATCAATGTTACCGTGTCAATGATTTAACGCAGTCAGATAATGTAAAACCGACCTTTTTTCGGCTTTATTTTCACTTCGTCTTATTGACAGACGGATATCACAGCAGTTATAATCAATCTCAGAAAGCAAAAGGAGGAAGAAGCTATGACAACAGCGGAATTTATTGCCGAGCTCGGTATTCCCGTTACAGGTAAAATTTTGAGCGAGCCGATCAACTGCGGCGCAGGACTCTCGATTGAGGATGCGACCGACGGCGGAGCAGATGATTCCTATATTCTCGTGACGGGCGACGTTACGTCAAAAATGTACCGTGATTTTATCGCTTCTCTTGAAGCCACGGGACGCAAAAAGAACTTTCACCGTGAGTTGAACGGCAATATTTTTGTCGAGTTTGAAAACGGCAAGAATATAATTTACACCTACTATACAGCCGAAACTCAGCTTGCCCGTGTCATAATCGACAACGCAAGCGCTCCGCTTTCGGAAATGGACGACAACGCCGACGATGTCAGGGGCAATACGGCTCTTATGCAGTTTTCGCTCAGATACGGCAAGATGCTCCGCTTTACAAGCTGTGACTGCGGAATGTCGTATGTATTGAGACTGCGTGACAATTCGGTCATTATCATTGATGGCGGAGAGCTTGAACAGTCTACCGAGGAAGCCTGTGATGAGTTTATGCGCCGTCTTGAGGATCTGACTCAGACTCAAAAGGGCGGCAAGATCAGGGTTTCCGCATACATATGCACCCACAATCACAACGATCATATGGACTTTTTCATCAAGCTTCTCAAGCGTGAAAAGGATGTGCTTGAGGTTGAGCGTGTCATGTTCAACTTCCCGTCAAAAACGCTGATCGACAATGTTCAGGAGGTGTCCTGCACCGATCTTCTGCGTGAGAGAATAAAGGAATATGCTCCCAACGCAAGGTTTCTTAAATTACACACCGGTCAGACCGTACGTTTCCCCGACGCAAGACTTGAGGTGCTTGCAACCCACGAGGATATTCTCCCCCGTTCCTACCGTGCGGCAGACGGTCAGACGTACAGAAGCATCAACGAAACTACGACGGTCTTCCAAATCATTTTTGACGACTGCTCGGTTATGTTTCTCGGCGATGCGGAGGACGCAAACGGAGAGGCTCTGCTCGCTCTTTACGGCAGAAATTCGATGTCCTGCAAATATCTGCAATGCGCTCACCACATGATAAACGACGACAGGAACATTTACGGAAATGTCAAAGCCGAAAAGCTCCTTATCCCGCAGTGCCGATATATCGCAATGTCCAGGGAAAAGGATAACACACGGTATCTCACCTCCCTTTTCGGCGCGGAAAATATGTACTTTGCGGGCGACTGCACCTATGTTTTCACCGTTGAGGACGGAAGAACAACGGTCGATTACTTTGAGCCTATGGGTTATCTTTACGACAACAGCGGATATTAAATCAAATAATAAAGCCGTTTTGAAAATGACGTTTTTATTCGTCGGATCAAAACGGTTTTTTCGTTTTTCAAATCAGTATTCCGTTGCAATGGTCTATTTCGTGCTGAATTATTTGAGCGGTAAAGCCTGTGTAGGTTTTCAGCCGTAGCTTAAAATCGGCGGTCTGATAGCTGACCTTGATTTTCTTATACCGTTTACACTTCCTCGGTCCTCCGAGCAGGGACAGACAACCCTCCTCAGTCTCAAAAGGCTCCGACTGCCTGACGATTTCGGGATTGAACATAGTCACATATTCCGTGCCGTCCGTGAAACAGATGATTCGTTTCTGCACTCCGATCATATTTGCCGCCATTCCGACGCAGGTTTCCCTGTGCGCTGTAAGCGTGTCAAGAAGATCCTGTGCCGCTTCAATATCATCAATATCGGCAGGCAGAGACTTTCTTGCCAACAGGATCGGATCATGTATCAGTTCTTTTACCATAGTATTCCCTCTCTATCCATGTCATAAGCAGGTTTACTACCCTGCCCTGTTCGTTTTCCGTCAAGGCTCTCCCCTGCGGCACTCTGTACCACTTGTTAAGACAGCCACGGCAACAGCAGGCGCAGGCGTGCTGAGCGACAAAAACGGGGTGTCCCCTCATCGGAGTTTGCTTTCCGTCATTCGGTATAACCGCAGGAGCAAGCCTTTTTGCAACAAAATCGGCGGCATGGGAACGGATCAGGTCAAGTCCCTTTTCGTCAATATATTCAATGTCCTTTTCCGACAGGTGAAAGCCCGAACGGAATTTCGACCTGTTCAGTTTTTTGAGAGCTTCGTCAACGGTTTGCACGGAATTCCTTCTTTTCAGATGTTTGGTTTATTATATCACAGCCGCCGTTCTTTTTCCAGTAAAAAAGACCGATTGACAATCGCTTTTTATATGTGATAGAATTAGAAAAAATTTACGAACCGAGGTAATAAAAGTGAGTCAGAATAAAGTTGCCGTTATCACGGGTGCAGGATCTGGAATAGGTCTTGCCATAGCCGAAAGGCTCAGAGACAAAGGCTGTACGGTTTACAATCTCAGCCGTCACCCTGCCGCCGAAGAAAAAAGCAGATTTATCTTTGCCGACGTTTCCGACAGCGAAACGATCCGCACGGCCGTCAAACAGGTAATTGAAGAAAGCGGACGGATTGATCTTCTTGTCGCTTCGGCAGGAATGGGAGTTTCGGGTGCGGTCGAGTTCATCGAAGAAAACGAGATGAAGCGGCAGTTTGAGGTCAACCTCTTCGGAACGATAAACACGGTAAAGGCTGTTCTGCCGCAGATGAGAAAGCAAAAAAGCGGCAGAATAATCTGCATAAGCTCCGTTGCCGCAGTTTATTCCATTCCGTTTCAAGCCTATTATTCAGCGTCAAAGTCGGCAATCAACGCTTTTGTTGACGCTCTGTCAAACGAGGTCAAGCCGTTCGGAATAGATGTCACCTCGGTTATGCCCGGCGATATTTCAACAGGCTTCACAGCCGCAAGAAGCAAGACAAACGCCGGCGACGACGTTTATTCGGGAGTTATCGGCAATGCGGTTTCTGCCATGGAAAGGGACGAAAAGAACGGTATGACGCCCGATTCGGTAGCAAAGCTCGTTGTAAAGCTCGCCGAAAAGAAACGAATTGCTCCGCTTTATACGGTCGGAATGAAATATAAGGCTCTTGTCTTTCTTTCAAGGCTCTTCCCTCACAAAACGGCGGTCGGCATCGTCGGAAAAATGTATAAATAAGGTGTGAAAGCTATGACAGACATTCTCAGAAAACCCGATAAATCGGAAATAATTTACGAAACCGAACACCGTGACGCTGAGCTTGATTTTATTGAAAAAGGTAATCGGCTTGATGTTTACATAACCGCCGAAAAGTCCCTGCCGAAATTTCTTGTTCTCAGGTGGAACGGCTCAACGGACAGCCGTGTTTCCGTCCTCGGCGACGACTGGGAACGTTCCTACGGCAATCTCGCATGGAGAGGAATTGAAGAAAACCGATTTATGCCGTGGTATTTTATGATATCGGACGGCAAAATGCACACAGGCTACGGTGTTGAAACAGGCTGTAACAGCTTCGTCAGCTTTGAATTTGACGACAGCGGAATTACCGCATGGATAGATGTCCGCAGCGGCTCATTCGGAGTTCATCTCGGCGGCAGGACGCTTTTGACCTGCTCGTTTGTCTGCGAAAGCTATGAGGGAATGTCGGAGTTTTCCGCCCTCTCTCATTTCTGCCGCAGAATGTGCGCCTCTCCCCTTTGTTCTCCTCACCCCGTTTACGGCGGCAACAACTGGTACTATGCCTACGGCAAATCGAGCCGTGAAGAAATCCTCGGCGACACAAGACTTCAGGTCAGGCTCTCCGAGGGACTTGAAAACAGACCGTATATGGTGATCGACGACTGCTGGCAGATCAATTCCTGTGCCGGTCCGTGGCAGCCGAACGAAAAATTCGGCGATATGAAAGCTCTTGCCGAAGAAATTAAAGCCGCAGGAGCAAGACCGGGAATCTGGGTGCGTTTTCTGCACGACAGGAATATGGCTCTGCCCGACGGATATTACCGTGACAAAAGCAAATACCTGCTTGATCCCACCGTTCCCGAGGTACTCGAATACATCGAAAACACGGTAAAAAGGATCAGGGACTGGGGCTTTGAGCTTATCAAGCACGACTTTTCCACCAACGATATTTTTGAAAGCTGGGGCAAGGAGCTCAACGGTTCGATTACAAAGAAGCGTGATCTGCGTTTTCGTGACAACACAATTACAAATGCCGAAATTGTGCTGAAGCTTTACAGAACGATACTCAACGCCGCAGGAGATACGGTGATAATCGGCTGTAACACGGTTTCCCACCTTGCGGCAGGACTTGTGCATTTACAGCGTATAGGTGACGACACAAGCGGCGCAGACTGGGACAGAACGAGAAAAATGGGTGTGAACACTCTCGCTTTCCGTCTGCCTCAGCACAAGGCCTTTTACGATATTGACGCCGACTGTGCAGGCATACTCGGCGACAACATTCCGTGGGAGCTTAACAGGCAATGGATCGACCTGCTTTCAAAGAGCGGAACGCCGATGTTCCTCTCCTGCCCCGACGGAGCTTTGAGCGAGGAACAGGAGGCTGAATTGAAGAAGCTCTACCGCATCGCCTCGGAACAAAAATCAACCGCCGAGCCACTCGACTGGATGTGGAATTCCACACCGTCGCAATGGCTTATCGGCGGTAAAAAGGTAAGCTATTGCTGGAATACGGACAAGCTGCCCGAACCCGAAATGTAATCAGCTTTCGCTCGGCAGACATACATAATGATGTCTGATATTGAGATCCTCGGTCATATCAAGTCCGTGTGATCCGCAGCCGCCGTCAATCTCGTGACAGCCGTGATCCATGGCAAAGCCGAGCAAAGTGTCGTGATTCTTCCAGTTCGTCTTTATAAGCTCATAGAACTGCGAGAAAGCCGCTGAATTTTCCCAAAGCTGACCGAGAGAAATCGGAGCTTCGGGGCCGTTCTTGTGCATAACGGAATCATAGTTGCCGTTGTAGACAACGATGAAATCGTACTTATCCTCAATTATGAGCTGAGCCGCCTTTGCGTTTATCTCGGGCTCGGTCTCGTAAATAAAATAGTCCATATCCCTATCAAGGAAAATCTTTCCAATACTGCAGGTATCGTCTCCGATGATTGCAACCTTTTTCCCTGCACGGATAAGTGCGTCAAAGATCGTGTCAACCGTCAGGACGGGCTTTCTGTAAGACTGAATACCGTGAACCTCAGGCTGTGCGCCCGAATACATAGTGGCAAAGCACACGGGCGTTACCGACGGCATAACCGTGCGAAACGGGATTTCAAGCTCGGTGCGCTCAACGGTTTCCTCGATAAATTCGGGATATTTGTCCTCTACCCACTGTGCGATCGCATCAGGATTATACATAAACACTCTGTCCGCCTTGCGTCCGTTCAGCTTTTTTTCGGCATAGTCCGTCAAAGCTTTTGCAGGCTCCGCCGCTTCCTTCGGCGGCTCAATGCCCATAACATTGCAGATTGCCGCACACAAGGTGTCGAGTGAAAGCTTGTTATATTCGTCCATTTTCAACACTCCTTTTATGGTATGTGAGTATAATATCACATAAAAAATCAATAAGCAAGCGAAAAAAACTGTCGCATTAAGAGCAAGGCATTTCTGCTCTCAAGCGACAGTTATTTTTAAACTTATTTAATTACTCTGACTCTGATAACGCCGTCAATCGCTTCAAGTGCGGCAACGTCTGCCTCAGCATCGGCGACCGAATATCCGTATGCTCCCCTGACTGCGCTCTTAGCGTCTGCGCCAAGCACGGCTTTAACAGCTTCTGCGGCCTCCGCCTTGTGAATAACGCAGGTTCTTGCGCCGTCAACCTTATCGAGCGGCATTCTCGGCATATTTACGGAGTTGACGATCTCACCCTTTTCGATATATGCGATAAGCTCGTCTGCCGCCATCACTGCACAGTTGTCCTCGCTTTCGGGAGTTGAAGCTCCGAGGTGAGGAATTGCAATTATTCCGTCAACGCCGATCACATCGTCTGACGGGAAGTCCGTAACGTAAGCGGCGGCTTTTCCGCTCTCAAGTGCGGCGATGATGTCCGCGTTATTTACAAGTCCGCCTCTTGCAAAGTTGAGTATCCTTACTCCGTCCTTGCAAAGTGCAAGAGTGTCCTTGTTGACGGTATCCTTTGTGCCGTCGTTGAGCGGAACGTGGATTGTGATATAGTCGCTCTTTCTGAAAATATCGTTGATGTCCTCTACGACCTCTGTTTCGGCGGAAAGAGCAGATTTTACACCCTCCGAAAGGAAGGGATCGTAGCCGACGATTTTCATACCGAGAGCCTCTGCCGCCTGAGCTACCTTGAAGCCGATTGCACCGAGACCGATAACGCCAAGCGTTTTGCCCATAATTTCGGGACCTGCAAACTGAGACTTGCCTTTCTCAACGAGCTTTCCGACAGCTTCGCCCTCGCCCTTGAGTCCCTTGCACCAATCGTATGCGGCGGTAACCTTTCTCGAAGCGAGAAGCAGTCCGCAGATTACAAGCTCCTTAACCGCATTTGCATTTGCGCCGGGAGTGTTGAAAACAACTATGCCCTGTTCGGCGCACTTGTCAACGGGGATATTGTTTGTGCCTGCGCCTGCACGGGCAATGGCAAGAGTTTCGGGAGAAAATACCGTCTCGTGCATCGAAGCCGATCTGACCATTACGGCAGTCGGATTTTCACAGCTGTCCGAGCAGGTATATTTGCCGTCAAAGCGGTCTGTACCGCAGGCGGCAATCTTGTTAAGAGTGAGAATATTATACATAAAACTATCTCCTTTTAAAAAATAAGGCTGTTTCGTTAAAGGCGGCACAAGCCTTCCCCTTGAGGGGAAGCCTGTTTTGTACCATCTGACTTTAAGACAACAGCCTGTGTGTTTTATTCTGCTTATGAATTAGCTTCCTCAAACTTTTTCATAAACTCAACGAGCTTTTCAACGCCCTCGATCGGCATTGCGTTGTAAATAGAAGCTCTCATACCGCCGACAGTCTTGTGTCCCTTGAGGTTGATAAAGCCTGCTTCTGCCGCCTCGGCAATGAACTTTGCTTCCATATCCTTGTCGCCGATAACAAACGGAACGTTCATAAGAGAACGATCCTCCTTGACAACAGTACCCTTGAAGATCTTGCTTGAATCAAGATAATCGTAGAGGATCTTTGCCTTTGCCTCGTTTCTTGCCTTCATTGCGTCAAGACCGCCGATGCTCTTGATCCACTCAAGAACGAGCTTGCACATATAGATAGTGTAGCACGGCGGAGTGTTATACATTGAGCCGTGATCGGCATGGATCTTATAGTCAAGCATTGTCGGTGTGTAGTCACGGGCGTTGCCGAGCATATCCTCACGGATAATAGCGATAACAAGACCTGCGGGAGCAACGTTCTTCTGTGCGCCGCCGTAAACCATTGCAAACTTGGAAATGTCGAGCGGCTCCGAGAAGAAGCAGGACGAAACGTCTGCGATAAGCGGAGTATCACCCGTGTCGGGGATATACTTAAAGGTTGTTCCGTAGATCGTGTTGTTCATACAATAATATACATAGTCTGCATCGGGACGGAAGCTCTCACGGGTTGTCTTGGGGATATATGTGTAAATCTTATCCTCAGACAAAGCCGCCGCAACAACATCGCCGTACTTCTTAGCCTCTTTGAAAGCCTGATTTGCCCAGCGTCCTGTGATGATGTAATCTGCCTTGCCTGTTCCGTTCATAAAGTTGAGCGGAATAGCCGCAAACTGAGTTGAAGCGCCGCCCTGAAGGAAAAGCACCTTGTAGTTGTCGGGAACCTTGTAGATCTCTCTTACAAGAGCCTCTGCCGAGTCGATAATACCCTGGAAAGCCTTTGAACGGTGGGACATCTCCATAACGGAAGTGCCTGTTCCGCCGTAGTCAAGCATCTCTGCGGCAGCCTTGTTCAGAACCGACTCCGGGAGCATGGACGGACCTGCTGAAAAATTATACACTCTACCCATAATAAAACCTCCGATAGAACAAATTATTTACTGAAATATTATACCTTTATGTTAATTCTTTGTCAACATTGTTTTCGCTAATTTAAAATAATCTTAAAAATGATTATATTTTCTTTGAACAAAATGGTGAATAAAATCTAAAAAAACGCTAATTTTATGTTTATACTGATATATTGTTAATTTTTTGGCTATTTAGTCTTGAAAAATTTTCCGTTTTGTTATAGAATAGGACGGATAAAAAATATAAAACAATTCTGAAAGGAAGATCAATAATGGAAGCTCTTAACAAAAAGACCGTTGAGGATCTTGACGTAAACGGCAAGAAGGTTCTTGTACGCTGCGACTTTAACGTTCCTCTCAAGGATGGAGTTATCACAAGCGACAAGCGTATTGTTGCTTCGCTCCCCACTATTAAGTATCTTATCGACCACAATGCAAAGGTTATCCTTTGCTCTCACCTCGGCAGACCTAAGGGTGAGTTCAATCCTGAATTTTCACTCGCTCCCGTTGCCGCCCGCCTTTCCGAGCTTCTTGGCAAGGAAGTTAAAATGGCAAAGGACGTTGTCGGCGAAAGCGCACAGTCCCTCGCCGCTTCTCTCAAAGACGGCGATGTAATGCTTCTTGAAAACGTTCGTTTCCATAAGGAAGAGACAAAGAACGATCCCGAGTTCTCAAAGAAGCTCGCTTCTCTTGCAGACCTCTATGTAAACGACGCATTCGGTTCTGCTCACAGAGCTCACAGCTCAACAACAGGTGTTGCCGATTATCTTCCGGCAGCCTGCGGTTATCTCATTCAGAAAGAGATCGAGTTTATCGGCGGCGCTCTTGCAAACCCGAAGCGTCCCCTTGTTGCTATCCTCGGCGGAGCTAAGGTTTCCGACAAGATCGGTGTTATCACAAATCTCCTTGACAAGTGCGACACCATCATCGTCGGCGGCGGTATGGCTTATACCTTTATGAAGGCTCTCGGCTACAGCATCGGCAATTCTCTTCTTGAGGAAGACAGAATCGAAGACGCTAAGAATATGATGAACACAGCTAAGGAAAAGGGCGTTAAGTTCCTTATCCCCGTTGACAATAAAGTAGGTAAAGAGTACAAGCCCGACACAGAGGCTCAGATTATCGACAGCGACATCATTCCCGACGGCTGGATGGGACTTGACATCGGACCGAAAACTCAGGAGCTTTTCGCAGACGCTATCAAGGGCAGCGGAACGGTAATCTGGAACGGACCTATGGGCGTTTCCGAGTGGGATAACTTTGCCGCAGGTACAATCGCAGTTGCAACGGCAGTTGCAGAGTCAGGCGCAATCTCCATCATCGGCGGCGGCGATTCGGCTGCAGCTGTTCAGAAGCTCGGCTTCGCTGACAAGATGTCTCATATCTCAACAGGCGGCGGCGCTTCTCTTGAATTCCTTGAGGGTAAGAAGCTTCCCGGAATTGAAGCTCTTAACGATAAATAATCGGAGGCATTTAAAATGAACAAATCACTTCGTAAAGCAGTTATCGCAGGTAACTGGAAAATGAATAAAACTCCCGCAGAGACAACAGCTCTCATCAACGAGATTAAGCCTCTCGTTGCAGACGCAGACTGCGATGTTGTTTGCTGCGTTCCCTATGTTGACCTTTTTGCCGCTCTTGAGGCTGCAAAGGGCTCAAACATCAAGATCGGTGCCGAGAACTGCCACTGGGCGGCAAGCGGCGCATTCACAGGCGAGGTTTCCGCTGAGATGCTCAAGGCTTGCGGCGTTGATATCGTTATCACAGGCCACAGCGAGAGAAGAACATACTTCGGCGACACGGACGTTACCGTTCACGACCGCACAAGAGCCGCTCTTGACAACGGTATGACGGTTATCCTCTGCGTCGGTGAATATCTTGAGCAGCGTGAGCAGAACATCACGATGGAGGTTGTTTCCTCTCAGGTTAAGATCGCTCTTGCAGGCGTTTCCAAGGAGGAGCTTGACAGAGTAATCATCGCTTACGAGCCTGTATGGGCTATCGGAACGGGCAAGACGGCTACTGCCGATCAGGCTGAGGAGGTCTGCAAGGCAATCCGTGAGCTTATCGCTGAGCTTTATGACAAGGAAGCGGCTGACAAGTTTGTTGTTCAGTACGGCGGATCAATGAATGCCAAGAATGCGGACGAGCTTCTTGACAAGGAAGATGTTGACGGCGGTCTTATCGGCGGCGCATCTCTCAAGGCTCCCGACTTTGCGGCTATCGTTAAGGCTGCAAGCAAATAATCTATAAGATTAAAAACAGGGCTGACGCATTTTGATGCAGAAAGTGTTTTCTACACCGAAAGTGTAAAAAACTTAAAGGAGCAAATTTATCTTACTGAATTTTCTCTTTGTCTGCTCTGAATGCGGCAGTCCTCTGATTTTGAAAGTGGTGACATTATTATGAAAAGACCTGTTGTATTATGTATTATGGACGGCTTCGGCATCAATCCCGGTGCAAAAGGAAACGCAATCGAGGCTGCGGATACACCCAATCTTACAAAGCTTTTTAAGGAAAATCCGTTTACTACCATCGGTGCTTCCGGACTTGATGTCGGTCTCCCCGACGGTCAGATGGGTAACAGCGAGGTAGGTCATACAAACATCGGCGCAGGCCGTGTTGTTTATCAGATGCTCGTTAAAATTTCCAAAGCCATTCAGGACGGCGAATTCTTTAACAACAAGGTTCTTCTTGATGCTTGCGAAAACTGCAAGAAGAACGGTACGGCTCTCCACCTTGTCGGTCTTCTCTCCGATGGCGGCGTTCACAGCCACATTGAGCATCTTTTCGGACTTCTTGAAATGGCAAAGAGACAGGGACTTGACAAGGTTTACGTTCACTGCATTATGGACGGCCGTGACGTTTCCGTCACTTCGGGCGTGGGCTTTATCAAGGACGTTTATGACAAGACAAAGGAGCTCGGCGTCGGCGATATCGCAACGGTTATGGGACGTTACTACGCTATGGACCGTGACTTTGCATGGGACAGAGTTGAAAAGGCTTATGCCGCTATGGTCTACGGCGAGGGTATTCAGGCTGACTGCGCCGTTAAGAGCATGGAGGAGTCCTACGCAAACGGCGTAACGGACGAGTTCATTGTTCCGACCGTCATCAACAAGGACGGTCTTATCAAGGAGAACGACAGCGTTGTATTCTTCAATTTCCGTCCTGACCGTGCAAGGCAGATTACAAGAACCTTTGTTGACGAGAAGTTTGACGGCTTCGAGAGAAAGAAAGGCTTCTTCCCCCTCACATATGTATGTATGACTCAGTATGATGAGACCATGCCGAACGTAACGGTTGCGTTCCCTCTCGAGGAGCTTAAAATGACAATGGGCGAATACCTTGCTTCTCAGGGCAAGACTCAGCTCAGAATTGCCGAAACTCAGAAATACGCTCACGTTACATTCTTCTTTAACGGCGGCGAGGAAAAGACATTTGAGGGCGAGGACAGAATCCTTATCAACTCCCCCGATGTTGCAACCTTTGACCTCAAGCCGGAGATGAGCGCATACGAAGTTTGCGACGCAGTCTGCGAGCAGATCAAGTCCGACAAGTATGATGCTGTTATTCTCAACTTCGCTAACTGCGATATGGTCGGTCACACGGGCATTTTCGACGCCGCAGTTAAGGCTGTCGAGGTTGTTGACGAGTGCGTGGGCAGAGTTTGCGACGCGGCTCTGAGCATGGGCGGAGCAGTTCTTATCACCGCAGACCACGGCAATGCCGACAAGATGATCGGCGAGGACGGCAAACCGTTCACACCCCATTCAACAAACCCTGTTCCCCTTTGCGTTGTCGGCTATGACTGCGAGCTCAAGGAGACGGGCAAGCTTTGCGACCTTGCTCCGACAATGCTTCAGATCATGGGACTTCCACAGCCTAAGGAAATGACAGGCGAGTCGATGATTAAATAAAATAATGCAATCAGAACAGCTCTTTACCGATTCGGTAAGGAGCTGTTTTTACATCTGTTGTTAAAGCTACGTTTTTATTTATCCCCTCCGTCCCGGCTTTGCCGAGCCACCTCCCCTTGATACAAACAAGGGGAGGCTGAGTGAAATTCAGCCGTATAATCGGATATCCTGTATAAAAACGGTGAGGTATAGCCGCAATCCGGCATAAATCCTTGTCATTTTTTTGCAGAAGTGATATAATGTTTCCGGTATTTTCAAGGAGGCGAGATTATGTATAAGCTGCTCATCGTTGAGGACGATCACGGAATTGCAAACGGAATAAAGAAGCAGACCGAGGCTTGGGGACTTGAGGTGCGGACGGTTGAAAACTTTCGCAATGTGCTTTCCGAGTTTTCGGATTTTCAGCCGCACATTGTTTTGCTGGACATTATGCTGCCATTTTTCAACGGCTACCACTGGTGCAGTGAGATCCGAAAGATATCCAAGGTTCCTATAATTTTTATTTCCTCCGCCTCTGACAATATGAACATCGTTATGGCGATGAATATGGGTGCGGACGATTTTATTTCAAAGCCCTTTGACGAAAATGTGCTGACGGCAAAAATTCAGGCTTTATTACGCAGAACCTACGATTTCAGCTCCTCCGTCGCCGTGATCGAACACAGGAACGCTATCCTCAACATCGACGACGGCACGCTGACCTACGCCTCAAACAACATTTCGCTTTCAAAAAACGAGTTCAAAATCCTGCAATGCCTTATGCAGAACAAGGGCAAAATCGTCAGCCGTGAAAAGCTGATGGAAAAGCTGTGGAAAACCGATGTTTTTGTGGACGAGAACACCCTGACGGTCAACATTAACCGACTGAGAAAGAAGCTCGAAGCGGCAGGCCTTGAGGATTTTATCACAACAAAATTCGGAATGGGTTATATCGTGGAATGAGGATCAATAAATGAAGCTGTTTAAAAAATATTTGAAACAAAATCTCAAGGGCATCCTGCTCTTTTTGATATTCACGGTCATTTTCGGCATTGTTTTCTTCCTATATAAAATCACCCTCAAGGCGGTTTTTTACCCTGCTGTTCTGTGCGCCGTTGTTGGGTTAGGCTTTATGATTTTTGATTACATAAATGTGCTGAAAAAGCATAAGAAGCTCAGCGAGATCAATAAGCTCACGTCTTCAATGCTCGATTCTCTGCCGCAGGGCAACAGTATTGAAGAAACGGATTATAGGAATCTGATAAGGAAACTGACAACAGAAATTTCGGAGCTTGAATATAAAAGCGGTCTGAAATACAGGGATATGGTGGACTACTACACCGTGTGGGCGCACCAGATCAAAACGCCGATCGCTTCAATGCAGATAAGCCTGCAAAACGAGGACTCTCCCCTTTCTCTGCGTCTGTCCTCGGAGCTTTTCCGTATTGAACAGTATGTTGAAATGGTGCTTGCCTTCCTGCGGCTTGATTCGGAGTCTTCCGACTATGTTTTCAAAGAACACAATATCGACGATATTATCCGCTCCTCGGTCAAGCGTTTCTCTGCCGAATTTATTGATAGAAAGCTCAGACTTGATTACACTCCGCTGAATAAAACGATTGTAACGGACGAAAAATGGTTTTCCTTCGTCATTGAGCAGTTACTCTCAAACGCTCTGAAATACACCCGTGAGGGCTGTATAAAGATTTATACGGACGGCGACAAGCTTTGCATTGAGGACACCGGAATAGGTATTGCGCCCTCCGACCTGCCGAGGATTTTTGAAAAAGGTTACACCGGATACAACGGCAGACTTGATAAAAAAGCAAGCGGTCTCGGTCTTTATCTTTGCAGCCGTATATGCGAAAACCTCGGAATCGGCATTTCCGCACGCTCCGAGGTAGATGTCGGCACGGTTATTTCACTTGACCTTAAACAATATCAGCTTAAAACCGAATGAAATACAGATGAAAAGCGGCCGTCAACTGACGACCGCTGATATTATTTACAGAATTTCGGACTCACACCTTTTCATATTACTATGAGTAATGATTAAGTGTACATGTCACTCACTCTCTTCTTGAGTATATTTTGTTTAATTTAAAGCTTTAGTGAAACATCGTAACTCACTCTCTCAATTTATTAACCGGAAGAATTTTTACGTTTTCATCGGACTCACTCTCTCTGAAAGTTTTTGTTCAAACTAAACTTTAATGAAACATTTTAACTCACTCTCTCAATGTTAATTGGGAAAATATTTAACTGTTCTTTGGACTCACGCTTTCTTAATAGATTTTGTTTGAGTTAAAGTCTTAACAGAACATTGCACTCACTCTCTCAATTTTAATTGATGAAGAAAAATTAACTATGCCTTTGGACTCACGCTTTCATAAATTATTTGAGTTTTTT
>JBJEPQ010000051.1:0-6320 GCA_051881315.1 Acutalibacteraceae bacterium | reverse complement strand
TGTTTCTTTTGTTCTTCGCTTAGTGCGGCAACCCCGGTCAAAGTATCATTTCAAACTCGCCCATCGTACCCTTTTTGAAATAGCTTTCGAGGTCATACGGTGTGTATATTCCCGTGTCGGTGACAACTCCGCTGACAAGCTCGGGCGGCGTTATATCGAACGCAGGATAGTAGCCTTTCAGTCCGTCTGCGGCGGTCTTGACTCCCATCGCCTGAAGCACGAAGTCGGGATCTCGCATCTCAATCTTAACCGTGTCGATCGTCGTATGTCCCCTGTCGGGCGCACCCGTTACAAAATACGGAATACCCGTGTACTTGGCGGCGATCGCAATCTGATATGTGCCGACCTTGTTGACAACGTGACCGTCCATACATATTACATCAGCCGCCGATGTGAAAACATCGACGTTTTCTTTTTTCATAACGTAGGCAGGCATATTGTCCGTGATGACTGTGGTGTCAAAGCCCATCTCGTGACAGACTGTTGCCGTCAGCCTTGCGCCCTGGAAATAAGGTCTTGTTTCGGGGCAGAAAATTCTGATATTGTTTCCCCTTTCCCTTGCGACCTTGAGCATCATTCCGACAATCGTTTCACCGAAGCACTGCGTCATAACCGTACCATTCTGCGGAAACATATCCACAAGATGCTCGGCGATGAGATTGATCTTTCCATATCTTAAATTGTTCGCTTCAACGGTGTGTTCAACAATCTTTTCGCTGACATCTTCCCCTGCCGCAATCGCCTTTTTCGCCGCTTCAAGACAGCCGCCCGTGATGAGCGTCATACGCTGTACCGTTGTCGGACGGGCGTGGGAAATCGTATATGCCGCCTCTGTCAGATAGTCAATCTGCTCCGCTTCGGTTTTTTCTCTGCACTCGTATGCCGCAAGAGCCATACCCATTGCCGCCGCCGTGTACGGTCCTGCGCTCTGAGTAACCATATCCTTAATCGCCTGCGTGACCTCGTGATGATTTTTGCAGGTCACGAACTCGACCTTCCTCGGATAAACACGGCGGTCAAGTATTCTGACCTCGCCGTCCTCATACCAAGCCACATTTTCATATCTGAGCATAAATGCCAATCCGTTGTCCGCTCTGTTCATTTCATACGATCCTTTCAGGAATAAAGTTTATTGACCGCTTTTTCAATGTCGTAATAAATCCTCTCTTTATCAAGCGTTTTGTATTCGCCGTTTTCATAGAGGATTTTGCCGTCAACCATTGTCATAACAACGTCGCTGTCCTGTGCCGAATAGGTCAGCAGAGCCTTTTTGTCAAGGGCAGGACGCATATGCGGCTTGTCGAGCGAAACTGCGATTATATCCGCCTTGTTGCCGACCTTCAGCTCGCCGCAGTCTGCTCTGCGCTGAACCTTGGCTCCGTTTACCGTTGCCATAGTCAGGACAGTATCGGAATTCATTGCGGTTGCGTCCAGATCATATCCGTTGTGAACAACAGCCGCCATATGCATTTCCTCGAACATATTAAGGTTATTGTTGCTCGAAGCTCCGTCCGTGCCGAGGGCAACGTTAATTCCCCTGTCAAGCATTTTCTGAACGGGCGCAAATCCGCTTGCAAGCTTCATATTACTTGTCGGGTTGTGGATCACGCTGACATTCTTGCGGCGGAAAATTTCCATGTCTTTTTCTTCAAGCCAGACGCAGTGCGCCGCAAATGCAGACGAATCAAAGCCGCCGAGATCATTAAACCATTCTGTCGGAGTTTTGCCGTATTTTGCAATACATTCGTCGTGCTCCTTTTTCGTCTCGGAAAGATGAATATGCAAATTACCCTTTCTCCCGTTCACTTCATCAATAAAAGCTTTCGCTATTCGTTCTGTGCAGGTATATTCTGCGTGAATACAGAAGTCGATCAGCACTCTGCCGTCAAAGCTGTTGTTGTATTTATCGTAAAGCTCAAGAGCCTCTTTCATTCTGTATGAACGGTCGGGCGTCTCATCGGGGTCGAAGGACTGAACGGGACGTGTGATATTCGCCTTGAGTCCCGACTGAGCGACCGCCTCAATCGTTGTTTCAGGCTCGAAATACATATCCGAAAAGCTGACCGTACCGCCTGCGATCATCTCAAGCAGAGCAAGGCAGCTTCCTGCCCTGATCTCCTCGGCGGTGAGTCTGTCCTCGATCGGAAACACCGTGTCAAAAAGCCATTGCTGAAGCGGCAGATCACTGCCCACTCCCCTGAGAAGCACCATCGGGCTGTGGTTGTGGCAGTTGATAAGTCCAGGCATCAGTATTCTGCGGCTCATATCCTTGATCTCGTCAAAATCCTCCTGCGGCTTTTCCGAGCCGATATAGCTGATTTTGTCGCCGTCAACGGCAAGATATCCGTCCTCAAGCACGCTGAATTTATCGCCGTTTCTTATCAATATATCTGCGTTTTTAAATAGAATTTTCATATTTTTGCTCCGTTAAAAAATGTAATACTTTCTGTCTCTCGGCTGAGAGTCTATCATCTTGAGAAGCGTGTCATAGAAGCTGTGAGTTTCCTGAGCTCCTGCTTTCAGACCGATGACCGTGCCGTGATCTCCGGGCAGAGTGGGCATAACGTTCCACTTGCCCTTTGCGATATTTTCCTCATCAAACTCCTGATACTCGTCACCGATCGGATATCTTGCGGAAACAACATTTACAAGTCCGTCGTTCGGGAGCCATGTTTCGTCAATCTTAAAATCGGTTTTTGTATTTTCGGAGTATTTGCCCATAAGATAAGCCGTCGGTATAAGCACAGGCAAGGTCGAAGATTTCGGAACCTGAGTACCTGTAAGCTGACTTGCCTGAGTGGTCAGATAAGAATAAGAAAAATAGTAAACATTATCTACAAGCTTGATTTTTTTGTTCAGCTCCTGTGCACCGTCGGGAGAGAGGTCATACGCGGCGTTGTCCGTTCCCTCGCTGAAAACAGTGTTTATCAGCTCAGCCGCCTGACTCTGAGTCTGTGCGTCGCTCATACCGAACTGTTCCAGACGGAAGTCGTAGAAATCGCCGATCGAAGTATTTTCGGCAAGTCCGCTTACGGCATAGACAAGTCCCAAAACCGTGCTGACAAGCTTTCCCTGATCCACTACATAGAAAAGAGTTGATCCGTTGTGCGGTGAGCAGAGAGTTGTAACGCTGTTCACCCAATCCGCCTTTCCGCCTGTGAAAAGTCCCGAGGTCTCGTTTCCTGTCGCTTCCTTCTCCGCCTCGTCGCCGTAAGCCATCAATGAGGCAAGAAGGCGCACCGTTTCGCCGCCGAAGCTGTGACCTATAAGGTTGACCTTTATGCGCTGTCCCCTCTTTGTCTTGCCGCCCCAGTTCTGAATAAGTGCTGTTTCAGCCGTGTATTCCCTGCCGTATCTTTCGTGACCGTGAGCCTTGCTGTGAGCCTCGCCGTAGTCAACCCTCGTTCCGGTCAGCTCGGCATAAAGCTCGCAGGTTCTGTCCCATGTGCTTGAGAAAGGTCCTACCGAGGCGACCTGTACGTTATATCCCTCTGAATTCAGGTATTCCGAAAGACTGCCTGTCGAGCTGCCCCAGTAATGCGACATCTGATCTATCTGAGCTTCGGGGCCCCAGCCGCCGAGACCGTGAACAAGTATGTACGGATACTGAACGGGAGCTTCGCTGATTTTTTCGAGAAATGCCGAATAACCGCCGAAAGCAAGCGGAACAACTGCGGCAATGACAATACATGCCGCCGCAACGAGGGCAACGATCTTTTTCCATGAAAGTTTTCTTTTCTCTTTTTCTATATGATCCTGAGGAGCTTCCTCCTGCGGTTTGTCGGAGCTCTCAGCTTCCTGCGGCTCGGCCGATTCCTCAAAGACAGGCTCCATCTCGTCCTTCAAAAGGAAATCCGTCGAAACATCAAAGAGCTGTGCCATAGCAAGCACCTTTTCCGAATCAGGCAGAGCCTTGCCCGACTCCCACTTTGAAACAGACTGACGTGACACGTCGAGCTTTTCGGCAAGCTCGTCCTGCGACCAATTATTTTCCCGTCTGAGAAGCTGTATTTTTTCTGAAATATTCATTTAGTTCGCCCCTTTCCTCTCAATTATACCAACTATTGACATCATTGTCTATCAACTTTGGTTAGCTTTTTCAAAAAAAGCGTGTAAACTTGAGTTTACACGCATATTTTTCCGCTTTACAGAAGCTTGATGCCGCCGAAAGGTCTGATTGAAAGGACGTGACACGAGCCTTTTGAGAATACGGCCTCGATCTTTTCACAGAAATCATCGAGCATATCAACGGGGACGAACGCCTGAACCGTGCCTGCGAAACCGCCGCCGTGAACTCTCCATGCGCCCTTTCCTTTAAGCAGGTATTCGCACATTGCAAGCGCAAGGGACACACCCTGATGAGCAACGTCCTTTGTGGTGAAAACATTCTGGTTATACATATAGGACGATCTTCCGCTCTCGGTCACAAGCTCCTTGAACGCATCGAAGTCACCGCTTTCAAGAGCCTTGACCTCAGCCTCGGCACGCTTGTTTTCGGCATAGAAGTGCATCGCTCTGAGTACGGCACGGTCGTTGACCTTTTCACGGACGAGGGAGATATTGCTCATAAACTCCGCCTCGTCAACATCTCTGAGAACATTCTTGCCGAACACCTCTGCCGCCTGCTCCATCTCACCTCTGACAGCCGCATAATCGTCGGTCAGGTCGGCGTGATCTCCGCCCGTGTCGATAATGCAAAGAGCGTGTCCGCACGATGCGAAATCGAAATTGACCTTCTTGATAACCGGCTCTGACGGATCTTTGAAATCAATCGTGATGAAGCTGCCGACTGAGCTTGCCATCTGATCCATAAGTCCGCAGGGCTTTCCGAAATATTTGTTCTCGGCAAACTGGGCAATCTTTGCGATATCGACCGCCGAAACCTTGCCGTCATTGTAAAGATGATTGAGGATAGTTCCGATAAGCACCTCGTAAGCCGCGGAGGACGAAAGTCCCGAGCCGGAAAGGACACGGCTCATGCTTGCGGCATTGAAGCCGCCGATCTTGTAGCCGTACTCGACAAAGCCGGCGCACATTCCACGGATAAGTCCCGAAGATTTTCCGAATTCCTCGGTATGTATATTCAGGTCGGAGATATCAACCTCAAGTGCGTCAAAGTTAAACGACTTTTCAACTATCACGCTGTCGTCCCTCTTGACGGCGGCGGCAACGGTATCAAGATCAACGCTTGCGGCGAGCACCTTGCCGTGGTTATGATCGGTGTGATTACCGCCGACCTCGGTTCTGCCCGGTGCGCTGAAAAGCTCTATATTCTCATTGTCACCGAAAAGCGTGACATACTCGTCAATAATTACCGCAAGTCTTTCTTTCTGATCGGCAACAGCCTTGTCGCTGAGATACACTTCTTTAAGCCTTGCGTCATAATCGCCCGAAGCAATTTTTTCTTTCAGAATTTTTGAATCAGCCATTGTTTTTCCTCCTCCTGGACTGGATCTGTATTATTTTACTTATTGCGAGCATGGATACCGCAATTAACAGGAACAATAGAATTAAGGGCAACAGGAACGCCGTAGACAACGGGTTGAACACGTTGCGTCCGATAAACGTGTATGAGATTATCAGCGGCGAATATCCCAAAAGGGAAAGCAGCAGGAAGTATTCATACTTGAATCCCATTGCTCCGTAGAGCTTGCTGACGAGATTGACGGGAATACCGGGAACGAGCCTGAACAGAGCCAGCAGCCACGGGTTTCCCCTGCCGTCACGCTCAACGAGGTAGCGCACCGTTTCACTCTTCTGCAAAATACTCTGTACTCCGTTCGCCCCTGCCTTTGTGCCCCAGAAATATTTGATCGAGTAAAGCGCAGTAAGTCCCAGCAGATTGATCGGTATTGAAAAATACGGCGGAAACACGGCACTGATTACAGCACAGAGAGCCGAAACGGGATAGAGATAGAGCGGAAAGACCGCCTTGAAAGCATAGAGAAAAATTACGATCAGGAATACGGAATACTTGTTGTTCATATGCTCAACCCTGTATTCTGCCGAAGCGAGGTATTCAAGATAGGTCGAATACCATTTTTGTATATCCTCATTGTAGGAAAGCACAAGCAGGACGATGAAAACAACGCAGAGAACAAAGCTGATGATCGAGACGATCTGCAACAGCTTTATCAATCCGTGTTCACGTTTATATTTGTCCAACGTTCCGCCCCCTTTACATAATGATACACTTTAACTATATTATTATACTTATTTTTCCCGTCAAGGTCAATATTTTATTTTCAATATTTACCTATCCGGTTGTAGGTTTACAATAGATGTGTTACAAAAAGTAAAAAAGAAGTGACGAATAGCGA
>JBJEPQ010000050.1:0-79644 GCA_051881315.1 Acutalibacteraceae bacterium | reverse complement strand
TTTGAAATGATACTTTGACCGGGGTTGCCGCACTAAGCGAAGAACAAAAGAAACATATATTTGACAATCAAACAGGCTTGTATTGGAAAACAATCCGATACAAGCCTGTAATGCTGTCATATTTGGATAAAGCATATTAAACGCTTTTTTTCATCTTTTTTGTGCGTGTAAACATCGGCGCAAAGAGCATCAGGAACGGGAAGATCTCAAGTCTGCCGAGGAGCATGTCGATGATGAAAACGATCTTAGCGTACCAGCTGAACATCGAATAATTGCAGGTAGGTCCGACCTTTCCGAGACCGGGTCCGATGTTGTTGAGGGTTGCAATAACTCCGGAAATGTTGGTGATCGGATCCTGATTATCCAGGGATACTATAAGCAATGAGATTACAAAAACAACTATGTAAACAAAGAAATAAACATTGGTTCCTCTGATAACCTCATCGCTGACACGTTTGCCGTCCATCGTCACAACGCTGACTCTTCTCGGATGAGCAAGCCGTTTCAATTCACGCTTTGCGGACTTGGCAAGTATGATAACTCTGGAAACCTTGAAACCGCCGCCCGTGCTTCCCGCACAAGCACCGATGCACATTACTATAAGAAGTAACATTCGGCTGAAATCAGGCCATTGGTCAAAGTCGGTGGTGGCAAATCCCGTTGTGGTCATAATTGAACTTACCTGGAACGCCGACTGATGCAACGCCTCAAAGAAGGAACCGAACATATGCCGTATGTTCAATGCGATAAGAATTATGGTTGTTGCCATAATGCCGAGGTAGGTTCTTACTTCAATGTTTGTAAATGCGGATTTGAATTTTTTACAGAAAAGTAAGAAGTAGAAGTTGAAGTTAATACCGAAAAGCATCATAAATATGCCTATTACGATCTGTGTGTATAGACTGTAATCGGCGATGCTTGAGTTGAGAACTCCGAAGCCGCCCGTACCTGCCGTACCGAAGCTCAGAGTTGCACTCTCGAAAAAGTCAAGTCCGCCGCATCTGAGCAGAAAAATCTGAACAACGGTTAAAAAGACGTACATTCCGTAAAGAAGTCTTGCAGTGGTTTTCGATTTCGGCACAAGCTTAGCAACGTCCGGTCCGGGACTCTCGGCTCTCATAAGCTGAAGATTTCCGCCGCCCTTTGCAAGGGGAAGAATTGCCATAATAAATGCAAGTGCGCCCATACCGCCTATCCAGTGGGTGAAGCTTCGCCAGAAAAGCATTTCCTTGCTCAGTGCTTCAACATCGGTCAGTATGCTCGAACCCGTTGTGGTGAAGCCTGAAACGACCTCAAACACAGCGTCGAGATAGCTCGGAATTTCACCGCTGATAAAAAAGGGGAGAGCTCCGAAAAGACTGATAAGTACCCAGCCAAGCGAAACGATCGCAAAGCCGTCCAGAGAGATAATGGATTTATCCTGCGGCTTGAAGCGAGTCATCACAAAGCCGACGGCAACGACAACCGCAACGGTTATCAGAAGCGGAACTATATTCTCATTGTAATAAAGTCCGACGGCGGTCGGAAGAAGCATCAGCACACCTTCGGTTATAAGAAGCAGTCCCAAAACATAGGTGATCATTTTCTTGTTCATAGTTTTAATCCTTTTTGATATCGTCCAGATCCGAAAGACCTTGCATTGTAGTTACTACCACTACGGAGTCTCCGACCTGGAGAGTATCTCTGCCTCGTGGAATGAAAACATTACCCTTGCGGTTGATAGAGCCGATAATAACATTATTGCGAAGCTGAAGCTCCTCAAGCGATGTGTTCAAAAGCACGCTGTCTTCGCTGACGTGAAATTCAAGAGCCTCAACCTTATTGTCAATGAGCTTATACAGAGTTTCAACGTTACTGCCGAGGTTGTTTTCCTTTGCACGGACGTGCTGAAGGATCTGATTGGCGGTGACGAATTTCGGATAAATAACGCTGCCGATATCGAGCGAACGAACTACCTCGTTGAACGCAGTCCTGTTGATCTTGGCAATGGTTTTGATATTCGGAACAACCTTCTTTGCAAAGAGGGAAAGTATCAGATTTTCCTCGTCGAAGCCTGTCAGACAGCATATTGCGTCGGCGTCACGCAAGCCCTCCTCCATAAGCAGGGCACGGTTTGTTCCGTCGCCGCAGATTATATTAGCCTTTGGCAGAAGATAGCTCAATTCCTCCGCCGTCTGCGGATTGATTTCAACTATCGTTGTGTCCATATTGAGCCTGCACATTTCCGTTGCAAGATAATGTCCGATCTTTCCGCCGCCGATAATCATCGTCTTTTTGACGGTGTTGACGGGAAGACCTATCTCACGGAAAAAGACAGGGGTTTCATCGGGAGCAACCAGTACGGCAACAATGTCGTTCTCCTCAATGACGGAATCGCCGAAAGGAATGAAGATGTTTTCGTCCCTTTCGACCGCACAGGCGAGGGCTCTTGCCTTGAGTCCCGAAAAGGAATCCTTGACCGTTCTGCCGCATAGGGTACAGCCTGCCGTTGCAGTAAAGCTGACGATATTTATCTTACCTTTTGCAAAGGTGTCGATATTTCTTGCGGACGGGTATTTGAGAATACGAAGAATTTCTTCCGCAGCTTCTCTTTCGGGATTGATCGCCATGGAAAGTCCGAGGCTGTCCTTGATAAGGCGGATATCCTCGTTGTACTGCGGGTTTCTTACTCTGGCGATCGTTCCGTTTGCGCCGAGCTTGGTCGCAAGCAGACAGCAAAGCAGATTGATCTCATCGCTGCCTGTCAGAGCGATTACCAGATCGCTTTCCTCAACGCCTGCCTCTGTCAGAACACGCCGGGAGGCTCCGTTTCCGCTGACGGCAATAACGTCAAGGCTGTTCAGCGCAGAGTCGAGAACCTTGTTATTTGTATCAACAATGGTTACGTCGTGCATCTCGTTTGAAAGCTGATCTGCGACGGTGTAACCGACCTTACCTATTCCGACAACAATAATTTTCACAAAATTGCCGCCCTTTCATGTGCTTAGTATAATATGTATTATTACAGAATAATTGTATTTACTGAACGGCTGACAGGGAGAAAAAGACCTGTCAGCCCTGGTGCGGATAACAGGACTTGAACCTGCACATCATAAGATATTGGATCCTAAATCCAACGCGTCTGCCAATTCCGCCATATCCGCAAATATCGTTGCTATTATAGCACTTTTGGGTTAAAAGTCAATATATATTTTACCCCCTCACAAAACGCTGAGCGAGCTTGGAAGGCTTTTTGTGCCGAGTGACGGTTAAGGAAATTTACAGTCGGTAAAAAGCACATTTTAGACGTCTATGTTTTATTCAAAATGACAAGAAAACTTCCGCAAAACATTGACGCTTTCTGTGCGATGCTGTTTTGCGGAAGTTGAATATAATTTGAGATTAAACGGTGTATTCGTTGTTTGAATAGGCGGTTTTAACATTAACTCCGTCTATTCTGCCGATTTTTCCTGCGAGGGAATTTATGATATCCTGAGGAGCGTCGAGAGCAACGCTGATGATATTGATATTATGCTTGGCGTATGGGAGCCCCATTCTGCCGAGAATGTACTCACGGTAATCGTGAAGAACTGAATTGAGCTTGTCTGTATTCTCTTTTGTTTCAAGTATGATTGCCATTACTGCGACGCGAGTTTTCATAAATAACCTCCGAAATTATATTTTTGTACTGTGAGTTTTGTACATAAAAATTATAACACAGAGGAAATAATCAGTCAATATGATTTGCACTATTTGATAAAATATGTATATTGTTTCCGGAGCAATAAAAATGCTTGACAAATGGGAAAAGCAAGGGTAAAATACTATTTGATAAAAACAGGCAAGGTCGTCTGTGAGGTAATCAAAACAAAATAAAAAACGTATAAAGGCAACGGCGTCTTTAAGGGTGATCTATACCCTTAAAGGCGCTTTTGACATTTTAGGAGGAGATTTTTATGTCATACGTTGATGAAGTAATCAAGCAGGTTATCGACCAGAATCCGATGGAATATGAATTCCATCAGGCAGTCAAGGAGGTTCTCGAATCTCTCAGACCGGTTATCGAAAAGAACGAGGAGAAGTACCGCAGAGAGGCTCTCCTTGAAAGACTTGTCAATCCCGAAAGACAGATTAAGTTCCGTGTTCCGTGGATCGACGATAACGGTCAGGTACACATCAACACAGGTTACAGAGTTCAGTTCAACAGCGCAATCGGTCCCTACAAGGGCGGTCTTCGTCTGCACCCCTCTGTAAACCTCGGTATCATCAAGTTCCTCGGCTTTGAGCAGATTTTCAAAAACTCTCTTACAGGTCTGCCGATAGGCGGCGGTAAGGGCGGCTCCGACTTTAATCCCAAGGGCAAGTCGGATCGTGAGATCATGTCCTTCTGCCAGAGCTTTATGACAGAGCTTTGCAAGTACATCGGTGCCGACACGGATATTCCGGCAGGCGATATCGGAACAGGCTCAAGAGAGATCGGCTTCCTCTTCGGTCAGTATAAGAGAATAAGAAGCCTCTTTGAGGGCGTTCTTACGGGTAAGGGACTTTCCTACGGCGGCTCTCTTGCAAGAACCGAGGCAACGGGCTACGGTCTGCTTTATATCACCGATGAAATGCTCAAGTGCAACGGCATTGAAATTGCCGGCAAGACCGTTTCCGTTTCAGGTTCGGGTAACGTTGCTATCTACGCTATCGAGATGGCTGAGAAGCTCGGTGCAAAGGTTATCACGGCTTCCGACTCTACGGGCTGGGTATATGATCCCGACGGAATTGATGTTGCCGCTCTCAAGGAGATCAAGGAAGTCAACAGAGCAAGACTTACAGAGTACAAGAAGTACCGTCCCAATTCGGAATATCACGAGGGCAAGGGCGTATGGTCGAAGAAGACGGATATTGCTCTTCCGTGCGCTACCCAGAACGAGCTTGACCTTGAGGACGCAAGGATGCTCGTTGACAACGGTGTAATCGCCGTTGCCGAGGGTGCAAATATGCCCACAACGCTCGACGCAACAGAGCATCTCCAGAAGTCGGGAGTTCTTTTCCTCCCCGGAAAGGCGGCAAATGCAGGCGGCGTTGCAACATCGGCTCTTGAAATGTCACAGAACTCGGAGCGTTACAGCTGGTCGTTTGACAAGGCAAACTCTACTCTTAAAAATATTATGATCGACATTTTCCATAACATTGATGACGCCGCATCAAGATACGGCCTCGAAAAGGATTATGTCTCCGGAGCAAACATTGCAGGCTTTGAAAAGGTTGCAGACGCAATGCTGGCTCAGGGTATTGTATAATTTTTGACTTTATCATATCATACCGTGACAGGAGGTAACCGAGATGAAATTCACAAAGATGCAGGGACTCGGAAACGATTATATCTATGTCTATTCCAAAAAAGAGCCTAAAGATGCAGAGGCACTTTCGATAAAGCTGTCTAACCGACATTTCGGGATAGGCTCCGACGGTATGATATGGATACTTCCGTCAAGCATAGCTGATTTCAAAATGAGGATATTCAATGCCGACGGAAGCGAAGCGATGATGTGCGGCAACGGCGTCAGATGCGTAGGAAAATACGTTTACGACAAGGGACTGACCGACAAAAAGGTTATAACGGTAGAAACGCTGTCCGGAATAAAAACGCTTGACCTGCAGGTTGTCAAGGGCAAGGTTCAGTCAGTTTCGGTCAATATGGGCAAGGCGGATGCAGGCCTTGTGAACAGAGTCAGGGTTTGCGACAGCGATGTTGAATACATTCCTGTTTCTGTCGGAAATCCGCACGCTGTCATCTTCGTTGACGACATTTCAAAAGCCCGTATTACCGAGGTCGGCCCTGCGATGGAGCATCACGAAAGATTTCCCGACGGAGTGAACGTTGAATTTGTTCAGGCGATCTCCGAAAACAAGCTCAGAATGAGGGTTTGGGAGAGGGGAAGCGGAATAACGATGGCTTGCGGCACAGGATCCTGTGCAACGGTTATGGCTGCCATTTCGATAGGTCTTTGCAGCTACAACAGGGACATAGCCGTTGAGCTTGACGGCGGAACGCTTATCATAAATATATCCGAGGATAACACGGTTACGATGACAGGTCCTGCGGAAATATCCTATGAAGGAGAGGTCAACGTATAATGAAGCCAAACTTGCACTATACGGAATTAAAGGATACATATCTTTTTAACACTATATACAGAAAAACGGACGAATATCTTGCTGCACATCCGGGCGAGAGAGTGTTGAAGCTCGGAGTCGGCGATGTTTCTTATCCTCTTTGCAAAAAGGTTATTGAGGCCTTGCATGAGGCGGTTGACGACCAGTCGAGGATTGAAACCTTCCACGGCTATATGCCCGAACACGGAGCGATGTTCCTGCGTGAAGCAATCTCTAAGTATTATTCAGGCTGGGGAGTTGACGTCACCACCGACGAGATTTTTATTTCAAGCGGTGCTTGCGACGATCTCGGAGACATTCTTGAGATGTTCGACAGGGATAATACAGTGCTTGTAATCGAGCCTGCATATCCCGAATATGTGGACACGAATATTCTCTACGGCAGGAAGGTACTGCATCTTCCGGCAGGTGAGGAGGACGGATTTCTTCCTCTGCCGGACGAGAGCATAGACGCAGATATGATATATATCTGCTCGCCGAATAACCCGACAGGCTCGGCATACACAAGAGAAAAGCTTCAGAAGTGGGTTGATTATGCCAACTCGAAGGGTGCGGTAATTCTCTATGATGCGGCTTATGAAATATTCATCGAGGAGGACGATGTTCCTCACAGCATTTATGAGATCAAGGGTGCCGACACCTGTGCCATCGAGATCTGCTCGTTCTCAAAGACGGCAGGCTTTACGGGCACGAGAGTCGGTTACACCGTTGTCCCGATGAAGCTTGAAAGTATGGGCGTGAGCCTGAATTCAATATGGTCGAGAAACCGTGAAACAAGGACAAACGGTATTTCGTATATTCTCCAGAAAGGTGCTTCCGCAGTATTTACACCGGAGGGACAGGAGCAGATTCACGAGAGCATCTCAATTTACAAGAAGAACGCAAAGGTAATCATGGACGCTCTTGATAAATGCGGATTTTGGTATGTCGGTGGTAAAAATTCACCGTATGTCTGGATGAAGTGCCCGAACGGTATGGGAAGCTGGGAGTTCTTTGATTATCTTCTCAACGAGCTTCAGATCGTCGGCACTCCCGGAGTCGGTTTCGGCTCCTGCGGCGAGGGCTTTTTGAGACTTTCCGCTTTCGGCGATCCCCACGACACCGTTGAAGCGGCAAAGAGGATAGTAAGTCATTTCGGCAAATAAAAATAAATCAGCCTCTCTGAGATAACATCAAAGAGAGGTTTGTTGTTTACTGCACAAAATATTTTCCCGTGATTATTATTGATATTGAAAATACCCTGATGATGTATTATAATATACCTCAGCAAAAATAAGGAGTAGCTTCAAATTGAGCAAGAATAAGTTTGAAATTGATATGGTGAACGGCTCTATCATGGACAAGATGATTTCATTTGCCCTGCCTTTGATGCTGTCGGGAATTTTACAGCTTCTTTTCAATGCCGTTGATATAATTGTTGTCGGACGCTTCAGCGGAAGTCAGTCGCTTGCCGCCGTAGGCTCGACCTCGTCGCTTATCAATATGCTGACAAATCTTTTTATCGGAATTTCGCTCGGAGCGAATGTACTTGCCGCCCGTTTCTACGCCGCAGGCAAGCACAAGGAGATGTCGGAGACCGTACACACTGCGATCGCCACGGCCTTTGTCAGCGGAGTGATAATGATATTTGTCGGTATCTTTCTTTCAAGACCTGCGCTTGAGCTTATGGACACACCGTCCGATGTTATTGAGCTTTCTACGCTTTATATCCGCATTTACTTCCTCGGTATGCCTTTTTTTATGTTGTATAATTACGGTGCGGCTATTCTGAGAGCTGTCGGGGACACCAAGCGTCCGCTTATCTTTCTCGTGATTTCGGGCGTTGTGAACGCTTGCCTGAATATGCTTTTGGTAAAAGTATTTCATCTTGACGTTGCAGGCGTTGCGATTGCAACCGTTATTTCACAGGTGATATCCTGTATGCTTGTTATCGGTTGCCTTTACAAAACCGACGCAGTCTATCGGCTCAGGTTTAAGAAGCTCAGAATTAAGAAGGAATACCTTGTTCAGATATTCAGGATCGGTATTCCGGCAGGACTTCAAAGCACGCTGATAAGCTTTTCAAATGTGCTGTTGCAGTCCTCGGTCAACTCCTTCGGCTCGATTGCAATGGCAGGCTACACTGCCGCAAATAACATACTGAGCTTCCTTTATATGGCGGCGAATGCCGTAACACAGGCTTGTATGAGCTTCACCAGTCAGAACTTCGGTGCAAGAAAACCGAAGCGAATGGATAGGGTTATTATCGACGGAATGATACTTCAATTCGTGATCTGTCTTATACTCGGAACGCTTGCGTATGTGTTCGGCAGTCAGATCTCATCAGTTTACACGGACGATTCCGATGTTATTAAATGCTCGGTCGAGATCCTTGCTATTACTACCATACCGTATTTCCTTTGCGGAATAATGGACGTCTGGCCGGGAATTTTACGAGGTATGGGACGGTCAACCGTGCCGATGATACTGTGCCTTATCGGTACTGTCGGAGTTAGAATACTGTGGATATTCTGCTTTTTCCCGCATCACAGAACTCTGCGATATCTGTTTATTTCTTATCCGGTGTCGTGGATTGCAACGATCGTAATGCAGGTCGCTTATTTCTTTATTATCAGAAAAGAGATACACCGTGAGCTGAATGCACCGGAAAAGTATTCACCGATATAAAAAGGGGCTGCCGCCCTAAGCGAAGAACAAAAGAAACAATTATTAAATCAAAAGGCTTGTATTGGAATTTTATACCGATACAAGCCTTGACAATTCTTATTATGAACAAAGTATAATTGTTTATTTTTAGCCGTTTTTTCCGATTTGACGTATACACATACGCCGGGCATCGGAAGAAAACGGCTTCTTCATCTTAGGGCGACAGCCCCTTAATTTTATGGCAATTATTTAAGACCGTTCTTTTCAAGCAGAGCGTTGATTTTTTCGGCAGGATCAAGGAGATCGCTGATCGAGGTGTCGTGGTTAAGAGTGTCGATAATGTAAGAAAGATATTTCGACATATCGACCTTGACATACCATTCTCTTTTTTGAAGCTCCGGAGTGCCGTAAATGAGATTTGTGGTGAATACACGGTCGATAAGTCCCTCGTTAAAAGCCTTGTCAAATCCGTCAAGTCCGTTGCAGAAAAGTCCGAAAGCGGAGAAAATGAAAATTCTCTTGGCTTTAAGCTCCTTGAGCTTGGTTGCAACCTCGATCATTGACTCACCGGAGGATATCATATCGTCAACAATGATAACATCCTTGCCCTCGATGTTGTCGCCGAGAAATTCGTGAGCGATGATCGGGTTTCTTCCGTCAACAATTCTTGAATAATCACGGCGTTTGTAGAACATACCGAGCTCAAGACCGAGAACGGTTGAATAGTAGATACAGCGTGACATTCCGCCCTCGTCGGGGGATATTATCATGATGTGATCCTTGTCAATCTTTATGTCGGGAATGTTTTTAACGGCTGCTTTAATCATCTGATAGGCGGGGGAGATGCTTTCAAATCCGCAGAGAGGAATTGCATTCATAACCCTCGGATCATGAGCGTCAAAGGTGATAAAATTCTCAACACCCATTGCATTAAGCTCCTGAAGCATCATGGCGCAGTCAAGGGATTCACGGCTTGAACGCTTGTGCTGTCTGCCCTCATAGAGCATCGGCATTATAACGGAAACACGCTTTGCCTTTCCCTCGATGGCACTGATCGCACGCTTGAGGTTTGCATAGTGCTCATCGGGTGACATCGGAACGGTTTGACCGTACATTTTGTAGGTAACGCCGTAGTTGAATACATCGCAGAGAATGTAAATGTCATAGCCTCTGACCGTCTGGTTCAGCGCAGCCTTGCCTTCGCCTGTACCGAAACGGGGAAAGTCTATATTTATGAGATAGGTTGATCTTTCATAGCCTGCGAAAGCAAGGGTATCCTTGTGTTCGCTGTTGCGCTGAAATCTCCACCTGATAAGGTAGTTGTCGATCTTGTTGGCAAGCTCCTCGCATCCGGGAAGGGCAACAATGCCAAGCTGACCTACGGGTATGGTGTTGTAATTCGGTTCGCTTCTCATTTATACAGTCCGCCTTTCAGAGTTATATGAATATTTTACTATAAAAGAGCCGTTTTTTAAAGGGATATAAATGCTTTTTGTCGAAAAATATATTTTGCTTTATTTACTATAATTTGTTAAGTTTATACAAAACTGTGTTCTGCTTTTATTACGGTAAAATAACTGTTGTTCACTTCGGATATTTTTCGGTTTATTTCGGAAATAATCTCCTGCGGAGATTGCTTGAAGCCGTAGGGCATTACAACGTCAAAAATCAGGTTGGTGTGCATAGGTCCGTCAACAACTCTGAAATCGTGAATTGACAGCTCCTCGCTTATTTCCTTAACCACTTTCAGCGTCAGGTCTTTAAGCTCGTTCACTCTCTCATTGTTGACCTCAATCGGATCGTAGTGAACGGTAAGCTCGATCCCCATTTCTGCTCCGACCTCTTTTTCAATGTTGTCGATTATATTGTGACCGACCATAACGTCAAGGTCGGAGGGCATCTCAACGTGTACCGTCGCAAAAACCTGTCCCGGACCGTAGCTGTGAACAATGAGGTCGTGGATACCGCTTACATGGTCATAGGAGAGGATTTTCTTTTCAATTTCTTCAACAAATTCCTTTGTCGGCGGCGTGCCGATCAGAGTGTTGAGCGTGTCCTTGAAGATGTCAAATCCGGCCTTCAGAACGAAGCAGGCAACAATAATTCCGAGCCAGCCGTCGATGTGAAGCGACGGGAAGAAGTTTGAAAGAATGAGAGCTATCAGAGTGACGCTTGTTGCCGCAATATCGCTGAGACTGTCGGCTACAACGGCGATCATGGCAGGGGAGTTGATTCTTTTACCCAGATTTTTGTTAAAGAACGCAAGCCAAAGCTTGCCGAGAATTGAAACTCCGATGATGATTGCACCTACAAGATTGAAGCGCACGTCCTCCGGCGAACGGATCTTCTGAACGGACTGGATTGCAAGCTCCACGCCCATAAACAGAATGATGAAGGAAACTATCATCGCCGTTATGTACTCGATACGACCGTGACCGAAGGGATGGTCCCTGTCGGCAGGTTTTCCCGCCATCTTGAAGCCGAAAACCGTTACGGCAGACGAGCCTGCGTCGGAGAGGTTATTTACGGCGTCCGCCGTGATCGCAATACTTCCCGTAATCGAGCCGACAAAGAATTTCATCAGGCATAAAAGTACGTTGAGCGCAATGCCGACGCATCCGCTGAGTATTCCGTATTTTGTGCGAACCTTGGGATCTCCTGTATTATTATGATCCTTAATAAAAGCTTTAAGTATGAGGTCTGTCATTTAATCACTCTCTTTATTTATCATATGCACATCAAGCTGATCGTATGGAATATGTATTCCGTTTTTGTCAAAAGCCGCCTTGACCTTTTCCTGCATGCTGAAAAATGCAGGCCAGTAATCGTCGCTTTTACACCAGACGAAACAGGCAATTTCAACTCCGCTTGAGCCGTGGCTTGAAACGCCGATTGTGTACTCAGGCTCCTTGAGCAGAAGAGGCTCGCTTTCCACAACCTTTGCAAGCACCTTCTTGACCTTTTCGATATCGTCGTCATAGCTGACGGTGTAGGTGAGATCAAGCCTGATTTTATCCCTTGCCGTGTAGTTGACAAGCGTAGAGGTTGTAATGGTCTGATTCGGAACGACGACAAGCTTGTTGTCGTTTGTTACAAGCGTGGTATACATAAAACGAATTTCACGGACCTTGCCCTTGACGTTGCCGATCTCAACGAAATCGCCGCTCTTGAAAGGCTTGTTGAAAAGTATCTGCACTCCGCTTGCAAGCTGAGAAATGCTGTTTTGAAGTCCGAGACCTGCCGTAATTCCTGCCGCACCGAGAGCGGTGATAAAGGCATTGACATGAACTCCGATTTGTTCAAGAGCGATTACGGAAACTATAATTCTGAGAAAGATGACCGTAGAACGCTTTACAAAACGGTACATCGACTTATCGACATTTTTGCTTTCGAGTATCTTTACGGTAAGATTTCCGGCAAGCTTAGCCAGCCAGAAGCCTATCACCATAACAAGGATAAATGAAATGAGTTTAGGCATGGCAGCCGCAAGCTTTTCCGGGAAATTTTCAAACGTCCATTGTTTGATATTGTTGATAAAAGCTTCCATATTTTCCCTCCGAATTAAAATCTGTGCGGAAATAGAACAGCAATCCCGCACACGGTGTGATGCGGGATCGGAAAAGACATCTTATTATTTTATCCTGAATTGCAGAGCAATTCCTCCGAAGCTGACAATATCGCCGTCGTTCACAACAGTCGGTTCCTGTATGCGCTTGTTTTTTATAAATGTGCCGGCGCTTGAATGTGTGTCGGTGATTATCCAGCCTTTTTTATGTTTGGAAATAACTGCATGAAAACGTGAGACGGAGGCGTAGTTGAGCACAATGTCGCAGGCTCCGCTTCGTCCGATCGAGGTTTCCCAGCTCGTTATTGTATATTCCTTACCTGTCTGCTCATCGTAAAAATATGCGGGCGTGACCTTAGGCGCTCGGCTCGAAAGCAGGTGCTTCACACAGTAAACAACAATGATGATGCACAGGGCAGGAATAAGATATCTGTAAATTTCATTTATCAGCTCTTTCATTGAACCACCCTTACAATCTATACCGTAATTATAAGGTTTGCACAAAAAATTGTCAACATTTTTTTCCTTGAATATTAGATTTCTTGTGATATAATATTCAAAACGGAGGTGTTTCTTTAATGAAAAAGACGCAAAAAATTCTTGCTGTTCTTTTGACTCTTGCGATGGTTGTCAGCTTGTTTACCTTTACAACCGGTGCGTTGGAGTCTCAGGAGGAGTGGATAGAGAATAACTGGTCCGAGCTTGTTGAATCAAAGGGCTCGATTCTTTTGACACCGGGCGAGGACAATTCAAAAATGAATTTCTCATGGCAGTCATCGTTCAAAAATTTTAAGGCAGAAATTGAGATCGGCACAAATCAGGATCTGAGCGACGCACAAAAGCTCAAGGTTAAGAGCAGATTTTATCTTCTCTGCTTCGAGTTTACCCACGAGGCTACCGCTTCAAATCTGGAGGCCGACACTACATACTATTACAGATACTATGCCGACAAGGCGTGGAGCGAGGTCTATTCGTTCACAACCGGCTCATCCGACAGCACGAGGGTGCTTATGGTGTCCGACGGACAAATAGGACGTTACCGCAAGGGAACGGACGAAGAAATTCTTCAGCACGACACCTACGGCTGGTACAACACTCTTGAGCTTGCCGAGTCAAAGGGCGGAATAAACTTCATAATTTCAACCGGAGATCAGGTTGAGGATTCATACTCCGAAAACCAGTATTCGCTTATGGAATCTGCTCCTCAGCTTCGCAGCTATCCGATTGCTGCCTGCGTAGGCAATCACGAGTTCTACACAACCAATTACAGCGCACACTACAACAATCCGAACAGAAAAACAGTTGTTCCTTTCAAGGATCCTGCCGGAAACGGATATTATTTCCTTTACAATGATGTTCTTTTCATCGTGCTTGACTCGAACGTTATCGTTCCGTCAACCCACAGAAAGATAATCAAGGCGGCTTGCGAGGCATATCCGGACGCAAAGTGGAAGGTTGTTTCCATGCACCACAGCCCGTATGACGCAAATGCGGCTGAGTATTTCGCAAGCAAGCTCACAAGATCAACGATCACTCCGTTCTTCGATGAGTTTGGAATTGATCTTTGCGTAGGCGGACACGATCATTACTACTCACGTTCTTATATTGTTAAGAACAACAGGGTGACCGATGACGTTATCTGCGGCGACACATACACCAATCCCAACGGCACGCTTTATATCAGCATCAGCACCGCCTCAGGCTGCAATTACAGCGGAATAGACAGGGACAAGATCGGCGCCGAATGTGACGTTTGGTGTCAGAACGAAAAGCCTGCGTATTCGATCCTCGACATTTCTTCGGATAAGCTTACCGTTACAACCTATGAAACGGAGACCGACTCGGTTGTAGACACCGTTTCTATAGTTAAAAAATAAAAAAGACCGGGGCTGTCATAATTGACAGCCCCGTAATTTATACAGTTATACAGTTTGAGCAATTTTTTTCGCACATTCACGGCAGATTTTCTGACCGTTATACTCAACAAGCTCCTCAGAATTGTGGCAAAAAATACAAGAAGGAATATATTTTTTGATAACTATTTCGTTTCCTCTTGCGAGAATTTCAACCTTGCTTCCTTCTCCCATAATATCGAGCTCTTTTCTGATTTCAATCGGAAGTACGATTCTTCCTGCAATATCGACACTTCTGACTATTCCAACACTTTTCATACTTCGACTCCTTTCTTGAATATCCGACCGCAACAAACAGAATTCCATTAGTAACTATATAATACCACTTTATACCAAAGTAGTCAACACATTATTAAAAAAAAAGCAACCGCAAAAGCGGTTGCTTATTTCCTTATCAAGAGATTAGCCCTTAGCGACAAGGCCCATAACGAGCTCGATGATCTTATTAAGGATAGCCTGGAAATCAATCTTTGTAAGAAGATCGGTTACCTTCTCCATGATAGCATTGATATCAATAGCTCCGAGAATTGCAGAAAGATCCATAATTCTTTGCTCCTTTCATTATTTTGGTAACAGAAGATCCTGTTATCTGTATTTATATTATCATACTTAGGCAATAATGTCAAGTTGTGTTAATTTTTATTATTACAAATCGGTATTATTGGATACTTTACTTACGGTTGCTCGGGAACAGGCTTGTCTTCGAGTTCGTGCTCAAAGGAGAGCAGGTTGTTGCGGTCAAAAAAGCTGTATCTCATTTTGAACGCTTTGCAAATTCCGTCGGCAGGAACATAGAGCTGACCTCTCTGAAGCCGCTTTACCTCGGACGGCATTTCAAAACTGCCGTTTTCGGTAGCTACCGTTCTGCTGTTTTCGGTGAACGTCGCCTTGTGACGGAAAGCCGTCACGGTGACAGCGCCATTGCTCATTTCAACGTCAAAACCCGTGTATCGGAACATCACGGCAACAGGCACATACCATATGCCGTCAATTTTCTCGCAGGTGAGAGTTCTCATGCAAAGCCCGAGATCGGCACCCTTGAACATCAGCCTTGTCGTCCTGAAAACGGGGGCAAGAGCGATGGGATAGATCATGTCGTTTTCCTTGTCGATAACACACTGATCGACCGCCTTGTCGCCCTCAAGGTAGGAGGTCAGAGTCAGCTTTTTGCCCTGCACTCTTGCGATCGTATACATCGAAAGTTCTTCCTCGTGGGGATAGTAGGCGCAGTTCCAGAGCTTCGGAGTAACAAGCATATTGGAAGGATTCCGGTGACCGCTTCCCATATTGTAAAACACCGTTCCCTCGGACGGTCTGTCCCAAAGATTGTCGCCGCGTCTGGGATAGCTTCGGGAGAAGCAATGCTCGTGTCCGCTGAAAACGACATCGAATTTTTCCATTCCCTCACGGAGCATCGGGTAAGAGTCCTCGCAGGAAAGGCTGGAGCCCTGATAGCAGATAGGGAAGTGGTGTGAGCCGAATTTCCACGTCTTGTCGGTTTGCGCCGTGTCCTCGATAAGCCATTCGTTGACATATTCGGGACCGCTTAATCCTATTGCACAGAAATGTGCGTTGCCGTAGTCGAAGGAATAGTTTGCGGTTTTCCAGTCCTCGGGACCGTTGTCGGGATATGAGCCGCCGAACTGCTTGCTGAAATATTCGACCTTTTCGGAATAGTATTTGTTTTCCAAAGTGAAATAGTTTCCAAATCCCATATCGTCGTGGTTGCCGACAGACATCATAAACGGAATGTGCTCGATTATTCCTTTCATACCGTCAAGCAGACCTGTCCACTGAATATCGGTCTGTCCGCAATTTGTGTTATCGCCCGAAGTGAGAATAAAACGGACGTCGGGGTGAAGTCTCAGAGCTTCCTTGACAACCTCGTTTAAGACGGAATAATCTGCCGGAGGCTCAGCTGAACCGCCCTGAGTGTCCGAAAGGCAGAGAAACTCAAAGCTGTCAAGGTCATTTTCCGCTGTTTTGAAATCAAATATTTCACTTCTGAATTCATCGTTTCCGCAGGTGTATTCATATTCTTTACCCGGCTCAAGGGCATTGATATGCGCCCAAAAGATATTACTGCTGTCCATATCGGAGTCAAAACGTCCGGTATCTGCATCGGCTCTGAGCCAATCGTTTTCACCCTTTTTTCTGTAAAGGGCATAGCCGTTTTCAATATCGGTGCAGGTGCGCCATGTGACCGTCATACTTGTTCTTGCGTCACCTTTTATCGTCAGCATTATGTGATCGGGATTGTTTTGCGATCCTCTGATTTTTTTCCATGCTTCCTTTGTAATCATAGATATACACCTCAGTTCAGATGAGATTATAACATAATTTATACAATGATTCAAGAAAACTGTTGTCAAATTAAAACAAATACATTATAATATACGCAGAGGGGAAAAACGAAAAAAAGGAAGTGTCTTACAATGAAAAAAACAATTGTAATATGTATTTCCGCAATTCTTTGCGTTGCGATGATGTGCGGATCGTTTATCTATGTCGGCAAGGACTTCAACGAAAGCATCAGCAAGCTTATTCCGTCTATCCTTGTTTCTTCAAGGTGGAATGAACAGCAGACCGAGCCGACAACCGCCGCGCCTGTTACGGAGCCGACGACCGAAGCTGCCACCGAGGATGAGACAACCGAGGCTCAGACAGAGGAGACAACGACAGCCGCAGACGCACAGAATACGACTGTAAAAAATACAACAACTACCAAAAAGGCTACTACAACAACCAAAAAGCCTGTCACAACCACAAAAAAGGTGACCACGACCAAGAAAACAACCACAACGACCAAAAAGGTTACTACTACCACCAAGAAGCAGACAACTGCTCCCGCTAAACTCACCACGGCGCAGATCATCAACAATTACAATGCCGCCGTCAACAAGGTCAGAAGCTCCAATGCAGGCTACACCAAGACGAGAAGCACCAAGCTCAATTCGCTTGACGCAGGTGCGCTCGGCAATATGAGCGTTGTTAAGGACGCAGTTTCGGGCTTCCTCGGAGTCGGCGATAAAACATACACAAACGCAAAGGGCAAGAACGAGTTTATGTCAGCTGCGGCTCTCAAGTCAAGTGATGTCAAGAGCGCAAGCTATACTCTCAACAACGGAAAATATACATATACCCTCGTACTGAACAACGGCTCCAGCTCAGCCGACGCAAGTAACAAAAAGAACAGCTCTCCCGTTGACCGAAGCGGTATCCTTGTAGGAACGGGCGATAAAGCGGCATTTGACCATAAGTGCGCCGCAAACCTTTATACGGCAATCAACAACACAGACGGTGCATCTGTAAAGTCGATATCCGAAAGCACATCGAATATCAAGTGCGTAGCCGTTGTAAACGCTTCAAACGGCAGACTTGAAAGCCTCAGCGTATCGTTCGACTTTGCCGTAACGCTCACCAACACAAAATATGTCGTAACCATCAAGAGCGCAGGCGGAACGGCTTCAACGACAGTAAAATATTCAAACTTTAAGTTCTGATTATCGTATGAATTAAATTTATTTCGGAGGAGGCAAAATAATGATAACGGCTGTATTAAAAATATTTAAGAGTTCTTTTAAGATTATTTTGAGTTTAATATTTTCTCTTTGCATTTTCATAATGAATACTAACGAAGCTGATAAACCCGATAATTTTGCTGAACCGATATCAACGCAGAGCTTTGCTTTGACGGATGAGCTGTTCAGAGGTCAGGGAATAACGACCGACGGAGAATATTATTATTTCAGCTATAACGTCGGCATTATGAAAACAGAGCTTGACGCAGAGACGGTTGTTAAGCAGAGGATTTTTTCAATTCCTCTTGAGCTTTTCGTCAAGGGTTGTGACCATATAGGCGGAATAACCTGTTATAACGGCAAGCTGTATGCTTCGCTTGAGGACAGTAAAAACCGACAGCATCCGTATCTTCTTTGCTATGATACGGAAACTCTTGAACTGATAAACTATGTTGCGTTGCCGGTGTCTGACTATGAAAACGGTGTTCCGTGGTGCGTAGCCGATCCCGACAGAGGAGTGATATATTCGGGAGGCAGTCGAAATTTTGACCATATTTATGCCCGTGATCCTGACACGCTCGAGTATCTTTATACAATCAATATGGAAACCAAGCTTGAAAAAATTCAGGGCGGAGAGGTATATAACGGTGTGATGTACTGCGCCGCAAGCCGAAACGGTCAGTGCATTTATGCAATTAACCTCTCGACAGGTCAGGTGAAAACGGTGCTTGAACGCAACCTGTACGGCTCGTCGGAGGGTGAGGATATGACAATCCTGCCTCGTGAGGACGGCTCGTTCTTCCATGTGCTTGATATAGGAGATATAAGAATAGGCGGTCATTTGAGACATTATGCCTTTGATCCCGATTCAATAAACTGGGATGATTAAAAAATTTATAGGAGACTGAATTATGAAAAGAATTGAAATTGGCGGCGTCATTCCCGCTTCTGCGGTTTCGATGGGCTGTATGAGGCTGACCGATGTTAAAAGCAGCGTTGACAGCGTTATCGGTACTGCGCTGGACTGCGGAATTGACTTTTTCGACCATGCCGATATCTACGGCGGAGGAAAATGCGAGGAGCTTTTCGGCGATTATCTTTCCTCACACAAGGATATCCGTGACAAAATAACCGTTCAGACAAAGTGCGCAATAAGAAAGGGTTGCTACGATTTTTCAAAGGAGCACATTGTTTCTTCCGTTGAAAAATCACTTAAAAGATTGAAAACGGACTATATTGATGTTCTTCTTCTCCACCGTCCCGACACTCTTATGGAGCCTGAGGAGGTTGCGGAAGCCTTCAATCTTCTTGAACGTGAGGGCAAGGTCAGATATTTCGGAGTATCGAACCACAACCCGTATCAGATTGAACTGCTTAAAACTGCGGTTAAACAGCCTTTGATCGTCAATCAGCTCCAGATGTCGATAACCGAATCGGGAATGATTACCTCGGGACTGAACGTGAATATGAAAAACAGCGAATCGCAGATGCACGACGGCGGTCTGCTCGAGTATTCACGGATTAAGAACATCACCATTCAGACCTGGTCTCCGTTCCAGAAAGGCTTTTTCAAGGGAGCTTTCATCGGTGATGAGGAATATCCCGAATTGAACAAAAAGCTCTGCGAGCTTGCGGAAAAATACGGGGTTACCCCGACGGGAATTGCCTCGGCATGGATACTTCGTCATCCTGCCCGTATGCAGTTGATCTCAGGCTCGATGAACGAATCGAGGATTAAAGAGATCTGCGCCGGTGCGGATATCACCCTCACAAGAGAGGACTGGTATTCCGTCTATCTTGCGGCAGGGTATTGCTTACCGTAATAATAAAAAAGCTTGTATCAACGATGCGATACAAGCTTTTTATTTTATTTTCGTCCAAGCAGGTAATCAACAGTTACGTCGTAAAAATCGGCGAGCTTTATCAGCGTTGAAGCGGTCAATTCTATTACGCCTGTTTCATACTGAGAGTAGGTGTTTTGCGAAATGTTCAGCATTGCCGCAATATCCTTTTGCTTCAGGTCCCTGTCTTCCCTTAAATTTCTGATGTTTTCATATATCATAATATCACCCAAGTAATATTATGTAATATCTTTTAAACAGATATTGACAAATATCTGTAATACAGATATAATATTTAACAAAGAGCAATTTTTATATATATTAGATTGGATTGAACAAAGTGTATTTTTCGATAAATCAGGGTAATCCGGTCTTATTTTTACAAAAAACGGACTGATTTATACAACTTTTCGATTATTTTAGGTGATATAATAAAGGAAGATTTTCAAGGTTGAAATGTTCAACTGACGGAACAGGGAAAGTAAACATATATTAATCTTTTGAACGGGGGGAGATGCTTTAACAACAGTTTTGTTCATAGTTTGTTTGAACGGAATTTTGCATTTTCATAGAATAGGTGAAAAAGATCTGCCGCTATGTATCACGGGGTACATAGCGGCAGGTTTTATTATTCAAAGCTTGTTTTTACTGTTGAAGTTCTGCAATTTTGCGGTTAATCAATTCACGCATCTTTATTGTGTCTGCGGCTTTTCTCGGAAATTCGGTAAAAGTAATTTTGCCGAATTCTTTTTCGAGAATTGAAACAGCCTTGTCTTTTCCGAGCAGATCACTCAATAGCTTCATTGCACGCATATCCTGCAAGCCCTCGTAGAAAACCTCGCTTCTGACGGATTCGACAGCACCGTTTTTGTACGGATAAACGGTGAAAGCGTCGCCCGACGGAAATGCCGAGTCGGCGTCTGTGACCGAAAACGGATCAATGCTTCGCACGGAATACTGGGAGTTGTAGAAGTTATAGCCCCATTGCAAAAAGCCCTCGATACCGTACTTGAATAGCTGAACACCGATAGCTCTTGTGACCGCAAGCGGCATACCGAAAAATCGGTTGCTGAGCTTGCCGCCCTGACCACAGCAGTAGTATGTCCACGGGTGCGGAAAGCCTTTTTCGATAAAGGCTTCGATATTTGTTGTGCAGGGTATCGGGTGAGTTATCAAGCCGCTCTCATAGTATTCGTAGTCCGAGAGGGCGTCTATTATCGGGAAATCCTCAAGCAGGGGAGCGACGATTTTCTTCGCCTCGGCATAGGAGGCAGTCTGCTCATCGTTCGGCTCGTCCGAGATGTGGAAAAATGTGTTTTTCTCGATTTTCTCCGACTTTATGACCTTGATAAGCTCAGGGAGAAACGCATGAAGAAAATCGGAGTATTCCTTTGATGCGGCAGGCGTGTCCCAGCCGAAAATCTGCTTCTGCTCACCATCAATATCGGCAACGATTTTCGGAGCAAATGCCGCACCCCATTGGGTGAAAAGATGAGAAATCTCAAAAAATCTGAAGCCACACCTTTTGGCAAGCCTCACCCAGCGGATAAATTTTTCAAAGCCGAAAGAGTATTTTCCGTTAATAAGTTTGACATCAACGAGCTGAACCGTCAGCCGTTCTCCGCCGACAGCGGTGTCAAGCGGCGGAGTGAAAACGGGGGTGAGTATCATATTCACTCCAGTATGCACGGCGGTTTTCATAAAGCTTTCGGTTAGCGACCAAAAATCCTCGCTGAAAACGGGCACATTATAATAGTTTGCAATTCCGTCGCAGTGGAACCATTGGGTGTAGATAAGCTCCTGATCGGGGAGCACGGCGTCGAGCACTTTAAGCTCAAACGTGTTTGAAGAAACTTCCTCATTGTCACGAAGTATTTTTATTGTAATGCCGTAAACGCCCGATTCAATGTCCTTTGGAAGCTCTGCGGTCACCCACAGGGAGTAATAATTGTAACGCTTTACCACAAAGTCGCTGTCAATGGGGTAGAGCACATCGGGAAAAAGTCCTGCTTCGGTGCGCTCGTAACAGTCGCAGTCCGATTTGTAAACGGGCATTTCGGACGGAACATTGCCGACCGATCTGACCGTTATGTATTGAGCGATCGGAGAATCGACAACAATGTCGGCAAAGAATTTCTCGTCACTCAGGTATGCTATCTGATATGAAAACCGTTCGCCCTTGAGAGCCGATCCGCCGTTAATCTCAGTAAGATCGCATTTGCCGTCAAGAAAAACACGCTGAAGAGAAGAAACCTGCTTTGTGATAAATTCCATTATTTTTCACTCCTTGCTTTTATATCTTATCAAATATAAAGTGATTTGTAAATCATTTTCTTCTGTTTGCGCTCATAATACCGCCGACCGAAGAAAAAAGCGTCATTATCAGCGCCGATATCAAGCCGCTTGCGGCAATTCCCGTTCGGCTGATAATTGAGGCGATTAGGAAAATCAGCAAAAATGCAGGTGCAGAGCTGACCGCTCCGATCAGGATGCCGTTTTTTCTGAAAGGCTTAACTGCGGTGTAGCCGCCGATAAAGCCTGAAATTGCACCGGCAACGAAAACGAGATATTTGAAAACGGTTGAATTTGCGTCGCTTTTCCAGCATATCAGGGAGCAAACGGCAATAACGGCAAAGAATATGACAACATTTATCAATGAGCCGACAAGCGTTTTTACAGCAACGGTCAAAAAATCGGTGTTTTCCTTGGTCGGCTTTCTGCGTTTGTTTTTGGGCATAAAAATCCCTCCTCATCAAAAGATATGAGGAGGGAAAAGCTATTATTACTGATTGCGTTTGATTTTTGAGGTGGTTGTTTTCTCAAATTCCTTGTCCACGATCTCAAACCGTCTGATCGCCTTGTAGCTGACGACCTGAGAGTTGATAGCCTTAACAGCGTCGGAAACAGCCTTGCTGATCTCCTTATCTGTGATTGCACGGTTGCCGTGAGCCGCTCCGATCGCAGTCAGGTCGGGGAATATTCTTGCAAAGACGATTGTGTTGCCTCTCTCGTCCTCTGCACCGGTGACGATACATTCCTTGACCGCCGATTTACGCAGAAGCAGGCTTTCAAGCTCCTCGGGATAGACATTCTTGCCGTTCTGAGTTACTATAACGCTCTTACAGCGACCACGAATGTAGTAGTGTCCGTCCTTATCAACACTGCCGAGGTCACCCGTGTGGAACCAACCGTCGGGATCAAAGGTTGCCCGTGTCGCTTCGGGATCCTTGTAATATCCGAGCATAACCATAGGTCCCTTGACGCAGATTTCGCCTACGCCGTTTTCATCGGGATTGTCGATCTTTGCCTCAACATTGGGGATAGGCTTACCGATAGAATCGTATTTGTTGTCCTTGTCGCTGTTGCAGATAATGATTGGGGAACATTCCGTCAGTCCGTAGCCCTGGAATGTTCTGATACCGAAGCGGTTCATATTTTTGATAACCTCGGAATCAATTCCTGCCGCTCCGGAAATAATTACTCTGATCGAGCCGCCGAAGGCTTTCTTTATCTTTCCGAAAAAGAGGTTGGAAACATCTATCTTAGCCGCTCCCGCAACCTTTGTTATTGCACTGCCGAGGGCAATTTTTGCCGCTCCGCCTTTTTCCTTTTCGATCGCTTTCATTATACGGTTATAAAATCTTTCGAGTATCAGCGGTACAACGATCAGGATATTCGGACTGTATTCCTCAAGATTTTTTGTGATGTATCTCAGTCCGTCGCAGAAGCAGATCGTAACTCCGCCGTAGATACAGCAGAGGAAGGTTACGGTACACTCATAGGTGTGGTGTATAGGCAGGAGAGAGAGTATTCTCTCTCCCGGATAAATCTTTACAAAGCCCATGATTGAGCGGACATCGGAACATATGTTGTCTGCGCTGAGCATAACCGCCTTTGACATTCCCGTAGTTCCCGAAGTGAACAGGAGAACAGTCAGCTTGTTGCCCTCAACGTCCTTATCAAAATAGGCGGAATAGCCTTGTCCGATAAGGTGATAGCCGTTGTTGAGCAGAAGATCGTATGACAAAATACCGTCCTCGTCCCTTTGCTGTTCCATGGAGATAAGGATAAGTCCTTTCGGAAGCCTGTCACGGTGTTCGAGAAGCTTTTCACCGAAACGCTCGTCGAATATAATTGCTTTTGATTCGGAAACGGTGAGTATGCTGAGAATATCGTCAAAGGGAAGCTCCTTGTCCGTGGGAACAACAACGCCGACTCCGCTTCCGACGGCGAGATAGCTTGTGCACCATTTATAGCTGTTAGCTCCCGCAACGGCGACCTTACAGCCGTCAAGACCGAGGTCAAGAAGCGCAGTTCCGAGAGCCTCAACGTCAGCCTTAAATCTTGTGTAGCTGATATCATAGATCTGACCGATCTGATTTTTGACCTTAAAAGCAGGCGAGTTGCCGTAGAGAGCTTCGCTCTGCTCAAGCAGTTTTCTGAAATTATGAAATTCTCTTACTTCATACAAAGGTTTGTTCATTTTATCACTCTTCAATAAGTTTTTCTACTGCCGCAAGCTTTACGCAGATGCAGAGCAGTTCGACAGCTTTCTGAAGCTCGTCCACATCGGGGTAGGAGGGAGCAATTCTTATATTGCTGTCGTCTGGATCAATTCCGTAGGGATAGGTTGCACCGACCGTTGTGAGGGTAAGTCCTGCGTCCTTGCAGAGCTGACCTACTCTTTTGGCACAGCCTTTCATTACGAAAAGGCTGATGAAATAGCCGCCGTTCGGCTTCTTCCAGCTTGCAATTCCGGTACCGTCAAAAGCCTCTGCAAAACCGTCTGTAACAGCGTCAAACTTCGGCTTGAGGATAGCGGCATGCTTTTTCATATGAGCCTTAATTCCGTCAAGATCCTTGAAATATCTTGCGTGTCTGAGCTGATTTATCTTGTCGTTGGAAATTATCTGAACGCTCATTCTGTCCTTGATCCAGGCAATATTTTTGTCCGAAGCCGCGATTGCGGAAACTCCGCCGCCTGCATAGCTGATCTTTGATGTGGAAATGACCTCGATAAACATATCCTCACTGCCGTATTTCTTCGCCTCGTCGAATATGTTGAGAAGCTCATCGGGTGTGTCGCTGAGGTCATGTACGATGTAGGCATTATCCCAGATAACCCTGAAGTCCTTTGCGGCAGGCTTCAATGCGGCAAATCTGCGGACTACCTCGTCGGAGAAGGTGATGCCGTCGGGATTTGAATACTTGGGCACACAGAAAAGTCCCTTGACCTTCTCGTCCTTGATATATTCCTCAATGCTGTCCATATCGGGACCGTCGGCGTTCATGTTGATGTTAATCATCTTGATGCCGAAATGCTCAAGAATCTTAAAATGTCTGTCATATCCGGGGCAGGGACAGAGAAATTTAATTTCGCCCTGCTTTATCCAAGGTTCTCCGCCGCAGCCGAAGATCATGCACTGTGCGATATAATCATACATGAGCGTAAGGCTTGCAACTCCGCCGACAATGACATTTTTTTCGTCCACACCCATAATCTCAGCCATCAGCCTGCGACATTCGGGAATACCCGTAAGTCCGCCGTAGTTTCTTGTTTCCATACCGTCGGACGAGGTTTTGTCACTTGATGAATTGACGATATCGAGAATACCGTCGCCGAGGTCAAGCTGAGCCTTGTTCGGCTTTCCTCTTGACATATCGAGCTTGAGGCCTTTTGCCTTAAAAGCCTCGTACCGGTCTTCAAGCTCTGTTTTCATTTCAGATAATTCCTGTTTTGATAAATTCTTGTACTCCATTGTTTCCTCCAAAAGCAAAGGGCACATTAGCGTCCGCCGAAAAGGGCGAGTGCCTGAGTACCCCTTACACCGATATCCATCGGACCTGTTATTATGCTGTCACGGCTTCTTCTTTTTTATCCATATATTTTGCGATAAAATCCTTTACCTTTTCCTCGTATTCATCTTTAGCGTTGTAATAGCTGAATGCGTGGACGGTATTCGGCACCCAAAGGTAATCCTTGGGTACGGGACAGGCGTCATAAAGCATCTTTCCGTATTCAAACGGAACATAGGTGTCCTCCTCGCCGTGAATGAAGAGAACAGGATTCTTTGCCTTGTCCATATTTTTAAGCGGATCGCTCTCGCTGAAGAAATAGCCCGCTTTTACCTTGCTGAAAAGGCTGCCGAGCTTGACGATCGGCATAAATTTGAAGCCGATAAGATCCTTGAGCGTGTTGTTCATAACCGACTCTGCGTTGATAAAGCCGCAGTCCTCGATGATGAGCTTGACCTGGTCGGGCGGCGACATCTCGTTGCAGTTCATAACCGTGGCGGCCCCCATTGAAATTCCGTGAAGAATAATTTCAATATCCTCGCCGAAACGGTTGATAAGATAGTCCACCCAAAGCAGGATGTTTTTGGCGTCGAACGAGCCGAAGCCTATGTACTCTCCCTCGCTTCTGCCGTGACCTGTCAGGTCGGGGAGAAGATAGTTATATCCGAGGTCGTAGTGATAGAACGGCATCATATGGCTGAATTCGTCCGGACCGTTACATTTGTAGCCGTGAACGCAGATGACAAAGCGGTTTGTCGGCTTCTCGGCAGGAAGGAACCAAGCCTTCATATTAAGTCCCGTGACGCTCTTTATCGTCAGATCCTCAGGGTCAAGATCGTAAAGTCTCTGGTTGTTCTGACGTCTTATCTCGGCACGTTTAATATACGTTTCACGGGTTTCGGGATTCTTTTTCTTTGCAGGATCGGGACGTTTGATAGCGTAGTCGCAGGCATAGTCAGCCGCAGCCAAAGCCGCCGCAGTAACACCAAGACCGATTCTAAGGGCTTTATTCTTCTTTTTCATCATTTATCATCTCGCTTAGTTATTTTTTTCTCCGAGGAGTTTAGCAAGTTCATCCATGAAAGTGTTTATGTCCTTAAACTGTCTGTAAACCGAAGCGAAGCGGACATAGGCGACCTCGTCGGTGTCCTTGAGCTTATCCATGGCAAGCTCTCCGATATGGATAGATGTTACCTCACGGTCGAGAGAATTCTGGAGAGTTGTTTCAATCTCGTCGACTATCTTTTCGATCGTTTCGATGGAAACGGGACGCTTCTCACACGCTCTGAGCAGGCCGTTGAAAAGCTTGTTGCGGTCGAAAGATTCTCTTGACTTGTCTTTTTTTACTACGATAATGGGAACGCTTTCAATGATCTCATAGGTAGTAAATCTTTTTGAGCAGTTCATACATTCTCGTCTTCTGCGAATTCTTTCACCCTCGTCGGTGGGACGGGAATCAATAACCTTGCTTTCGGAATAGCCGCAAAACGGACATTTCATTGAAGATCACATCCAATTTTGTAAATATTTCTTGTATTATACCATAGTTCATTTCAATATTTCAACAAAATATTACACTTTTTCGGTCATAATTCAAGAATTGATTGATTTTTCCCGCTCAATGGTCTATAATTGGTAAAAAAGTAACCGGAGGAATTGCAATGAAGGACATTAACAGGGGAGCTTTCCCCACAATGATAACGCCGTATCACGATGACAACACCGTAGATTATGATGCGGTCAGGAAGATCACCGAGTGGTACATAAAAGAGGGCTGTACGGGTATTTTTGCCGTCTGCCAGTCGAGTGAGATGATCTATCTTTCTCTTGACGAAAAGATTAAGATTGCCAAGACCGTTGTTGAGACCGTTAAGGCGAGCGGAAAGAATGTTTCCGTCGTCGCTTCGGGACACACCTCGGACGATATGAACGCTCAGATTGAGGAAATGACGGCAATGGCTCAGACGGGAGTTGACGCTATCGTATGGGTAAGCAACCGACTTGATCTTCACAATGACGGCGACGATGTCTGGATAAAGAATGCTCAGTATCTTCTTTCCAAGCTCCCTGAGGATATTGCGATCGGCATTTACGAGTGTCCGTTCCCGTATAAGAGACTGCTCACTCCGAAGATCCTTGACTGGTGTATTTCGACGGGCAGATTTACCTTTATCAAGGATACCTGCTGTGATCCCGATATGCTTCTTGCAAGGCTTGAACAGCTCAGCGGCACAGGCGTTAAGCTCTACAACGCCAATTCCCAGACGCTTCTTTACACCCTGCAAAACGGCGGCGCAGGCTTTTCGGGAATAATGGGTAACTTCCACCCTGATCTTTATGCGTGGCTGTGCGAGAATTATGACAAGGAGCCTGAAAAAGCTCAGCAGGTGCAGAACTTCATCGGTCTTGCGGCATTTACCGAGTCGCTTGCCTATCCGCTGACCGCAAAGTATCATATGAATACCGTCGGCGTCCCGATGAGCCTCTGGTCACGTTCGAGAGATCATAAGCAGTTCACGAAGTATCAGAGAATGATAGTTGACGATATGATTAAGGCGGAAAATGATATCCGTGCAATTATAAAATAAAATCAAACGCAAAGCTCAGACCATCAAATGAGCTTTGCGTTTGTTTTATATTCTGTTAAGGTAATCAAGCCATTGACGGCTGATACTTTCAATCGAATGGGTTTTCAACAGCTTCCTGCCGTTTTCGGAAAGTTTTCGTGAAAATTCGGGATCTTCAATAATTCTGAGCATCGCCTGACTGAGCTGTTCGCCGTTGCCGACGTCAATCAGAATACCGCTTTCGCCGTCCTCAATAAGCTCGTCGGGTCCCATTTCACAGCGTGTCGAAACGCAGGGAACGCCCATTGCAAGAGCTTCAAGCAGAGCGTTCGGCATACCCTCAAAATCGGACGAAAGGACGAAAACCGAAGCATGGTTTACAAATTTCACAGCCTGCGGATCTGTTCCGGCAAGGATTATTCTTTTGCCGAGACCGAGGCTGTCGATCTGACCTTGCAATGCGTCTTTTTCCTCGCCCTCGCCGAAAATGAACAGCGTATAGTCGGGGATTTTGTCCGCAATGCTTGCAAACGAGTCTATCAGCATATCGAAACGCTTCAGCTTTATCAGCCTGCCCGTGGCGCAGATAATCTTTTTACGCTCGGCGGGAGGGGAAAGGGAGTAAACCGTTTCATTGAAGATTGCGTTCGGGATGATTATGTCCCGATCGCTTTTTTTACCTCCGAAAAATTCGGCGGCTCTGCGGGTCTGAAAGACATAACCGTCCGTGAAGTAATAGAACAGCTTTCGCAAAAAGGTATTAATTTTCGACGCCTTGTAGCGATATGGATTGCTTCGTTCCGTTCCGACGGATTTCGTCTTTGTAAACACCGTTGCAAGCACGGCATACCATGTCATTGCAAAGCTCATACCGATCAGAACGTCAAGCTCAAGGGATTTAACAAGCTTTCTGATTTTTATCATTCTTCCGATCGAGCCGAAAAGCCGTTTGAAAGAAGCGGACTGTTCGATTTCTCCGAGATCTGCGGAGTGAACGCTGACCGTCGGTTCAAGCGGATAGAAGCTGTCCGTTCCCTTGAAAGTTATAATATCCACATCGTTGCCGTGGAGCGCAAAATAATTCGCAAGTGATACGGTCGCTCTTTCCGCTCCGCCTGAGGAAAGATCTTTTATCAAAAATCCGATTTTCATTTAATCACCGAACCGTTAATGGTTTATTTTATCAAAAACACGGGTGCGTTCCAGTCCGAGAAAAAGAAGCAGGCCGAGCGTGTAGCAGACAACGACCTCGCCGAGAGCGACGCCCGAAGCGCAGGAGAAAAAGCCCACGATACCGGCTTGTTCGGGAGTGAACATCATAATTTCCGCTCCGATAATTATTCCGTTGAACAATGTCGGAAAGATCAGGGAGAGCAGGGGAATATTCTTAAACCTGATGTTTCTTGTAAGCCTTGTCATCAATGCCGCAAGCAGAGTTGCGAGCGTGCCGAGGACAATGTCAATCGGTCCGAAAGGACTGCCGATATTGGCTATCACGCATCCGATTGCAAGACCGGGAATAGCCGCCGGAGTGAATACCGGCAGAATTGTCAGCGCCTCGGAAATTCTGAACTGTGTCGCACCGAAAGAGAGCGGCGCAACGGCGTAGGTCAGCGCCGCATAGACAGCCGCTATCAGCGCACCCTGCACGGTGTAAACCGTGCCTTTTTTCATCTTCTTCATTTTTTTAGCTCCTTAGTTTTATTTTAAGTCAGGATGGTTTCGAACTGACTTTTTGACGTTATCAGTCAAAGATGGCGCAAAGATCTTTTATCGAGTTTACGCACACGTCGGCTTTGATATCCGACTTTTCGTATATTTCGGGGGTTGTAACTCCCGTAAGAACGCAGGCGGTTTTCATACCGTGACGAACGCCGAGCGCAATATCCGCCGCAAGCGAATCTCCGATGAAGCAAATCTCGTCACGGCGGCAATTCAGCAGCTCGGTCAGGTAGTCTGCGGTGTAGACCTCGGGCTTACCCATTACGAGCGGCTCAACTCCCGTGCAGGTTGAGAATAATGCCATCATAGAGCCTGCGTCGGGCATATAGTCGTCGCCCATCGGCGCTTTGATGTCGGGGTGGGTGACGATGAATTTTGCACCCTTTATAATATAGTTACAGCCTTTTCGTATTTTGTCGTAGTTAAGCGTGTCGTCCAGACCGAGGACGACGATGTCGGGCATACCGTATGTGAGGGGGATGCCCGATTTTTCAAAATCGTATAAAAGTCGGCTGTTGCCGATGAGATATACGGATTTTCCGGGATAGTTTTTCTTGATATAGTTTATTGCAACATGAGTTGAAACGATAATCTTTTCTTCGGGAACAGGGAAACCCATTCTGATGAGCTTTTCAAGGCAAACCTTTGAATTGTTCGAGGAATTATTTGTCAGGAAGTAAAAATCCTTTCCGTTCTCCCGTACAAGACGAAAGAAATCCTTTGCCCCGTCAATCAGGTCGTTGCCGAGGTAGACCGTTCCGTCAAGGTCGGCAACATAATATTTTACGTTTTTGAATATTTCTTTATCGAGCATAACTATCCTCTTTCGGGAAAAATATAGCTGTTAGATTATATCACACAATTCATTCTTCCGCAACTCAAATGGCAAAATAAATCAAATTATATTTCCGAAAAATCAAAAATCCCGAAGCGGCAAGGCTCTGTCGGTTCGGGATTAGACGTTTAACCTTTATTTGGATTTTTTTGCTCGCAAACAATTTGTTCGAGTTCATTTATTATCGTATCGTAATTTTGCTTCAAATGCGGTTTGATACATTTCTCACAACTTTTAACGCCGCTCGGCAGATAAAGGATACTGCCGCCGCACTTGTCACCGAGGGCATACAGCGGGCAGTAGCAGAACAGACAGTTGAAATCTTCCGTATTTTCAATTCTGTGGCAGGGAAAATACTCACATTCCCTGTTCTGAAAAAACTTGTAGCTGTTCATAACTTTAACCCGTAGCCTGAAACCTTTTGTTCAAGCATTGCCTTGATTATATCTACGATGTATGCCGCCGCTTCAACGGGAGCCATTCCGTCGCTGCTGATGTTGCTTACCACATTGTAATCGGATTCGCTCATATGAAAGCCTGCGTTGTACGCAATGTATGCCGACATACTCTTGGCTGTCAACATTCCCGGTCTTTCACCGATCAACACCGCTGTTACCTTCGGCTTCAATATTTCAGCAACGGTTTTTACCGTGTTCACACGGCAGTATCTTACGAAAAAAGGAGTTCCTATTGTTATTCCGTCAAACTCCAGAGCCGCCCGAATTGTCGGGAGCATATCGGGAATGTTGGCTGAAACCGAGGGAGAACACAAGCCGTCTCCGACAAAGATCTGAACATCGGGATTGTGCAAGCATCGTTCGTCAATAATTTTTTGAGTATCCTCATCAAAAAGCCGTCCGAGATCAGGCCTTGTCAGCATCTCGTATTTATCACGGCACTTTGTTTGTATCTCGAACATACCGAGCTGTTCTGCGATATCGTCGGGACATTCCTTTAAGACAGCGTCTGCGGCGGCATATTGATCCGCCTGAAATCTCAGTGACCATAAGGTTTTGTACCTTGCTCCGCAATGGCCTGCGCCGATCCTTGCAGGCGTAGCTTCTTTCAGTTCCTCAAGCATACCGATGTTTTTCGGAGCTTCGCATTGGCAGAACTCCTGCATCGGTATTTCCGTTATGTTAGCTTTTAGCGGATCGTTTTTTAAAATATCCATTCTTTTCACCCCGTCAGTCAAAAATTGTCGGATCTCCGGCGTTTTCACCGAAATGTCCGTCTTTCAGTATGCCCATTTTTTCTGCCCAGTCTTCAAACTCACGAACAGGTCTTTTGCCGAGAATTTCTCTGACCGCCTGTATATCGTGAAATCCCGTTGACTGATACATAAGCATTATATCGTCGCCCGACGGTATACCCATAACATAGGAACAGCCTGCGGCACCCATAAGGGTGATAAGGGAGTCTATGTCGTTCTGCTCTGCCTTTGCGTGGTTGGTGTAACAGCAGTCACAGCCCATCGGAAGGCCGTGGAGCTTTCCGCAGAACACATCCTCAAGACCTGCACGGATTATCTGCTTGCCGTCGTAGAGATATTCCGGTCCCATAAATCCGACGACAGTATTTACAAGGAACGGATGGTAGTGCCTTGCAAGTCCGTAGCAACGGCTTTCCATTGTCTGCTGGTCTGTGCCGAAATTAGCGCCGGACGACAGCTCCGACGCCTGACCTGTCTCAAAATACATATAGTCAGGTCCCTGAGCGGTTGAAAGCCCCTCCATCATTTGCAGACCGTCTGAGAGCATAGATGCGCTCGTTCCGAAGCTGTTCAGAGCCTTTTCGCTTCCGGCTATGCTTTGAAAGCATAGGTCAATCGGAGCCCCTGCTTCGGCGGCTTTCATCTGGGTTGAAATATGGGAAAGGACGCAGATCTGAGTCGGGATATCATATTTGTTTTTCACCTCGTCCAGGAGCTTCAGGATTGCCGTTGTGCTTTCAACCGTGTCTATCGCAGGGTTGAGGCCGAGCACTGCGTCTCCGCAGGCATAGCTCAGTCCCTCAAGCAGAGAGGCGGTCACTCCCTTTACGTTGTCCGTTGGGTGATTCGGCTGAAGCCTTGACGAAAAAATTCCTTTTCCGCCGATCGTAGTGTTGCAGTGTGCGGTGGGATAAATCTTGTTTGCGGCATAGATAAGATCAAGGTTTCCCATAAGCTTCGCAACAGCCGCAATTACTTCGCTTGAAAGTCCCTTGGAAAGGGCAAGAAGTCTGTCGGAATCGTATTCATAGGACAGGATCATTTCCCGAAGCTCACCGATCGTCAGCGAAGCAACAGAGGAATAAGCCTTCTTGTCGAGATCGTCAAGAATAATTCTTGTGACCTCGTCCTCGTCATAAGGAACACACGGGTTTTCCGTGACCTCCTTGACGGTCAGCTCAGAGAGAACGAGCTTTGCCGCCATTCTTTCTTTAGGCGATTTTGCCGCAACGCCTGCAAGCTCGTCGCCGCTTTTCTGTTCGTTTGCTTTTGCCAAAACCTCTTTAACCGAATTAAACGAAAAGGTTTCGCCGTAGATAATACATTTTAAGTTCATATATATCACCCGAATGCAAGAGTTTTAATTATCACAGGTATGGAATTTGTACCGTCGGGAGGGGAGTTGATATCGGCAAAATCACCGTCCGAAACATTTATTCCGTCAGCGCAAAGGATTGGAAAATCTCTGCCGAGCCGCCTTTTGAGAGCCTGACCGAGAGCCTTCGCCCAGTCGTTTTGCATAAGGATAATCAGGCTTTGAGATTTGCAAACCGATTTTGATATGATATCCGCAACCCTTTCAATTTCAAAAAAGGAAGGAGCTTTATAACCCTCAAATCCAATGGCGGCACGTTCGCCGTAAATTTTTGCAAAGCTTTCAAGCTTGGTTTTAATCTGTTCGCCGAGGCTGTTTATGCCGTTCGGTGAATTAAAATCAACAAAAGCAACAGGCACGGATTTTATCGGGAACTCAATGTTATTCAAAAACACCGTACTTCCCGAAAGGCTCAATGTGAAACTTCCTGCTCCGATGACGGTCGCTCTCATTGTTTCTTCAACCGTGATTACTTTGTTCTTTTTGAAAAAAAGTGAATTTTTCAATGCGTTGCCGAGATACGGTCCGATATCTCCGTAGCGGAAATCAGTCTCGCCGTCCGTGCAGTCCGCAACGCCGCCGGAAAATGTGAAGAAATCAGGCTTCAGCGTCAGGGGAGGAGTGCAGAGCAAAAGCCCGGCATCGTTCGCATCTTCGGAAAGTCCGCAGACGGATTCAAGAATTTCGACGAATATTCCGCATATTCTGCGGCAAAGCTCCGAACACAGGCTGTCGCCGACGGAAAGCTCTATACCTCTGCGTTTGAGCAGGGGAACAATTTTTTCGGAAATATATGTAATTTTACCGCCGCTGACTTTAATCAGCCTGCCGCCGATGTTCAGGCAGGCGGCGCAGACCTCTTTTCCCTGTCGGAAAACTCCGAGATTTGCCGTTCCTCCGCCGATATCAATATTACAAACCGTCTTTCCCCGATATTCTGACCTTTCGGAAATCTTACAACAACCCGATCCTTTTCCGGCAAGATAGGATTCCAGATCCGGTCCTGCCGCTGTGGCTACAAAATCTCCGCAAAGGCTCGAAACTGAGGATATAACATTGGCGGCATTTCTTCTGCGTGCGCTTTCGCCCGTGATGATGACCGCACCCGTATCAATTTCGCTCGGGGTAATTCCGAACGCTTCATATTCTTTTGAGATTATTTTTGCTGTTTCATCGGCGTCGATACAGTCGTTTCTGATAGGGGTGAAATAAACGGGACTTCTGTAAAGAATTTTCTTGTTCGTTATCTCGGATTTCGGAACACAGCCAAAGCCCCCGGAGGTTTCCATTGTAAGCTCGGTAAAAAGAATCTGAGTGGTCGTTGTTCCGATGTCAATACCTACGCTTAAAAGATTTCGTTTTTCCACAGTGATTTTCCTTTTAAAAACAAAACGGCACCTCCAAACAGAAGCGCCATTGCTTTTGATTATTTTTTATATTATAACATAAAAATCGAAAAAGTAAATATAAATTTCGAAAAAGACAAGACCTTGCAGAGCAAAACCGAGAAAACAGGCGGAGATATTATTGAGATTTTATTGCCGCTTTAAGGTTTTTTATCAGGCATAATGAGGCTTATTATGAGATAAAATAGAGATGAAAAGGCTGTTTCTGATAACAATGCTATAACCGTGAACGACAAAAAGTTATTATTTTCGACAAAATTCGATAAAAAATAAGTTTTTTCGATGATTTTTGCTGTACTTTTGGAAATGGATATGTTATTATAAAAATAACAATAGCAGAAAACGGAGGAGACAAATGAGATGAGCAGTACGAACAACCCGTCGCTGGGTGAAAAGCTGTTAAGGCTTAGAAAAGAGATGAAGATGACTCAGGATGATGTTGCAAAAGTTCTGGGAATGAGCAGAACATCATTCTCCAAATACGAAAACGGCAATGCTAATCCACCGCTTCAGGTGCTGAGGAAGATTGCGGCTATCTACAATGTCGGTCTTGAGTATCTTATTTTTGATGAAAACACTTCGATCAGGCTGAACGACTCACAGAGTGAAGATGAAAACACCTCGTCTGTGTCCGTTTCAAAGATAACGGAGCTTCGTCCTGTCGAGAAGCAGATAATAGGAAAGTACCGCATTCTCACCGATGAGGAAAAGAAAAAGTTTGTTGAGAAGCTGTTTCCCGGATATGACGAGCAAATATAATTTTGAATAGATTGAAAGAGTTCGGCTGTACGCCGGACTCTTTTTGCTATAGTTTTATACTGATATCGGCAAACAACTTTGCAAATAAAAACAGCGTCACCTTTTAGGCAACGCTTAAAAACAGATGTTTTTTAATCAAAGTGTTTTTGTTAAATATTGTCTCAGCAGATCTTGTTCAGCAGCAGGATATAGCAGGCTCGTATCGTGCGCGGTCCTGCCAGTCCGTCAACCTCAATCCGTGCGGCGGTCTGTACCTGCCTGGTTGCCACTTCCGTGCCGTCGCCGAAGATGTTGTTGTCATCCACACCCTGAGTTATTATTTTTGCCTTTCTCAGGGACAGCAAAAGCTGTTTATAGGCGTAAACTCCCTCGTTTGCATCGCCTTTTTGGAAATAACCTCTTGTCATATCATTGCCTCCGATGTATTGCGGTTCTGAATTTTTGTGTCTTATAAGCTCAGGATAATTAACGTATCCGTAGTTGAGATCGGTATATCCGTTTATTCCGTTTACGATGCCCGTTGATGTGTACTGCCATATTCCGTAGGGCTTGTTATAGGTGTTTACATCGCTGTATTCGGCTACCCATTTAGATTGTGTGTCGTACCACGGATCGGTCAGCCTTGTCTGGAACCAGTACACGCTGGCATAAATTCCGGGCCAGAATCCGGCATCTTTAATTCCGTTAACAAAGAGCTTTGCTATTCTGAGAATAGTATCATCTGATTGACTGCCGATGGTAGCATCGTCTTCAAGATCGTAATACACGGGGTAGAGCGGTTTTTTATCTCCGAGTATTCTCAGACAGTTTGCAAGCTCCCTTCTTGCGTCTGCTTCACTCCTTGCATAGCAGAAATAGTATGCGCCCCAGGGGATACCGACTCTCTCACATTCCCTGACATTTCGCTCAAAGGAGGTGTCAACGCCGCTGCTGCCGAAACCGCAGCGAAGAATTGCAAATTCAATTCCGTCCGCCTTGACCTTATCCCAGTCGATCGTACCTTGCCAGTAGGATACGTCTATGCCGTCAGTTGCCATCGCTTTCTTCTCCTTTCATTATTTTATCGGCTTTCTGTGCCGCCGTGGTAAAGCTGTTGTTCTTCCACCATGACCATACGGAGCCTATCACGGTCAGAGCATAGGTTACATATTCCTGCCACTGATCCGAATCGAGCAATCCGTTTTTCTTTCCGAGGATAACGCAGAGCTGACCTGCCAGAGCAAGCAGCAGTATGACCGTTCTTGCCCATGTCTGTACCGAAACTCCTTTTATATTTATTTTTTTCATAATATGATCCCGCCTTTCTGTTCGGAATAAGCTGATTGTATATCGGATAAACTTTTTGATACGGTTATTCGGCTTTTTCCGATGTTTTAAGACAAACGGCGTCCTTTTATCACTTCGGCGGCATTATATACTATGCAGTAACGCTTTAAATAATGACAGATGTTGACATTGCTGTATATTGGGTGGTATAATCAATAAAAAATTCAAAGGAGTATGTATTATGCGTTTCGGAATGTGTATGGGTGTTGAAAGCCCTGAATATATTAAGCTCATCAAAGATTCGGGCTATGATTATGTCGAATGCGGATTCGGCGGTCTTTCAAGGGCGGACGAGGAGGTATTTGAAAGCTTCAAGGCGGCTCTTATTGAGAACGGTATGAAATGCGAGGCGGCAAACAGCTTCTTCCCCGGAGATTATCCGATCATAAACCATGATTATAAGTGCAAGGAGTACAGCGATTTTATTGAAAAGGGTATGGCAAGAGGCAAGGAGATCGGAATGAAATTCGTCGTATTCGGATCGGGCAATGCCAGAAAAGTGCCGGAGGGAACGAGCTATGCCGAGGGCTTGCGTCAGCTCGGAGATTTTCTCGGAAGCGTAGTTTCCCCGATTGCGGAAAAATACGGCATAAACGTGGTTGTTGAGCCGCTCAGGAAAAACGAAAGCAATATCATCAACACCGTCAAGGAGGGTACGGCTCTTGCCGTCCTTTCGGGAAAGGACAATATCGCCTGCCTTGCCGATCTTTACCATATGGTCAAGGACGACAACGAGGATATAAGACAGCTCAAGGGCTCGATCCGTCATGCTCATATTTCCAACCCGACCGAGAGGGACGGAATAACAAGAGGTTTCCCGAAAAGTCTCGAGGAGTTTGACTACAAGGGCTTCATCGACGCCCTCGAATATGCAGGCTGTGAACGCTGTTCGGTTGAGGCGAGATGCACCGACTATCCCGTTGACGTTTCCGAGACGGGAAAGCTTCTCAGTCAGCTCAAATAATCCGAAAAGAACAAAAAATATGACTGCAAGTCCGGAATGAAGCGGCTTGCAGTCATTTTTCTGTCAATTTTTATTTTTTCGTCTCAGGTATTCGTAGAGCCGGATAAAGTGTGATTAAAACTTACTTATTGATCCGACCGAATACTGAAGAATCTTTAATGCGTCGGAGGAGTTGATCTTGTTGTCCCTGTTGACGTCTGCGAGAGTTTTCTGTTCGGAGGTGAGCGTAACACTGCCGACCGAGGACTGGAGCACAAGCAGAGCGTCCGAGGAATTTATCTTGCCGTCCTTGTTGACGTCGCCCGTGCTTGCAGAGGAGGCGACCTTGAATTTCAGCACGGCTTTTGAACAGTCGAAATGCTGATCGTCTGAATACATCAGCTTATCACCAAGCATATCCGAGGTGAGATAAATCGAGCTGTAAAAATAACCCGTTTTGTATTCCGATGTTCTCATCGACTCGATCGGGAGTATGATCTCTCCCGTTGTTCCCGGCTGAGCGGAGGATGAAACATCAAAGGTTATCGTGATAAGATCCTCGTTGAGATTTCCGACCGCCGTTGTCGTTGTCATAACGTTCGGCGTCATTGTAACTCTGAGGAACTGATGATTCTTTTTAAATTCGGCGAGCTTATCTGCGCTGTAATTCGGCCAGCCGAGATTTCTGTTGCCCGCAGATACGTTCTCCCAATCAACAAATGTTGAGTAGGTCTTTCCGCAAACTCCGTAGAGCTTGCCGCTCTTGTTAAATTCTCCGCTCGAAGCCTTTGAAAAGACGTCGTTCGAGTAGAAGATCTGGAAACAGGTGGGGCCGGTGTAATAATTGTTGGAAAGATGAAGCGTGACCTTTACCTTATCGCCCGGCTTAACGCTGATTGTTGTGCCGGAGCTGTACGATGTGCCGTTCACGTTTCCCGTCATCGACCATGCTGCGTTGTAGCTTGTTTTAGCTCCTGCAAAAACAAGACAGCAGGATAAGGTCAGAATGACCGAAAGAAGAATACTAATAAGCTTTTTCATGGGTATCATCCTTTCATCGCATTATCAGTGCAGTAACGAAACCTGCGATCGACGCGGCAAGAACTGCGGCGGACGCTATGATTCCGAGAATGCCTTTAAGATTATTGTCCGCCTCTTTTTCTGCGGCGGATTCCTCCTGCGTGTTTCCGATGCGTTCGTAGTCGCAGAGTACAGACAGAAGCTTATCAACGCAAACCCTTGTAAACTCCTTCTCGCTCTCTCCGTTCTCAACGGAAACCGTATAGGTTTTGGTTCCCTCCTCGTTTGCAACGGCTATGCAGACGCAAAGAGCGTCGCCGTCGGAAAGCGCAAAGGGATCCGATATGTATGCGCCGAGCTGAGTGTGGTTGTTGTCACGGACAGCTCTTGCGGCTTCTATTGCATGAGCCTTAACATCGCCGTCCTGCGGAAGCTCATAGTTCATATCGACGACAAAGACGGAGGACTCCTTCTTTGTGAGAAAGGCTGTGAGATAGTCCGAAGCGTCATTTCCCGCCACGGCAACTCTTACCGAGTCCTTGCCGAGCTTGGAGACCGCCCTTGCAATGAGGGCTCTGTGACGGTTTTTCAGCGCATTTGCGGCAACGATCGGCTCGCTGAGCTGAGCAAAATAATCATAAAGAGAGCCTAAGAGAATCTGCTGAGCCTTTTCGTCCTCTACGGGCATATAGATGATATGCTGACCGCCGGAGGTGAGGGTGAATCCGCAGTTTATGTAATCGTCCGTAGGAAGAACGGTTGCTCCATCGGGATAGGTGATGTTGGCCGTGTAGATATTCGGCTTGATTTTTTTAGCGTCAAGTCTGTTTTTCAGCCTTGATGCGACCTCGGCGTTTTCCTCGGTCTTGATATCGAGTGCGGCACAAAGAAGCCTTTTTGTTGCGTTATACATTGTGGACTGTACGGCGACAAGTACGATGTCGGCGGCAAGCAGGCTCTTAGAGATCGCAACGAGCATTCTCTTCTGAGAAGTGAAATCGGAAAAACCGTTACACTCGGGGAAAAAATCCTTGACGCAGGAGAGTATTTTTTGCTTTCCGCTTTCAGCCTCCTGTGAGTCCTGATTGCAAAGTGAGAAGAGTTTTATATCCATTGTTTTGCACCTCTGTATATATAAAAAACTGATTGTTATTCAAGAGTAAATCTTTTGGCGTCAACAAAGGGATTGTCAATACCGTTTGCGTCGTACCATGCCTGAGGGAATTTTTGTTTTTCATTTGTTCTGACGGCGGAAACATCAACTTCATCGCTTTCGCCGTCCCTGACACGTCTTGCCATAACGACAAAGCGTGAATCCTCAAATTCATAACAGCAGGTAGAAAGGGTGAGTATCTTATCGCCGGGTTTAATATCAACGCTGTCGTTGATGTAATAAGACCGTGACTTTACGTCGGCAATAAACTCATTGAACTTTTCGTCGGACGGGAAGTTGATTGTCCGGTAGGGGAAGGTGTAGCCGTTGTCCTGAGAATCATAGATATTTATGATAAATGCGGCGAATACCTTCCACGTTCCGTCCTCATAGATCGTGTTGAATTTCAGCGTGGGATAGTCCTTGTAGTTGTCGATATCCTGATAATAATTCAGGTGACCGAAGATCTGACCGTCACGCATCTTGTGACCGTAAATGATCGTGTTTGCGTCAAGCTCGTCCAGCTTGTTTCTGTAATCGACGAAAAGCGTACCGTAGACCGAATACTCTCCGTTGAAATTTGTGCTGAGATAGGTCTCGTTATCCTCGCACTGGACAACCTTCATATCCTCATCGTCGAGCAGGGGAATCCTGATAAGTCCGACAAAATCGCCGTTCTTTTGCAGAAGCTCCTTGTATTTTGCGAGAACATGCTTCGACCTGTTTGCAAGCAAGGTGGTCTGAGTGTCGCTTTCATCAATGGAGGGGGTCTCGGCCACAGCTTTATTCTTGTAAGGCTCAACTATATAATATTTGATAAGATAAGCCGAACAGGAGATGAAGCAAATAACCGACAGTCCGAGCAACGCTTTCCGTAGAAAAGAAAGAATGGAAGTTTTTATCTCTTTTTTGCTCATTATTTTATTCCTCTTGCCTTTAGCTTATTCGTTCGGAGTGAAAACGCTTGAAACGTCTTCGTCGCTGTTGCGTTTGATTCCGTCGTCTACGCTTTTGTCAAGATATACCACACGGGTGTTAGTGTTAAAGCCGTTGGCAGGCTTGTTTTCCGATTTGTCAAGCTCAGACTCGATGACTTCGAAATCGCCGATATCAATATCGTCAAAGGAGATAGCGTCGTTGTCGAATACGCTGTCGGCTAAACCGAATTCATCCCGGAGGGGTATTTGGCTTTCCGCCCCGTCATGGATCATATCCTTTTTCAATGCCGGAGCGTCGGGCATATCGGAGGAGTTCGCTTTCTTGGGTATTCTGCCCGAAACAAGCGGATTGAAATCCTCGTTGCGGATGCTTTCGTCCTCCTCGGCGGTGCCGAAGCGTGCAACAAGATCACTGAAGGATTTGTTCTGAATGTATTCTGTGATGTCGTCCTCTTCGGCAACATATTCAAGCTCAAGAGCTTCGTTGTTTTCATATTGTTTATCGTTTGGCAAAGGTGTTCCTGCTTTCTGAATTAAGTATTGTTTATCTTGTGCTCGGCTTCCACGAACGTGATGATGCGTAGGGATTGGTTTTGCCCTTATAATCGTACCAGACCTGAGGTCTTCTGTAATTCGGGTTTTCCTTGGCTTTCGAGGTGTTTACCTCGGCGCTTTCGCCTGAACGCAGAAGTCTTCCGATAACCACAAGTCGGGTATCGACCTTTTTGCCGATAGCGTTCGTGTAGTTATAGTTACAGGTGGAAAGATTGATTATTCTATCCGTGGTTTTAAGGTCAACGCCCGTTGTGTAAAGGGCACGCTGGTTGACCTGCTCGATAAAGCCTGCAAAATTGGACTGTGACATATTCGGCTCAATGAAATTGAAAACGTAACCGCCGTCGTCCTTTGCGTTGACGGTCGTGAGCAGAGCGGTATAAATCAGGAAGGTATAGTTCCCGTTGAGCGTGCAATACTGAATAATCGGGTTCTTTCTGTACCACTCTATGTCGTCGTATCTGTTGAGGTCGTAGAACGCCGTGCCGCAGCTCATATCGTGACCGTAGATAACGGTGTTTCGGCTGAGAGTGTTACGCTGACACCTGTAATCGGCATATACACAGCCGTACTTTGTATAAGAGCCGTAGTAATTGTTTGTCAGATAGAAGTCATTGTCTTTATGCTGGACTACGGGAGTGTTGATGCTCGTTCCCGGAATGTAGAGCCAGCCGACGGTTTCATTGTTCTGAGCATAGAGCTTTGCAAGCTTCTGCTGTATTCCTGCCGGGAAGGTTGCGTCGTTATACTTTGCAACCATATCCGTATAGACGTTGCTGAAATTCTCCTCGTCCTTATTGCCGAAATTGACCGATATTCCTTTTGTGACATTGAATACCGCAAGAGCCGTTGAGGACACAATGGCGATTATAAGAACGGCACAAATCAGAGTGAAAAAGCTTTTCTTTGCTTTTTTTGCCGGTTTTTCAGCCGTGGCGCTTTCCGCTTCGTCCGAAGTGTACGGCGTCACCGTTTTTTTGCTTTTCGGGGAGGCTTCGGGCTTGCTTACGGCAGGCTTCTTAGGCTTAGTGTCAAGGGAGTCAAATTCAGCGAACATATCGAACGCATTTCCGCCGTAGCCCGTGCTGTATTTTTTCTTATCTTTGTTTTCAGCCATATCGCTCATCCTTAAAGTTTTTTGTCAATATAAAGCCTTATCATATTAAGCGCATTTGATGCGCTGACATATCTGTTGTAGCTTCTGTCATTTCGTGAGGTGCGAAGCTCCTTTACCCAAACGTTATCCTTATCGGCAAGCGCAATATAAACAAGTCCGACAGGCTTATCCGTGCCGTCGCTGTTCGGGCCAGCTATTCCCGTTACGGAAACGGCAACGTCCGCACCGCTTACCCTGAGTGCGCCCTGAGCCATCTGCTTTGCAACAGGCTCGCTGACCGCACCGTATTTTTTCAGATCGTCCTCGCTCACGCCGAGAACCTTGTGCTTGATCTCGTTTGAATATGAAATTATTCCGCAGTCAAAGACCTCGGATGCTCCGGAAATATCGGTTATCCTCTTGGCGATGAGACCGCCTGTGCAGGACTCCGCCGTTGCGGCTTTGAGGCGGTTTTTCTTCAGCAGTTCTATGACAGCCTCCTCGATGCAGGTGTAGTCCACGCCGTAAACGAAGCCGTCAAGCCTTGACTTGATTTCGTCAATAACAGGCTTGCAGAGCTTTTCCGCATCTTCCTCGCTGTCCGCCATTGCCGTAACTCTCAAAAGAGCTTCGCCGTCCTTGGCGTAGGGGGCAACGGTCGGATTTTCGCCGTCAAGCAGATCGCTGACCTTTTCCGCCATTGCGGATTCACCTATGCCGAAGGTGCGTATATTGTGCGAAACGATTATTTTATCGGAAAATTGCATAAGGTAGGGAACTGCGCTGTTTCTGAACATCGGTTTCAGCTCTCTCGGAGGACCGGGGAGAACGAGTATGTGTACTCCGTCCTTCTCGATAGCCATTCCCGGAGCCGTACCGTTCTCGTTCGGGAAGATCACGCAATCCTTGGGGAGCATAGCCTGCTTGATATTGCTCTGGGCCATCTCCAGACCTTTAGAGCTGAAATAGTTCCTTATCTTTTCCGCAGTCGGCTCGTGAAGCTGAAGCTCCTTGCCGAAAAATTCACAGCAGACCTCTTTAGTCAGATCGTCGGGAGTGGGGCCGAGACCGCCCGAAAGAATGATAATATCACTTCTTTTTGCCGCTTCGTCAAGCTGAGCGAGAAGTCTTTCACGGTTGTCTCCGACCGTACTCTGATGAATAACGCTGATGCCGAGCTTCGCAAGCTCGACGCTCAGATACTGTGCGTCGGTGTTGAGTATATCGCCTAAAAGTATTTCCGTGCCGACGCTGATAAGTTCGCAAACTGCCAATTTAGTCACCTGTAATTCTTAAAAATTTAATGTTGCTGACCGCTTCTTCAACAAGTGCGTCAATGTCAAGAACACTCTCTGCTTCCTCAACATATTTAAGCTGAGGACGGGTTCTCGGATGCTTGGGAGTGAATACCGTACAGCAGTCCTCGTAGGGGAGAATGGAGGTCTCAAAGGTGCCGATGTACCTTGCACGCTCGATTACCTCGTCCTTATCCATACCGATAAGAGGACGGAAAACGGGAAGCTCCTCAACAACAGCCTCGGTACAGCCGATCGCCTGCATGGTCTGACTTGCGACCTGACCGACGCTTTCGCCCGTTATGAGCGCACCGCAGCCGTTTTTCTTAGCTATTATTTCACTGCACCTCATCATAAATCTTCTCATAATGATAGTGAAAAGCTCCTCGGGGCAGTTGTCCTTGATCTCCTCCTGAATATGGGTGAAAGGAACGATGTGAAGCGGAATTTCACCGCTGTATTTAGCAACCTGCTTCAAAAGAGAGCAGACCTTCATTTCCGCACGCTGTGAGGTGTAGGGAGGGGAGGCGAAGTGGATGCCGCAGAGGCTCAGACCTCTCTTTGACATCATCCATGCGGCAACGGGACTGTCAATTCCGCCTGAGATAAGTATGGCGGCTTGTCCTGCCGAGCCGACGGGCATACCGCCTGCGCCCTTGATCTGATTGCCGTGAATGAACGCATAGTTATCCCTTATCTCCACGCTGACCTTAACATCGGGGTTGTGAACGTCAACAGTGAGGTGAGGATATGCGTCAAGTATCTTTTCGCCCAAAGCCATACATATGTCGGGAGATTTGAGCGGAAATTTTTTGTCCGAACGCTTAGCTTCGACCTTGAAGGTCTTGGCAAACATCAGATCGTCTTTAAGGTATTCGCAGGCGGCAGGGATTATGACGTCCATATCCTTTTCAACTGCCGCACAGCGGGAAATTCCCGCAATTCCGAATATCTTTGTAATTCTTCTGAAAGCCTCGTCAAGATCAACGTTTTCGTCATCAGGCTCAACGGAGATCGTGGACTGGGAAGAAACATAGCGGATCTTGCCCAGATCGTGCAGACGGAACTTCATATTCTTTATAAGCTGATTTTCAAACGTGTGGCGGTTAAGCCCCTTGAGGGCAAGCTCACCGTTTTTCAGCAGTATTATTTCTTTCATTTTGTAAACCTCGTTTTTTACTTCAGTCTCCTCATCGTCTTTCGTGCGGAGACGATACCGCCGATAAGGTAGTCGAGCTCCTCCTTCGTTGTGAAGACGGAAAGGCTGATTCTCAGAGCCGTATTTATTACATCCTCGCTTAAATTCATAGCCTTGAGAACTCGGCTCTTGTGTCCCTTGGAGCAGGCCGAGCCGCTCGAAATGCAGATGCCCAGTCCCGAAAGGTAGTTGAGCATAACCTCGGAGGGAATACCCTCAACGGAAATGTTTGTGATATAGGGCAGGGCATTTTCGGGGGAGTTTATTCTGACTCCCTCGATCGTCCTGAGCTTTGCGACCATATAGTTTCGAAGATCGGTCACATACCTCAAGCTTTCGCTGTAATCGGGGATAGCGGCGGCCGCCGCACCGAAGCCTGCAATCGCAGGTAAAGGCTCCGTGCCGGGACGTATCTTGTTTTCCTGCAAGCCGCCGAAGGAGTGTTGAACAAGCTTCGTTCCTTTCTTAACAAAGAGAGCACCTGCGCCCTTGGGACCGTGTATTTTATGGGAGCTGACCGTCATCAGGTCAACGCCCATGTTGTAGGGCTTGAGCTGAACCTTGCCGAATGCCTGAACGGCGTCGCAGTGGATAAGGGCATTTGCGCCCGAATGGACAACGGCACGTTTCGCAAATTCGACAGGCTGAATTGATCCGACCTCGTTGTTGACATACATCATACTGATGAGAACAACGGACGGATTGGTAGCGGCGTAAAGCTGCCTTTCGTCAATAACTCCCCGTTCGTTCACACGAAGTCTGACAACATCGTAGCCCTGATTTTCAAGAGCCTTGACGGATTCCTCAACGCTTGAATGTTCGATCGAGGTTGTAATGATACGGCTTCCGCGCCTTTTCTGGGCATTTGCCGCACCGAAAACGGCAATATTGTTGCTTTCGGTTCCGCCGGAGGTGAAGAATATCTCGTCGCTTTCGCAGGAAAGCTTTTTGGCGATATTGTTTCTTGCCTCCTCAAGCAGCTCGGATGCGGCTATGCCTTTGGAATGAAGAGACGAGGGATTTCCCCAGCACGTCCTCAGCGCAAAGTTCATTTTTTCAACAGCTTCCTTGCAGGGCTGTGTCGTTGCGCTGTTATCCAAATATGCTTCCATAGTCCATACCTCCGGGCAACACTAAACCATTATTAACTTTTATATTATACATCATGATCCGTCCACTTTCAATATTTTTATCATATTTAATGTTTAATAAACTTTAAATTTTTTATAAATATATGGCTTGTTTTTCACGTCCTATACTACATATTATGCAAAAAGCGTATTTTGGACATTGCAGGACGGTGATATACATTTTTCATGTTTTGACGAAAACGGCGTGATATTTCTTTTTTTGTATTTACTATTCGGATAAAAAGTATTATAATCAAAGTGACCATAAATCAAGAAAGGGGTTTTATTATGCAGGGAGCATCAATATTATCCAAGCTGAACAGTGCTCCGATGTACCTTATCTGCGGCGCAATAGTTGCGTTCGTTGCAGTTGTGTGCGTGATTTTCCTTATCCGTGCATATAGGGCAGGCAAGGCACTCGGAATGGACACAACTAAAATGAAAAGAGTAATCGTATCAAGTGCAACCTTTTCCGTTCTGCCGAGCGTGGGAATACTCCTCGGAGTTATCGCTCTTTCGGGCAGTCTCGGAATCCCGTGGCCGTGGCTTCGCCTTTCGGTTATCGGTGCGCTTCACTATGAAACCCAGGTCGCTCAGGCGGCGGCAGAGCAGGTCGGAATGTCGAAGCTTTCCGCTTCGGAGATGACTCCGCAGTCCTTTGCGACGATTGCACTGCTTATGAGCGTATGTATTATGTGGGGAATGGTGCTTTCGATTTTCTTCAACAAGAAATATACAAAGAAGCTCGGCTCTGACGGCGGAAGCGGTAAGGCAGGCTTCGGCGACAAGGCTATGACGGCAATGTTTATCGGTCTTGTCAGCGCATACATAGGAAGCTATATCGGATCGTTTGTTTCAAAGGACGGACTTTTCTCTTTCTCCGGAGATTATCTTCCGCTGATTGTTGCGGCGGCGTCAGCTCTTGTGATGGCGTTGTTTGTCTTCCTCGGAGAGAAAAAGAAGCTTGCGTGGGTTGACAATTTCTCGATCGCAGGCAGTATGATAGCAGGTATGGCGGTTGCCGTGCTTGTAAAAGCATTATAAGGAGGTCGCTGAAATGGATAACAATAACAATGCCGTATGGGAAAAATACAGCAAATCAACTCATATTCTCGGCAGAGCGGTCAGCGCAATAACGGTTATTATGCTTGTCGGCGCACCGTTCCTTATCGGTAAATACCTCGGCGCTTTACCCGACATCGGAGCAACGGCAAAGGCCTTTTTCTCCGTCGGTATTGTCTGGACTGTCAGCAGTATTGCCGAGTTCCTCATCTATACACCGATGCTCGGTTCGGGCGGCGGATACCTTGCTTTTATCACGGGTAACCTCATCAATATGAAAATTCCCTGCGCCGTCACGGCAAGGGATATGGTCGGAGCTAAGAGCGGTACAAAGGAAAACGAGATTATCTCAACTCTTTCTATTGCAACCTCGTCGCTTGTAACTATTCTTGTACTTGCGGTCGGCGTGCTTGCTCTCACTCCGCTTCAGCCCGTTCTCCAAAGCCCGACGCTTCAGCCCGCTTTTGACAGCGTTGTTCCCGCCCTTTTCGGAGCTATGGCATATAAGTATTACCGCAAGAATATGAGCGTTGCGGTTGCACCGCTTGTTGTAATGAGCGTGCTGTTTATGCTCGTGCCGTCTCTTGTCGGCTCAACGAGCTTTATGATAATTCCTGCCGGCGCAATAGCCATCGGAATTTCATACTACATTTACAAGAAAAATAAGGGGGCAGAATGATGAAATATCTTCTGATTATACCTGCCGTGATCGTACTGCTTTTGCTTATTGCATTGGTACGCACGCTTGCAATGCCCAAGAAAAAGTCCGATTACAGGCCGAACGAGGACGAGCAGGAGTCGCTCCGCCTTGCCGGAAAATTGTCCGAGATGATAAAGTATGACACGACCTCTCACACAAATGAGAGTGAAGTTGAAAAGTTTCTCGGATTTCATAAGCTGCTCGAAAAGCTCTTTCCTCTCGTTCACGAAAAGCTTGAAAAAACAGAGATCGACGGTAATTTGCTTTACCGCTGGAAGGGTGAAAGCTCGGAAAAACCGATACTTCTTATGAGCCATCAGGACGTTGTGCCTGCCGAGGGCGAATGGTCGCATGAGCCGTTTTCGGGCGACATTGCCGACGGTAAAGTCTGGGGCAGAGGAGCGGCTGACACCAAGTCTTCCGTCATGGCGTTCTTTGAGGCTGTCGAGGAGCTTCTTGCCGAGGGCTACACTCCGCCGACCGATGTATATCTTGCCTCCTCCTGTACCGAGGAATGGGGCGGCGACGGCGCACCTAAGATCGTTGCTGAGCTTAAACGCAGGGGCATCGAGCTGTATCTCGTATGCGACGAGGGTGGAGCTATAATAGCTGATCCGATCGGCGGCATCAACGGCAATTTTGCAATGGTCGGTGTGTTTGAAAAAGGACATGCAGACGTTAAGTTTACCGCTCGAAGCACAGGCGGTCACGCAAGCGCACCGTCCAAAAATACTCCGATCGCAAGGATTTCCGCCTTCGTTACCGATGTTGAAAAACATTCTCCGTTCAAAAAGAAGCTTCTGCCTGAGGTTGCGGCAATGTTCTCAACTCTTGCGCCCTATGCTTCAAATTTCGGACTTAGATTTTTCTTAGGAAATATCTGGCTGTTCAAGCCGTTGCTGATTGCGCTTCTGCCTTCTGTCAGCGCACAGGCGGCGGCAATGCTGAAAACCACGATCGCCTTTACAATGCAGTCGGGCTCTGACGCATACAACGTAATTCCGCAGGAGGCTACACTTGGTGCGAATATGCGCTTTATTCCCCATCAGGGAGAGAAAGAGAGCCTTGAAATCATAAAGAAGCTTGCAAAAAAATACGGTCTTGAAACAGAAGTAATTTATTCAAATGACTATTCGGCTCCCGTTGATATCAACGGCGAAGCATATCATCTTGTTGAAAACGTTATCGGCGAAACCTTCCCCGGACTTGCTTCAAGTCCCTACGTTATGACAGGCGCAACCGACGCTCGTTTCTATCAGGAGATATGCAAAAACTGCATACGCTTTGCTCCCGTTATTTACGGCCCCGAGCAGATGAAGGGTATGCACGGATTGAACGAGAATATGGAGTACAACTGTCTCCCCGGTGCGGTAAGATTTTACAAAAACCTCATCAAGGCACAGAAGAAATAATAACAGCACCGTATCATTGTTCTCAATGGTGCGGTGCGGCTTTAATGATATTATGTATAGCTACTGTGTTTTTCCTAAAAATAGATTAACAGGGTGATATTATGCGAATGTACGATATTATTCACAAGAAACGCAACGGCGGTGAGCTGAGCGATGAAGAAATCAGCTTCTTTGTCAAGGGCTGTACCGATGAAAGTATTCCCGATTATCAGCTCTCGGCATTCTGTATGGCGGTGTATTTTCAGGGTATGACGGACAGGGAAACTGCGGCTCTGACTCTTGAAATGGCGAAATCGGGCGACTGTATTGACCTCAGCGGAATTGACGGTTACACTGTCGATAAGCACAGCACGGGCGGCGTGGGCGACAAGACCTCGCTTATCGTTGCTCCGATAGTTGCCGCCTGCGGTGGAAAAATCGCCAAAATGTCGGGCAGAGGCCTCGGACATACGGGCGGTACGGTCGATAAGCTTGAAGCCATTCCCGGTTTCAAAACCGAGCTTACACCCGATGAGTTTATCAGTCAGGTCAATAATATCGGCTTGTGCATCGTCGGTCAGTCGGGCGAGCTTGCACCTGCGGACAAGAAGCTGTACGCTTTGCGTGACGTTACCGCAACGGTGGAGAGTATTCCGCTTATCGCTTCAAGCATAATGAGCAAAAAACTTGCCGCAGGCTCGCAAGGCATTGTTCTCGATGTCAAAACGGGCAGCGGAGCGTTTATGAAAACCGTCGGGGAGTCCGAAAACCTTGCCAGGGAAATGGTTGAGATCGGCAAGGCGGCAGGCAGGAAAATTGCGGCGGTAATTACCAATATGGATATACCGCTCGGAAATTATATCGGCAATTCGCTTGAGGTGATTGAAGCAGTTAAAACGCTTATGGGAGAGGGCGAAAGCGATCTGACCGAGGTTTGTCTGACATTGGCGGCTCAGATGCTTTGTCTTGCTACGGGCAAAAGCGAAAAGGAATGTCGGACGATGGCGGAAAAAGCGATTGAGGACGGCTCTGCGCTTAACAAGCTTCGTGAAATGATAACCGCACAAGGCGGAAATGCAGATGTCGTTGACGACTTTTCACTTTTCAAACAGCCGAAATATCAAATCGAAATCCGTTCGGAAAAAGAGGGCTTTATCGGTCACACGGACGCCGAAAAAATCGGAATTGCCTCTGTCATACTCGGCGCAGGCCGTGAGAAAAAGGGCGATCCCATTGATCCGAGCGCAGGAATTATACTTAAAAAGAAAACGGGAGATTTTGTCGAAAAAGGGCAGACGCTTGCCGTATTCCATACCGATGACAGTACAAAGGTAAAAGAAGCCGAAAAGGTATTTTTCGATGCGCTGACTTTCAGCGATACTGAACCGGATAATCAAAAACTGATTTACAAAATAATCAAATGAATAAATAAAAGCTGACCGTTTATGCTAATTCCGGAGGGAAATAACATGATAACGATCAGCTTTTATGATACCAAGCCTTACGATAAAAAATATTTCAACATTATCAATGAACAGTACGGCTTCACCATAAACTACTTTGAAACGAAGCTCAGCGCACGAACCGCAAAGCTTGCCGAAGGCTCGGACGCAGTTTGCGCCTTTGTCAATGACGATGTTTCCGCACCGACTATCGACGCTCTGCATAAGCTCGGCGTTAAGATTATTGCCATGCGCTGTGCAGGCTATAACAATGTTGACATCAGATATGCACAGGGCAAAATTCCGATTGTCAGAGTGTCTGCGTATTCGCCTCACGCGGTCGCCGAGCACGCAATGGCCTTGCTTCTGACTCTCAACCGCCGCATACACAAGGCTTTTCTCAGAACAAGGGATTTCAATTTCAGTCTGAACGGACTGACGGGTTTTGATCTTTACGGCAAGACGGTCGGCGTGGTCGGTACAGGAAAGATCGGCGCGGCATTTATCGACATTTGCCGGGGCTTCGGAATGAAAGTGCTTGCACACGATGTTTTCCCGAATGTTGAAAATGTTGAGTATGTCGATATGGATACGCTTTTAAAACGCTCGGAACTGATATCCCTGCATTGTCCGCTCAACTCGTCAACAAGGCATATTATCAACGCAAAGAGCATTGAAAAAATGAAAAAGGGTGTTTTCATTGTAAACACCTCAAGGGGTGCTCTGATTGACAGCGAAGCCCTGCTTTACGGTCTTTTGAATGAAAAAATCGGCGGAGCCTGCCTTGATGTTTACGAGGAGGAGTCCGACCTTTTCTACGAGGATAATTCGACAACTATTGTCAAGGACGACATTCTTTCAAGACTTATTTGTTTGCCGAGCGTGATAGTCACCTCTCATCAGGGCTTCCTGACAGGTGAGGCGCTGACGAACATTGCTTCAACAACGCTTGAAAATATCAGCGAATTTTTTGCTGACGGATCGCTTGATAATCAAATTTTGATGAATTTTTCAAAAAATACGGTGTAAAGTCCAAATAAACGGACTGTAAATTGAAAAATAATCGAACATTTGTGTTGACAAATCCGAAAAACCTGTTATAATAGAACTCGTAAAGAACAAACGTTCGGAAAACGTTCGGTTAAATTCAGGAGGTTTTATTATGACAACAGCATTTGCAATAAGAACAATAATCGAGATAGCGGCAGTTTTATTTGTAATTTTCGGAGTTCTGCATGAGCAGAAGTTTATCGACTTTGAGGATAAGGTGATCCGTATGATCGCCAAGAGAATTTATATCCGCAGGCGTAAAAAGGCGATCGCCAAAAAGCGTGCCGCTCAGCAGGCTCGCCGCAGGAGAGAGGATCAGCAGAAGAACACGAAGATATATCCTTACGTCGCCTGACTTGTTAATCTCGGTAATCACCGCTCCGTCGTGCCGTTCATTCGGTGCGGCGGAGATTTTTTATGAAAAAACAGGCTTGCGTGGCATATCGTCACACAAGCCTGCTGTTTAATTTAGGGGAAATTATACGGTGAACGGATCAATATCGTCAACCTTTGCCGGAAGAATTTTGAATGTGAAATCAAATTTCTTGTCGGTAAGTCTGTACTTGTCTGCCGCATCGGGACCGCAGGAGCCGGAGCCGATTCCGTTCTGCTTGAAGTCGAGGCTGAGAACAGTCTCTTTCATCGGTACAAGCTCATAGTCGTGCTTTGTCTCACGAAGAAGCTGAGGTGTGAAATGCTGAGCATTCGACGAGAAATCGTTGATGTTCTCACCTCGGCAGAGAAGACCTATTCCGTCTGCGTTGAATATCTTTGTCCATTTTACCGCATAGTGTGAGGAGTTCTCCTGAGGACGGACATAATGCTCAAAGTTATCCGTAACGGTTGTCTTGTAGAGGTCAACCGTGGTGTAACGCTTCTTGTCGATATAGCTCTCCTTGGGACCGTAGCCGTAGTATTCGTAGCTCTCAAAGCCCTCAGGCATAATGAGCTGAATACCCATTCTCGGCAGGGTGTCAAGCCTCTTGCTGCTCTCGCCGTTTACATTTATGAGTACGCTTGAATCGGGGAGGAAGGTATAAACGATCTTTCCTGCAAAAACAGGCTCAAATTCATATGTTCCGAAGGACATATTGACTGTTATAACTACCTTTTCGTCTGATTTTTCAACCGTCAGCGAACGGCACTTTTGTTTAAGTCTTTCCATTCCGATCTGCTCCCAATTCTGACGGTGGTAGGAGTCATTGTCGATATAGGCACGGAAAAGGTTAAGCTCAACGGGCTGTGAAAGAAGCTCGGTAGAGCCGAAGCTCATTTTGCTGAGCTTTCCGTACGCCTTGTCAAAGACATATTTCACGGTGCCGACCGAAATTTCAACATATCTTTCACTCTCGTCAAAGACAATGGAGGCTGTCGGAAGATTGACCTTTGCTGTCGGGATTGAGTCAAGCTTGAACTGCTTGAGTCCGATCTCATAGCCTGCCTTCGCCCAGAGCTTGTCCGTTCTGTTGACAAATCGGAGAGTGAGATAGGTTTCGCCGCTGAAGCTGTACGCCTTGGGATCGAAGATGGAAAATTCCTTGCTTTCTCTCGGCATAAGCATAAGTCCCGAAACATCTCCCGATGCGATGAGCTTGCCGTCGGATTTGATATCCCAATTGATGCCCACATCGTCAAGACCGACGAAGAAGTTGCGGTTTTTGATTTTTACATTTCCGTTGCCTGCATATTCCGCAAAGAACGGCTGATAAACAATCTTTGCTTCCTCAAAGCCTGTGTGCGGAGTTCTGTCGGGATAAACAAGACCGTCAACGCAGAAATTGCCGTCGTTCGGAAGATCGCCGAAGTCGCCGCCGTAGGTGTATTTGTATCCGCCGTTATCGTCGGGGACAGCAACGGAATGATCGGTATATTCCCAGATACAGCCGCCGCAGAATTTGTCGTCGGACTCTATAAGCTCCCAGTAATCGCCGAGATCTCCGGGGCCGTTGCCCATTGCGTGACAGTATTCACAGAGATAGAGCGGCTTGTTCTTGCGCTTCTTGCTTGAGAGGATCTCTTTACACTTATCAATCGAGGGATACATCCAGCTTTCAACATCGGAGGAAGTGCCGATGTTCTTGCCTGCCATCTCGGCATAGCGGTAATTTGCGTTTTCATAGTGAACGATCACGTTTGAATTGCGGGACTTGATATAGTCGTACATCGCCTGATGATTGTCGCCGCAGCCCGATTCGTTTCCGAGCGACCAGAAGATGACCGAAACGTGGTTTTTGTCACGCTCAAACATTCTTTTTGCCCTGTCAACATATGCGCCCTTCCAGTTAGGATCGTTTGAAAGCAGACTCCAGTTTTCAAAGTGGAAGCCGTCGATCGAGCTGCTGAAGCCGTGAGCCTCAAGGTCGGACTCGTCAATAACCATCAGTCCGAGCTGATCGCACATTTCAAGGAAACGGGGATCGTTCGGATAGTGAGAGGTACGAACGGCATTAACATTGTGACGCTTGAAGATATAAAGATCCTCAAGAACGTGTTCGATCGGCGTTGCATGTCCGTAGATCGGGTGAGAATCGTGGCGGTTTACGCCCTTGATCTTGATCTTCTGTCCGTTGAGATAAAGAACGGAACGGGATATCGTGAGATCCTTTATTCCGAGCTTTACGAGCACGACCTCGTCCGATACGTCGAGGAAAAGATCGTAGAGCAGGGGAGCCTCGTCGCTCCAAAGGATAGGATTGTCAAACTTTATCTTTATTTTGCCGTTTGCGCTTTCGCCTGCGTCGATATTCTCACCGTGGGGAGAAACAAGTCTGTAAGTGACGTTTCTGTCTCCGATGATGTCAAGATCGACATTGACGATACACTTCGTAAACTTCTTTTTAAGCTCCGTTGTGACATAGAAATCCTTAATTCTTCCTCTGCGGCTTCTCTTGAGGATATATACATCACGGAAAATACCGCTGAGTCTCCACATATCCTGATCCTCAAGATAAGAGCCGTCGCACCACTTGAGAACAAGCAGGGCGATCCTGTTGACGCCGACGTGTGCAAACTCCGTGATATTAAATTCGCTTGTCATATGGCTGACCTGGCTGTAACCTACGAACTTGCCGTTGATCCAAAGATAGAAACATGAGTCAACGCCCTCGAAGTTGAGGAAAAGATCACGGTTCATCGAATTCTCGTCAAGCTCAAAATCACGCAGATAAACTCCGCACGGATTGTCGTCAGGCACATAGGGCGGATCGCAGGGGTAGGGGTAACGCTGATTTGTGTAGTTCGGCACATCGTACCCCTTGTCAAGATCCATCTGCCAGTTCATCGGCACCTTGATTTTGTTATAATTTCCGTCAAGCTCATAGTCCTCGGCGTAAAAGCCGTCCTCAACGTCAATTATCGACTTATAAAACCTGAAATCCCATTCTCCGTTGAGAAGCTGAAAATATTTCGACTCCTCTCTCGACTTTGTCAGAGCGTTTTCCTCGTTGAGGAAGGGAATGAAATATGAACGTGGCTCCTCACAGCCGACGTGAAGAGTTTTGGGATCTTCATAATATTTAGGTATATTAAGCATTTGTTTTCCTCCGATCAAAGCTCGATTTTAGCCTTTCTTGAATTGATGGCACGGAAAATCGAAGTTTCAAATTTTGGCTTTCTTGAATAGGTGTAAAGTCCGTTCTGCTCCTGTTCAACATCGTAAAGCTGGGTGTAGCAGAAGCCGAACATCTGATCGTTGTCAAGCAAGGCGTCGGTCAGACCTTTGTAACGCTCAATAAATTCATATTTGTTCTTGGGTGCGTCGCCGTAACCCCATGCGTTCTGATCGCTTTCGTTGACAGACCAGCGTATTCCGCCGTATTCGCTGACAAAGGTCGGGCCGCCCGTGTATTTCTGGCGATGCTTATGATTGTCGAAAAGCTCTCCGTCGGTCATAAGCTTGTCATAGTGCTCCTTGAACACCTTGGGATCCTGCTCATAGTCGTGAACATCGAAAATATCCGTGACAACATGGAAGTTACCGCTTGTGTCGATGCAGGGGCGTGTCTTGTCGAGAGCCTTGGTTGCATTGTAAACAACGGCAAGGGTTTCGTCGTGCTGTTTTCTTCCGTCATAGTCCCATGTCTCGTTGAACGGACACCAGCCGATGATTGACGGGTGGTTAAAGTCACGTTCGATTTCCTCGATCCATTCGGGAAGTATGCTGAAAAGAATGTTCGGGTTTGAGGGATCCATACCCCAGTTCGGGTATTCGCCCCAAACGATGTAACCCATCTTGTCGCAGTTGTAAAGGAATCTCGGCTCAAAGATCTTTTCGTGAAGTCTTGCACCATTGAAGCCTACGTCAAGGGATATCTGAATATCCTTTATCATCGCTTCCTCGGTCGGAGCGGTGTAAATTCCGTCGGGATAGAAGCCCTGATCGAGAACAAGACGCTGGAAAACAGATTTGCCGTTGATGAGGAATTTCTGTCCGTCAAGCCTTACGTCACGAAGTCCGAAGTAGCTGTCAACCTTATCCTCGTTGAAGCGCAGCTCAAGGTCATAAAGTCTGCCTTCGCCGACCTCCCAAAGATATGCTTCTTTAAGGTCGAGGTGAGCGGTGACAAAGCCGCCGTCCGAAACAACAGTTGCGGCTCCCATTATCCTCTCCTGATAGAGGGCGAGAACTTCAAACTTGCCCGATCCGATGACCTCGGCCTGAATATCGACCGAGCTGTTCTCGACATTCGGGAAAATCTTGATGCCCTTGATCCTCGATTCGGGAACAAACTCAAGCCATACCGTCTGCCATATACCCGTTGTACGGGTGTAGTCACAGCCGTGAGAATAGTATTCCTCGCTCTGCTTTCCTCTCGGCTGGAGGGGACTTCTCGTATCGTCCTCGGCATAAACGGTCAGCACATTTTTGCCGTCGTTTATGTAATCGGTGATATCAAATTCAAAGGAGATGTAGCCGCCCTTGTGAGTGCCGACCTCTTTACCGTTGACGTAAACGGTAGCCTTGTAGTCAACAGCTCCGAAATGAAGAATTGTTCTGAGGTCGGAGTACTTTTCGGGAATTGTAAACTCCCTTGAATACCATACGGCGTCCATAAAGTCCTTATATTCAATGCCCGAAAGCACGCTTTCAGGGCAGAAAGGAACGTTGATTGTTCTGTCAAACTTCGTCTGCGGTTCATAATATTTTTTTGCAAGTCCGCTCTTGGATTTGTCGATTTTAAAGCTCCATTTTCCGTTAAGATTCAGCCACTCTCTGCGCTGAAACTGCGGATTGGGATGCTCGGGACGGGGTATATTATTCATAATATAAATTCCTCCAATTTTATATTCAGCTTATCATAACATATACAAAAAAATTATACAAGTAATAAAATTTAATTTTTCCCCGCATAAGTCAAAAACAGTATAATAATTGTATAAAAACGCCGTTCAATTTTCTTGACAAACATTATGTGTGTATATATAATTATTTTGAAAATTCTCTTGCAGATTGGAGAGTATAATAATGGGAAAAGAAAAGAATAGGATGAAACCGTATTTGATAAGCCTTGCGGTTATTTTGCTTACTGCACTTGTCGTTTTCGGAGGGGTTAAGGTTTACCAATCACGGCTTGCCGAAAAAGCTCCAGAAGCTCCGCAGAATACTGCGGCGGCAGGGGCGGACGCTGAGGTCACGACGGAGCCTGAACAGACGATGCAGACCTACAATGTCGAGGACTTCAAACCTCATGCGGTCGACTCCACAAAGCCGGAAAGACTTGTTTCTTCTACGACTGTAAGCGTTGACGGCAAGACAGTAGAAAGCTACAACAGTCCGAATAAAATAAAATTTTATGAGGGCACAAAATACACCGATGTCGAGGGTATTATCACTTTCAGAGGCGATAATTTCCGTTCGGGCGCAGCCTACGGAACGGCTTCGGTCATCGAAAAGAAGCTCGGCACCGTCTGGACAAACCGAACAGGCTCGCTGCGTGATGCAGGCGGCACATTCTGGTCGGGTAACGGCTGGTCGGGACAGCCGCTTATAACCAAATGGCCGGACGCAATGAGAAGAAATTTCACCGCCATGCACGATTGGGCACGTCAGAAGGACGGTCTTGTCGAGGTGATTTACGCTTCAATGGACGGTTACATACATTTCTACGAGCTTGAAACGGGCGAAGAAACCCGTGATCCGATGAATATCGGTTTCACCTTTAAGGGCGCAGGCGCACTCGATCCGAGAGGATATCCGATAATGTATGTCGGATCGGGCGTGAACAGCACAAAGGGCAGATCAAGAGTGTTCATCATCAATCTTGTTGACAACACTATCATGTACCAGTTTGGTCAGGACGAGAATTTCTGCGACAGATACTGGAACGGCTTCGATTCATCGGCTCTTGTCTGCGCCGAAACGGATCAGCTCATCTATCCCGGTGAGAACGGCATACTCTATATAATGAAGCTCAACACAAGGTTTGACGAGAGCACAGGCAGTCTCTCCGTTGCTCCCGACAACATTGTCAAGTGGAAGTATATGGGCACACGCACGGGCGATAAATACTGGCTCGGCATGGAGGACAGCTCGATAATCATTAACCATTATATGATAATTGCCGATAACGGCGGTTTGCTCTTGTGCCTTGATCTCAATACGCTCAAGCTTGTCTGGGTACAGGATATACTTGACGACACGAACTGCACTCCCGTCCTGAGCATAGAGGACGGACATCCGTATGTTTACACAAGCACTTCGTTCCACTACGGTTGGAGAAGCACGACAACGGCGGCTATTCCGATCTGGAAGATAGACGCAGAAACGGGTGAGATTGTGTGGCGCACGGACTACACCTGTCAGTCAATGGAGGATCTTTCGGGCGGAGTTCAGGGAACTCTTGCAGTCGGTAAGAACAAGCTCAGCGAGCTTATCTTTGTACCGATCGCAAGAACGCCCGATTTCAACACGGGTACGCTTGTTGCCCTTTACAAAAAGGACGGCAAGACGGCATGGGAAAAGCAGACCGATGTTTACAGCTGGAGCTCGCCCGTTGATTTCTACGACGAGGACGGCAACGGATACATCATTCACTGCAATTCGGGTGCAAATATGTACCTGATTGACGGACTGACAGGAGAGGAGCTTGACCGAGTCAGCCTCGGCTCAAATGTTGAAGCATCACCCTCAATGTATAACGGATATGCCGTCGTCGGAACAAGAGGACAGAACGTATTCTGTATGAAAGTAAAATAAATAAATATAAAATAAATAAATAACAGTATAAAAAAGAAGCAGCCGAATCCGACTGCTTCTTATATTTTGCTTACTTAGATCTTCATGGCAACCTCATATGCACGCCATACAACGGAACGGAGATTACCGATTGCAAGACAGTCACCGACAAGGTGAACATTGCTTGCTTTCTCTGCGATCGGTGCGGGAATGTAGCCTGCACAGCTGATTACTGAATCGCAGGGGATCTCGACCTCGTTGCCGTTCTTCTTGGAGCAGATGATTGAACCGTCCTTGACCTCCCTGAGCGTTGTCTCAAGGTAAACGGGAGTTTTGTTGAGAGCGAACCACTCTCTGAGATATGAGGAGTTTGCAAGGCAAACGCCCTTCTGGCTTACAAGGTCGTCCTTCATCTCAACGATGATCGGCTTCTTGCCCTGGAGAGCAAGCTCATAAGCGATTTCACTTCCCGTAAGACCGCCGCCGATAACGGCAACCTTTTCGCCGACAGGTGCGCCGTTGAGGAAGTCGCAGGCCTCGATCATCTTCTCGTAGCCGGGAACTCTTCTGAGCTGACGGGGAGTAGAGCCTGTTGCGATGATAACGGGAGCGGAGCCGAAAGCGGAAATATCCTTGATCTCATCGTTGAGCTTGACTTCGATGTTGAGCTTCTTCATCTGAAGTCTGTACCATTCAAGCAGCTCACGGAGCTTGCCCTTGTAGGACTCTGCGCTGGCAGGAATGAATGTACCGCCGAGAACATCGCTCTTTTCGTGAATGATCGGGTTGTGACCTCTGAGCTTGAGAACTCTTGCGGCCTCCATACCGCCGATACCGCCGCCGACAATGTGAACGGTCTTGGGCGAATCGGTCTTTTTAATGTAGTGCTTGTTCCACTGCATTGTCTCGGCATTAACCGCACAGCGTGCAAGGTGGAGACTGTCGGAAAGCTTCTGATCGTTGGGAACTCCCTTGTAGTGGCACATATTGAAACAGCCGTTGTGGCAGAGGATACACGGACGGATATCGTCCTCCTGATCGTTGATCATCTTTGTTACCCACGCCTGATCGGCAAGGAACGGACGGGCAAAGCCTGCACCGTCAATCTTTCCGTCCTTAACGGAGTCTGCCGCAACTCTCGGATCAAGACGTCCGGCACAGATAACAGGGATATCGACAAAATTCTTTATGTGTTCAACATCTGCAAGGTTGCAGTTTTCGGGCATATAAACAGGAGGATGAGCCCAGTACCATGCGTCGTATGTACCGTTGTCGCAGTTGAGGCAGTCATAGCCTGCGTCCTGAAGATATTTTGCAGCCTTTTCGGACTCCTCCATATCACGGCCGACTTCAACATAGTCCTCGCCGGGGATTGCGCCCTGACGGAAGCCCTTCGTCTTGGAAACAACGCTGTAACGCAGAGAAACGGGGAAATCGTCGCCGCAAACCTTTTTGATAGCCTGAACAATTTCCACTGCAAAACGGTAACGGTTCTCAAGACTTCCGCCGTACTCATCGGTACGCTTGTTGACATATTTAAGTGTGAACTGGTCAAGAAGATAACCCTCGTGAACGGCGTGGATCTCAACGCCGTCAACGCCGGCATCCTGAAGGAGCTTTGCACTCTTTGCAAAAGCGTCAACCATTTCCTTGATTTCAGCCTTTGTCATTGCTCTTGACGGAACCTTGTCAGACCAGCGGTTCGGAGAGGGGCTGGCAGAAGCCGTGATCTTGTCAAGATTCATGAAAGGCTTACTGAGAACCTTGAGCACGGGATTGGTGTAGAGACCTTCCATCATTGAGCTGATGGTGAAAGAACGTCCGAAGCCTGCGGTGAGCTGAACGAAAAGCTTGGCTCCCGTCTTGTGGAATTCAGGCATCCACTTCTTGAGGTCGTCGTACATCTTCTTGTTCTTATAAAGCCACTGACCGAACATCGGGTTGTAAACGGGCTGACAGCCGGGAAGAATAAGACCGACGTTATTCTTTGCGACCTCCATAATAAATTTTGCGCCGTCCTTGTCAAAATGGTTCTTTTCCATCCAACCGAAAAGATCGGTGCCGCCCATGCTCGTCAGAACTATACGGTTCTTGATTTCGCAGTTGCCGATCTTCCACGGGGTGAATAAGGGTGCTAATTTCTGATCCATATTAAACCTCCTGAATTATTAAATTATCAGTTTCTGTTTTATTATAACATGCCGACATTAAAAATGGAAGTGTTTAAACATAAAATTTGTTAATTTTTTCACTCAGACATCAAAAATCGACAGAATATTTTCCTGTTTTTATCACCTTTAAAACTTTTGTTGCAAATGTTATTCTTTTGTGATATACTGGAAACAATTGAGATGAAAGGTGATAATATGAATTTTGAATATCAAGCTTCTGTAATAGTGCCGGTATACAATGTTGAACAATATCTCAGAATTTGTCTTGATTCATTGGTCGATCAAACGATAGATAAATCAAAGATGGAGGTTCTTGTTATAAATGACGGCTCTCCCGACAACAGTTGGGATATTTGCCTTGAATACAGCGAGAAATACGATTTTATTAAAATATTCTCCAAAGAAAATGAGGGACTTTCCGCAACAAGAAATTTCGGAATAAAGCATGCAAAGGGAAAATATCTTTTCTTTTTGGACAGCGATGATTATTTTACTCCCGATACTGTTAAGAAAGTTACCGATTTCTTTGACACGGTATATGATGAGGTCGATCTTGTTGCGTACAATGAGGTGCGTTATAAAGAAGATAAAATCCTCAAACCTCATTTCCGATTTAAGATGCTTGACCATGAGGGTGTTTATGATTTATACGAATATCCTTACCTCACACAGACACGAGTTAATGTTTGCGTAAAAAATCTCGGTGAAAACAACGTTCTTTTCAATACAACGCCGGGATTTAAACTTGAGGATCAGGAGTACTGTAACCGTGTTCTTATGCCAAAGATGAAAATGGGTTACTGCCCCGACGGTACTTATATGTATAACAAGGGCAATGAGACAAGCATAGTGAAGGTCTATTTTCATGCTTATTATCTCTTTGAAACCTCAATGGACTATTTTGAAGCGCTGTTTGCAAACTTTGAGGATAAGGTTCCCGTTTATTTCCAGGCAATGTTTGTAAACGATATCAACTGGCGTTTGACTGACGATATCCTGTATCCCTATCATTATGAAGGTGAAAAATTCGATCAGGCCATGCAAAGGATAGTAAATCTCCTGAACAGGGTTGATTGCAGCACTTTCCTTGAGCACCCTATGGTTGATATCTACCGAGCTTGCTATTGGATACAAAAGAAAGAAAATGCCGAAATATCATTCCTTTGTAATGATGACGGAATCAGTCTTATTATTGACGGTGAAGAAGCATATTCTCAGGAGGACTTTACCGTTATTGCACATAAGCCGAGGGTAGAGGGAGATACGTTCAAGCTTACCGCATTTATGAAGTCACCGATTTTCAATTTCCTTGACCGTGACGAGTTCTCTATTTACGCTATTGAAAACGGAGAAAGAAGAGAGCTTGAAATTTTTACCTCTGTTCACAGTAATTACAGGGCTAAGATAATTACCAATTATTTTCCTGCATTCCATTATTCCTGCGATCTTACAAAAAATCAAAAGATTGAGTTTGAGATCAAAATAAAAGGAAAAGTATATTCAAGCCATTATTGGTTTATGCCTTATTCGGGCTTGGGACTGCGATTTATGAAAACAATAAACCGCGGTAATTATATGATAAAGAACAAGCGCAAATATCTATCGGTGAAGCCTGCAAATCAGGCAAAGATTGATTTCAGCGCATTGGTTAATACGGCGAGATTTGTTGTTCATCCGAGAACCGCACTTCTTCGTCTGAAAACAATAAACTACAGAAAGAAACACAGGATTTGGCTGTACTACGATTTTTACACGGTCGAAAAGGACAACGGATATTACCAGTTTGCCAACGATCTTCAGCATGATGACGGAATTGAAAGATACTATGTTCTTACTCATGAATACGAGGATTTGAACAAGGTGTTTACTCCCGAGCAGCAGAAGCATCTCGTTAAAGCCGGATCAAAAAAACACAGGCTTCTTTTTGTTTGTGCGGAACGTATTTTTACGGCTTATTACGGACTTGCACCGATCAATCCGTTTGAAACCGCAAAAATGGAATATCAGTATGAGGATCTCAGAAAGGCTCACACGATATATCTTCAGCACGGCGTACTTCATGCTTCGCTCAGACTCAACAATTCAGAGGAACGCAGTCAGGCTGAACAAATTGTCGTTTCTTCTCCGTTTGAGGTCAAAAACTATACTGAAAATTACGCATACAGCGAAAGAGATCTTATAACAACGGGAATGGCAAGATACGATCATATTGACAGAGATCACAAGCCGCAGAACCGTATTCTTTTTGCACCGTCGTGGAGAAAATATCTCACAACGGAGATTAAGGCTTCAAACTGGGAAGCCAATGCCGAAAGAATACAGAAGTCGGATTATTACAAAAATTTCTATGCTTTCCTTTCGGACAAGAAGCTCCACAGAAGTCTTGAGAGCAGTAAGGTTTATTTGGATATCAAGCTGCATCCGATTATTGCAAACCTTAAAGACCTTTTCAATATCGACTGCGATTATATAAATATGATCAGCGGCGATGTCGATGTTGCCGACTATAAGGCTTTTGTAACCGATTTTTCTTCGTATGTTTTTGACTTTGCATATCTTAACCGTCCGATTATGTATTTTGTCCCCGATTATCCTCAGTTTAAATCGGGAATGAATCATTACCGTGATCTTGATCTTCCGTTTGAGGATGCCTTCGGTCATATGTTTACGGATGCGGAAAAAGCTGCGGAGTGTCTCTGCGATATTATTGCCAGAGACTTTGTTCCCGAAGAAATATATTCCGAACGTATGAAGAATTTCTACTTTGAATTCGACGGCAACTGCGCCGAAAACCTTTATAAATATGTTGTAGAACAGGATAAACTGTTCCGAAAATAACAGGTTGTGAAAATATGCAGTTTACTAAAAAGGATACTGCTTTGGTAAAGGGCGTCGCAATACTTATGATGCTTTTTCACCATTGCTTTGAAAGTCCGGGCAGATACGCCGGCTTTGAAATGAACTTTTTTCCGCTGACCGAGTCCCAGACGGTTACGATAGCTTCGTTTTTTAAGATTTGTGTTGCGCTGTTCGTATTTCTTTCGGGATACGGCATAGCGAAAACTCTTGAAAAAACGCCAGAGGACGGGTATAAGCGTCAAATCGGCAGACGAACCTTTTCTTTAATGTCAGGATTTTGGTTTATTTTTGTGCTCAGCATCATTTCATCGGCAATTATCATGCCGTCAATGCTGAATGTGTATAAAGATCCTCATATTATCAACAGGTTTATTTATGTTCTGTACGATTTTCTCGGACTTTCCGAATTGTTCGGAACGCCGACTCTTATCGGTACATGGTGGTATATGAGTCTTGCTCTTATCATTATTGCAATAATGCCTGTTCTGTATCGTTTTTATAAGAAATACGGAATGATTGCACTGCTTGTTGTGACGTTTTTGTTTAACGGATTTATCAAACATGCTTTTGACGATAAAATTGTCAATTTTGATATGATACGCTGGACGTTTACCCTTGAGCTTGGAATGATTTGTGCCGACAAAGATCTGCTTGTGAAAATAAAGGAATTTAAATGGATAAAGAAGAATAGAGTAGTTGATTATATTCTTAAATTATTTGTTTATTCCGCAATATTTGTTTTATGTGTTTACGAGCGTCGGTATATGGATTGTAATGTCAGCTATCTTCGAGACGGAATTATTCCTTTGTTTGTCGTAATATATTGCTATACAATTCTTGCGCCCATACCGGGACTGAGAAACGTTCTTTGGTTTTTGGGTAAACATTCAATGAATATCTTTCTTTCTCACACTCTGCTCAGAGCGTTTTTCCTGAAAGATTTTCTTTACGGACTTAAATACTCAATGTTAACATTCGGAGTGCTTCTTGTTTTATCCGTATTGCTTTCGATAGTTATTGATCTTTTGAAAAAATATACGGGTTATGACAAATTGTGTTCTAAAATTCTGAGTAAAATATAATATTATTCTCTGTATCTCCTCGAAAAAGCGTTTGATTTCGGGGAGATTTTGTATATTGCAATATTTTGTAATATGTGTTATATTATGTATATATTCTTTGAGGGGGAATAAAAAATGAAATAATTTAGCTGATAATAAACTGTTTTCTAATGTTCGTAAAGCGGAGAGAATAAAATTTATTCATTTGTTACGCTTCAAAAATCATTGCAGTACTTCATTGAAACATTTTCTGTGAAATGATATACTGTGATTGCAAAGCTATTCAGGAGGAATAAGATGAAAAAATCGTTATCTAAAATTCTGTCGGCAGTCCTTGCCGCAGTAATGCTGGTGATGTCTGCACCGGTGGCTAATCTATTAAAAATTGATACAAGTTCACTTTCAATAAAAGCCTCGGCATATGAGGATGAAGAGCTTGGTTTTGATTACCTTTATAATTTTATTGATGTTCTCAGTCATTCAAATGTTGATGAAAAAGGATTTAAGTACGTTGAATATGATTTGAGTTCTTCATTTTATTATGTACGTTTTACATACAATTCAGAACAAGATGTGATAGAAGCGTATTTTGAGGATTATGGGTACATAGATGGTCGCGATTATGTCATTTTGTTGATTACTCGAAATAACGATGTTTATTATTGCGGTGTTGGTTCTGAATATTACTGCGACGATGAATCCGAGGACATAGATTATATTCGCGGAGTTTGCACGGTTTATGGATCTGAGTACAATCCGTACACTTTTTATACTGATGTCAATATAATTGAGTGTTCTCCGTTTTTTGATGGTTATTATGAAGATAACAACGAGTTCTTTTCATATCTTGTTATAAATGCGATTGAGCAAATCAATTATTGCTTGACTTGTTATGCCGGCATGGATTTGGGTTATTTGGGATTTGATATTTATTCCGGATTTTCTGACGAATTAAATTCAACCGAATTAAACGGCCTTCTTCGTGACAGCTTCGGATGGAAGTATTATACCGATAGTGAAATTGATTATGACTATGAAGGAATTGCGGATAATTATTTTGGCGTTTGGTATGTAAGAAACGGCGGTATAGATTTCGGATATACGGGTTTTGCGGAGATTGATTGCGGTGACTATTATGATTATCTCTACATAAAGAACGGAAAAGCTGATTTTGATTATGTAGGACTTGTTAAGGATCCCGATGACGGACTGTGGTGGTTTGTTGATTACGGCTATATAGATTTTAGTTATACAGGCCTTGCTAAAAATCAGTACGGTTGGTGGTATGTGAATAACGGTACTATCGACTTCACCTATACCGGCATGGCTAAGAACCAATACGGCTGGTGGTTTGTGGAAAACGGAAAGCTTAACAGCAAGTATAACGGCATGGCTAAGAATCAATACGGTTGGTGGTATTTCAGCAACGGTAAGATTGATTACAAGTTCAACGGACTTGCAAAGAATCAGTACGGTTGGTGGTACATCAAGAACGGCACCATTGACTATAAATTCCAAGGACTTGCCAAGAACCAGTATGGCTGGTGGTATGTTCAGAACGGAACAATAAATTTCAAGTACAACGGCTACGCTTCAAATCAGTACGGTACATGGAGAGTTGTAAACGGCAAGGTTGTCGGAAAATAAATTATACGCTGCTTGTTAAAATATTAGGATAAAAATAATGGGGTAAAATTATGAAAAAATCAATAAAAATATTTTTTGCGACAATGCTTGCCACACTCTTGTTGGCGTTATCGGTTCCTGCCGCAAATCTGTTAAACGTCGGATCCGTATTTTCAACAAAGGCTTCTGCCTATGATTCGGTTGAAAACAGCTATGATTATTTATGGAATTTAATCTGTACTCTCGGATATGTGGATGATCAGGGAGATTACTGGGTTGATTATTCAATCAGCAATACAGAATACGTTTCATTTGTTGCCGATGTTGAATATAATAGAATTCATTTGATATACGATGATTCTGATTATGATGATAGTTATTCGTATAATTACAGATGTGTTGAAATGATTCTTTGTCCTGAGGACGATATTTATGCAACATATGTATATTGCGATGATGACGATGAAGATTATGTTCAGGGTATTTGCGATGTCTTTGCGACTGATTATATATTTGATTCATTTTATGACTTTGAAATATTAGATGAGTCTTATTATTTTGAGGTAAATACTGATGACGCACAGGCGGCACTTAACCGTACGCTTAGATTGGGCTTGGACGGCATTCACGATGCTTTGGTCTTCTATGCCGACTGTTCACTCGGCAATTTCGGATTTAATACTTATTTTCCGATAGAAGTTAAATCTGTTGAACTGAACGGACTTTTCAGAGACTCATTAGGTTGGAAATATTACAGCAACAATGAAATTGATTTTTACTATGTCGGAATTGTAAGAAACTATTATGGTTGGTGGCTTGTTCGCGATGGCGTAATTGATTTTGGATTTACAGGTATATTTGAAGGTGAAGATGCCATTCATTATGTAAAGAACGGCAAAAAAGATTTTGATTATGTAGGACTTGTAAAGAGTCCTTACGACGGACTTTGGTGGTATGTGAATAACGGTACTATCGACTTCAACTATACCGGTCTTGCCAAAAATCAGTACGGCTGGTGGTATGTGAATGACGGTACTATCGACTTCTCCTATACCGGCATGGCAAAGAACCAGTATGGTTGGTGGTATGCGGAAAACGGAAAGCTTAACAGCAAGTATAACGGAATGGCTAAGAATCAATACGGTTGGTGGTATTTCAGCAACGGTAAGATTGATTATAAGTTCAACGGACTTGCAAAGAATCAGTACGGCTGGTGGTATATCAAGAACGGCACCATTGACTATAAATTCCAAGGACTTGCCAAGAACCAGTACGGTTGGTGGTATGTCCAGAACGGAACAATAAACTTCAAGTATAACGGCTACGCTTCAAATCAGTACGGTACTTGGAGAGTTGAAAACGGCAAGGTTGTCGGAAAATAATTTTTTGACAATTCATAAAGCATATTAAATAATTACTTATAAATTGGACCCTGATTTATTTCAGGGTCTTGATTTGGATAACAGGGGATAATAAAATGACTTATTGGCGCAGACAGGAGAAACTCAGCAAAATAATTGATAGAATTAAAAATACAAAAAATGATATTGCAGATCTTCCTCAGAAGAAGAAAGAAAAAATAATAATATCGGTATGTGTTTCTATACTTTCTGTCTTCCTGGCTGTAGTTATTATTGTCTTCGCTGTTTTCAATCATTACCTCAATAAAGTCAATTACGGAGATATAAAAGAGGTCGCAACTGCAAACTCGGATTTGATGAAACAGCTGGACGAAGAGGAACAGCTTGATTTTGATATTGTTGGATCAAAACCGATTTCGGATTCTAAAGACAGTTCGGATGACAATTTGAACGAAGATGCGGCAGAAGATTATTCCGATTATGACATTATTGTGGAGAACGGAGAGAGTATTGAAATCAGCAATATCGGAAAAGAAGTAAAAAAGAAAGCTGACGAGAGTATAGAAAAAAATATCAGCGACAACGAGCTTTGGTACAGCGACGATGTTTATAATCTTCTTATCGCAGGGTACGATGCCGGCAATGTTGATAACGCAGATGCAGATACTCCTAAGTTTTACCGTTCCGATGCAATTATTATTGCGTCAATAAACAAAGCAAAGAAAACCGTAAAGCTTATTTCACTTTCCCGTGCAACATATGCGGCTATACCGGGACACGGTAACAAACGCTTGAATACCGCTCACGCTTACGGAGGAGCAAGTCTGCTTGTCGAGACGATTGAACAGAATTACAAGGTCAGGATCGACAGATATGTTACCGCTAACTTTGAGGGATTTGAAAAAATAATAGACTCGCTCAACGGCGTGTCTGTTGATATGACTAAAAAAGAAGCAAGCTTTGTTTTCAACACAGATTCTCTTCCGGGCGGAAAATATCTCATGAACGGTTCTCAGGCTCTGCGTTATGTAAGACTCAGAAAAACAGATTCCGATAGAACAAGAACGGGACGTCAAAGAAAAGTCCTTAAATCAATTATGAATAAGGCCGGAACAATGAACACTTCGCAAAAACTGAACTTTCTCGATACTGTTCTTCCGTATGTCACCACAAATCTCAGTAAATCGGAGCTTGTCAAAAAAGTTTCTGAGCTCGATACATATTTGTCTTGGCTGTTAGAGCAATATATTGTACCGCAAAAGGCAACTCAATATGAAATGCGGGACGGTTTGGAGGTCATCATTGTTGACTGGGATGAAACAACGAAATATATTCATTCCGTAATCTATGACGGTACCGAAGTGAAAACATCAAAAGCATAACAATTTTATATTAAGCTATAATTTGCACCTCCGAAGCCATATGCTCTCGGAGGTGCATTTTCATAACATAAACTACGCTGTACAACTCTTTTGAGCGGTACAGCGTTAGTCTTTATATTTCCTCTCCTATGCAGAAGTCACCGTCGGCGGCGGTGAGCCTGACTTTGGTTATGATGCCGCAGGGGAGGTCTTTTTTGATTTTAACAGGGGTGTAATTTTTGGTGTAGCCCTCGGTGAAGCCGTCGGAATGTCTTGTTTCAAAGAGCACCTCGACCGTTTTGCCGACCTGAGCTTTCAAAAATTCCTGCCTGACCGCCTCGGTCTTTTCAATCATTATATGACTGCGGCGTTCCTTGACCGATTTTTCAATCTGCGGCATTTTTGCCGCCTTTGTGCCCTCACGGGGAGAGTAGGGGAAGACGTGGACTTTTTCAAAACCGATTTTCTCAGCGAAGCGGACGTTTTCGTCAAAATCCCCATCGCTTTCCGTCGGGAAGCCGACCATTATGTCGGTGGTTATCGTTGCGTCGGGGAAGCTTGAACGCAGCTTGCGGCAAAGCTCGTAATATTCCTCCGCCGTGTAATGCCTGTTCATCGCCTTGAGAGTGTTGTCGCATCCGCTTTGAAGCGAGATATGAAACTGAGGACAGAATTTTTCGATTTTTGCAAGTCTTTCGATAACCTCGTCGGTTATATGATCCGGTTCAAGCGATCCGAGACGGACACGCTGAAAATTCATTCCTGCGGCAAGCTCAACGGCGTCGCAGATGTTCAGCCCGATATCGCTGCCATAGGCGGAAAGGTTTATTCCTACCAGAACGACCTCGGCATAGCCTGCGTCGCTGAGACGTTTAAGCTCCGTCTGCAATTCGTCAATCGGCTTTGAACGCACTCTGCCCCTTGAATAAGGAATAATACAGTAGGAGCAGAAGCGGTTACAGCCGTCCTCAATCTTGACTATCGCCCTTGTGCGGCGGTCAAAGCCTGAAATCGCTCCACCCGTGAATTTGTCGCCCGTCTTGTGTTCTTCAATGTCGATTATACGCTGACCGCAGCCGAAATATTGCTTTATCAGGTCAAGAAGCTTGAAATTGTTCCTGTTGCCGAGGACGATGTCGGCCTGTTCCAGCTTTTCTGCGTCCTGCGGAAATGCCTGCGGCATACAGCCTGTAAGAACGACTATGCTTTCGGGGTGGTTGCGTTTAAATTTTCTGACCGCCTGACGTGTCTTTCGGTCGCTTTCTGCGGTAACGGTACAGGAGTTGATAACATAGATATCGGCGTTTTCGTCGGGCGCAACGACTTCAAAGCCGTTTGCCGCCATTTTTTCCGACATTGCCTGCGATTCGTATTGATTGACCTTGCAGCCGAGTGTGTAAAATGCGATTTTCAAAAATATCAACTCCGTATGTGTATCTGAGATACAATTATAATGCAAAATCCCGGTGAGTGCAAGTTTTATTTAAAAGCCTCGGATCATATATTTATATATGTGCTAACCACAGAGGAGGTATATTTTATGAAAAAGCTATGCGTAGTGATGTGTTTTGTCCTTGTTTTTGCCTCGTTCGGAATTTTTGCTTCGGCAGAGAACGAGAGTATGATGCCGATTGACGTCAAGGCGAAATCGGCAATACTGATGGATCAGACAACAGGCAGGGTGCTGATGAAAATGAATGAGAACGAAAAGCTGTATCCTGCGTCGGTTACAAAGATTATGTCGATGCTCCTGATTGCCGAGGCGATCGACAGCAACACTATCCGACTGACCGACGAGGTGACGACGAGTACCGAAGCGTCGAAAAAGGGCGGCTCTCAGATATGGCTCAAGGAGGGTGAAGTGATGACCGTTGAGGAGCTTTTGAAAGCGACGGCGGTTTACAGCGCAAACGACGCCTGCACGGCTCTCGGCGAGTACATTGCAGGAAGCGACGAGGGCTTTGTGACAATGATGAACGAGCGGGCGGCGGAGCTTGGAATGAAGAACACCCATTTTGACAACTGCACGGGACTTGACGACACCTCGGAAACTCACCTGACAACGGCATACGATGTTGCCCTTATGTCAAGGGAGCTGATGAAGCATACGTTTATTCTCCAATACACAAAGATCTGGATGGACTCACTGCGTGACGGCAAAACAGAGCTTGTCAACACAAACAAGCTTATCCGCTTTTACGAGGGCGCAACGGGACTTAAAACAGGTACGACCTCAAAGGCAGGCTGTTGTATCTCCGCTACCGCAACGAGGGACGGTACAAGTCTGATTGCTGTCGTTATGGGAGCGGACAACAGCAAGGACAGATTTGAGGGAGCTAAGGCGATGCTGAACTGGGGCTTTGCAAATTACGAAACTGTCACGCCGCAGATCGACAAATCCCTGATAACAGATGTGAATATAATTATGGGCGAGGAGAGAACGGTCACACCGCAGATATCGGGAAATGCTAAGTTTCTCATTCCAAAGGGCAAGGCAAAGGATCTTAAACAGGAGATAGACCTTGCCGCCGCAGTCGAGGCTCCCGTGGAATCGAATCAGACTCTCGGCACCGTTACGGTTACGCTTGACGGGCAGAAGCTCGGCGAATATAAGCTGACCTCGCCGCATTATGTCGAACGTCTGAGCTTCAAGACCGTGTTTAACCGTATGATATGTTCAATCTGCAAGGAAAAACAGAGCGTTAGTGTGAACTGACTATGTATTTTTTATGCAACCTGCGTAAAAAATACTAAATAGCACTTGCAAAAACAAGCTAAATAGGGTAAAATATAAACGTATAAAGAAACAAATATCGGAGGCATAAGGTTAATGTCTGTAAAACTGAACACGAAGTATGTTGTTCCGTTCCTTAACGATAACGCTTATAACGACATTCGGTCGGAGGTTGAAGCCGCACACGCAGAGCTTCACAACGGAACGGGCAAGGGAAACGATTTTCTCGGATGGCTGAGTCTTCCGGAAAATTATGACAGGGATGAATTTGCAAGAATAAAATCATCCGCAGAAAAAATCAGAAAAGACTCAGAGGTTTTGGTTGTTATCGGAATCGGAGGTTCGTACCTCGGAGCGAGAGCGGCGATTGAATTTATCAAGTCGCAGAACTACAATCTGCTCAGGGACGGCGCACCGGAGATTTATTTCGCAGGTAACACGATCAGCTCGGATTCGATTAACGAGCTTGTAAAAATAATCGGAGACAGGGATTTTTCAGTCAATGTAATTTCCAAGTCGGGCACAACTACCGAGCCTGCGGTCGCTTTCAGAATTTTCAGAGAAATGCTTGAAAGCAAGTACGGCAGGGAAGAGGCGGCAAAACGCATCTACGCCACAACCGACAGGGCGAGAGGCACTCTCAAGGCTCTTGCCGATGAGGAGGGCTATGAAACCTTCGTAGTACCCGATGATGTAGGCGGACGCTATTCCGTTCTGACGGCGGTAGGACTTCTGCCGATCGCAGTCGCAGGAATTGATGTCGATGCTATCATGCAGGGCGCGGCAACGGCTATGAACGAGCTTTGCGATCCCGATCTTGATAAGAACGACTGCTACAAATATGCCGCAACGAGAAATCTCCTTTACAGGAGCGGCAAAAAGATTGAAATGATGGTCAGCTATGAGCCTGCTTACACGATGATGAACGAGTGGTTCAAGCAGCTCTACGGCGAGAGCGAGGGCAAGGAGAACAAAGGTCTTTTCCCGGCTTCGGCGATTTTCTCGACCGATCTTCATTCAATGGGACAGTATATTCAGCAGGGTGAAAGACACCTCTTTGAAACCGTAGTCCACTTTGCAAAGTCAAAGTCGGAGGTTGAGATCAAGAACGAAGAGGGCAGTGCAGACGGACTCAATTTCCTTGCAGGAAAGACCGTTTCGTTTGTCAATCAGAAAGCGTTCGAGGGCACTCTGCTTGCCCACACCGACGGCGATGTTCCGAACATTGTGCTTGAGGTTGAGGCGATGGACGAATTCAATCTCGGCTATCTGATCTATTTCCTTGAGAAAGCCTGCGCAATAAGCGGTTATATTCTCGGAATCAACCCGTTCGATCAGCCGGGCGTTGAAAGCTACAAGAAGAATATGTTTGCTCTCCTCGGCAAGCCGGGCTATGAGGACCGTAAGGCTGAGCTGGAAGCAAGATTAAACTGATTTCGTAAAAAATTCCGTGAGGTACACGGATTTTAGAATAAAAAACAGGGAGGATATTTATTATGGTATCTCTTATTTTAGGTAAAAAAGGTTCAGGAAAAACAAAGCTTTTGATCGAAAAGGTCAACGAGGCTATTGAAAATTCAAACGGCAACGTTGTTTGCGTTGAGAAGCAGCCCAAGCTCACATATGATGTAAACTACCGTGCACGTCTTATTGATACGGATCACTACAAGGTAAGCGGCTACGACGCATTCTTCGGTTTCCTCTGCGGTATCTGCGCAGGCGATCACGACATCACAGATGTTCTTGTTGACGCAACTCTCAGAATCGGTTCCCGTGACTACGGCGAGCTTTGCGAGTTCCTCAAGAAGGTTGACGAGCTGAGCAAGAACCACGTTGAGGAGAAGAGCTTCATCTTCACGATCTCCGCTGACGAGGAGGAGCTTCCTAAGGAGATCTTCGATTTCTGCAAGAAGATCTGACATTGATAAAAACAACCACCGTTTGTCGCCCGAAAGGCTGATGAACGGTGGTATTTTTTTGCGCTGTTCAGAAAAAAGAGCGTGTCTCGACAAACCATTTGCCGTTATCGACGAAGAAATCACGAGTCTGTCCCTGAACGATAAGCGTGTATTTTGTTGCTCTGCCTCCGGATTTTGCCGGAGCATTGTTTTTTATGTTGATGACCTGCTCCACGGCAAATTTTCTGCCGTCTTTCCAAAGAATACTCAGCGGAACGACCTGCCCCTCGGGAAGCACTTCGATATACATTGTCACATATTCACGGTTATATTTAACATACATACTTTTACCTCCCGACAAAATAAACGAACAAATGTTCACCTATATTATACCGCAATTTTTCGATTAGTCAAGAGGTTTATTTTGTAATTTTATTCAATCAGTCCGTGATAGCGCAGTGTGCGGCAGACGGTCTCCTTTGCGGCGTCGCTCGGACGGGTGAGGGGCAGACGGCAAATTCCGCTGTCTGTTCCCATAAGAGACATTGCGTACTTGACGGGCATCGGGTTCACATCGCAGAAAAGCGAGCTGCAAAGGTCGAGATATCTGAGCTGTAAGGCGGCGGCATAGTCAGCGTCGCCGTCAAGAGCGGCGGCTGTTATATCGTGCGCCGCCTGCGGCAGAATGTTTGAAAGCACGGATACCGTACCCTTGCCGCCGAGCAGGGTAAAGGCGGCGCTCTGGTCGTCGTTACCGCAGTAAATGTCAAGGTCGTCGCCGCACAGCATCATCGTTTTCATCAATGCGGAAAGGTCGCCGTTTGCCTCCTTGGTCGCAACTATGTTGTCGAGCCGGCTGAGCCTTTTATATGTTTCGGGTTTTATGTCCACGCCCGTCCTCGACGGCACATTATAGACGATTATCGGCTTTGTCACGCTTTCGCTTATACATCCGTAATGCTCGACAAGTCCCTCCTGTGAGCATTTGTTGTAGTACGGTGTGACGATCAGCAGAGCGTTAACTCCAAGGCTTTCTGCGGAAAGACTTTTCTTGATGACGTCACGGGTGTTGTTGCCGCCCGTACCTGCTATAACGGGTACACGGCCGTCAACGTGCCTGACCGTAGCTTTGATGACCTGACGGCGTTCTCTTGTGTCGAGGGTTGCGCTTTCGCCCGTTGTGCCGCAGACAACGATCGCGTCCGTGCCGTTGTCGATTTGAAAATCTATCTGTCTTTTCAGAGCCTTGTAATCAACCTTCCTGTTTTCGTTGAACGGGGTGACGATCGCACATGCCGTTCCCTTAAAAACCGTTTGCTTCATTAAAACGCCCCTTAAAAAATATAACCGTACCGATTTTTAACTTCGGTACGGTTTTTAACGATAGTGTTATTTTCAGTCCATATATCCCTTAGCGCAAAGCAGCTCCGCAAGAAGAACTGCGCCGCCTGCTGCACCGCGGAGAGTGTTGTGAGAAAGACATACGAACTTGTAGTCGTACTGGGTGTCCTCACGCAGTCTTCCGATGCTGACAGCCATGCCGCCCTCAAGATCACGCTGAAGCTTTGTCTGCGGCATATTGTCCTCCGTGAAGTAGTGAAGGAACTGCTTCGGTGCACTGGGAAGCGCAAGCTTCTGCGGCTCGCCTGAGAAGCTCTCCCAAACCTTGAGGATCTCCTCCTTGGAGGGAGCCTTGTCGGCAAACTTAATAAATACTGCGCCCATATGACCGTTGGAAACGGGAACACGCAGGCACTGAGCCGTGAAATGAGGCTCGCAGGCGTTGACGATCTTGTCGCCCTCAACCTTACCCCAGATCTTGAGCGGCTCCTGCTCGCTCTTTTCTTCCTCACCGCCGATGAACGGAATGACGTTGTCTACCATCTCAGGCCATGTCTCAAAGGTCTTGCCTGCGCCGGAAATTGCCTGATATGTGCAGACGAGAACGTCCTCAACCTTGTAGCCTGCCTTGTCGAGCGGATAAACCGCAGGAACATAGCTCTGAAGCGAGCAGTTTGACTTGACGGCAATGAAGCCTCTCTTTGTGCCGAGACGCTTCTTCTGTCCCTCGATAACATTGATGTGGTCGGCGTTAAGCTCGGGAACAACCATCGGAACGTCGGGAGTTCCTCTGTGAGCGCTGTTGTTGGAAACAACGGGACACTCTGCCTTTGCGTATCTCTCCTCAAGAGCCTTGATCTCGTCCTTCTTCATATCGACTGCGCAGAAAACAAAGTCAACGAGAGAAGCGATCTTCTCAACATCTGCCGTAGCGTCATAAATGATGAGATCAGCCATATTTGCGGGCATCGGAGTATCCATGCACCAACGGCTGCCAACTGCCTCTTTGTATGTCTTACCCGCAGAACGGGGACTTGCAGCAACAAGAACGACCTCAAACCAAGGGTGATTTTCGAGCAGGGACGCAAATCTCTGTCCGACCATACCGGTAGCTCCTATGATACCTACCTTGTACTTTTTCATTACAAATTCACCTCTTAAATAAATTTTAAAAATGTGTTGCCATTCGACCGATTATGCAATATAATAATAAATTGTCAACACGTAGTAATCTTCGATTACTTTAAGAGTGATAATACCATTTTTTAAGATACAAGTCAAGAGCCAATAGGCGGAAACAGAGGTTTTAAGATGAAAAAAAGTGATTTTTATTATGATCTTCCCGAGGAGCTGATCGCTCAGCATCCCATTGAACCGAGGGACAGCTCAAGGCTTATGTACCTTGACCGCAGGACGGGGGAGACAGAACATCTGCATTTCCGTGATATTGTTGACCTGCTCAACGAGGGCGACTGCCTCATTCTCAACAATACGAGGGTGCTTCCGGCCCGGCTTTACGGCGTAAAGGATAACACGGGCGCAGTCGTTGAATTTCTCCTGCTCAATCAGCATGACTCAAACACATGGGAGGTTATGGCAGGCCCCGGCAAAAAGGCGAGAGAGGGAGCTGAATTTACATTCGGTGAGGGTATTCTTAAAGCGAAGATAAAGGAAGTTCTTGAAAACGGAAACAGAATTGCCGAATTTTCGTATGAGGGCAATTTTTACAATGTTCTTGACAAGATCGGTGAAATGCCTCTGCCTCATTATATAAAGGAAAAGCTCGAAAACAGAGAACGCTATCAGACGGTTTATTCAAAGAAGTTAGGCTCTGCCGCCGCTCCGACAGCAGGACTGCATTTCACGTCCGAGCTTTTGAAGAAGATCAGGGACAAGGGAGTTAAGATAGGCTTTGTCACCCTCCATGTCGGTATCGGCACTTTCCGTCCCGTAAAGACTGAGAATATCGAGGAACACAAGATGCACTCCGAGCATTATATGATCCCTGCCGAAACTGCGGATATAATCAATGAAACAAAGAAAAACGGGGGCAGGGTTATCGCCGTCGGTACTACCTGTTGCCGCACCCTCGAATCCGTCTGTCAGGCAAAGGGCAAGGTCTGCGAATATGACGACTGGACAAGCATCTTTATCTATCCCGGCTACGAATTTAAGTGTATTGACGGACTTATTACGAATTTCCATCTGCCCGAAAGTACGCTGATAATGCTCGTCAGCGCATTTTGCGGCTATGAGCACACGATGAACGCATATAAAACTGCCGTTGAAGAAAAATACCGTTTCTTCTCGTTCGGCGATGCAATGGCGATCCTTTAAGGAGGAAAAAATGGCAGAATTTAAGATAATCAAGCAGTGCGGAAAAGCCCGTCTCGGAGAATTTACAACAGTTCACGGAACGGTAAAAACGCCTGCGTTTCAGAATGTCGCAACCTGCGGAGCGATTAAGGGTGCGCTTGACGCTTACGATCTGAAAGACGTCAGGGCGCAGGTTCAGCTCTGCAACACCTATCATCTCCATGTCAGACCGGGTGACGAGCTTATAAAGGAGCTTGGCGGACTTCACAAATTTACGGGCTGGGACGGCCCTATTCTCACCGACAGCGGCGGGTTTCAGGTCTTTTCGCTTGCAAAGCTTCGCCAGATCAAGGAGGAGGGCGTGACCTTTGCCTCCCATGTCGACGGCAGACGCATTTTTATGGGACCTGAGGAGAGCATGAGAATACAGTCGAATCTCGGCTCAACGATCGCTATGGCGTTTGACGAGTGCGTTGAAAATCCGTCAACCTATGAATACTCAAAAAAATCCTGCGAGAGAACAACGAGATGGCTTATCAGGTGCAAGGAGGAGATGGCAAGGCTCAACGCTCTGCCCGATACGATCAACAAAAATCAGCTTCTTTTCGGAATAAATCAGGGCTGTGTTTACGATGATTTAAGAATTGAGCATATGCAGAGAATTGCCGAGCTTGACCTTGACGGCTATGCGATCGGCGGACTTGCCGTCGGCGAGCCTAAGGAGGATATGTATAGGATCATCTCGGCGGTCGAGCCGTATGCTCCTAAGAATAAGATCCGCTATCTTATGGGCGTAGGCACTCCGGGCAATATCATCGAAAGCGTCAGCAGGGGAGTTGATCTTTTCGACTGTGTAATGCCGTCAAGAAATGCCCGCCACGGTCAGCTTTTCACGATGAACGGAATAATCAACATAAATAATGCCAAATATATGAAGGATGACACGCCGATTGACCCGGACTGCGACTGCCCGACCTGCCGCCGTCACTCAAAGGCATATATCAGGCACCTTTTCAAGGCAAAGGAGATGCTTGCAATGCGCCTTTGCGTAACGCATAACCTTTATTTCTATAATACGCTGATGGAAAAAATCCGTGACTCTCTGGAGAACGGAACCTTTGACGAGTTCAGGGAAAAATATGTTGACCTGCTCGACACGAGGATTTAATTTTTAAAATTAACAGAATATACACAAATAACGCTTGCAAATTATTACAATGTAATGTATAATACAAACGTTATGTAAAGTTTAGGAGGCAAAGTAATGGAATTTTTAGCAGCACAGGCAGCCGGCGGTAAGAGCAGCAGCCTGACAATGATCCTTATGATGGCGGCGGTCTTCGCAGTAATGTATTTCCTTATGATCAGACCGCAGAAGAAAAAGCAGAAGGAAGAGCAGGCGATGCGTGACAATCTCCAGATCGGAGACGAGATCACGACGATCGGCGGCATTGTAGGAAAGATTGTTACGGTTAAGGACGATACCCTCATCATTGAGACGGGTGCTGACAGAAACCGTATGAAGATCACCCGTTGGGCTATCAGCCAGAACAACACCGCTAACGAGAAGCTTGCGGCAGAGCGTGCGGCGGCAAAGGAAGCGGCGGAGAAAGAAAAGGCTGCCCGTATGGAAGCCAAGGGCAAGACTCCGAGAAGCAAGAAAAAGAAAGAAGAAAAATATTGATTTCTTGGAATCTGTAAATTTTAAAGCAATTGACTGCAAGCACTCCGAAACGGACGGCTTGCAGTTTTTTAGATGTTAGATTTTAGATGTTAGACTTTAGACGATAAAGCTTTAATTTCTGATGAAACTATGTAAGGCTTCCCCTTGAGGGTAAGCTCCGCCGTAGGCGGTGATGAGGTGGAGCAGGCTTGCAGAAACTTTATTACACCTCATCCGTCACGTCGTTCCTCCGTGCCACCTTCCCCTCAAGGGGAAGGCAGACAAAGGACGTCAGACTTCAGCCGATAAAGTAAATAGCTTGTAGAAACGGTCTAAAATCTAATATCTAAAGTCTACCGTCTAATTTGGGTAAGCTCCGCCGCAGGCGGTGATGAGGTGGAGCAGATTTGCAGAAACTCTATTACACCTCATCCGTCACGTCGTTCCTCCGTGCCACCTTCCCCTCAAGGGGAA
>JBJEPQ010000049.1:0-30258 GCA_051881315.1 Acutalibacteraceae bacterium | reverse complement strand
GATCTCTTTTAATATAATACCATAAGGCAAAAATAAAAACAACAAATGGAGAATAATACCATATTTTTTAGTTATTTAGAATTGCAAATCTTCTTTTTCGTTATCAGTTTTATCTATTTTCACAAAGAATAATTCTTCTGCGTTTTATTTTCAAAAAATAAAATTATTTCTTCGGGATTGAAAAAAGGAATATGTAATGCTATAATAGCGGTATCAATCCTAAGGCGGTGTTCAAAATGAACAATCTTAAACAAAGAAATCTTACAATGCTTACCGATTTTTACGAGATAACCATGGCAAACGGTTATTTTCTCAACGGCAAAGGGGACACAACGGTTCAGTTTGATATGTTTTTCCGAAACATTCCGGACAACGGCGGCTTTGCAATAATGGCAGGCGTTGAACAGTTGGTTGAGTATTTGGAAAACCTCAGCTTCTCCGATGAGGATATCGAATATCTCAGAGGCAGAGGCTTCTGCGAGGAATTCCTCGATTATCTCAAAAATTTTGAATTCAAGTGCGACATATACAGCGTGCCTGAGGGAACTCCGATATTTCCCCGTGAGCCTATCGTCACCGTAAAAGGACCTGCGATACAGGCTCAGTTTATCGAAACAATGGTGCTTCTTGCAATAAACCATCAGAGCCTCATTGCAACCAAAACAAACCGTATTGTCCGTGCGGCTCAGGGACGTCCGATAATGGAGTTCGGTTCACGCCGTGCACAGGGCTTTGACGGAGCTGTCTACGGCGCAAGGGCGGCTTACATTGCGGGCTGTGCAGGAACGGCGTGTACGATAGTTGACCGTGAATTCGGCGTACCTGCCCTCGGAACGATGGCACATAGCTGGGTTCAGCTTTTCGATTCCGAGCTTGACGCATTCTGTGCCTATGCCAAGGCTTATCCCCACGACTGCACCCTCCTTGTTGACACCTACAATGTGCTCAAATCGGGTATTCCGAATGCGATAGAGGCGTTCAAGCGTGAGGTTCTTCCCCGTGGCTTCAGACCTAAGGGAATACGAATTGACAGCGGCGACATCACCTACCTCTCAAAGAAAGCAAGGGTAATGCTTGACGAGGCAGGCTTCGAAGATGTCAAGATTGTCGCTTCAAACTCGCTTGACGAATACATAATCAGAGATATGCTTCTTCAAGGGGCAAAGGTTGATTCCTTCGGAGTAGGCGAAAGGCTTATCACCGCATCGTCCGCTCCCGTTTTCGGCGGAGTTTACAAGCTCTGCGCCGTTGAAAAGGACGGAGAAATGGTTCCGAAGATCAAGCTCAGCGAAAACACGGCAAAGGTCACAATTCCCGGTGCAAAGAAGCTCTGGAGACTTTACGACAACGAGTCGGGCAAGGCGCTCGCAGATGTTATCACCCTTGAGGACGAGACGATAGACGACAGTCATGACTACGAGATCTTCGATCCCGACTACACATGGAAGCGCAAGAATGTCTACAATTTCTCAGCCCGTCAGCTTCTCCAGCCGCTTTTCATCAACGGCAAGAGGGTTTACGAATATCAGGACATTGATGATATCAAGAGCTACTGCCTTTCTCAGGTGGACACGCTCTGGGACGAGGTCAAGAGATTTGAAAATCCGCATACCTACTACGTTGACCTTTCACAGCGACTTTGGGATACAAAGCACGAGCTTATCAACAAATACAGCAAAAGATAATCTTTACAGCATTAAACCGCCGAACGGAAAATCCGATCGGCGGTTTTGTCTTGATAATCAGTGTATTACTCTGCAACCTCAAAGATGAAGCCGTCATCATTATGCTTGCAGATATATTTGTTGCCCGAGGTTATACGTCCCTCAAGCATCTCCTCGCTAAGCTTATCCTCGATCTGCGACTGAATGGCACGCTTGAGCGGTCTTGCACCGTAGACGGGATCAAAGCCCTCATCGGATATTTTTTCAATCGCACTGTCGTCAAAATCAAGCTCAATTCCCATATCGTGAACACGGTTTTTGAGAGTTTTAAGCAGTCTGCGTGCGATCTCCTTGATGTCCTCCTTGCTGAGCTGTTCAAAGACGATAATATCGTCAACCCTGTTGAGAAATTCGGGACGGAAGCATTTTTTCAGTTCGCCCATAACTGCGCTTCTGATATCCTCACGGCTCATTGCTCCGCCGTTGTCCTCACCCTTGAAGCCGAGAGCCGAGGCTCCCTCCTTCGTGATGAGCTTTGCGCCGATATTGGAGGTCATAATGATTATACAGTTCTTGAAATCAACCTTCCTGCCCTGCGAATCGGTGAGCACACCGTCGTCAAGGATCTGAAGCAGCATGTTGAACACATCGGGATGAGCCTTTTCAATCTCGTCAAAGAGGACTACGCTGTAAGGCTTGCGGCGTACCTTTTCGGTAAGCTGACCGCCCTCGTCATAGCCGACATAGCCCGGAGGCGAACCGACAAGCTTGGAAACGGTATGCTTCTCCATAAACTCGGACATATCAAGCCTTATCATTGCGCTCTCGTCGCCAAAAAGCGTTGCGGCAAGCGTCTTGCAAAGCTCGGTTTTACCTACACCCGTAGGTCCGAGGAAGATGAAAGAGCCTGTAGGTCTGTTCGGATCTTTAAGTCCTACCCTGCCACGGCGGATCGCCTTGGAAACAGCGGAAACCGCCTGATCCTGACCGACTATTCTCCTGTGAAGCTCCTCCTCCATATGAATCAGTCTCTGGCTTTCCTCCTCGGTAAGCTGAACAACGGGAATGTGCGTCCATTCGGAAACAATCGCCGCTATTTCATCGGGAGTTACAACTCCGTTTGTTTCAGAGTTCTGCTTCTTCCAGCTCTCTTTAGCGTTGGCAAGGTGGGTTTTGATCTCCTTTTCCTCGTCACGCAGAGCCGCCGCACGCTCGAAATTCTGACTGTTGACAGCGGAAGCCTTTTCCTCATCTATACGTTTGATCTTATCCTCAAGCTCACGGATATCCTCGGGCGGTGTGTAGGCACGCAGACGCACCTTGGATGCCGCTTCATCTATCAGGTCTATCGCCTTGTCGGGCAAGAATCTGTCGCCGATGTATCTTGACGACATCTTGACCGCCGCCTCGATCGCCTCATCGGTAATCTTTACCTTGTGATGAGCCTCATACTTGTCCCTGATACCCTTGAGTATCTCAACGGTTTCTTCACGGCTCGGCTCTCCGACAAGCACGGACTGGAAACGTCTTTCAAGAGCGGAGTCCTTTTCAATATTCTTTCTGTATTCCTCGATCGTTGTTGCACCGATGACCTGCATCTCGCCCCTTGCAAGAGCCGGCTTGAGAATATTGGCGGCGTCAACCGCTCCCTCTGCCGATCCTGCGCCGATAAGGGTGTGTACCTCGTCGATGAAAAGAATGATATTGCCTGACTTTGAGACCTCGTCGATAGCCGACTTGATTCTTTCCTCAAAGTCGCCTCTGTACTTTGTACCTGCGACCATACCCGTAAGATCAAGGGCAACAATTCTCTTGTCCTTGAGGATTTCGGGCACCTCGCCGGAGGCGATCTTGAGGGCAAGTCCCTCGGCAATGGCAGTTTTGCCGACACCCGGCTCGCCGATCAGGCAGGGATTGTTCTTCGTCCTCCTGCAAAGGATCTGAATAACTCTTTCAATCTCTTTCTGCCTGCCGATGACGGGGTCAATCTTGCCCTGACGGGCAATAGCGGTCAGATCACGTCCGAACTGGTCAAGAGTCGGTGTTTCCGTCTTGCCCTTTGCCTTGGACGGATTTTTTGAGCTTGCACCCTCATTCTGGGAAACGTTCACGTTCTTTGTAATTTCTTCGGCAATATCCGCCGCCGAAACGTTCAGCGAATCGAGTATATCCATCGCATAGCAGCTGCTGTCACGGATGATCGCAATAAGCAGATGCTCAGTTCCGACATATCCGTGGCCGAGGCTTCTCGCAATAGTTATTGATGTTTCAATGATGTTTTTGCTTCTCGGAGTAAAATCGTTCGGTGAGAGAACAGTCGGAGTGCCGATACCTACGCTGTTCCTGACAGCGTTTTCGACGTCGTCCGCCGTGATGTTTTTTGCCGTCAGAGCGGTGTAAGCAACACTGCCCTCACTCGTCAAAAGACCGAGCAGAAGATGCTCGCTTCCGATATATGTGTGACCGAGATTTTCCGCATATTCGATTGCGGCGTTAAGTGATTCATTGGCTTTCTGAGTAAAGCCTGTAAACTTATACATACAAATCTCTCCTTTTGATGTTAGATTTTTAATTCATAAAGGGACTCGTCAAAAAGCCGCTTACGCAAACCTTTCCGACAAGCCCCGTCTTTGAAGAATATCCGAAAACACGAGGCTTTCAAAATTCCTGCGGTATTTCTTATTGAAATGCCTTTCTGACCCAATCAGCTCTGACAATGTCTCTGTCCTGAGAGGAAAGCTCTCTGCCCTCTATGGCATTGATTGTTGCCGGCTGAACCTTGAACGAAAGCTCGTTGAGCTTCGTTATGTCAAAATCAACCGTCTTGTTTGAAATGCCCATTCTCAAGAGCGACGCAAGCTCCATAAATTCGTCTCCGCTGAGAACTCTTGCATTCTGGAGTATGCCCAAGGCTCTGAAAACCTTATCCTTTTCAAACGGGCTTTCCAGAAGCTTTTCCGCCGCCGCTCTCTCCTGAGCGACAAGCTGGAGCGTTATGGACTGGAGATTGTCAAGTGCGGTCTCCTCTGAAATACCGAGGGTTATCTGATTGCTGAGCTGGTAGATATCTCCTCTCGGACTGCTTCCCTCGCCGTATGCTCCGCGGATTACAAGTCCGAGCTTCGATACGGTTGCGGCAAGCTTTCCGATCTGTCCGCAGCGTGTGAGGGCAGGCAAATGAAGCATTACCGAAGCTCTCATCGCCGTGCCGAGATTTGTCGGACACTGAGTAAGATAGCCTATCCTGTCATCGTATGCGTAGTTGAGCTTGCTGCCGATCAGATTATCAACCTTGTCGGCAACGCTGTATGCTTCCTTGAGGGCAAGTCCCGACATCATAACCTGAAGTCGGATATGATCCTCCTCGCAGAGCATAATGCTTATAGCCTCGTCGTCCGTCAGGAGCAGGCCTCTGCCCGCTCTGTCGGAGGCAAATTCGGGACTTATCAGATGACGTTCCGCAAGCGACACCGCCTGAGAACGGCTGAAATCTTTCATCCAGGTGAAGCTGAAGCCCCAGTTGTCGTTGCTGAGGACGGCATTTTTGATCTCCTCGCAGACCTTTTCCTTGCCCTTTACCGTGAGGCGGCAGGGAAACGGATAATCTTCAAGGTTTCTTGCAAGGCGAACTCTTGTGCTTATAACGATGTCGCCCTGTTCGCCGTTTTCAATATACCACTTATTCATTATTGCCTGCCTCCATTTCCTTTATTCTGTCTCTGAGGATAGCCGCCTGCTCGAAGTTCTGTTCCTCGACCGCCTTTTGCATATCCTCTTTAAGCTTCATTATCGGGTCAATCTTCGGCGTCTTTTCCTCCGATGCAACTTGAGGGATCATCGACGCCTGCTTTCCCGTATGCTTTATTTTACCGTGGATCCTCTGCAAACTCGGCAGAAGTCTGTCGTAAAACTTTCTGTAACAGTCGGCACAGCCGAGCCTTCCGTTCTTGACTATATCCGAGAAGGTGTAGCCGCATTTCGGACATTTCTCCTCGTGAGACGAGCTGAGAAGCGGCATATCCTCGCCTAAAAGTCCTGAGAATATATTGCCGAGATCGAAGCCGAAGCCTGAGAAGAAATCACCGTAGCCGAGATGCTCGGCACAACGCTGGCACAGATGTATTTCGGTCATATCGCCGTTGACAACTCGTTTAACATGAGTAGTGGCTTCATTTTTTCCGCAATTCTGACACAACATATAAATCATCCTTTCGTAATTACTGGTTTGACAATAGCATTTGTTTAAATATCGACGCTCTTGCTCTGTCCCTGAACTGCGTCGGAATTTCTTTCAGGGATCGGTCGCCTGTCGCCGCAAGCATAAGCTTTGAAATTTCCGGAGACAGAATTTTCTGATAGTTCAGATTATATATATGCGCCTGACAGCTTGCCTCATCAATTTCGCTTCCGATCGAATTTACAACGTGCATAAGCACCGCCGCCTTGCTGTCGTATTTCGTCCGGGTGATCCTGATATATCCGCCGCCTCCGCGCCTGCTTTCCACTATATATCCCTGTTCGGGAGTGAACCTTGAGGATATGACATAGTTTATCTGGCTCGGAACACAGCCGAGAGCCTGAGCCATCTCGTTTCTCTGTATCTCCGTTTCGCCGTCATCGCTGAGCATATCGAGGATCATTTTGGCGATCTCATTGCTCATACTCATAACATCATCTCCTTTTTGACTTTGACTTTCTTTGACCTTTTGACAAGTCAAATTATAGACCTTCCCTGACCTTTTGTCAAAGGTCAGAAAAAGTCAAATTTGTATTTTCTAAGTCCGATTTGAGAAACCAGAACTTTCTATCTCGTTTTTTCTTCGATTTTCTATTATTTCCTCATTTTTGCTCACTTTTTATAGTTTAAGCAAAAAAATAAAAGGTCAAATAATCAGATTTTTTCTGACTTTGACCTTTGATCTTCTGCAAGGTGTAATCTCTTTAACTTACAGCTTTTCTATATAGTTTTTCACGTTTTCGACCACGGTTTCGGTCGCCGCTTCGAGCGGCCCGTCAACCTGACAGCCTGCCGCCTGCGGATGTCCTCCGCCGCCCATTGCGGCGCAGATATCGGACACGTTTATCGGGCGGTTGCTTCGCATGGATATCTTAAAGTTTCCGTCCTTGCGCTCACGCAGGGTAACTCCGACAAGCACGCCCTCGATCTGACGGGGCAACGAGGCGATAGCGTCAACCTCGCTCTCGTCCGAGCCGCTCAGGCGGTACATCTCCTGAGTGACCGTTATAACGGCGCACTTTCCGTCAAGGTACATTTTCATACCTGCAACGGCAAGCTTTTCAAGTGCGGCATACGTCCTCGTCTTTGTCTCGAACATAACGGTGTTAATCGTTACATTATCCGCCTCGCATTCTATCATCTCCGCCGCCATTCGCATTGTACGGGGAGTGACATTTGAATAGCGGAAACAGCCTGTATCCGTCGTCAGACCGGTGTAGATGCAGTCTGCAATTTTTTTGTCCGGCTTCACACCGAGCAAGTGGATTATTTCAAGGATTATTTCGCACGCTGCCGCCGCACCTGCGTCAAGCAGAGTTCTTTCGGCAAACATACGGTTTGAGCCGTGATGGTCAATGCAAAGCTCGATCTTATCGGCGTAAAGCTCCTCAAAATCCTTGCCGAGAAGCTTGGTGTCCGCCACATCAACGGCAACAAGAGTGCCGTAACCGTAATCCGTATCGCAGACTTTTCCGAGATAATCGAATTTTTTCGGGACAGTATCACAGCACTTGACCTCCGCCCTCTTGCCGACCGCCTCAAGCGCATATTTCAGCGCAAAAGCCGAGCCGAGCGTGTCCCCGTCGGGGTGGGCGTGGCTAAGTATCAGAAAATTATCTCTCTCCCTTAAAAATTCAACCGCCGAATTAAGATCAATAACCATTAGTCCTCAGTCCTCAATTCGTCCATCATTTTGACAATATTCATACCGTGCTCAATAGAATCGTCAGCCACAAAATTCAGTTCGGGAGTTTTCCTCAGATGAAGTCTTTTGCCGACCTCCCTGCGGATATATCCCGTTGCGCTTTTGAGTCCCTTGACCGCTTCCTTTGCGGTTTCAAGCCCCTCCATTGCGCTGATATATACCTTAGCGTAGGAGGCGTCGGAGCTGACTTCAACCCTCACTACGGTAAGCATTTTATCCATTACCCTCGGATCTTTAAGCTCACGGATCACCGCAATAATCTCACGCTTGATATCCTCGGATACTCTGTCTATTCTGTAACCTGCCATAAGCTACCTCTTAATCTCTGTATTCTTCGACAGTGTAGGCTTCAAAGATGTCGCCCTCCTTGATATCGGAGAACTTGGCAAGACCGATACCGCACTCATAGTTGGAGGCAACCTCCTTGACGTCGTCCTTGAATCGGCGCAGAGAGCCTATCTCGTCATCGGCAAGCACTATTCCGTCACGGACAACACGAACCTTGGAGTTTCTCGTGATCTTGCCGTCAAGAACATAACAGCCTGCGATCTTGCCGACGGAGGAAATCGTGATAACGTTTCTGACCTCCGCTCTGCCCTGCTCGACCTCACGGAACTTAGGCGCAAGCATACCCTTGATCGCCGCCTGAATTTCCTCGATACAGTCGTAGATAATTCTATACATTCTCATTTCAACGCCGTCACGCTCTGCAAGGTTGATTGCAACGGGATCGGGACGGACGTTAAAGCCGACAATTATCGCACCGGAAGCGTTCGCAAGCATAACATCGGACTCACTCGGAGCGCCGACTCCGCTGTGAATAACACGAACTCTGACTTCCTCGTTGGAGAGCTTCTCAAGGCTCTGTTTAACCGCCTCGGCCGAGCCCTGAACGTCCGCCTTGACGATAACATTCAGCTCCTTCATCTCGCCGTCCTTGAGCGAATCAAAGAGATTGTCAAGGGTGACCTTCTGAACGGACTTGAACTGCTCTTCCTTAGCCTCTGCCTTTCTCTGCTCAACAAGCTCACGGGCAAGTCTTTCGTCACTTACTGCGTCGAAGATATCGCCCGAATTGGGAACTTCCGCAAGTCCCATGATCTCAACGGGAACAGACGGGCCTGCCGCTTTGATCTTTCTGCCCTTGTCGTCAACCATAACACGGACACGGCCTACCGCCTGACCTGCAACAATGATATCGCCCGAACGGAGCGTACCTTTCTGAACAAGGAGAGTAGCAATAGGACCTCTGCCCTTGTCAAGACGGGCTTCGATAACGATACCCTTTGCCGCTCTGTTCGGATTGGCTTTAAGCTCCTGCATTTCGGCAACGAGGAGTATGCTTTCAAGCAGCTTGTCAATACCCATATGAGTCTTTGCGGAAACAGGCACGCAGATGATGTCGCCGCCCCACTCCTCGGGAACAAGGCTGTGCTCGGTGAGCTGCTGCATAATTCTGTCGGGATTTGCTCCCGGTCTGTCCATCTTATTGATCGCAACAATGACCTGAACCTCAGCCGCCTTTGCGTGGTTGATAGCTTCGATTGTCTGCGGCATAATACCGTCGTCCGCCGCAACGACAAGAACAGCTATATCCGTTGCCTGTGCGCCTCTTGCACGCATTGATGTGAATGCGGCGTGACCGGGCGTATCAAGGAATGTGATGTTCTGACCGTTGAGGTCAACTCTGTATGCACCGATGTGCTGTGTAATTCCGCCTGCCTCGGTCGAGGTGACGGAGGTGTTTCTGATTGCGTCAAGAAGTGAAGTTTTACCGTGGTCAACGTGTCCCATAACACAGACAACGGGATCACGGGGAAGAAGATCCTTGTCGTCGTCCTCGCTGTCGTCGATAATTCTGTCTTCAATCGTGACAACGACTGCCTTTTCGCACTTTGCACCAAGCTCGGTCGCAACGATTTCGGCTGTATCATAGTCGATAACCTCGTTGACCGTTGCCATCTGACCGAGGGCAAAGAGCTTCTTAATAACCTCTGCCGCCGTCATATGAAGCAATGCGGCAAGGTCGCCGACCGTAATCTCTTCAGGCACCTGAATGTGAAGCTGAGGCTTCTTCGCTCTTTCCGCCGCAATTCTCTTGAGCCTTTCGGCTTCGGTCTCGTGGCGTGAAGAACGCATACCCGGTCTGCGCTGAGGCTTCTGCTTGAACTTCTGCTTATTGACCGTTCTGTCGCTTCTTCTGTCCTGATTTACGGGTGCGATGTTCTCATACTTCTCGTTGTATTTGTCAAGGTCAACATCGTTTGCCCTTGTATCAACGGTACGGAATTCGCCCTTGGTACGACTCTGCGGCTTTGCATTGGGATCCTTCGGCTTCTTCTTAGGCTGCTCGGCTGTCTTTGCAGGAGCTTTTTTCTCCGCCTGAGCAGGCTGTTTCTCTGCCTTTTTCGGCTCTGCTTTTTCCGCCTTTTCTTCCTTCTTTGTTTCTTTCTTCGGCTCGTTCGCCGAGGCAAAGTATGCGTCAAAATTCTCAACGCTGTTTTCCTGAGTTACTATTTCAAAAATAACGTCAAGCTCTGCTTCTTCGAGAGCTGTCATGGATTTTTTCTGTCCGTCAAAATGCTTGCTGACAATGTCAAGAATTTCCTTGCTGGGGACATCAAAATCCTTTGCCACTTCGTGGACACGGTATTTATTTATCATATACTGCGTTCCTCCCCGGATTGATTTTCGTTAAGCTTAGCGGTCAATGACTTTGCAAAGCCTTCGTCGTCAACGGTAAAAACCGCCGCCTTGAAGCTGAGCGCCTGCTTGATATCAAGCATGGTATATTTCACGTCGTAAACCGTAATTTCTTTGGTTTTGGCAATTCCCGATATTTCATCGGAAAGTCTCTGAGATGCGTCGGAGCAGATTATGCAAAGCCTTGCCCTGCCGGTATTAAGTGCCTCTTTACAGGCGTCGTGACCGAGGCTGAGCCTGCCTGCCCTCCTGCACAGTCCCAAAAGACTGAGTGCCGAATCATTCATCATTTTCCAGCTCCTCTGCCATTTTATCGTAAACCTCGTCAGGAATTTGGCACAGGAATGATTTTTCAATTCTTTTTGCTTTTCTCGCCTTTTTCAGACATTCTGCGTCACGGCAGATATATGCGCCCCTGCCGTTCTTTCTGCCCGTAAGGTCAAGGACGATCTCGTCCTCAGGCGTTTTAACGACGCGGACAAGCTCCTTCTTCGGCTTCATCTCGCCGCAGCCCATGCACTTACGCAAAGGAATTTTCTTCTGCTGCATTCCCATACCTCCTTTATATTAAAGCTCTACGGACGGCTCCGTCTTTCCGCTTTCGGGCTTGATATCAATCTTCCAGCCTGTCAGCTTTGCGGCAAGTCTTGCGTTCTGTCCCTTGTTGCCGATCGCAAGTGAAAGCTGAAGATCGGGAACGATAACACGGCAAGCCTTTTCCGCATTTTCATCAACCGTAACGGAAATTACATCGGCCGGTGCAAGTGAAGCGGCAATGAACTCCGCAGGATCGTCGCTGTATTTTACTATATCTATCTTCTCGCCGTAGAGCATATCTACGATCTTGCCGACACGGGCGCCTCTCGGTCCGATGCAGGCGCCGACTGCGTCAACGTTCTCGTCTGCGCTGTAAACGGCGATCTTCGTTCTTGAACCTGCCTCACGGGAAACCGCCTTGATCTCAACGGTACCGTCATAAATTTCGGGAACCTCGGACTCAAACAGTCTCTTGACAAGTCCGGGATGTGTTCTTGAGATTGTAACTCTCGGACCTCTTCTGCCCTCTTTACCGTCGGCAACACCGGCGATAAAGACCTTGATAAGCATACCGGGCAGGAGGGTTTCGTTCGGAATCTGCTCGCTTCTGAAGAGCGGCTCCTGAGCCTTGCCGATCTCAACGATAGCGTCCTTCGTTTCCGGATCAACCCTTGAAACTCTGGCTGTAACGATCTCCTGATTGTGAGCCTGGAACTCCTCGCGAAGTCTGCCGTGCTCGGCCTCACGGATACCCTGACGGATAACGTGCTTGCCCTTGTCGGCGGCGATACGGCTTACCTCTTTAGTCTCAAGCTCGATTTCAATGATGTCACCGACCATAGCTGTCGGCTTATACTTCTGAGCCTGCTCAACTGTCAGATCCTCGTCGGGATCGACGATCTCAGACACAACGTTCTTCCTGACGAAAACACGCATTGTCTTTTTCTCAGGATCAAGCTCACAGAAAACGATGTCCTTATTGTTGTAATCACGCTTTACCGCAGTTACAAGCGCCTTTTGAATTCCCTCGCAAAGAACGTCCATCGGGATGCCCTTTTCCTTTTCAAGCATTTCAAGCGCCATAAAAAGCTCTTTGTTTACCATTGTTCTTCTCCTCCGAAATCATCAAGTTTTACATAAGATGTTTCTTTTTTATTTATAGCGAGCTTCGTTCCGTCCTCGGTCAGAAGCTCAAAAATTCCGTTGTCGTAGCTCTCAAGCCTACCCTTAAACTCCCTTGTTCCGTCAAGCGGACGAATAAGCTTGACCTGAACGGGCTTGCCGATACTCTTTTCAAAGTGGCTGTCCCTTTTAAGACTGCGCTCAAGTCCGGGTGAACAAACCTCAAGACAGTAGCTCTGCTCTATCGGATCAGCCTCATCGAGCGGCTTGTCGAGAGCGTGGCTCATATCAACACAGTCGTCGATCGAAATTCCACCGTCCTTGTCAATGAAAACTCTGAGGAACCAGTCCGCTCCCTCTTTTTCAAAGCGAACGTCCCAAAGCTCCAGTCCGAGACTTTCGGCGATCGGCTGAGCGATCTCCCACACGGTGCTGACCGTTGCGCCGCCTTTTCCCTTTGAAGCCATTGCATTGCCTCCTTACAATACAAAGGAGCGGGTCGCCCCACTCCTTTGTCAATACCATAGTCAGTTTACATTAGTATAATAACACATAATTAAGCAAATATCAAGTGTTTTTTGTTATTTGCTTTAAGAATTTTATTTTTTCTTCTTTTTCAACGGGTTTTCAGGCTTTACACCGCCGGTAAGGAAGCCGCTGATATACATAAGATAGGCGGAAAGAATTGAAACAACCACGCAAATCGGAATAAGCGTACCCGTACCGATACTGCCGTTGAATATAAGAACGATAACGGCGGCAATTACGGGAACAAAAGATATTCTCCAATGCTTTGCGAGGTAACCTGCTCCGAGCGCACCGAAAAGAGCCGGAAGAACCTGATCGAAGGCAGGAGTGAACGGGGATCCCTCGCCCGTCAGCTTCGGGAGAATAGGAGTAAGCGCAAGAACGCCGACAGCAAGAATTATTGTTGTAACGATTGAAGATGTTGCAGTCGCAATCGTTGAGATTACCTCGTCTGCCTCCGTGCCCGGCTTCGTCTTTGCAAGCTCACGGGAGTTGAGAACGCAGGGCAGCTTGAGGTTTGTGATGTTGCCCGTTACAAAGGAAAGATATGTTGCGCCCGTTCCGAGCATCGGAGCATAAACGACTATTTCAAGAACAGCCGAAGTCCAGAAAATCGGAATAACCTTGAGAAGTCCCTTAAAAACCTGGTTAAAGGTCGGCCATGCGTTGAACTTAACGCATATTGCAACGGGAACAGCAAGCAAAACGCAGATTGCCGTAACCATAAAAATACGTCCCCAGGTGTGGGTATTATCCATATAACTGCGATTATGCTTTTTCATCTGATCGGCCTCCATTCAAAGGTTGAAATTTCTTCGGGAAGAACATAGTGCAGAAGCACCGCCATGCCCATGCCTGCAAACATTCCGAGAGGCATAACAAACGGCTCGAATTTTTCCCACTTGAATTTTTTGCAGAGAGCCTGAAGAATAACGACAACAACCACCGAGGTAATAAGAACGGAAACGGACATAACGCCTGCACCCATTCCGACGGGTGTGAGCTTTCCGTTTTCCTTGATTGTCGAAGCCTTTCCTGCAATGGCGTTACCAATGAAAGCAGAAATAAGACCGATGAACGTTGCGGCGGAAATTATATCGCCGAACTTGTTATCGCCGTTTGAATTGTTTGTAACCATTCCTACCTTGCTCTGTATCTTTTTCAGGAAAATCGGGATAAGAACAAGCGAGAAGATAACGCCGATCGTCATAACCCATGATACTGCGGCAAATATTTTCGGATCGGTGATATCCTGACCGAAAACCGCTATGCTTTTGCCGTCCTGAAACGATTCGAGTGCCGCCTGAGCCGCAGTAACCTCATACTGGAGATTTCCGACAACGGTAAGACGTATCCACGGCAGGACAATTCCGAGAGTGCTGGCAAGCGTGACGACCGTTGCAAAAATCGCAATGGCGGGAGCAATGGTAAAAAGTGCGCTCGAAGTGACCGCATTTTTCATATCCTTTGTCGTCAGACCGACCTCTTTGCCGTGTTTCCACGCTCTGATAAGGAAAAACAGGGACTGTGCGATAACGAAAACAATGACCATCGCCGCAAGTCCGTACATAAATCCGCTTTCTTTAAAATCTTGCATACATATCCCCCTTGTTTGAGCTTCGGGAATCCGAAAATTGATGTTTTTTATTTTATCACATTATACTGCTGCTCGTCAAGAATTATAAACAGGAATGTAGCTCTGTCATTTCTGCCGTTCATAAAAAATTCATCCTTATTTCCCGAAAAATTCTTGCAAAAGCACGGGTTAATTAGTTATAATAGAATCAATCCAAACGGATTTTGTAAGTTTATTAAAGGGAGACGGAAGTCTGTGGAAGCAAGAAAACTCATTGAAATTCTGTCGGTTGCCGAGCGGCTCAAGGACGCCGAAAGGCATTGCCTGACCTCGGGCGGCAGGCGGGAAAGCGTTGCAGAACATTCATGGAGAATGACGCTGATGGCATATCTTATGAGTGACGAATTTCCCGAAGCCGACCTTGAAAAAATATTCAAAATGTGCCTGATCCACGATCTCGGCGAGGCTTTCACGGGCGACATTCCGGCCTTTGAAAAAACGGAAGAAAACGAGAGGCTTGAAGAAAAACTGCTCGATGAATGGGTGAAATCCCTGCCCGAACCGTTCTGTTCCGAGATGTCGGCGCTCTATGACGAGATGAACAAGCGTGAAACTCTTGAAGCGAAGATATATAAGGCGGCGGACAATCTCGAAGCTCTCATTCAGCACAACGAAGCTGACATTTCAACGTGGCTTCCGCTTGAATATGACCTGCAAATGACATACGGCAACGACAAGACCGATTTTTCCGAATATATGAAAAATCTTCGTGAGCTTGTTCGGAATGACAGTCTGAAAAAAATAGAAAACAGCCGAAAGGAGAATTGATTTATGAAAATAATTACCGTAAGCCGTGAATTCGGAAGCGGCGGCCGTGAGATCGCCAAAAGGCTTTCCGATGTGCTCGGCATCAACTACTATGACAGCGAGATAATCACGGAAATAGCAAAAAAAGCGGATCTTGATGAGAACTATGTTGCACATTCGCTTGAAAGCGGTATTCAGCCGACTTTTCAGATTCATTTTGCCTGTGCCTTTTCTCATATTTCCGCCCCCGATCCGACGGTCAAGCTCCTTTCCGCTCAGCACAATATAATCAACGAGCTTGCCGAAAAAGGCGATTGCATCATCGTCGGCAGAGCGGCGGACGTCCTGCTTGAAAAATATCACCCGTTCCGCATCTTCGTCTATGCCGATATGCAGTCGAAGATTGAGCGATGCAGAAAGCGAGCCGCCGAGGGCAGCAGTCTCACCGACAAGGAAATCGAGAAAAAAATCAAGCAGATTGACAAGGGCAGAGCATCAAGCTACAATATGATATCCTCGACCGACTGGGGCGACAAACGGGGCTACGACCTTTGCGTCAACACGACTAACGCAAATATTAAGGAGATCACTCCGTTTATAGCGGAGTATGCTAAACAGTGGTTCAAGGACAGACAGCTATGAGACGCAATTTATTCAATCGAGCATAGTGAAATCAACCAACCTGTCGCATCGCCATGCGTTCACGGCGATTCAAACATATTGAGTTCATAGACTTGTACGCCCATTTTCTTCAGGTTTTCTATTCTTAGTTTTGTAATCAGTCAAGACTGACAGAAAGAAAGCCGTCAATTTTTTACATTTTCATGGAAATCAAGACAAAACGAAAGCCGTCGGACTTGTTGCTGACGGCTTTCATTTTGTCCACACCGTTATACAGAAGACATTATATAACTTTACTTTCCCTTAATTACCCTTTGAACAATTTTATTCAAAATATCTTCTGCATATGTACGGTCGGAATTATTCGGAATAACCTTTCCCTTAATAATCGGACTCCTCGGAAAAATCATCGTCAAATTTGTCCGAATCCGAGCTTTTGTCCTCTTTCATCAGCTCGTTAAACAGCGCATAATCCGCCGCCATCTCAACGGCATTTAATTCTCCGTCGCCGTCAAGATCAAACAATTTTCCGAAAAAGCCTCTTTCAAACATTTTAGATAACCTCCGATTTTTATTTTTTCTTTTTATCCTCTGCGTTGAAATATTTTCCGTCAAGAAAATCCTCGGGAATAACGTGATTGCCGCTGTCGTGATGAATGTCCCAGTTTTTCCAGCTTTCTTTATCAAAGCTGTCCTGATAAAAATTCGGATTGCCCTTTGTCTCTTTGTCGGGGATGGACGACCAGATCGCCGCAAAAACAATTATCAGAATAACAGCAATAACTGCCGCCATATTTCCTCATCCCTTTATCAGCGCTTTTTCCGCCTCATAATAAATTCCGAGCAAATAATTATCAAGGAATGACAGTGCCGTTTCCCTGATGCTGTCGTCAACGCCGTAGTACGCCTCTGCAACAGAGCCTGCAATAGCAGCGATCGTGTCGCTGTCTCCGCCGATAGATATTGCGTTTCTTATCGTGTCCTCGAAGCCCGTTGATTCAAAGAACGCTTCAAGTGCCTGTGGAACTGAGCCTTGACAGGTCACGTCAAAATCATAATACGGACGGATTTCATCAAGCGTGAAGTCAATTTTATAGTATTTTTCCGTTATATACCTTTTAATCTCTCCCTTGTCTTTTCCGCATCTTGCAAGGAATATCGAAGCCGCAACAGCCTGCGCTCCCTTGATCCCCTCGGGGTGGTTGTGCGAAACCTCGGCGGTCAGCTTTGCGATTTCTTCTGCTTCCTCAAGCGAAGCCGCCGCCCAGCCGACAGCCGACGCTCTCATTGCCGAGCCGTTGCCGAAGCTGTTGTACGGCTCGGTTCTCCTTCTCATAATCCATTCGACAAAGATGCCGCCGTAGCCGCAGTAAGGATATCTGCCTCCGACCTCATGCATCGTTTCAATAAGATGCTTTTTGAATGCTTCGGGTGCTTCAAGCGGCTTCTGACCTATCAGAGCCTTTCCCACGGCGAGCGTCATAACCGTATCGTCGGTAAAGTCACAGTTCCTGTGAAACAAATCAAACTTTTTCGTCTTGATATTGTCAAATTCAAACCTTGAACCTGCAATATCCCCTATAATCGCTCCTATCACGGCAATACCTCCTGTTTTCTTATCAATAATATCATGAATCTTTCCCTTTTTCAAATTTCACAGTCCCGAAACAAGGTCTCTGTTACATAAAGACAAGTACCTTGCAAAAACAGCTTCTTACTTTCTGCTCTCATAGTCCTCTTCAATCGAAATTGACCAGTCTTTTTCAATACATTCGTTGGCTCTTACCCTGCCGACAACCTTTGAAACGGACTCGTAAAGCACCTGTGTTCCCCTGCTGTCTGCGTGGTAATTGACCGCCCTGTCCTCTCTGATTCCGTATCTTGCGGCGGTCTCAACGGCGTCAATATTCGCTCCGATGAAAAGGAACTCCCAGCCGTACTTCTCCTTCTGCCTTTCTATCATCGCCTTGACCTGATCTCTTGAATAAATATGGCTTGCGTTTTCCATACCGTCCGTTGTGATGACAAATACGGTATGCTCGGGCACATCTTTGGGGCGTGCATACTTGTGAATATTTCCTATGTGATGTATCGCTCCGCCGATCGCATCAATCAATGCAGTACAACCCCTGACGGTATAGTCACTGTCGGTCATCGGCTTGATTTTTTTAAGCTTCACCCTGTCGTGCAGAACCTCCGACACATTGTCGAAAAGTACGGTCGAAACAAAACATTCGCCCTCCTGCTTGCGCTGTTTTTCGATCATCGCATTAAAACCGCCGATCGTGTCGCCCTCAAGTCCTGCCATTGAACCGCTTCTGTCCAGAATAAATACAAGCTCCGTCAAATTCTTTTTCATAATCAATTCCTCCAAAAAAATAATGTGGTCGTTCGGTTTCTCAACCTTACAGCCACATTATACAGAGTTATTCACTTGAAAAGGTCGCTCGTCGGGAGACTTTTAAACGCCCAATAATTGCTGGTCAAATTGATACAGCACCTCGTTGACCTCAAAGATATCCTTATAGTTTCCTGTCTTGATAAAATATTCGATTATTACATCGAATTTATACGCATGGGACAGGCACATTCCGACGGTGCTCAGAAGATGATTGGCTTCATTCAAATTAAGTCTCAGTCCTATCGCAAAGGAAACGGCGGTCACTTTGCTCGGCTTATAATTCTTGTTGCATTTGATTTTTGAAAAAGTCTTTTTGTCAACGTTGGATTTCTTGTAGCACTCAACGTCGGTAACGCCTTTTTGATCTATGTAATAAAACAATGTTTCCGCAAAGCCCTTATCCATCACCTTGAACATCTCGTCAAAGTCGGGCTTGGCACCTAACGGCATCGAAGCCGCATAGTTGTAGGTGTTTTCCTTCAGGCAACACGTATCCTCTTGCTCCGTAAACCTATCGGGGGTGCTTTCAAGCGTGATGCTTCTCGGCAGAGAGGAATAATTTGCGTACCGTCCAATCGCATCTTCGTTGTGCGCCCTAATATAATTATCGTCAATATAAGCCGTGATATCGCTGAACAATTTTCGGCTTATCTCGTATGCCCTTTTGTCATAGACGAGCAGGTACACCGTCATTTCGTGCCTGAGCAGAAAATCCGTTATGACGGCGGTTGCAATCCTGATAACCTTGTCCTTGGGATATCCGTATGAGCCCGACGAGATAAGCGGCATAGCAACGCTTTCGCAGTTGTGCTCTGCCGCAAGCTTCAAGCTTTCCTTATAGCAGGAAATAAGCAGCTCCTTAGAATTTCTGATGCTGTACCAGTTCGGACCTGCGGTATGGATAATATACTTGCACGGAAGTCTGAACGAAGGAGTAATCACAGCCGAGCCGACCTTACAGCCGCCGAGCTTTTTACAGTATTCGTCCAGTTCAGGACCTGCCGCCGCGTGTACGGCGAGGTCTGCTCCGCCGCCCGGAATAAGGTGGCGGTTGGTGGGATTGACTATTGCGTCACATTCGATTTTTGTAATATCCTGTCGTATGATTTTCAGCGGCATTTTTCTCATTCCTCAACAATGATTCATTTTTTCAGATTATATCACAGCAACAATCCTAAGTCAACGCCGCAAGCCGCCGTATTCGGGACAGATGAAGTTACAAAAGTGTATTAGTCATTCTTCCGTTTGAGGAAATATTTTTCTCTAAAAAATTGAGGGAATATACTTCTTTTTTCTTGACCTCAGGCTTGATTATTGGTATTATATTATATATGTAATTTCGGAAGGGTGTTTCTTATGGTATTGATTGCTCCGTCTGTTCTTTCCTGCGATTTTTCCAAAATGGGCGAGGAAACGGCTCGCATGGACGCCTGCGGTGCGGACTGGATCCATATCGACGTTATGGACGGTCATTTTGTGCCCAATATCACTTTCGGCGCTCCCGTTGTCAAGTGCGTCAGGAAATGCACCGACAAGGTTTTCGACTGTCACCTTATGATAAGCGATCCGCTCAAATATGTTGACGATTTCGTCAAGGCAGGTGCGGATATAATCGACTTTCATATCGAGTCGGACTCACCCGTTGACGAAACCCTCGACAGGATAATTGCAAGCGGCTGTAAGGCAGGTCTTGCTGTCAAGCCGAACACACCCGTTGAGACGATATTCCCCTACCTCGACAAGCTCAGTATGGCTCTGATAATGACGGTTGAGCCGGGCTTCGGCGGTCAGAAATTCATGGGCGATATGATGGGTAAAATAACCGCCCTGCGTGAAGAATGTGCAAGGCGGAATTTGGATATCGACATTCAGGTTGACGGCGGAATTTCTCAGGCAACCGCTCCTATCGCAGTCGAAGCAGGGGCAAACGTGCTTGTTGCAGGCAGTGCGATCTTCGGCTCGCCCGATCCCGAAAAGACAATACGGGCATTGAGAGGTTGATTATCACTTTATCTTTGTCCAATGCTCGTGAGTGACGGCAACGGTCAGTCTGTCCTTACCGACAAATTTTCCGTATTCGCCGAGCAGACGGCCGAGACCGCTTGCTGTCTGAGTTCTCAGTTCAAGACGGTATTTTCCCCCGTCGGTAAAAATATGTCTGACAGCGTCCTCAGGCAGAAGCTTCATCAGGTCAAGCATATCATCAACATTTTCAAATTCAAATATCCGGCTCTGATCGTTTTTTGAAATGACTGTCTCGGATTTCCTGTTCATTCCGCTTGCAACGGTGAACATCAGAAGACAGCCGCCGCAAGGATCGGGAGCCGCTTCGATCATCAGACTGCCCGACGGATCAACGTCACGTCCCGTATCTCTGCGGACGGTGTCGAGAATTGTCCAGATCACACGGCGGGTTTCAATGTTGGAATAATCCATATCATCGTATGTAATATCAAGGTCAATCATATCGTCACGGCTTAATCCCACCAAAAATTTATTGCTGCTTATCGGTTGAATATCCATTCTCACATCTCCTCATAAACGTGTTACTTAAAGTATATGACCGTTAAAATCGGTATTCAACCATCAAAATATGGCAAAACCATTTTAAAAGCCGACACTACATTATATGCCGCTTTCAGGAGTAACAGCATGGAAAAATACCAAAAATATAATAAGCGCCGCAAGAGCATCACGGAATTCCGTTCCTCTTACAGCGACAATAAAAAATACTTCATCAGCACGGACAGAAAAAGCTCTTGGATGCCCGTGGTGAAATACATCACCATTGCGATTTTTTTCATCGTCTTTGTAATTGCGGGCTTTCTGATAACCGACGCTCTGCTTGAAATTTCCGAGGCTCCCTATGTTGCCGAGGAAACGACTGTCCATGAAGAAAAGACAGAGATCGACAAGAAGTATTTTGAAAACATAGTTACAAAAACGCCCGACGAGATTACAACGGGCAGCAAAGGTTCGACAGATTAAATGTACATTCCCTATAACTCAAGACTTGAATATCACAAGAGCATCTTCGGGGCAGTTAAGACACATCAAACGGTAACTTTCCGCATAATCCTGCCCCGTGATTTTTGCTGTCACGCCGCAAAGCTTGTAATAAGAAAAGCCGGGGAAAGCGATTACCGATATATCAATATGCAGTGGGACTGTATGGAGGGTTACGGCGAGGAATGGTGGAAAATCGACTTTTCCGCCGAGGAAGCCGCTCTGTACTTCTACCATTTTGAATATGACACCTCATGGGGAACAAGCCGAATTTTTCATTTCGGCAACGGCATCGCCTCAATCCAAAGCGAGGGTGACGACTGGCAGCTCACGGTTTACGACGAAAAATTCCGAACTCCCGAATGGCTCAAGGGCGGAGTTATTTATCAGATATTTCCCGACCGCTTTGCCTTTTCGGAAAAGAAAAAACAATCTGTACCGTCGGACAGAGTTTTGAGGACGGACAGAGACGGCGATCCTTACTGGAAGCCGACCGCCGAGGGCAAGGTGCTCAACAACGACTATTTCGGCGGCGATCTCAGAGGAATTGAGCAGAAGCTCGATTATCTGAAATCCCTCGGAGTGACCTGCATTTATCTCAATCCGATCTTCGAGGCTCAGAGCAACCACCGTTACGACACGGCGGACTATGAAAGAATCGATCCCCTGCTCGGCACGGAAAAGGACTTCCGTTCCCTTTGCCGCTCTGCGGAAAAGCTCGGAATAAAAATAATTTTAGACGGCGTTTTCAGTCACACGGGCGACGACAGCAAATACTTCAACCGTTATTCCCGTTACGACGGTCTCGGCGCATATCAGTCCAAAAGCTCTCCATATTTCGGCTGGTACAAGTTCAACGAATGGCCCGACGATTACGAGAGCTGGTGGGGAATAAAGATCCTGCCCGAGGTTATCGAAGAAAATCCCGATTTTATCGACTATATAACAGGCTCAAACGGTATTGCACGCAAATGGCTTCGGCTCGGTGCGGCAGGCTGGCGGCTTGATGTTGCGGACGAGCTGCCCGACGAATTTCTCGACAGCTTCCGCAAGGCTGTAAAGGAAGAAAAATCCGACGCCCTCGTCCTCGGAGAGGTCTGGGAGGATGCTTCAAACAAATCGAGCTACGGCAAGCTCCGCCGATATCTTCTCGGCGATCAGCTTGACAGCGTGATGAATTATCCCTTTGCCAATGCCGTCATAGACTTTATCCGTGAGGCAAATGCGGAGCTTTTCGCTTCGAGGGTTATGAGCATTGTCGAGAATTATCCCAAGGAAGTTCTTGATGTGCTGATGAATCATATCTCCACTCACGACACGATGAGGGCAATCACCGCTCTTGCCGGTGAAAGCTGCAGCTTCCGTGACCGAAAGTGGCAAAGCACACATTCGCTTGACGAAAAAGACTATGATTACGGCGTAAGACTGCTGAAAGCCGCTTCGGCAATGCAGTTCGCCCTGCCCGGAGTGCCGACCGTTTACTACGGCGACGAGGCAGGTATGCAGGGATACAAGGATCCGTTTAACCGCCGCTGTTATCCCTGGGGCAAGGAAAATTCCGAGCTTATCGAATGGTATAAAACGCTCGGCAAAATCAGAGCTGAAAATTCCGTATTCAAGGACGGAAGGTTTGAAATTCTTTCCTCGGTTGCAGGCTGTGTCGCCTTTTCAAGAAAGAAAGACGGCGAAGCAATCCTTGTAATTTCAAACAGCAATCCTCACCCGATAACCTACTATGTCAGATCGGAGTGGTGCGACGCTGAGGATCTTCTCGGCAACTGCACCGTGACCGCCAATATGGTGGATATTGAAGAAAAATCAACAGTAATATTGAAAAGAAAGTGATATATATGGCATTAAGAGGTCATAAATTCAAAACAAGCAAACAGGACAAAAAGAGCGATCTTCTGCGCTTTTTTGCCGCTTTTCTTGCCTTTGCCCTTGTGTTCGGCTCAATTTCTGCCGTCGTGATTTTCAGACACAATCAGATATCCCTGAAAAGCATTTTTTCAAAGGAGACAACGACATCGGATTCGGAGGAAACCACAACCGAGGAACAGAACATAACCCCGACTGAACTAAGCGGAAAAACTAATTTTCTGATCTTCTGTTCCGCCGACGACTATTCGGAAATGTATTTCCTGCACATTATCGAAGCGGATATGGACAACTGTATTCTGAAAGTCCGTCCCCTCAATCCCGACGGAAAATCGGCAGACGGCACATCCTATGTTCAGATACTCAAAGAGAGCGGCGCAGGCAAGCTCGTTTCGGCAGTTGAACAAAAAGAAGGCATATCTATCGCCAAATATGCAGGCTCCACGGCGGAGACCTTTGCCCTTGCGATCAACTATATGGACGGTCTTCCTTACAACGTAACCGAGCGCATCGAATACCGAACGGACGCATACACCCTCATTCTCACTCAGGGCAATCAGACGATCAAGGGCGAAACGCTTATTAAATATTTCAGGTATTGTAAAACTCTCGGCACGGAGGGAATGAGAACTCAGGGCAAGCTCGTCTGTGCGATGCTTGACAGCTTTATAAATTCCAAGAACGTTGAAAACGGATCAATTATTTATCAAAAGCTGCTTTCAAAGCTCGATTCCAACAGTGACATCTCGTTCTTCGAGGCGGCGGAAGCAATGGCAACAGTAAAGGCGTTCTGCAACTCGGATCAAAGAAAGAGTTCAACCGTTATCATAAACGATTCAAGCATATCCTAAGGAGGAAAACAAATGTCAGAAAAACCGATCAGAGGCTCTCAGCCTCAGCCCGACCACATTTTTATCAGCATCGCCGACGATGCGAAAACAACGATGAACGTCACCTGGAGAACAAGCACGGACGTTAAGAACGGCTATGTTCTTTACCGTGAGGACGGCACGGACGAAATAAAGCGTACCGATGCCGAGACCGAGGTTTTCAAAAGTGATATTGATATCAGCAATATGTTCTGGGTTAAGCTGGCGGGTCTCAAGCCCGATACAAAATATTTCTACACCTGCGGCGACGACAGCCACAGGAGTGACGAATTCAGCTTCACCACCGAGCCTGAAAACCTTACTAAATTCAAATTCATCTGCGTTTCCGACCAGCAGAGGGGCGGCTGTAAATGTCCCGACTACTCGCATTTCACCGAAATTCTCAAGACCGCTCTTGCCGAAAATCCCGACGCACGTTTTATTCTCACGGGCGGCGACAATACGGACTGCGGTCAGCACGAGGTTCAGTGGAACGGTGCATTTGAGGGAGTGAAAGGAATTGTCGAAAGTATTCCTTTCATGATGTCCGTCGGCAACCACGACAACCGAGGCTTCAAGGATTATGAGCATGGCATTGGCAGATATTATGCCGAGCCTGCCGAGTTCTTTAACAATCAGTTCAAAGGCTCCTACGCATACGACGGCCCCGAAAACTGGAAGACGGAAAACTATACTTTCAACTACGGAAACGTGCATTTCCAGGTTATCGGCATAAACGGTCCCGAAGAGGTCAATCAATGGATGATCGACGACCTGAACAAAAACAGAAGAACATGGAATATCGGTACATATCATTTCCCGATCTGCTATTCCGGCTCGGACTGCGCCAACTATGACGCATATCCTGTTATGACCGAGGGCTTTGAAATGCTCGACCTCGTTTTCTCAGGTCATGAGCACAACTTTGCAAGAAGCTTCCCCAGAAGAAACGAGGAGCTTTTCGAGCGTCCGTCACAGGGTACGATTCACTATATGCTCGGCAATTCCAATCAGAATCCTCCGGGAACAAGAGCTATTTCAAAGGTCTGGCATTCTGCTTTCTACTGCGAGGAGGAGCCTGTCTCCGTTGTTGCGATAGTTGAGGTTGACGGCGATAAAATCACCCTGACCTCAAAGATTATCGAGGACGGCAGAATTGTTGACAAGTGTACGATCGACAAGGCAAAGGACGAGATTACGCCTTATGCTATCGCTCCGAAATTCAATCAGACGCGTATGACCTTTAAGGGTGCGCTGATGGGACTTTGCCAGTCCGCCGTTCCGTGCGAGAACGTTGACGGAACCTGGTACGCCTGCTTCGGCACTCTTATCGGATACATCGGCGGCTATGTCTTAAAGGAAAAGGGCAAGATCACGCTTGAAGCCTACGGCAAGAGAGTGGAATTTTTTGAAAACAGCGATCAAGCAACCGTAAACGGAGAAACCGTAACAATCGGCGCAAAGGTGCTCCGACTTCGCAACCAGCTTTATATGCCTGCCGATGCGTGTGAGCTTTTCGGTATGAGATGGGCATATGCCGCAAGGAACAATTTCATCTCGTTCGAGCATGAAGATCAATCTCTCCTGATAACCGAACAGCCGTAATTGACAAATCGAAAATAATAATGTATAATCAAAATCGGAGTTGGTGACAATGTCAAAGAAAAAAGCAGAACAGCAAACTAATATTGATCTGACCGACGTTCAGAAGCGTATGGATCAGTATGTTAAGGCGTGTGAAAAAGAGAAAAAAGGCAAGATAACCGCCCTCTCTATGATCGGCGTCACAATCGTCTGCCTTTTAATTCTTCTCATCGTCGGACTGAAGCTCAGCGGAGTAGGCTTCACCGTTGTCGCCGACGGAAGCTCCGGACAGGTCACGGTTGTAGACTCCGCAGATGTCAGCGGCACAAACCTTGCCGACACCGTGACGAAATAAAAATATTAGGGGCTGTCGCACTAAGACAGCCCCTTAATTATTTATTGCTATTCACTTCTCCTGAGCCCAAAGCCAAGAAACCTTTGCGCCGTCACGGCTCGCTTCTATGCCCTTTTTATTTGCACCCTGAACGAACAGCTCTGCAAACTCCTCGTTCGGAAATTCGATCGTACCCTTTGCGGTAAGGTATTTCGCGTCATAAACCTTTTCCTCGATAGAGAAGCCGATAACCCACCAATGGAGCTGAGGCTCACGGGCAAATATTTTTCTGTTGCCCTGATAAAGCTCAAGGCTCATAATCATCATATCTTCATCGGGAGCGCACTCATAAACCGATGTTTTTATCTGCTGTTCGGGACGGTTGTATATGCCGATTTCCGCACCGTTTGATATCCAGTATATACCCTTCCAGATTTGGAAAAGCCAATCCTTTCCGCCGTAGGTAAGGTAAATGCGTTTAGTATCGTAGTCATAAACCGTCAGGTTTGCCAATATATCATAGGTGATGCAGAAACCGAAATATCTCTGCCATGTATCCGTAATGGCATAGATAACATAATCATCGCCGTCAAGATTGAAGCCGAATACACCTCGGTTGTTTCTTCTTTTCAGCTCATGAGTATTGGTGTCGTAAACAAAATCGGACTTGATTTTTTCCGAAGAACCGTTCCTGTAATATATCATAATAAATACCTTGTATATTTCAGGCTCGCTTTCGTTCTGCTCCGCATCAATACACATATGATCTATACCGAGAAGATACATTCTTGCAAAGTCAAAGAAAAGTCCCTCGATAGTTTTGCCCTGCTTGTAGAAATCATTGGCTTTCTCTTTAAACAGCGGAGCAAGCGTATCAACATCAATTCTCAGAAGCTCGCATACATTTTCGGAGCCGTCCGTAAAATCGGGAAGACAATTCGCAATCTGAAAGGGATCAAGTGTGCCGCCGGTCTTTACCAGCCACTCGCTGAAAATGTCGTCCATCACTCCGTTGACTTCAATTCGGATCTTCTTTTCATTGATAATGTTAAAACCGAAAATTTTCTTGAACATTGCATTGACGGTGTCCACAAAGCCAAAGAACTGTTCGGTTGTCAGGTGATCCTTTCCCTCGTTGTAGCCGGGATCGGTCTCGTCAAAAACGACCTCGCCGCTCGGTATATCGGCGTCTGTCTTTGCAGAGGTAAAAATTGTTACCGTCGAGAAAACGATCGTCAGCGTCAGAAATGCCGCAATCAGCCTGTCAGTAATTCTTTTCATAAGTATTCTCCCTTCAATCATCTTGCCGGAGTTTAGTATACCGACAAAAACATCTTTCATTATTATTCCTTGTTCTGTATAAATATACCTATTCCTCCGGTTCAATGTTATTACTATACATTATAAACTTCAGTTTGTCAAACAAAAATTTACTAAGCAATTATTATTTTTACATTTTATTAAAATCGTATAACTCACCTTGACAGGACGGCAAAAATGTATTAAAATATTACAGATGTTATTATAGTTTGCCGGATTATAATATCATCGGATCTGATCGTCGGAAACGAACATCCGCAGATCGGTCATTATAACTAATTGATTTACTTATTAAATTAAAATTTTAAGACAGGAGGTGCATTTATACTTTGTTAACAATTAAAATATCACTGTTTGTTGTGATTATAATTGCCTGTGTTGTTGCCGCGGCGGCAGCCGGAATCCTCATCGGTATCGTATACCGAAAGAAGGTTGCGGAAGCTACAATCGGCTCGGCTCAGCAGGAGGCTACCAGAATTGTGAACGACGCCGTTTCAAAGGCAGAGTCCAAGAAGAAGGAAGCTATCCTTGAGGCTAAAGACGAGATCCACCGTCAGCGCACAGAGCTTGAAAAAGAGCTTCGTGAAAGAAGAAGCGAGGTTCAGCGTCAGGAACGCAGACTTGCTCAGAAAGAGGAAAGTCTCGACAGAAAGACCGAGAACATCGAAAAGAAAGACGAACAGCTCACCGGCAAGCTCAAAGCCGCCGAGAAAAAAGCGGAGGAAATCGAGCTGGTCAAGCGAAGTCAGATTGAAATGCTTGAAAAAATTTCAGGCTTCAACAAGGAACAGGCTAAGGATTATCTGCTCAAAACTCTTGAGTCCGATCTCGTTCACGAGAAAGCGGTCAAGATTATGGAATATGAGCAGAAAACAAAGGATGAAGCAGACGAGAAAGCTCGTGAAATTATTGCAACGGCAATTCAGCGCTGCGCCGCAGATCACAGTGCGGACGCCACCGTTTCGGTCGTTGCCTTGCCCAATGATGAGATGAAGGGCCGTATAATCGGACGTGAGGGACGCAATATCCGAACCCTTGAAACGATTACGGGAGTCGATCTTATTATCGACGATACACCTGAGGCGATCACGGTATCGTGTTTTGATCCCGTTCGCCGTGAGATCGCAAGACTTACGCTTGAAAAGCTCATTGCAGACGGCAGAATCCACCCGACAAGGATTGAGGAGCTTTACGAAAAATCCAAGCGTGAGGTTGAACACACCATTAAGCAGACAGGTGAAAGAGCCGCTATTGACGCAGGCGTCAACGGTATTCACCCTGAACTCATTAAACAGCTCGGCAAGCTGAAATACCGTACCAGCTACGGTCAGAACGTTCTCAACCATTCTCTTGAGGTTTCCTATATCGCAGGTCTTATGGCGTCCGAGCTCGGAGCCGACGTTAAGACGGCAAAACGTGCCGGTCTTCTCCACGATATCGGCAAGGCTCTCGACCATGAGATGGAAGGCTCTCATATTGAGCTCGGCGTTGAATACGCCAGAAAGTATAAGGAGAACGATAATGTCGTTCACGCTATCGAAGCCCACCACGGCGACGTTGAAGCAAGAACGATCGTTGCTTGCCTCGTTCAGGCGGCTGACGCAATTTCCGCCGCACGACCGGGAGCAAGAAGAGAAAATCTTCAGAACTATATCAAGAGACTTGAAAAGCTCGAAGAGATCACAAACTCATTCCCATGCGTTGATAAATCGTATGCTATCCAGGCAGGCCGTGAGGTTCGTATCATGGTTAAGCCTGAGGCGGTTTCGGACGATCAGATGGTACTCGTTGCCAGAGATATCGTTAAGAAAATCGAGGATGAACTGGAGTATCCCGGACAGATCAAGGTCAACGTTATCCGTGAAAACCGTGTGATTGACGTTGCTAAATAATTTTTGAAATAGAGTAAAACTGAAAGTAATCAGGCGTTTCGGAAAATCCGAAACGCCTTTTTAATTTATTCGGTTTAATAGACCTCAAAGCTTTTCAGCGTAGCAAAAACTCTTGTCTTTTCGATAACAAGCCTCAGCCGCCTTGCGTCCATTGTCGGCAGAAGACATATTTTCTTCCTGCCGATCGTTGTTCCGCTGTAAAGCTTTCTCCACTTGCCGTCAAAGAAATAGTAGAGCTTGAATTTCTCAATCTGCTGTCCCGTTTCAATATTCTCGGCAAGGACAACCTTGTTGATACTCCTTACCTCTCCCATGTCGAGGGTAATAACGCTCTTTTTCGCTTTCGGATCGCTGATAAAATATGATTTGCCCGAATTTATAAACCTTGAGGAATGGAGATCGTCACGGTGTCCCTCGTCCGTAAATGTTCCTCCCTCGGCAAAGTTTTCCTGAAATTCAATCCCGAGCTGTACTCCGAGAGTTACAAGATGTTCAACGTCCACCTTGTCGATCTTGCCCGTGTGGGACGGAGAAATATTCAGTATCAGAGAGCCGTTGTTTCCGACCGATTTGAAGTAAACCTCCAGCGCCTTTGAAAGCACCTTGACGTCAAAATTCTCGGTCTCGTGGAAAAACCAGCCCGGTCTGAGCGAAATATCCGTTATCGACGGGAACCACACAAGCTCCTTTGCCCTCTTTATCTTTTTTCGGCTGCCGAGATCGGGTTCAACGAGTTTTTTGGACGGAGCGTTATTTATCAGCTCTTTCGGAACGACGCTCCATTCGCTCGATCTGCTCACTCCTACATGATTGCCGCACCAGCGGATATCGGGGCCGCAGTTGCAGATCACGGCATTCGGCTGATACTTGCGTACGGTGTCATAATACCTCTGCCAGTCGTAATTCTGTTTTCCGCTGTTGTCACGCTCAAACCAAACGCAGAAGATATCGCCGTATCCGGTGCAAAGCTCGGTGAGCTGATTGACGAAGAAATCATTGTATTTTTCCGTGCCGAAGCTTTCCTCGTGCATATCGTATGGCGAAAGATAGATGCCGAACTTTATTCCCTGCTCCTTACATTCCTCGGCAAGCTCCTTGACGAGGTCGCCTTCGCCGTCCTTCCACGGTGAGTTTTTTACGCTGTGTTCCGTGTACTTGCTCGGCCAAAGGCAAAAGCCGTCCGAATATTTGCAGGTCAGCACAATGCCCCTCATCTTGGCTGTTTTAACTGTGCTTACCCATTGCTTTGCCGAAAAATCGGCAGGCTTAAAATACTTTTCCGGCTCGCGCCCCGTGCCCCACTCCGTGTTGCAGAAGGTATTCATTCCGAAGTGAATGAACGCTATAAATTCCGTGTTCATAAAATCAAGCTGCGCCTTTGAAGGCACGATCCGATTTGCTTTTTCGATATAATCCGCCTATACACCTAAACTTCTTTTTTTGGTACAATTATTTTTATGAATGATTTTAACAA
>JBJEPQ010000048.1:0-30851 GCA_051881315.1 Acutalibacteraceae bacterium | reverse complement strand
TGGTGGAGACGAAGAGGATCGAACTCTCGACCTTACGGATGCGAACCGTACGCTCTCCCAGCTGAGCTACGCCCCCATATTTTTGACACAAACAATTATATTCTTTCTCTTTCCTTTTGTCAAGATTTTTTCATCTTATCCTCATCAAAAATCGTCCGTCGGCAAAATTTACCCTTTCTTTTCTGTCAATTCATACATTTTTAAAAATTAAATGAAAAAATAATTGCATAAACAATGCAAAATTCGCCATAAAAGCATTTGCTTTTGCGGTAAATCGTGTTATAATGTGAAAAGATGATAATTGGGGGAATATTTCACCGATCGTCTTTAAAATGAGAAAGGATTGTTTTTATGGCTGAAAAAACAAAGAAAATGAAGCTGAATTACGGCAAAACTCTAATCATAGGCTTTGCCTTTATGGCTTCCTCGATCGCATGGGGTGTTTACGACCCGTATATAACAACTTTGCTCAATAAGATCCTCGGCGAGTCCGAGCTTATTGCAGGCTGGAGTGCAAAGCTTGTTGAAAAATTCCCGATCCTGCTTGAATTTATGCAGGCTCAGGGCGAGAATGTCGGCTCGGCGGCAACGGGATTTACACTTGTTCCGCTTTTTATCGGTATCATTATGACCTTTGATAACATTTTCGGCGTTATCTTCCAGCCGACCTTCGGCAAGATTTCCGACAGATGTCATACTCGCATCGGTAAGCGTAAACCGTTTATCCTTATCGGCGCACCTTTGGCGGCGATAGTTTTTGCAATCATTCCGAGAGTTGCTCTCAGCGAAAGCGGCAGCGTTTCCGCAATGATGATCTGTATCATTCTTTTCGTTTTCATAATGTCGTTCTGGCGTGCGCCCTGCGTTGCGCTTATGCCCGACCTTACACCCCCGGCACTGCGAAGCGAGGGTAACTCGGTCATCAACCTCGTCGGCGGCGTCGGCAGTCTGCTTGCTTTGCAGGCGGCAACCATCGTTTGCGCCATCGGAGGCTGGGATAAGAAAACTCAGGAAGATGAATACATTCCTTATGTATTCCTTTTCGCTTCTGTTATTATGATAATCTGCACGCTCATTGTTGCGTTCTTTGTCAAAGAACCCGACAGCCGTCTCAAGGTCGAGATGCAGAAGAATATGGAAAACGATGCAAAGGCGAAGCGCAAGGCTGAAAAAGAGGCGGCAAAGAAAGAAAAAGCACGTCTCAAGGCAATCAAGCTCACAAAGGGCGAAAGGATCAGCCTTATTGCAATGCTTGCCGGACTTTTCTTCCTTTTCTGCGGCGCAAACGCAATTCAGACCTTCTTCGCTCTCTTTGCGGCTGAAATCCTCGGCAAGTCGAGCGGTGAGGCTACTTCAATGCTCACCATCTTTGCTGTATCCACAGCTATCGGAGCAATTCCGGCAGGCATACTCGGCAGAAAATTCGGCAGGAAAAAGACCATTATGGCAGGTCTTACAATGTTCATTGCCGCATTTGTTGTTTATATCATAGTTGACGCCGTAACCGGCAATGCTTTGGCTCTTGTTTATGTCGCTCTTGTTGTCGGCGGATTTGCAAATATGCTTATCACGGTCAACACACTTCCGCTTGTTCTTGAAATCGGCGGACTTGACAAGGTTGGCACATTCACAGGCTACTATTACACAGCGACATTCTCGGCTCAGATCGCAACGCCGATCGCTTACGGTATTGTCCGTATGCTTACGGGAACCTACGGTTCGCTGTTCTACTATTGCCCGATCTGCTTCATACTTTCATTCCTCTGTATCCTCTTTGTCCGTCACGGCGAGTCGGAGGAAATCACGGAAGAAGTTATCGAAGAAGCAAGACTGGCAGACGACTAATTTCCCTTTGACGGGATTGGAGGAATACATTAAATGAGTGAAACACTTCTCAAGGTGAGAGACCTCAAAAAGAGCTACGGCGACCACGCTGTTCTCAAGGGCGTCTCTTACGACATTGCACAGGGCAAGATCGTCGGTCTGCTCGGTCCTAACGGCTGCGGCAAGACCTCGATGATAAAGTCCATTGTCGGACTCATCAACGACTATGAGGGCAAGATTCTTATCAACGGCAAAGCCCCCGGAGTGGAGTCCAAAAAAATTATTGCATATCTACCCGAAAAGAACTATCTTCCGTCTTGGATGACGCCGAAAAGCGCAATTAAATATATGGCGGATTTCTACGATAATTTTGATATGCAAAAGGCTCTTGAAATGGCGGCAAGGTTTGAGCTTCCGATGAAGCAGAAGATTAAAACCATGTCAAAGGGACAGCAGGAAAAGCTCCAGCTCCTTCTCGTAATGAGCCGAAAAGCCGACCTCTATATTCTTGACGAGCCTCTCGGCGGCGTTGACCTTGTTTCAAGAGAATTTATTCTTGACACGATTATGAAAAACCATGCCGAGAACTCAACGATTTTGCTTTCAACTCACCTTATCTACGACATTGAAAAGGTGCTTGACCGTGTGCTTATGGTCAAGGACGGCAGACTTGTCGTAAACACAGACGTTTCTAAGATTGCGGCAGACGGCAAGACCGTCGAGGATCTGTTCAGGGAGGTGTTCAGCAATGTTGGGTAAGCTTTTAAAGCATGAATTTCTTGCCACGGGCAGGATCATGGGCGCACTTTACGCCGTTGTCGGAGTAATTATGGCATATGTGCTCGGCTCATACTACATTTCAAAGGACACCGCCTCAACGGGACAGATGCTCGGAATTATGGTGCTTTTGCTTATTTCTTCGTGCAGCTTCTTCCTTACGGCTGTTGTGATGATTACCAATTTTCAAAAATCACTTTACGGCGATCAGGGATATCTGAGCTTCACTCTCCCTGTCAAGGGTTCGTCGCTCCTTATTTCAAAAATCCTCGTTTCAACGCTCTGGTTTATTGCTGCTTTCGTATGCCTTATGGGTACGGCGGCTATCAGCTTCTTCGTTATCAAGGAGGACGTCATCGGCGAGGATACCTTTGCGACCATCGAGTCGCTTTTGCCGATGTTCCTTGAGGGCAAGTCGATCTCGACAGTCCTCACAACCGTTGTTCTGATGATGGTGGGTTATTTCCTGCGTTTTGCAGTTATCACGATTGCTATGTATTTTGCAATCTCCCTTGCAAACACACGTCATTTCCAGAAGCATTACCTGCTTTGGACGATCGTGTTTACGATTGTAATTCTTTTTGCGGTTGCAAATATTTCCGAGCTTATCTCGGACAGAATAGTTTTCGGTCTTTCTATTGTCGGCAACAAGCTTTCGGTTATCACAAGCTTTGCCGAAGCCGGAATAGGCGCAAGCTATATTGATCTTGTTTCCATAATAGTCTACCTTATTTTCGGAGTAGGTCTCTATTATGCAACATTCTATGTTATGAACAAGAAGGTCAATATCAGATAAATAAATTGATAAAGGAGATATCCCATTGAGCGGCTGGACAGACGAAAAAATCATCACGCTGATAAGGTCTAAGCTTAACGCCGACAGGTTCAACCACAGCCTTAATGTTGCCGACAGCGCAAAGGAGCTTGCGCTCAGATACGGCGCTGATGCGGACAAGGCTTACACGGCGGGACTTCTGCACGACGTGATGAAAAATGCCTCCCCGGAGGAACAGCTTGGGGTATTGAGCGAGGCGGGGATCGAGCTGATGCCCGTCGAGAGGGAAAACAAAAAGCTGTGGCACGCCATGGCGGGTGCGGCTTACGTTAAGTTTGTAATGGGTATTGACGACCGTGATATAATCAGAGCGGTTAGATATCACACCACGGGCAGAGCCGGAATGAGCCTGCTCGAAAGAGTTGTCTACCTTGCCGATTATATTTCCGTCGACAGGAATTATAACGGCGTGGAGGATATGCGAAGGCTTTGCAAATCGGATTCGGACGAGGCAATCCTTTATGCGCTGACGTTCGGAATCCCCGACCTTGTGTCAAAGGGACGTGTGATTCACCCCGACAGCATCGACCTTTACAACGAAGTTATTATTAAAAAGCAGGGAGGAAATGGTATATGACATCACTTGAAAAAGCAAAAAATATTGCTAAGATACTCGACAAGAAAAAGGCAATAGACATTGTTGGAATTGAAACAAAAGAGCTGACGGTAATGTCAGACTATTTCGTCATTGCGAGCGGTACTTCCAACACTCATGTCCGTGCGCTTGCCGATGAGGTTGACGACGAGATGAAGAAGCTCGGCGTTGAGGTTGACCACATTGAGGGCAGAGCTACGGGCTGGATATTGCTCGACTATAACGATGTTCTGGTACACGTTTTCCAGCCGGAAAGCAGACAGTATTACAACATCGAACGCCTCTGGAACGATGCGGCAAGGGTTGACCTTTCCGACGTTCTGACGGAGGACTAAAAAGCAGTTAAACACATCGGAGGATTATTGAAATGGGTTATGATTTTAAATCGGTTGAAAAAAAGTGGCAGGACAGATGGGAGAAATCGGGCGTTTTCCATGCGGTAGATTTTTCGGAGAAACCGAAATTCTATGCGCTCGTTGAGTTCCCCTATCCCAGCGGAGCAGGTATGCACGTCGGACACATCAAGGCTTATTCCGGCCTTGAGGTCGTTTCAAGAAAAAGAAGAATGCAGGGCTACAACGTTCTGTTCCCGATCGGCTTTGACGCATACGGTCTCCCGACCGAAAACTACGCTATAAAGACAGGTATTCACCCCCGTAAGGTCACGGATATGAATATCGAAAAGTTTTCGAGCCAGCTTAAAAGAGTAGGATTTTCCTTTGACTGGACCCGTGTTATCGACACAACTCAGGAGGATTACTACAAGTGGACCCAGTGGATATTCCTCAAAATGTTTGAACACGGTCTCGCTTTCAGAGACAAGACTCTTGTAAACTACTGTCCGTCATGCAAGGTTGTTCTCTCCAACGAGGACTCTCAGGGCGGCAAGTGCGATATCTGCCACAGCGATATCGTTCAGAAATCAAAGGACGTCTGGTATCTGCGTATCACGGAATATGCAGACAAGCTGCTTGAGGGACTTGACAGGGTTGATTATCTTCCGAATGTCAAGCTCCAGCAGAAAAACTGGATCGGCAAATCAACGGGTGCTTTCGTCGATTTCGATGTTAAAGGCTCGGATAACGAAAAACTTAAAATATACACCACCCGTCCAGACACTCTTTTCGGCGTAACCTTTATGGTTATGGCTCCCGAGCATCCGATGATCGACAAATATGCCGACAGAATTGCCAATATGGACGAGATCACGGCTTACAGAAAAGAGTGCGCCAAAAAGACCGAGTTTGAAAGAACTCAGCTTGTCAAGGACAAAACGGGCGTCAAGATAGACGGACTTTCGGGAATTAACCCCGTCAACGGAAAGGAAATTCCGATTTACATTTCCGACTATGTTATGATGGGCTACGGTACAGGCGCAATTATGGCTGTTCCTGCTCACGATACCCGTGACTACGACTTTGCAAAGAAATTCGGTATCGACATCATCGAGGTTATCAAGGGCGGCGACATCTCCAAGGAGGCCTATACCGGTGAGGGTGAGTGCGTCAATTCCGGATTCCTTGACGGCATAAAGAACAAGAAAGAAGCCATTGACAAGATGGCTGATTACCTCAGCGAAAACGGAATCGGCGAAAAGGGTGTTCAGTACAAGATGAAGGACTGGGCGTTCAACCGTCAGCGTTACTGGGGTGAGCCAATTCCGATCGTTTACTGTCCTAAGTGCGGAATGGTGCCCGTTCCCTATGAGGAGCTTCCGCTCAAGCTGCCTAAGGTTGAAAACTTTGCACCCGGCTCGGACGGCGAAAGTCCTCTTGCCAAGATCGACTCGTATGTAAACTGCAAGTGTCCCAAGTGCGGCGCAGACGCAAAGCGTGAGACAGATACAATGCCGCAGTGGGCAGGCTCTTCATGGTACTTCCTCAGATATATTGATCCGCACAACGACATGGCTTTTGCCGACAAGGATAAGCTCAGGTATTGGGGCGAGGTTGACTGGTACAACGGCGGAATGGAGCACGTTACACGCCATATGATCTATTCCCGTTTCTGGCACAAGTTCCTCTACGATATCGGCGAGGTTCCCTATGACGAGCCTTACGCAAAGCGCACCGCTCAGGGACTTATACTCGGACCTGACGGCGACAAGATGAGTAAATCAAAGGGCAACGTTGTTGACCCGAACGATGTTGTTGACGAGTACGGCGCAGATGTTCTGCGTACATACGTTTTGTTCATGGGCGACTATGAAAAGGCGGCTCCGTGGTCGAAATCCTCGGTCAAGGGCTGCAAGAGATTTATTGACAGAACATGGGCGCTTCAGGATATCCTGACCGACGGTGATGAATATTCCAAGGAGCTTGAATCGGCTTTCCACAAGACGATCAAAAAGGTTTCCGAGGATATCGAGAATATGAAATTCAACACGGCGATTGCCGCATTGATGACCTTGCTCAATCAGATCTATGACAAGGGTGCGGTCAAAAAGGCGGAGCTGAAAACTTTCGTCACTCTCCTCAATCCCTTTGCTCCTCACGTTACCGAGGAAATCTGGGAGGCTCAGGGCTTCGGCGGAATGTTGGCTGACGGTCATTGGGTTGACTATGACGAGTCGAAGTGCGTTGACGACGAAATCGAGATCGTTGCACAGATCAACGGAAAGGTTCGTGCAAAACTCATGATCCCTGCCGAAATCGAAACGGCAGAGGCTGTCGAGCTTGCAAAGAAAGATCCTGCGATTGCGGCGGCGATCGAGGGCAAAACCGTTGTCAAGGAGCTTTATGTCAAGGGCAGACTGGTAAATATCGTTGTAAAATAACTAAATAAAGAAAACAACTGCAAGCATTCTTTTTGAATTGCTTGCAGTTGCTTTTTTATTGTTTTCTGTTATATTTTAAATAGCTCGTTTACAGAGGCTTTCGCCGCCTTGATGTATTCGGGCATTTTTTCATTCAGCACATTTCGGTATAACTCCGCCTTTTCCTCAAAGGAAACGTAGGCTTTTATCAGCTTTTGTGCGTCGGTAATTTCGGACACGGGAACAACAAGACCGTTATAATCCGAAAAAATATCCTTGGCAATTCCCTTTGATTTGACGCTGTAACCGATAACGAGCGTCGGCACGCAGGTGCTGTAAGCTGCAATCGTTGCGTGAGTTCTTGCGCCGATGAACATTTCACAGCGTGAAATAATGCTCTTGTACTGCGCCGCAGTCAGCGTGTCGGGCACAACGGACACCCTGTCCGAGCCGAGCTTTTCGGCAATCCTGCCGAGGATAAGCTGATCGCCGTCCTCTTTCTTCGTAACGTGAGGAATGAGCAGTATGTTTTTATCGCTGTTTTCAAGGACGTATCTGAGAAAACCGACCGCAATACTCTCAATGCTTTCACCCTCGCCGGCATATTCGCCGATAAGTGAGCTGATATTGAAACCGAGAGTGTTCGGTTTAACCTCAAAGCTACTGCCGAAAGCGGTGTCGATATCAAGAGTAAATGCAGGATCGGGATAAAGCACGGTATTTTTATCAATTCCGCAGTTTATCAGCGTTTCATATGTCATGCTCTCTCTTGTCACAATCAGATCAAAGGTTTTCAGATCCTTTATTTTGTCCTCGCTGAGATCCTCCTCGCCGACGGAACAGCCCCAAAGCACGGTTTTTTTACCGAGCTTTTTCAGCTCCCTGTTAAAAGCCGCCGCCATATGACCGTCGCCGTAGCAGTAATTATCGCCGCCGACGGAAACGTAAACGTCGTTATCTTTAAGCGAAGGATTTTTGCAGGAAAGCGAATAGAAATATTCGTCTGCCGATTTCTGCGATTTTTTGCTCAGCGAAGAAATTTTCAGCTTTTGCATAAAACTGAGCGACGAAACCGGACGGATATAATTGAACTCCTCCGTCTCGTCAATGTTCGGCAGATCGCCCGCCTTATCACTCTGTGCATTGAGAGTGTAGAGCTTGATGACCGAATCGGGACTGCCGGTTTTTATCATCGCAGAAAGTGTTCTGACGATCGCTTCGCAGCCGTGATTTTCACAGCCGCCGTGCGAATAAAAAGCGTAACGCATCAGGATTACTCCTCAATCAGTTTTAATTCAACATCGTCAAAGTGTACCCAGCCCCACGATCTGGACCACGTCCTCGATGTGCCGTCCGCATTGAGAACCTCGAAAACGAAAGCCGGGTAAATATAATCAAGATTTTCGCTGTTTGCGCTTGAATTGCCGCCGGAAAGGATAAGCGTAAGCTTATAAAGACCGGGCGCAAGATTGTGGTTTCTGATAGTCGCCTCAACCTCGTATTCGCCGATGTCATTGATATTGGCGAAGGTTTTTGTGAAGGCGGTTTCAATCGGAGTTTCGTCCGCCTGCCATATGAGCATACGGAAGCTCAGATCGCCTATATCGGGAACCTTGGTTTTCAGCTTCAGCTTAAAATCTATCGGCTCGTCCGCCGCATAGATACAGGATTCGTTGTGAAGAATATCGAGCGACAGTATCTCCGCCTTGTCGAGAGAGTAGCCAGGCAGTCTTGCAAGATCCTTGTAGTCGTAATGATTGCGCTTCTCCATATAGGCTTCGCTGTTATACAGTCTTATACCGCCCTCAACTTCACCGTCATAGATTACCTTGCCCTCCTTGAGCACGATAACACGGTCGCAGAGCTGACGGATAGTGTTCATCTGATGACTGACGAAAAGAATCGTTCTTCCGCTGTCTGCAATGCTTCTCATCTTCTGAATACATTTTTTCTGGAAACGGGTGTCGCCGACGGCAAGAACCTCGTCAACCAGAAGTATATCGGGCTCAAGATGCGAGGCAACTGCGAAAGCAAGACGGACAAACATTCCGCTTGAATATCTCTTTACGGGAGTGTCAATAAATTTTCCAACCTCGGAAAACTCAAGAATAGCGTCAAATTTTTCGTCTATCTCTGCCTTTGTCATACCGAGAATAGCTCCGTTGAGGTAGATATTCTCCCGTCCGGTAAGCTCTCTGTTGAAGCCCGTTCCGACCTCAAGCATCGAAGAAATTTTTCCGTAAAACTCAATTCTGCCGTCCGTCGGCTCGGTAATTCTGGATATAACCTTGAGAAGCGTGGATTTTCCTGCTCCGTTCTTTCCGATTATGCCGACCTTTTCGCCCTGCTTTACCTCAAAATTCACCCCGTTAAGCGCCCAAAAATCCTCTTTTTGGTTTGCTTGTTTAGGATGAGCAAGGTTGTAGAGGGCAAGCTTGGCACGTTCCTTTTTATCGTCGGGTTTCTTTGTAACGTGCTTTATAACATATTTTTTCTTGATATTTTCAATTTTTAAAGCTGTTTGATTTTCGCTCATAATCTTCACCCCGTCAGACGATATCAACAAAGTTTCTTTCAGTCTTTCTGAAAAGAATAATGCCGAATACAGCGAAGAAAATCAGCCATGCAACGGCAACGATGAAAGAAAGCGGATCGAATGTCATATCACCGAGTATACACCACTTGAATGCCGATATCATTCCCGTTGCCGGGTTGAGGGAATAGATAAGCCTGTATTTATCGGGAATGGATGAGATTGAATACGATACGGGGCAGATATACTGCATTACCGAGAGGGCAAACGGAACAATCTGCGCCATATCACGCCACTTGACATTGAATGACGAAAGGAAAAGTCCGAGGAAAAGTCCGAGCGCGGCGTTCAGGAAAAGGAAGAACGGGAACAAAAGCATTCTGGGCGTCGGATAATATCCGACCACAAGCATCATAACAAGAAGCACTACCATCGAAACAAGAGCGTCAAAGGCGCTTGCCAAACATGCTCCGACAGGGGAGAGGATTCTCGGATAATAGACCTTTTTCATAAGATCGGCATTTGTAATAAACGTGGAGGAGGTTTGTGAAACGTTCTTTTGGAAAATGTTCCACGGAATACTTCCTGCATATACCATGAGGAAATAGGGTGCGGAACCGTCCGAGGAAAGTCCGGCAAGAGTTCCGAAAATAAAGGTGGAAACGAACATATTGATAATCGGCGCAATGATCGCCCATCCGAGACCGATCCTCGTCTGCTTGTATCTTACGGTAATATCTCTCTTTGCAAGATTATATGCAAGCTCACGGTAGTTCCAGATGTCCTTCCAGTATTGAAGATTACGTCCGTTGGGTTCAATTACAGTCTTCCTCAATTTGAAAACCCTCTCATCAAAAATTTTTGCACAATAAAATTATATCATATTATATAAGCAATAGTCAATACTTACAAAAGCACGAAAACCCTCATTTGCGCCGATTGTTCTCTTGACACTGCGGCATTTTTCTGCGATAATGTATTATGTATATTTGTATATTCACTCAAAGGAGATTTTATAATGACAGACAATGAAAAACTTGCCGAGCTTTTGTTCCCGAATATAACAAAAACTCCCGAGGATTACGAAAAAATATATCCCGAAAGAGGCCTTTCCGAGGGTGCAAGGGTTTCGAGATTTGCTCCGAGCCCGACAGGCTTTCTCCACCTCGGCGGACTTTTTGCCGCAATGATCTCCAAGCTGACCACCCGTGCAACCGACGACGGCGTTTTCTTCCTCAGAATTGAGGACACCGACAAGAAGCGTGAGATCGACGACGGCGTTTCCGCTATCATCAAGGGACTTTCCGATTTCGGCATAACTCCCGACGAGGGAATTATGGGCTTTGAAAAAGAGAGCGGAAGCTACGGACCGTATCAGCAGAGTAAACGTAAGGATGTTTACCAGTCGGTCGCAAAGTCGCTCGTTATTCAGGGTATGGCATATCCCTGCTTCTGCACCGAGGAGGAGCTGAACGGCATCAGAGCCGAGCAGGAAAAAGCAGGCACCGACATTCAGGGCTATTTCGGCGAATGGGCAAAGTGCCGCAGTCTGACCTTTGAACAGCAGAAGGAGAAGATAGAAGCTGGCTGTCCCTACACTCTGCGTCTGCGCTCTCCCGGACAGTCGGATCACAGAATTAAATTCGACGATCTCATCAAGGGCAAGATCGAGATGCCCGAAAACATACAGGATGTTGTTCTTCTCAAGACCGACGGAATACCGACCTACCACTTCGCCCATGCGGTTGACGATCATTTTATGAGGACAACTCATGTTGTCAGAGGTGATGAATGGATTTCCTCGGTTCCGCTTCACATTCAGCTTTTCAAAGCCTGCGGCTTCAAGGTGCCTAAGTATGCTCATATTTCACCGATTATGAAAGAGGACAACGGCGGAAAGAGAAAGCTTTCAAAGCGTAAGGATCCCGAAGCCTCGGTTTCGTTCTATTCCGAAAGCGGATATCCGAAAGAGAGCGTTATCGAATATCTTCTGACAATAGCCAATTCCAATTTTGAGGATTGGCGCAAGGCGAACAAGACCGCCCCTCAGAGCGAGTTCCCGTTCAACCTAAAAAAGATGAGCGCAAGCGGAGCGTTGTTCGACCTCAACAAGCTCAACGATGTCAGCAAAAACGTTATTTCCCTTATGACAGCCGACGAGGTTTATGACAAGGCTTCGGCATGGGCAAAGGAAAACGATGCGGAGCTTTATGAGCTTCTCAGCCGTGACGCAGATTTTGCAAAGGGCATTTTCTCCATCGACAGGGGAACGGCGAAGCCCCGTAAGGACATCGCAAAGTGGGACGAGATCAAGGATTACGTTTCATATTTCTACGACGAGCTTTACACTCCCGACTGCACGCTTCCCGAAAATATCGGCAAAGAGGACGCAGCAGCAATACTTGAAAAATACATTGAAGTTTTTGACGCTTCGGACGACAAGGACACATGGTTTGCTAAGATCAAGGATATCTGCGAGCCGCTCGGCTTCACTCCGAATGTCAAGGAATACAAGAAAAATCCCGACCTGTTCAAAGGTCATGTCGGCGACGTTTCAACGGTTATCAGAATTGCGATAACCTCACGCCGCAACACGCCCGACCTCCATTCGATCATCGCCCTGCTCGGCGGTGAAAAGGTCAAGGCAAGACTTGAGAATACCGTCAGGGCATATAAATAATCGGAGGGCATTATGGAAGAAAATAAAGCTTCAAATTTTATACATGATTTCATCGACGAGGATCTTGCCGCAGGCGTTAAAAGCCGCGTTCAGACGAGATTTCCGCCCGAGCCGAACGGCTATCTCCATATCGGTCATGCCAAGGCTCTGTGTATAGATTTCAGTACGGCGGAGAAGTACAACGGCATATGCAATCTCCGTTTTGACGACACCAATCCCTCCCGTGAGGACGTTGAATACATCGACGCAATCAAGGAGGATATCAAGTGGCTCGGTTTTCATTGGGAAAACGTGTTCTTCGCTTCGGACTATTTTGATTTTGTCTATGAATGTGCGATCAAGCTCATCAAGGACGGCAAGGCTTACGTTGACGATCTCAGCGCAGACGAGATCAGGGAGTACAGAGGAACTCTCACCGAGCCGGGCAAGGAAAGCCCTTACAGAAACAGGAGCATTGAGGAAAATCTCGACCTCTTTAAGCGTATGACCGACGGCGAATTCGGCAACGGCGAAAAGGTGCTCAGAGCGAAAATTGATATGTCCTCGCCCAACCTCAATATGCGTGATCCCGTAATTTACCGAATTTCTCACGTTTCCCATCATCAGACAGGCGACAAGTGGTGCGTTTATCCGATGTACGATTTTGCACATCCTCTTTCCGACGCAAAGGAGGGCGTAACCTTCTCCCTCTGCTCGCTTGAATTTGAAAATCACAGACCGCTTTACAACTGGGTTGTTGAGCAGATCGGCTTCGATGAGCCGCCGAGACAGATCGAGTTTGCACGTCTTAACATCAACTACTGCGTCACCAGCAAGAGAAAGCTCCTTGAAATGGTCAACAAGGGCATTGTTTCCGGCTGGGACGATCCGAGAATGATTACTCTCTGCGGAATGAGACGACGCGGTTACAGCGCCGCAGCAGTCAGGGATTTTATCGACAGAGTCGGCGTGTCCAAGGCGGACAGCACGGTTGACTACGGCTTGCTTGAAGCCTGTGTCAGAGATGATCTCAATGCCAAGGCACCCAGAGCGATGGCAGTTCTGCGTCCTCTCAAGGTTGTTATCGACAACTATCCCGAGGGACAGAGCGAGGAGTTTGACGTTGAGCTTCACCCCGACCATCCCGAATTCGGCACAAGAAAGGTCACCTTCTCCCGTGAGCTTTACGTTGAGCAGGACGACTTTATGGCAGAGCCTGTCAAGAAATATTTCAGACTTTTCCCCGGCAACGAGGTTCGCTTCAAGAGCGCATATTTTATAAAGTGCAACAGCTATGAGACAGACGAAGACGGAAACGTCACCTGCCTGCACTGCACCTATGATCCGGAGAGTAGGGGAGGCAATTCTCCCGACGGCAGAAAGGTCAAGGGCACGATCCATTGGGTAAATGCCAACGACTGCAAGGAATGTGAGGTTCGCCTTTACGACAGACTTTTCAATGCCGAGGAACCGGGCAAGAACGGCGACTATATTGACGATCTCAATCCCAATTCGCTCGAAGTTATCGAAAACTGCCTGCTTGAGGGCGGATTTGAGGATGCAAAGCCCGGCGACACCTTCCAGTTTATGAGAAACGGTTATTTCTGCGTGGATAAGGACAGCACGGAGGACAAGCTTGTATTTAACCGCACGGTTGCCCTTAATTCCTCGTGGGGCAAATAAAGGAGCTGAGGATCAATGAAAATATTCAATAAGATCGTAGTTTTTCTTTTGTCGCTTTCAATTTTCCCGATATTTTATTTTCTTAACCTTGTTCGTGCGGTGGTTTCGATCTCCGAAAGCTCATCGCTCTACACGATACTTTCAAAGCTTGCCGAGGAAACGGCAAACAGCGCAATGGAGCTTACCTTTTCGATTAAAGAAATTGTGACGGGCATCAGCAACGGAAGCTTCTCGTTCGGCGGAATGAGCTTTGATATTTCCAAAATCCCTGCCGAGCTTCTGACGGGAAAAGGCTGGGCGATCGCCGCAGGCGTTTTGCTTGCTGTTGCAGTTGTAATTGCGATCGTTATAATGGGATGCACTCTTTTTACGAACGCCAACAAGACAATTTCTGCGCTCGGCGCAGGCGGAGCGGTTTGCTGTTTCGCCGCATTGAGATGCTTTGCAAGGTTTGCCGCACCTTTCCTGAGCGGAAAGGTTGACATCGGCGGAATTTTAGCAAAGGCATTCATCGGAGAAAGTAACAATCTGCTCGGTTCAATCGGTGAATCAATTCTTGAGGGAGCGATTTCAGTTGACGCTTTTTCCCTCGGCAATGCCGTCACTCTCGGTCTGATAGTGTTCCTCGGAATTGCCCTTTGGGAGCTTGCGTATTTTATCACGATACCCGAAAAAAAGACGAAGAAAGTTAAGAATAAATAACAGCTTTATATGACTGGTTTTCGATGTAAATTCACAAGAAAATCAGTCATTGATTTTTTTCTGAATTTTTCAAGTTTTTCTCCAAAACATATTGACAAACAAGCTTTGTCGGTGTATAATAGCAAACGTTCTGTAGCGGAATGGTGTAACGGTAGCACGACAGACTCTGACTCTGTTTGTTGGGGTTCGAATCCCTATTCCGCTGCCAAAAATAAAACCACGGTCATTGACCGTGGTTTTATTTTTTACAATGGGATTCGAACAAGGAGGGAAAGGGCAAGAGCCGACAAAAAGAATATGCACTTCTAAGCGGCTAATTTTCCGTATGGCTGTATAATACTTTTCAGCAATACGGAAAGTATTACCTCAAAGTCTTACGCAGCCATACAAAAAATTTTCTCGCTTATAAATGCACATCTTTTTTGTCAACTCCTGCCTAAACTCGTTTGCGGAAGAAAACAGTCCGGTGGACTGTTTTCGCCGACGTGGGCAACGAGCAAAGCGAGGCGAAGGCGGCGGCAGCCGCCGACAATCTCTATAATTTTTTAAAAATATTATATTGGTATATGTCACGGTCATCGGCCGTGGTTTTATTTTTTACAATGGGATATAAGTAGTACAGCAAGCAGAATTTATCTGTCCCCATTGACCGTAACAGACCAGATATCCGCATCGTCTATGTAAAGCTTGAGCCACGCCTTGCTTTTTTGAGTCTGCGTACCTCTCCACTTCATCACATGATCGGTCGAGTTTCCTTTGAGAGGAATACAATCATCGGGTGAAAATCCGGGAACAAAATCGCCGTTGTCGTCAATCAGTCCTCCGTAAATTCTGCCTCTGATATCTGCATTGACCGTGACCTCGGGGCAGGACGGATCAACATAACCGTTTACGGTAAATTCAAAGTGATTTTTCACATAAAGTCCCTGAAGTCTGTCACGCTCAAAGGCGGCAAGCATATAACAGCCGGATTTTTCGTCCGGAGCCGCCGGATCGCAGTGGCGGTGGTTGCTTGCGCTGTAAATGATACACTGTCTGCCGTCCGCCAAATTATGAATACCTGCGGCGGCATACATTGCTCCACGGTCAAAGGTGTCTCCGTTCGGAACAAAAGGCACTCTTGAATATCTGTCAAAGTTTATTCCGTCACGGCTCGTTGCCAGACGAATATCAAGGGTTTCCGTGCTGTGGTTGAAAAACGAATAAAAAATATAATGTGCCGTGTCTCCGCCGTCAGTCACCTTTGTGGCGGCGCTGTTGTAATAGTCCGCATTGAGGTTGTCGTACATATCGGGACGAAGAACCGTAACAGGTTCGTCCCAATGCACCCCGTCTGAGGATTCTCCTCTGCAAATACTGCGGCAGCCGTTCCTTTCAAGATTGCGGAAATATCCGATGTATTTTCTCTTTTCCGAGTCCCACCTGACACAGCTTTGAGTGTCCGAGCCAAAGGCGGTAACAGGCATATGATTATAATCTATCGGTATTTCGGGCGCACCGTGAGTCCAATGAATACCGTCGGGAGAGTATGCAAAGGAAACCAAACCCTGCTTGCTCTTGTCTTCGGGACGCAAAAGCGCACCGAGAAAAACACAGCGGTATCTCGCATACGGCGGTGAATTGGGATCAATATAAATCGAATGTCCGTGGAAGCCCATACCGTGAGTAAGCGAATTATCAATAACGATATTGTTCTCTTTGCTTCCCTCAAATTCGCATATGCCCAAATTCGGCTTTTCCCAGCGGAGCAGGTCCTCGCTTTCGGCATAGCACAGCCGACAGCCGAAATCATCGGCAGGATTTGAGAAAGCCTCATACCACATACGGAATTTGCCGTTGTCCTCCGTCACGGTAAGCCAGTTCAGATGACACCTTTCCCAAGGCTTGTCGGCAACAAAAACGGGACCGATTTTTTCAATCTCGCTTGTCTTAATTTCGTATTCACCGTCTGCAATCCAGACGTCACCCCGGCAGGCAAAATGATGCCTGTCAAACAACAGCTTTTTAATCATACTGTTCCTCCTTTGATATGCCTAACCGTTATTTACATCGAAAGTAAATTAACTTTTTCGTTCACCCGATCGCCCCTTACGCTTTCTGTTTTTATTATATCATAATATTACTTCTTTGCAACGAAAAAACATTCTATTGCCCAAAATGGAATCCGTCCCGTTCTTCCAACGAAGTCGGATTTCATCACAAGGGGATTTTGTCAACGCTTGCCCTTTCCCTCCTTGTTCGAATCCCTTATAACTAATCAAAAAATAAAGAGCATAGCATGCGCTACACTCTTTATTTTTTGGCGGAGAGCAAGGGATTCGAACCCTCGAACAGGCTTTGACCTGTTACACGATTTCCAATCGTGCTCCTTCGGCCAGCTCGGACAACTCTCCAAATTCATTTTGCAATATTATGTTGCTGCTGTCGGCAAATCCGAACAGCTACAATATTATAACTGAACGAATACCGAAAATCAAGTGTTTTTTCAAAAATTTCAGCCAATATTGAAATGTTTCTTCCATTCAGCCTCTTTGAAGCCGATCAGAACGGCATTTCCGTCCACGATCAGCGGTCTTTTTACCAACATTCCGTCGCTCGCAAGCAAATCAAATTTTTCCCCGTCGCTCATTGTCGGGAGCTTTTCCTTTAAGTTCATCGACTTGTAAAGCATACCGCTTGTGTTGAAAAACTTTTTCAGCTCAACGCCGCTTGCCTTTGCCCATTCTTTCAGCTCTGCGGCGGTGGGATTTTCCTCCTTTATGTGTCGGTCGGTATATTCAATTCCGTTTTCGTCAAGCCACTTCTTCGCTTTCTGACAGGTCGAGCATTTCGGGTATTCAATGAACAGCATGGTTTTTCCTCCTTAAAAAAGTCCTGCGGCTTTGCCGTTTTCGTTGTGCTTGTCTATCGTTGCGGCGTAATAGAAATCTTTACCGCTCTTGTCGGTCAGGAAGAAAACATAATCCGTGTCGGCAGGGTGAAGAGCCGCATTGATCGCCTTCATTCCCGGATTGCAGATAGCACCGACGGGCAGTCCGCTGCAATAATAGGTGCTGTAAAGATTCATATATTTTTGAACTTCACCGTTCTGATTTTCGAGCGCAACCCCGTCCTCGTATCCGAGCATATCTTTAAGGTTTTCCGTAATATAAAAGGTTGTAACGTCGCTTTGAAGCTTCGGGAAAGAAGCGGGATCCTTCAGTCTGTTGTGGAAAACGGACGAAACATTGGCACATTCCTCTATGTCGGCGTCACATTCTTTTTGAATGATCGAAGCAAGGGTGATCATCTGATCCATTGTGTAGCCGAGAGCCTGCGCCCGTGTTTTCATCTCGTCGGTGATTTTTGACTTATAATTCTCAATGAATTTATTTACTACCGACTGTGCGTCGGAGTCGAGATAAAATTCGTATGTGTCGGGGAAAATGTAGCCCTCCAGAAGAAAAACTCTGTCCTGAGCGTTGTCGATTTCAATGCCTGCAACGGGATTTTTGCAGGCTTCAAGAAATGCCTGAGCGGTGCAGACCTTGTTCTGTTCAAGCTTGTCCGCAATCTGAATTATCGTGTAGCCCTCGGGAAAAGTGACGGTCACGGTGTTGTCGGGAAGCGTAGTCTTGCTCTTTGTTGTCAGGAAAGGTATTCCCTCACCGACCTTGCAGGACGCAAGCGTAAAAATTACTGCGGCGCAGACGATTAACGCCGCAACTCTCTTGTATATTTTCATTCTAAATACCTCGTATTGTTTTTTAATATAATACATTATTTTTTTCTGCGTGTCAATAAACGCCGCCGCTTTGCAAATACTAATTGCGGAGGTGAACGAACTGTGGAAAAGAAGAAAAAGAACAAGAAGCGTAAGCCGGAGCTTTCTCCGCTTGTGCAGTCCATTGTCAGCGACTGGGAGGTCGGCAGCGAAACCGATGTTCTCGGCAGCTACACGGGCAATCCGAGCGAAACCGTCAGACCTCAGCAGGATGCGGACGATCTTTAATTGACTTTTATATATTATTAAGGTATAATAATCCGGTCAAATGTCTTCGTCACGGCTTTGAAACTAAGGTTTCCGAGCCGTGACGGCATACGTTTTGTGGCTGAAAAACGGCTTAGCCGCTACATATTGATGCCCTCGGATTTTATTGCCGTTTTACAAAAAATTGCTTGACATTATTGTGCCTATGTGATAAAATAACTATACCTCTTTAAGGAGGGTTCTTTTTTTGTGCCCTCTTTTAGGAATTTACAGGGTGTAAATTCCCGTATGAGGGAGGCTTAAAATCCCGGGAAACCGGTTAAATGGAGGTGCCGAAATGAGAGTTAAGGTTACACTCGCTTGCACAGAATGCAAGCAGCGCAATTACGACACAATGAAGAACAAGAAGAACACACCCGACAGGTTGGAGATGAACAAGTACTGCAGATTCTGCAAGAAGCATACTCTCCACAAAGAGACGAAGTAAGCTGGGAGGAGAACTGTTATGGCAAAAAAAGAGAGTTCCGAAGCTGCTAAGAAAATCGCAAAGGCTGAAAAAGAAAAGACTTCCAAAAAGTCAAAGAATAAGCCCAACGTTTTCGTGCGTATGGGCAAGGCCATAAAGAATTTCTTCAAGAACAGCAAGGGTGATCTCAAAAAGATCACATGGCCTGACGCAAAAGAAGTCATAAAAGGAACCGTTGTCACTATCGTTTGTATCGCAATCGTCGGTGTGCTCGTATTCCTTGTTGACCTCGGTCTTACAAAGGGCATCAGCGGACTTCGAACTGTCGCAGAAAACCGCACGACCACAACCGTTGCCGAAACCACTACGGCGGGAGAAACAACAACCGCAGGCGGTCTCAGCATAGGCGAAGATACACCGGCGGCTCAATAATTTCAGCGATACGGAGGAACGGCAATGTCAAATGATGCCAGATGGTATGTTGTTCATACCTACTCGGGCTACGAGAACAAGGTAGCCACAAACGTTTTGAAAGCTGCCGAAAACCGTAAGATGCAGGATGAGATCCTTGAGGTCAAAATTCCTACCGAAACCGTCGTCGAGGTTCGTGAGGACGGCAAAACCCGTGAGGTGGAGCGTAAAATCTTCCCGGGTTACGTTATGGTTAAGATTGCAACTTTCCTTGACGAAAACGATATGCCTAAGATCAGCGATGAGGCATGGCTCGTTATCCGCAACACAAGAGGTTCGACGGGCTTTGTCGGTCCGGAGGGCAAGCCGATCCCCCTGACGGAGGAAGAGGTTTACAGACTCGGCGTTGAAAAGAAGGTTGTCGAAGTCAAGTATGAGGTTGGCGACACAGTCAACATTACCGATGAAATCTTTGAAGGCTTCACCGGTAAGGTCGAGGAGATCGACCTTGAAAACAATAAGGTCAAGGTTACGGTTTCCGCATTGTTCGGCAAGGAGACTCTGGTTGAGCTTGAGCTGGATCAGGTTGAACCCCTTGACGACTGATGAAAAACGATAATTAAGCCGCAAGGCTTGATTTATATGTCCCTTTGGGGCATGGAGCTTCGGCTCCGTTGTGGGAGGAGCAAAAATTCAATCAAATTGCTCCGACGAACCACATTATTTTGGAGGTGCAAGAAATGGCTCAGAAGGTAGTAGGCTTTATTAAGCTTCAGATCCCTGCCGGCAAAGCAACACCGGCACCGCCCGTTGGTCCGGCACTCGGTCAGCACGGCGTAAACATTATGGCATTCACAAAAGAATTTAACGAGCGTACAAAGAACGACGCAGGTCTTATCATCCCTGTTGTTATCACGGTTTATGCAGACCGTACTTTTACATTCGTTACAAAGACACCGCCCGCAGCAGTTCTTATCAAGAAGGCTTGCGGAATCGAGAGCGGTTCAGGTGTGCCTAACAAGACAAAGGTTGCCACGATTACAAGTGAGCAGGTTAGAAAAATCGCTGAACAGAAGATGCCTGACTTAAATGCAGCAACGATCGAAAAAGCAATGTCAATGATCGCCGGTACTGCACGCAGCATGGGCGTTACTGTTGTAGATTAATGCTCCCGCGTGGGAGGTAAAATCCGATTTAACCACTATTCAGGGAGGAATATCTTATGAAACACGGTAAGAAATATATTGAGAGCGCAAAGCTCGTTGACAGAGCTACGCTTTATGATCCGGCAGAGGCTCTTGATCTTGCAGTCAAGACTTCTTCCGCAAAGTTTGATGAAACTGTAGAAGTCCACGTTCGCCTCGGTGTTGACTCACGTCATGCCGACCAGCAGGTTCGTGGCGCCGTCGTTCTTCCGAACGGTACGGGTAAGAAAGTCAGAGTTGCTGTTTTCGCTAAGGGTGACGCAGCAGACGCTGCCGCAGCAGCAGGCGCAGAGATCGTCGGCGCTGAGGATCTTGTTGCTAAGATCCAGGGCGAAGGCTTCCTCGATTTCGATGTTGCTATCGCAGCTCCCAACATGATGGGACTTGTAGGTCGTCTCGGTAAGGTTCTCGGCCCCCGCGGTCTTATGCCTTCACCGAAAGCAGGTACGGTTACTCCTGATGTTGCTAAGGCTGTTGAAGAGGCTAAGGCAGGTAAGATTGAGTACCGTCTTGACAAGACAAACATCATTCACTGCCCGATCGGCAAGGTTTCCTTCGGTGCTGAGAAGCTTCAGGAGAACTACAAGACTCTCCTTGACGCTATCAACAAGGCAAAGCCGGCCGCATCAAAGGGTCAGTACATCAGAAGCTGCGTTGTTGCAACAACAATGGGCCCCGGCGTACGCATCAACCCTGCAAAGGCAGTTGTAACTGACTGATAAATCAAAATAAAAAAGGTCGGGCTTTTCAGTCTGACCTTTTTTGATTATTTAGGGGGTGAAAAAATGAACGGTAAACAAAAACAGACGCTTGTCTCCTGCGTTTCGTATGTATTTGTTTTTCTTGGCTTTGCCCTGTCGTATATGTTCACATATCCGCAGTACGACGTCCTGATTTTTACAAGGGATTATGACGGAGATTTTCTTAATATTTTGAGTGAGGCTATTCACTACGGCAACGGAAGACTGCTTGGAAATGTCCTCGGATTTTATTTTTCACATCATTTTACGGCGGCGATTTTTGTTACGGCTTTTTTCCTGACGCTGACCGTTTTCCTTGCAAACCGTCTTTTCTTTGACGGCAAAAGCAAATATATATTCCCTATTGCCGTTCTGACCGCATTGCCTGCGATCGGAATAATTCGTGAGGTCTACTGTATGATAGCGGCTTTCTGTAACTATGCCGTGCCGTTTGTTTTTGCGCTGATTTCCTGTAATATGATAAAAAATCTGCGTTGCGGCGGCTCCCGGCTGTTGCTAATTCCGCTTGCTGTTTCGTCCGTCTGTGCCTGTCTTTTCAGCGAGAACACGACAGTTGTGTTGATCTGCCTTGCGGTTTTGATAATTATTCTTGATTTGATTAAAGAGAAAAAAATATCTTCGGCAAGCATCGTTCATTTTATTTTTACGACGGTCGGCACGGCAATAATGCTGTTGATACCCCGTGTCACAGACACAACGGAAAAACTAAGCTATTACAGAGGATATGTGACCGAGCCGACGTCGCTGTTATACAATGCGCTTTCTGCGCTGAGAAGCTTCGCCGTCCTTGCGGCTCAGTATCTGCCTGTTTATCTCGTCATCTCGGCTGTGATGATCTTCGTTTTATACAGGCATTGCAAGCTCGGAAAAAGCTTCAAAATTTTATTGACTGCGTTGCTTTGCGTTCTTCCAATCCTGAGCCTGCTGACGCTTATCTTCTTTGAAAAAGCGTCGGGCTTTTCGGCGGTATATCTGCTCGTTGAGCTTGTTTATCTTGCCGCCGTGCTTGCGGTTTCCGTTTTGTCAAAACGAAAAGAGTTTATTATTTCAACGCTTGCAACGGTAATTCTACTCGGAAGTGCGGTCGCTCCGATGATGATAGTCAATCACAGAGGAGACAGAACATTCTTCACAACATTTGCGATCCTTTTGTGTTTCGCATTACATCTTGTTTCGGTTATCCGTAAGGAAATTCAAATTAAGGATCGGATAAAGCTATTTTTCCGCATCGCTTCGCCCGTTATTTTCGCCGCAATCGGCCTTACAATGCTCGTGCTGTGCGCTCAGAATTTCGCCGCATACGCTTTCAGAGCCGATTACATTGCAAAAGAGATGACTGTAACTCGTGATATTTCCGTGCCGTTTCTTGCGCATGAACGCCTTGCAACGGAAAGCACCTTCAATCAGATTGACCCCTGCCTTTTCGGCGGTGAGGACGCTCCGACCTATTCGGTAATATCCGCCGACGAATGGGAAAAGGGTGAGGATTACAAAAAAATCACAGAGTCCTCCCCTGTCGCTGCAGTAAAAAACGGAATTAAATATTGGAGTTTTAAAAATCCTAAATATCCGGAAAAACTCTGCAAAGAGTATTCTGAATAAAAATGGAGAGGTGATTTTTTTTGGGCAGATTATATGCGCTTTTGTTAGCCATAATAAATTCTATGATGTCCCTTTTCGGACTTCCGTACGGTGAACAGAACATAATACTGACAAAAAAGGCTGTTCTGAATGTGGAAACAAGGTCCGACATATTTTGTCCGCCGTCCGAGGTGTGGGAAAACGGTGCACAGTACCCTACAATTATTTCCCTTTCCCACAACGGGGAAAACAACGGCACACTTCTTTGTTCCTTTGAAGTTTTTGACAAAGGAGAAACAAATTTTAAAATTATGAAAAGCACCGATCACGGTGAAAAATGGGAACTGATATCGACTGTGAAAGAAACGGACGATGCTTCACTTTCTGCGGCTTGGGAGCCTTGCCTTTTTGAACTGCCGCAGGCTCTCGGTGATTTTCCTGAAGGTACAATATTGCTCGGCGGTATTTCGATTGACGACGGCTGTAAAAGCAAAACACGCTTATCGGTTTATGCAAGCGGCGATTGCGGCAAAACCTGGAGCGAGATATCGGCGGTCGATGAGGCAGGAGGTACGGGTGACGGTATTTGGGAGCCGTTTTTTGTGTTTGACGGCGGTTATCTCTACTGCTTCTATTCCGATGATTCCGATGCAGTTCACAGTCAGACTATTGTATATAAAAGGACGGCTGACGGAATCAACTGGAGCGAAAAGACTGCAGTTGTTGTGAGTGACAACACTCAGGATCGTCCCGGTATGCCGGTTGTAACCCAAATGGGCAACGGCAGATATTTTCTTTGCTATGAATTCGGAAACGGTGACGGATATCCGATTTATTATAAGGTTTCCGATTCGATTGAAAGCTGGAACGCAAGCGATATCGGTAAAAAAATATCAACCAAATCACAGCGCAGCATAGGTTCGTCACCCTGCTGTGTTTGGCTTCCGAAAGGCGGAAAAAACGGAATGTTGATTGTGAGCGGAAAATACGGAAACAAAGGACACAACGAACTGCTCGTCAGCTTTGATTACGGCGAAAGCTTCAGGACGATGATAAATCCTCTTCCTTATTCGGATCAAAAAGGCTGCGGTTATTCTCCGTCGATGTTCTATTCTCAAGAGGAAGATATGCTTTTTTACGCAAATACAGTTGAATATAAAGACGAACTTTCCAAAATAGCTTTTGCAAGGATTTCTGTTTCCGAAATAGAACTTTTTTGCTGAAAAACAACATAAAGTTTGTTTTGTGTTGTTCAAAAAAGAATTTGTCTCCTGTATAATAAAGACACAAAATTAAGGAGGCAAGAAAATGAATACAGATAAAATTTATGCAGAACAACTCGCAAACGAATACGCGCCGAAAGACACTTCAAAGGTGATTGCCCTGAAAAAGCTGGATGCAAGAGCCAAGTTGCCTGCAACAGTTTTCACCTACACTTTCGGAATTGTCGCATCATTGATTATGGGCGTCGGAATGTGTCTTGCCATGAAAGTCATCGGAAGCGGAAGTACCGCAATGTTTGTCATCGGAATAATCATCGGAATTATCGGTATGGTGGGCATGGGAATAAACTACCCCGTCTACAAAAAGATGCTTGAAAATGGCAAGCAGAAATATGCCTTTGATATTATCAAGCTTGCAAAAGAGATCAGCGACAATAAAGAATAAATTCCGGTAAAACTCCTTTTCTGCGTTACACATTACCAAAACGGAAGAAGGCGGAGCTGAATGAATAAATCAGAAAGTAAATATTTTAATACGGCGGCCAGAATGGATAAAGCCTTTCTGGAGCTGTTGGAGAAAAAAGATTTTGAGTATATAACCGTCAAAGAAATCTGTGAAAAGGCGGGAGTAAACCGATCCACTTTTTATCTCCACTATGATACCGTTGCCGATTTGCTTTCCGAAAGCACACAGTACGCATTTGATATCTTTCAGGGATATTTTAATAACAATTCAAACGATTTTTTTGAAAAACTCAGGGATTGCCCCATCGAAGAATTGTTTCTGATTACTCCGAAATACCTGACTCCGTATCTGAACTGCATTAAAGAAAACAAACGTCTTTTTAAAACTTTTATTGAGAAAGCCGCTGTTTTTCAAGCAGATGAAATATACGACAGTCTTTTCATCAATGTTTTTACACCTATTTTGGAACGTTTTAATGTTCCCGAAACCAACAGGCGTTTCATTATGGAGTTTTATATCCACGGCTTGATGGGAATTATAACGGCATGGCTGAAAAATGATTGCAAAGAACCTACAGAATCAATCATATCAGTCATTCAGCGATGTATAATCCCTGATAAAAAATTACCTAACCTCCTCCGCTAAAATATACTTACAGCAAGAAGCCTCGGTTAAACGCCGAAACTTCTTGCTGTAAGCTTTTTATTGCAGTTTTTCAATATTGAAATAACAGGGCATTATGATATAATGATGTTGCAGACAAAATAAAAGAGGTGAATTTTTTGAAATTCAAAAAGTTTTTAAGCTCGGTTCTTGCATTGAATTTTGTATTCGGCTTTGCCGTTTCCGCTTTCGGTGCGGAGGGCGTCAGTCAGCCCTATGAAAGCGGAGTTGCAGGCAGTTCGCTTTTCCGTATCCCGTCGATGATTACGCTCGGCAACGGCAATGTTTTTGTAAGTGCCGATGTCCGTTACGGCAACGGCTCGGACTCTCCCGCCAATATAGATACGGGCATAAGAATTTCCGAGGACAACGGCGAAACGTGGTCGGAAATAAATATGATAAACCATTTTGAAGATTTCAGCGACGAATGTTCAGAAGAAGCGATTAAAGCAAGTGCGTCATTTATCGACAGCGCAGTTCTTCAAGCCTCGGACGGAACGGTTTTTGTCATCTGTGACGCCTGCCCGGCCTTTATCGGATTGACGGAAGCTAAGAAAAACGGCGGAGGATTTATTGACGGAAAAATCGCTCTCTGCGACAAAACGACCGAAACAAAAGCCGAAAGCGGAAAACTTGATAAGACGGAATATCCGTATTATATTGATGATTTCTGCGGCGATTATGCTCCGATAAAAAGATTTTCAGACTCAACTCTTTATGACGGATACTATGTTGACCGTGAATACAATCTATATAAAATGAACGGCGGCTTGCTTGAAAAGGTTTTGATAAAAGCCTTTGATAAAAACGGTCAAAAGACCGACAAAACAGTTCATGCCAATATCTTCTATGCCTTATCGCCCGTTAAGATTTATCCCGCATTTTATTTGTGGCTGAGGAAGAGTACGGACAACGGAAAAACATGGAGTGCGCCCTATATTCTTAATCCTCAGATCAATTCAAGAGGTTTCACGGGAGTGTGTCCCGGCAGAGGATTTTCAACCTCGGTTGACGGAAATGAGCGGCTGTTTTTTGCGATCTACGACAACAACGACTTGCGTGAAAAAACAAGCGTGATATATTCCGACGATAACGGACTGACCTGGCAGAGAAGTGAAAAAATCAACGGTAAGGGCTTTGCGCGCAAAAGCTCGGAGGCTCAGGCAGTAACTTTTGAAGACGGAACAATCCGCATTTTTTCGAGGAACGAGGCTAATCATATCGGCTACAGCGACAGTAAGGACGGCGGAGAGACATGGAGCAGATACACTCTGGACGGATCGCTGAAATACTGCTCAAACTGTATGGTTTCTTTTATAAACTATTCAAAGCCGATAAACGGCAAGAAAGCAGTTATTGCCTCTTTCCCTGAAACGGCGAAAAGAAAATGCGGCAAAATAAAAATCGGTCTTGTCGGCGATAACAACAAAATCGACTGGGCGTATGAATACAATGTCACCGAAAGCAGGGAAAACTTCACCTTTGTTTATTCCTGTCTGACCGAGCTTGAGGACGGATCGGTTGCCTTGCTTTACGAGAGCAAGGCGGCGGAAATCACATATAAAGTATTTTCCGTTGATGAGCTTGTTTCTTCGGAAACCAAGGTCGGAAAATTTAAAAAATTTTGGCAGAGAATTGTTACGGTTATCATCAATCCTTTCCATTGTATCTGAATAACAAAAAATCCGGCGTAGGAAAAATTCCCTGCGTCGGACTTTTGTTATTATTCAATTTTCAGCCTCTTGGATTCGGGAAGCTTCTCGTCCTTCTTAGGCAAAGTCAATTCGAGAACACCGTTTTCATACTTTGCTTTGATGTTATCGGTGTCAACACCGGACACGTCAAACTGTCTGCTGTAAGATCCGTAAGAACGTTCCATACGGACGATCTTATTTTTCTCGTTCTTTTCCTCAACCTTGCTGTGACGTTCAGCATGAACTGTAAGGGTGTCGCCGCTGATATCAAGGCTGATATCCTTTTTGTCAAATCCGGGAAGATCGGCTTCGAGCAGATAATGGTCGCCCTCATCGGTTACATCGGTTTTAAATTCTGCAAGATCCTGCGAGTCAAAAAATCCGCCGAAAGGATTTGCAAAGAAATTCCTTTCAAATTCCTCCATCTCACGGAAAGGATTATAAGTGTTTACATGACGGTTGTTATTTCTGCGTGTAAGTTCAAACATAATCAATACCTCCAATAATTATAGCATTTTTATTATGTCGCCCTTTTTAAATTTTCATCCGACAAGGTCGGCGTCAGTCGGAATTTTCACACAACCCATCGGTCTCATCTCTTTTCTTTAATTTCTTTCTTTTTCCTTTTGACAGCTATATTATATCCGTGATTATGATATATTATGTTATCTGCCTGTTAACAAATTGTAAATTTAGCACTCTACGTAAAAGAGTGCTAATCAGAGGGTTTAAGCATATAATTTCATACAGCTTAAATTGACAGAGTGATGAAGAAATTGTATTATATTAGTATCCTTTCCCAAGGAGGAAGGACCGTGGCGAAAGGATTGCCCAATTCACATAAACACATCAGAAACAAGCAAAAATCGCTTCGATTCAGCGGCGACGGCAAGTTTCGCATACTTAAATTGACGGATATCCACGAGGTTGACCCCGAAATGGACGACGATCCCGATCAGCAGATTCCGCCGAAAACGCACCGTGAACAGTTTGAAAGCCGGAGAAAACGGGCGATATAGTCGCCGCTTTCTTCGGCCACGACCATGTCAATACCTTTACAATGGAAATCGACGGTATCAGACTTGTGCAAACTCCCGGCGCAGGCTACCACACCTACGGCGGTTGGCTGATAATTCCGGACGATAACAAACCCGACACATACGAAACGGAAAATATTTTTATCGACCGTATTACCGACGGTAAATTATAATCATCGAAGCAGTACAAATCATTTTTTGGTTTGTACTGCCTTTATTGATGCATTTATACGTGAAAACAACCTCCCATTCGCAGTGCGAACGGTGATTATGGTTGCGGAGACCGGACTTGAACCAACGACCCTCGCTCGTCGGCCTCAAACCCTTGATGAAAAAAGAAAAGATCTGCCTCAAGGACAGATCTGTGGGATTCGTACACCTTTTTGAACCCGGTATTTTAACCAATCTAATAATTCGTTGTAATAAAATGAAATATTGCTGCGCAATATGAAATAATTTACTTCATAAATTATGAAATTTTCAGCTACGCAGAAAGTGAAATGAAATTCGCCTATCACATTTGCGAAGCAAATATTTCATAGCGTCAGCTATTTCATATCCGCAGGATATTTCACTCGCCGCAGGTGAATTTCATTGAAAAAAGCACTTGCCGAAGCAAGTGCTTTTTTCATGGTTGCGGAGGCTGGACTTGAACCAACGACCTTCGGGTTATGAGCCCGACGAGCTACCGACTGCTCCACTCCGCGATATTTAATTTTGCCTTTCTCTCAAGGCGCTTAACTATTATATAACTTTGAGGTGGATTTGTCAATAGTTTTTTTATATTTTTTGTATTTATACCTTGCTGACAGAATAATTGAATAACTTTTCATAAAACCCTTTACAAAAGCAAAAAAATATGATAGAATAACAGCACTTTGAGGGTGTAGCTCAGTTGGTTAGAGTACTTGCTTGACATGCAAGGGGTCGATGGTTCAAATCCATTCATCCTCACCATTAAACGCCCGTAATTTTCGGGCGTTTTTCTTTTTCCGGAGGTATATGTATGATTCCGAAAAAAATTCACTATTGCTGGTTCGGCGGAGGGGAGAAGCCCAAATCCGTTAAAAAATGTATTGCAAGCTGGAAAAAATACTGCCCCGATTACGAAATAATCGAGTGGAACGAGAATAATTACGACGTCAATTCCGTCGGATATACGAAAATGTGCGCCGAGGAGGGCAAGTATGCTTTTCTCAGCGATTACGCCCGCCTTGCAATCATCGAGGCGAACGGCGGAGTTTATTTCGACACCGATGTTGAGCTGATAAAGCCGATTGATTTTCTGCTGGAAAACGAGGCCTTTTTCGGATTGGAAAATCCCGATTACGTAGCAACGGGATTGGGATTCGGTTCTGTTGCTCACGGCGAGGCGATAACGGCGATGCTCAGGGAATATGAGCCGTATCTTGACGGCAAGAGCGGAACGGTCACCTGTCCGAGATTGAACACCGACGCCCTGCTTCGCTACGGATTGAAGCTTGACGGAAAGATGCAGACCGTTGCCGGTGCGCTTATCCTGCCGAGCGACTATATGAATCCCTACGGAAGCAACACGGGAATAATGAGCAAGACCGAGAATACGGTTTCTATTCATTGGTATTCGGGAAGCTGGATGTCAAAATCACAGCGTATAAAATCAAAGATTACTAAACCTATTCACCGTGTATTCGGTATAGATTTCCTTAAAAAGAAATAAAAACACAAAATAGGGTTGCCGCACAAGGTCGTTTGGCTCGGTGCGGCAACCTTTAATTATTTCTGCGTTTTTAAACGTTAAACAGGAAGTGGACTACATCGCCGTCTTTCATAACGTATTCCTTGCCCTCGGAGCGAATGAGACCTTTCTCTCTTGCCGCCGCAAGTGAGCCGCACTCCATAAGGTTTTCAAAGCTGATTACCTCGGCTCTGATAAATCCTTTTTCGAAGTCGGAATGTATCTTTCCTGCCGCCTGCGGAGCCTTTGTGCCTTTCTTGATTGTCCAGGCTCTGACCTCGGGCTGTCCTGCCGTCAGGTAGGAGATAAGACCGAGAAGATCGTAGCTTCTTTGAATGAGGAGATCAAGACCGCCCTGTTCAATTCCGAGATCGGCAAGGAACATTTCCTTTTCCTCTTTGTCGAGACTTGCGATCTCCGCCTCCATCTCGGCGCAGATCGGAAGCGTCTGAGAGCCTTCCTCCTCGGCAATTTTACATACGGCTTTGTATCTCTCGTTTTCTTCAATATTATTGGCAAAGTCGTCCTCGCTCATATTGCAGGCGTAAATGACGGGCTTTGAGGTGAGCAGAGCTATGTCGTTAAGGACTGCCTTTTCATCGTCGTCACATTCACAGCTTCTTGCACATTTGCCGCTCTCAAGGTGAGCCTTGAGCCTTTTAAGAAATTCAACCTCTTTGGCAAGGCTCTTGTCGCCCTTCATTGCTTTCATAGTTCTGTCAAGGCGACGGTCAACCATTTCGATGTCAGAGAAAATCAGCTCAAAATTTATCGTTTCGATATCACGGGCGGGATCAACGCTTCCCTCAACGTGAATGATATCGTCATTCTCAAAGCAACGGACAACATGAATGATCGCATCTGTCTCACGGATATGAGAAAGGAACTTGTTTCCGAGTCCCTCACCCTTGGACGCACCCTTTACAAGTCCTGCAATGTCAACAAACTCGATGACCGCAGGTGTGATCTTGACGGGATTATACATCTCGGCAAGGGCGTCGATCCTGCTGTCGGGAACGGCGACCACGCCGACATTCGGCTCGATTGTGCAAAACGGATAGTTTGCCGACTGTGCGCCTGCGTTTGTGATTGCGTTAAAAAGCGTGCTTTTGCCGACGTTCGGCAAACCTACTATACCAAGTTTCATAATAATACTTCCTTCGTTTCATACTGCATATTATTATAATGTAAAACTTTGCAAATTTCAACCTGTTTATCACTTATTTGTATTTAGCGAAATCTGCGTTGTAAATAGATGTGACCCATTTTCGGGGAAAAAATAAGGTCAAGATAT
>JBJEPQ010000047.1:3159-7028 GCA_051881315.1 Acutalibacteraceae bacterium | reverse complement strand
AACAACGCAAACTTTGAAAGCTATATCAAGGTTGTCAAGGTGGACGCAGAAAGCGGTAAAAACATTCCGTATGCCGGTGCAGGCTTCAAAATCTTTGACCCTAACGGCAATCAGGTAACAATGACCTTCACTTATCCTACTCCGACAACGATTGATACTTTCTACACCGACGCAAACGGACAGCTTGTTACACCGGAGAAACTGGAATACGGCAAGGGATATTCTCTTGTGGAGGTTCAGGCTCCTTACGGGTATGTGCTTGACAGCACACCGGTGTACTTTGATGTGGCAGAGGAACATTCTTCCGATGAGGGTGGTATTACCGTGATTAAGGTCGATAAGCCTAATATGGCACAGAAAGGTACTGTCAGCATTGAAAAGACCGGCGAGGTATTCTCAGGGGTAAATATCTCCGGAGAGGAAAACGCCGATGTGATTTATCAGCCTGTCTATGAAGTGAAAGGTCTTGCAGGTGCGGTTTATGAGATTACCGCAGCAGAAGATATTATCACTCCCGACGGAACACTCCGTTATGCAAAGGGCGAGGTCGTAGATACTGTTACCACAGATGAAAACGGACTTGCCAAGAGTAAGGAACTTTACCTCGGCAGATATACGGTAGTTGAAATCACCGCACCGGAGGGTATGGTAATCAACAAGGAAGCACACGAGGTCGAGCTTTCCTACGCAGGTCAGGAAGTTGCCGTAACGGAAACCGCAACCAGCTTCGTAAACGAGAGACAAAAGGTTACGGTAAGTCTTGAAAAGGCTATCGAAAAGAACGACATCTTCAATATCGGCAACGGCGATGAAGTGAAGAATATCAGCTTCGGACTTTTCGCTGCCGAGGAACTTGTTTCAGCAAGCGGTACTTCTATCCCGGCAGACGGTCTGATTGAGATTATCTCTCTTTCCGAGAACGGCAAGGCTGTTATCAAAACCGACCTTCCTTTCGGAAGCTACTATGTAAAGGAGCTTGCCACCGACGAGCATTATATCCTTTCCGACAGCAAGTATCCGTTTACTTTCAGCTATGCGGGACAGGATACCGAAAATGTTGAGATTGCAGTCAATGACGGCAAGCCGATTGAAAACAAGCTCATTTACGGTTCTGTATCCGGTAAGAAGATTACCGAGAACGGCGAAGAACTCGGCGGTGCAGTTATCGGACTGTTTAAGGCTGATGAAACCGAATTTACAAAAGAAAATGCTTTGATGACTGCTACCTCTGAAAAAGACGGTAGCTTTTCTTTTGAGAAAGTACCGTATGGCAACTGGCTTGTAAGAGAAATCGAGCAGCCGGAGGGCTTTGTGCTTGATGAAACTTCTTATGAAGTTAAAATCTCCGAAGTCGGTCAGGTCATTGAGGTTGAAATCGTCAATGAGTATGTTCACGGCAATATCAAGTTGACTAAGGTCGATGAAGATTACCCGGACAACAAGCTGACGGGTGCGACCTTTGAGGTTTACAAAGATGTAAACGGCGACGGTAAACTGGACGACGGCGACGAGCTTATCGGTACGCTTACCGAAACCTCTACCGGTATTTACGAGATGAAGGAGCTTCTTTACGGAAAATACCTTGTAAGAGAAACCAAAGCACCGGAAGGCTTTGAGCTTGATAAGGGTGTGTACTCTGTTTTCATTGAAAAGGATGAAACCACCTACGAGGTAGAAAACAAAGCCGGCGTCGGCTTTATTAACACGGCAATGAAAGGAAACCTGAAAATCGTTAAGACTTCCTCTGACGGAAAGGTTGAAGGCTTCACTTTCCGAGTTACGGGAGTAAACGGTTATGACCGCAGCTTCACGACCGATAAGAACGGCGAAATCATTATCGAGGGACTTCGTATCGGAGATTACACCATTTCCGAGGTTCAGGATAGTGTTTCTGCTTCCTATGTGCTTCCTGCGGATAAGATTGCAACCGTCAAGGTTGGCTCTACTACCGTTGTGGAAATGCACAATGAGCTGAGAGATACACCAAAGACCGGAGATAACAGCAATGTCGGCTTGTGGACTGCACTTGCGGGACTTTCTGCCCTCGGTATTGTAGGCACAGCCATTGTTGCGTACAGAAAAAAGAAGAAGGAGGACAATGAGTAATGGACGCTAAAACAATCGTAGCAGTTGTATTGGTCGCCTTTATTATCGGCGGCTTTATCTTCTTGCAGATTAAGAACAGAAAGAAATAAGGAACACCAAAGTGGGCGGAGTGAAAACTTCGCCCACAGTTCTTTTACGGAGGTGCATTATGAACAAACAAAAGACGGTTGACAGCAAAGTTCTTGCAATACTTAGGGAATGCCCCGAAACAAGGTATGACGATATGCAGCTTATCCTTTGCTATTACAACCGATACAGCTATATGAGAGTCGGCGATTTGCCGCTTGAAGATATAGTCAACAACTATAAAGGCTACGGCTTGCCGTGCTTTGAAACTATCCGCAGAGCAAGACAGAGGGTGCAATCCCTGTTTCCCGAACTGTCAAGACAGTGCAGTGGTTGCGACTGCGGAAACATCAGAATTGTGATTGAAGTAAGCTGAGGTGTGGATATGAACGAGGAAAAAAGAAAAATCGGTGAATACACCGTTCTTTGCTCGGTCAATGTGGGCGAAAAGGAAGTTATCTTGGCTTCCAATGAGCAAAGTATGAACGGCGAAAAGTTTTTGTGCGGTTTTGTGGAGCGTAATGACCTGTTTGAACTATGCTCCGAATGTATGGCAAGCGATGACTATATAGAAATCGCACACCTTTTCGGTAGCCGTGTGGCAAATGAAGCGGAGCTTTTCAAGGAACAGGTTGAGAAACTGGATATTCCAATCACGCTCATAACGGAAGCCGACTGTATCCCCGACCACTATTCCAAAGACATCAACGGCAAAATCATTGCCATTGACCCCAAGGTATTAAAGCCCGAATTTCAAAGAGCCGACAGACAGCTCTACTATGTTACGGGCGGTTTCGGTGCGTCGGCAAACAGCCGTGGAAGTGCCGTGTTCTGCACAAATCTTCACACCGGCAAGTCAACCCGATATGAAAGAATGGATGTTATGGGCGAAGTAAAGCCTGAGTGCCTGCCTGAATGGGCAAAAGAAAAGGCACAAGAGCTTTTTCATAAGAAGCGAAACAAGGACAAAGAACGATAAGGAGGACAAAGCAATGAAGGAGAAATTTACTTTTCAGCAAAAGACAAAGCTTCTGACAAAACTGTTTGACGCAGGCTGCAATACGGAAAAGAAATTGCAGCAGCTTGATATGGAGAGCATTTTGAAAATTCCCGGTATCACTATTCCGGATATGAGCCTGATTATCGAGCTTCAGAAGCAGACCAAAGCCAATAAGCTGTTCTCTTATTTGGGAGGTGGCACTGATGAGCAGGCAGGAACAGAATGACCGTCATATCATTTGGAGTGACCTTAACCTTGACCTTGATGATTGGCGAGAGTCGTTAGAGGAACTGTACCCTGACTACCCCGAAGATGAACTGTACGACATTATGGTAAAATCCAATGCTGAAAACCTATATGATGAACGAGTAAATCTTGATATTCAGCTTTCACAGCCGATTATCGTTATCGGCGACCTCGGCAGATGGAACGGCAGAGTGTCGGGCTACAAGATGATTGATTCCGGCAACATTAAGGACTGCCTTTATTCCGACACCGATTACACCGAATGGTATGTTGACAAATACGGAGACCTTCGAGCCGACGCTGTTCATCACGACGGAACAAACCATTATCTATACCGTGTATTCAAAGACGGTGTTACCGATACGCAGATTGAAAATCTGCAAGATAAAATCTATAACGGAAAAGCCACAAGAGCCGACATCACACGAGTTACCAAAAGGCTCGGCGATGA
>JBJEPQ010000047.1:0-3059 GCA_051881315.1 Acutalibacteraceae bacterium | reverse complement strand
ATGTGATAAACGGATTGCGTGAAGGCGATGTTTTGTCCGGCAGAAAGGCTATGTCCTCTTACTGTTATTCCACTCCCGACAGCTCCTTTAATGATGACCGCAACCATTACGGCATTCGTCTCGATACGGAAAAGTACAGCTATCTTATGAGGTTTAACCCCAACAGGGGCGAATACAATCTGTACTGTTATTGCTATCAGAAAGAGTGGCTGAACAGCCACTTGAAAAATGCTGAGCGTGGTATCCGATTTATCGACCCGCACTATCAGGAGCAGTTTCGCATTGCGGACGGAGAGAAAATTTCAATCAAGCTCGGCGACGGCAAAACAATGGAGAGGACTTGCAGATATATTGACGACTACCATTTGGAGGTCGGCACAAATCTCTACCATATCTGCGAATTTGCCGAGCTTTGCGAGAGAAACGGTCATACCGTAGAACCAGCCGCAAAAGAAAATACGAAGCCTGCAAAGGACAAAGAAAAATCACGATAAGGAGGTGCAGACGAGGTGGCAAGAAAATTTGACCTGATTTCGGAGCTGTATGAAAGAACCTGCTTTGCAGTTACAGACAATCCGGTAAACTGGCAATCGTTTCTGAAAACAGCAGGCAGAAATTTCAGGCTCCGATTTGATGAACAGCTTCTCATTTATGCCCAAAGACCCGACGCAACAGCCGTGCTTGAAATCGAACGATGGAACGGCACTTTCGGTCGTTGGGTAAACCGAGGAGCAAAAGGTATTGCCGTATTTGAGGACGCAGACAGAAGCCGTCAAAGGCTGATTCATTACTTTGATATATCGGACACCCACGAAAGCCGATATTCCCGTCCTGTGCCGATTTGGGAGATGAGACCCGAATATGAAGCAGAGGTTATTGAAACGCTTGAAAACACTTTCGGTGCGGTAAACGATACAACGAGTATTGAAAATGTCGTCAAAGAGAGCATTGCCAATGCCGTCGAGGACAACATCGCAGACTATATCTCCGACTTTATGAGTTTGGGTGCAGGAAGCGATATTGAGTATTTGTCTGCCGATGAAGCAAATGCCTTGTATTTGGAGCTTGTCAGAAACAGTGTGTCATATATGGTTATGGCACGATTGGGACTGGACGCAGACAAGGTTTATTCTCCCGATGACTTTGCCGGTATTTCAAACTTCAATTCACAGGAAGTTCTCAATGCGGTGGGTATTGCTACAAGTGACATTGCTGAAATGGCGTTGCTTCCTGTCAGCAGAACAATCAGCACGCTCAGCAAGGAAAATCGCATAATTGATGAACAGGAGCAATCCGAATACAATAAAGACATCAAAGACGAAAGGAGTCAAAGCGATGAGCGAAATCACATACACGATGGTGGGAGATTACAATCTTCCGAACCTGAAACTGCCGGAGCAGACGGAAGTGACTCTCGGCAGATGGTCGCAGATGAGGAGAACTTATCTGAAGGAACATCACAAAATCCTGTACTACAATCTTCTGACGAAAGGGATTCTGAACAGCCACTTGGCGGAGGTTCAGCAGAGAGCGAGCGAACTGGAGGAAACTCTCGTGAAGCAGATGGCGGAGAAAGCCGGGCTGACGGAGCAGATGAAAGCGGAAGATATGATGAAATGGGTTCGCCTGATGAACAACATCAGGAACTCGGCACAGGAAATCGTGAAGAATCAGGTAATATTCGCTTAGAGTATTACGACAGAAACCACGAGGACAAGAGCCTGCCGTTTTTCGGTGGCGACGATACTATCCGAGAGATACTCGGCACTACCCCGCATTTGTCCGCTTCAAAGGAAGAAATCAAAGACTTCTATGAGAGAAATACGGACAATGCGACCCGTACCGAATATATCAAGGGTATCTTCAACAACGATTACACCCAGCTTACTTTAAGCGACGGCAGGCTTGTGGGGTACAAAACATTTCAGAATGTTCTCCACTTGTGGGAGGGCGAATACGAAAACAGAACCGCTCAGAGCTTCTATGACTGGGGCGTTATCGCACAGCATTTTGAAGCAATGAGACTTTTGGGAGAATTGACCGATACAATGAAGCCGCTTCCGTCTATGGACGGTCAGTTGACTCTCATAATGGGCAATCAGGCAGAGGAACAAAAAACCTCTGCCTTTACTTTTTCTCAGGAAATCATAGACGCTGTACTGACCCGTGGAAGCGGAGTTTCCGAGGGCAAAATGCGTATCTATGAGCAGTTTGAAAAGAGCCTTTCCGCAAAAGAGAACGCCGACTTCTTGAAAAACGAATACGGTTGGGGCGGCTCTTACCCTGTCATCATCGGTGCAGGCATTGACGAACAGCACGACGGAAAAGGTATCACAATTTCAAAAGGTATCGGAAGTGACAAGCCGCACATTACGCTTTCTTGGTCTCAGGTGGAAAAGCGTATCGGAGACCTTATCCGTATGGACAGATACTTAAATCCAAAGGAAAAAGAAAAGTACCCGGAATGGCTTGAAAAGCAGGAAGAACGGCGAGCCGAGCTTGCAGAGCAGAGAAAAAACCGTGAGATACTCTCTACCGCACCGCCTGAGCCTGAAAACAAAGAGGACGAACCGGAAACACAGTATGAATATCATCTCGGTGACAGCGTGTATATCGGGGCTTCGCAGTATGAGATTTTGTCCTTTGATGAAAACCGTGTAATGCTCTATGACTTTGATATGCCCCTTTTCAACAAGGAGCTTTCAAGGGAAGAATTTGACCGCAAAGTGCGTGAAAATCCAATGAACGACCACTTGAAGGTCAGTGTATTACCGGCGGAAGAAAAAGCCGTTACAGGCGAAAATGAAGCTCAAAATGATACCGAAACCGTACAGGATTTCAGTCCGAAAACCGGTTATGACGACGCTTTCTATATCAACCGAGACAATGAAAGTGTAACTTGGATGTACTATAACCCCGACAGCAATGCCGGAGGTCAGTATGTTACAAATACGCTTTCTTTTGACGAGATACAGCAAGCTGCAAAAGAGTATGACTCGGCTGAGGATTTCTTTGATTACCTCGGCAGTATTGCAAATCAGGAGCTTGCCGATGTAGGT
>JBJEPQ010000046.1:0-7313 GCA_051881315.1 Acutalibacteraceae bacterium | reverse complement strand
TTTGTTCCTTTGTAAACTTCGCTTTCGGTGGCATAATGCCCCTCCTATCTGTAATGATTATTCTACAACGACCATTCTATAACGATAATTACAGTATACTCGTTTTTTCTAAAAAAATCAATAGTCTTCATAAAAAAGATGCAATTTCCGATTGGATAGCATTGAATGCGCCCCAAAAGTGGCAGTGGATAAAGTAAAAAAGCGGGAGTGTATCGTTCAAAATGCACTCCCGAAAATATTATCGTTCCTGTTCGTGGCGTTTGGTTTTGTTCTTCCATTGCTGTGCCTGCTATTTCTGTTTCTGACGCAGATGTTCACAGATCAAGGAACTGCTTGGTTTATTTTTATACTGTCCGAGGATTTTTCTATGTTTAATGCAAAAGATAATAAAAACGGCGATGTGCTTATGAAAAGTCGAAAAGCGCCCAAATCAACTCTTCGCAGATTTCAGCAATCAAAGAATTTCTCAATATATGAGCTTAAAGGGCATATATAAATTGCGTCACAGAAATACGGCGCCTTTGCGCTTTATGGATGGAATATGCCTTTCTTTTGCAGTTTGTCTTTCATTTTTGTAAGTCCCTTGTGATAGATGTTCTCCGCCGCTTCCGCGGAGTATAGCTCATTTTTGTAAGCAATCTCTTGGAATGTATGCGGTCTGAACTTAGGACTTTTCATACTGTGGCAATCGGGACAAAATCCGATATGAGAGCGTATGACTTCACGCTCACGGTAGGAAAGCTCGTCTAATGCACCGAATACCGCCTCGGTCTGTTCTGCCCGCATCATCTCACGGCAAGGTTCAAAGGTATAATCGTAGGTTACATCCTCACGGCTTTCCTCGCTGTCCTCATCGGCATAATTGCGGTAAAAGTCTATGAACTGCATATTGTGAAAGCCGCTTCGCAGAATCTCTTTTACCGTCTTTTGGGACAATCCTATCTCGTCGGAAATCTTTTTTAAGGTGTCGGAATCACCTTTTCTGTTGTAGGCGGTATATAGCCGCATAATATTTCTCAGGTTGCGGTACTCATCGTCACTCTGCACCGTAAAGCCTGTTCGCATCGTGCGGATATAACTGTGGATTTTCTCCCACATAATACGGGTTTTGTAGGTTATAAAAGGTGTATCACAGTCTTTCGGATATTCCTCCAACGCCTGCAGGATGCCAAGCACACACGCTTCCTTTATATCAAGAAAATGCCCGAACATCGAATACCGCTGTACGATACCCATAACTGTTGTATTCAGCGTAGGCTCATAGTAATGCAGAAAACAAGACAGATATGTTTCGTCTTTTTCGGCAAGGTATAAATTGATATACTCTTGTAAATCATCTTTTTTCGGCGGTGCCGGAGAAAGACGGTAAATATATAATTCCTTTTGCCATTCCTTCACGGCACTCACCTCCCATCTGTTTTACTTCCGCTGCTTTAATCGTTTATCGGTCAGCGCATATAGCGCTTCCCGTGTCATATCCTTCTTGAACTGATCGGCGGTATATTCATCCCCGTGTATAGCCAATGTTTTCAGCTCGTCCGCAATTTCTTTCGCCGCCGTCGCAAATTCTCTTGTAATTGTGCCTTTGGACAGTTCGGCTCGGATACAGTTACACCGTTTTTTATGAATGCTCAGAATCGGGTGTGCATCCACCTTTTCCTTTTTACCTATTATGACGGCGTACTGTCTGCAAGTCATTTTCTCACCTTTGTATTCAAAGGGAGAAATACCGTTACAGTATTTTTGCTTACGGGCAGAGGTCATAAGGAAATACTTTTTGCAGATTTCGCATTGTCTCGGATAATGCCCGTGATGCAGACCTTCAAAGAAATCTGTGAGAATAAAACTGTAATAACTTTCAAAATATAACCGCCGTGCGACCGTTGCCGTTTTACTGCGGCTTGACTTCTTAATGCCTACATATTCCGTCTGAACAGGGAAAGGAACTTTACCGAATACCTCTAACGCAATAGGGAGCAGGTGTTCCTCGTCAAAACGCTCTGCCTCCTCTGTACGGGAAACAAATTTCCGCAGGGCATAAAAAGCATTGCGCATATCCTCTGTCAGATCATTATAGAAATCCAGTGTAAAGAAAACCTCATTGAGCAAGTCCCGTGCCTCTATCATAAACTTCTTGTCGTAGGACTTTGGGACACTGTCAAGAAATGCCTGTTCATCGGTCATAGAATAGACCTCTGCTTTACATTCCCAATATTCCGTTATCTTTGTGTAGGTTTCTTTGGTAAAGAGATTTGCTACACGCTCCCGTTCCGCTTTGGTGTCGAGCATATTAAAGGGACTGAGCCAAGGGAGCGCCTGAAAGATGTTCAGCATACGCTTACCGGTTTCGAGGAAATCTTTCTTATCCATATACCCGATTTCAAGCGTTTGCTCCAAATGCCAATTATCCGTTGTAAACACGGCAATGCGGGCGGCGGTGTCATTTTCATAAAATTGATTGAGCAGATGGGTGGCGAAATACCCTGCCTGATATACTTTTCCGCCGATATGTACTCTGCCGTCACGGTAGTCAGCGGTAAAATAATCAACCTTTTCACGCATAGCTTCTTGCCCTCCATCCTAATTCTAACATAGCAAGTGTCCAATAAATGTCCCTTTGCAAAAATTCAAAAAAGTTTCGATAATTTCAGTTGCAACACCATTTGGAAAGTTTGATTGTAATATAGTATATCACAAAAATACAGTATTTTCAATGTTTTATGAGTAGTTGCGCAAATCATTTCATTTGAGTTGCGTAATACTTGCTATTTGACCTTCCTCTCCGTATTCTATAAAGTAGAGGGAGCGAAAACCTCACAAATACACGGCACACAGCCGTCGGGAAACCGGCGGCTTTTTTGTTGTCCGAAAACGGAAAGGAGGAAAGGTCTATGATGAAGATTACGCCCAAGCAGGCGGAGAAGGTTCACCGTCTTGTTAAGTCACTTTGTGCCAACTGTGATAAGGACGGCAACTGCATCCTGCTTGACGACGGCGAAGCACACCGCTGTGTGCAGCTTATCTCTATCTACGGGATTTACTGTAACTATTTTAAAAAAGCAGTATTGCCCGCCGATAAGGAACTGTACGAACAAATCAAGAAACACAACAAACTGAAATGAGAAAAGGAGAAATGCAAAATGAAGAAATTTAATGAAATAGTTGTTATCGGTATCGACCACGGGTATGGGAATATGAAAACGGCGAACTGCTGCTTTCCCACCGGAGTAATGAAAAGCGATACTGAACCCACCTTTGTCAGCGACCTGCTCCAATGGAACGGCAAATATTATTCCATCGACGTCGGTCATAAGGAATTTACGGCGAACAAGTTTAATGACGAGGACTATTATGTTCTCACCCTTGCCGCTATCGCACGGGAACTCAGACGGGAACGCATCACCGAGGCTTCCGTGTTTGTCGCCGCAGGACTGCCGCTTACTTGGGTAAGCGAGCAAAAGGCAGAGTTTAAGAAATATTTGCTTCAGCACGGCGATGTTGAATTTACTTTCCGAAACACCGAATACCACATTAAATTTGTCGGTGCGGAAATCTATCCGCAGGGCTTTGCCGCCGTTGCAGAACGGCTCGGCGATTTTAAGGGTGTCAATATGCTCTGCGATATCGGCAACGGCACAATGAACCTGCTTCGGATTGTAAACAAGAAACCCGACGCACAGCGTATGTTTACCGAGAAGTACGGCACCCATCAATGCGCTTTGCTTATCCGTGAGCAGATGATGAAAGTACACCACACCACCCTTGATGATGCTATGGTTACGGAAATCCTGAATAAAGGCACAGCTGATATTGACGGGCAGTACCTTGAAACGGTTATTAAGACCGCCAAAGAATACACCGCCGGTATTTTCTGTCGTCTGCGTGAACACGAATACGATCCCAAACTGATGAAACTCTATGTGGTTGGCGGCGGTGGGTGTTTAATCCGCAACTTTGCTGAGTATGATGCAAGCCGAGTTATTATTAACGAGGATATTTGTGCCACCGCAAAGGGATATGAGTATATGGCGCTCGTGACTCTTCACAGAAAAGGTGGTGCGGTATGAGCATTAAGAATGTAAAAGTCCGCTTTAATTTAGATAAGGAAAATGACCGCAAGGCTTATGAGTATCTGCAAAACGCAGAGGTTTCATACAGCAAGGCGGTCATTTCTGCTATCTGCGGATATATGGAGCTGTCAGAAAGAACTGCAACCGAAGATGCTTTTCTTGAAAGGGTTATTGCTACAATCCGAGAGGAAACCTCAAAAAACAACCCGCTTGGTGGCTTATTACAGTTTGTGCAGACACTGCCTGCACAAATACCGCCTGTTGAAAAAGAAAACAATGCCGAAAGCGAAGAAGCAATGCTCGATTTTCTTGACAGCTTCTGAGGGTACACTTATCCCTGTTTTTGACGGTACTGTGACGGCAATTTTGAAAAGAATTGTCCCCACTAACCGCATTGGTTCCACTATTCTGCGATACTGACGGCACTCCCTAAAAAAGTGGTGACAACGGCGCAGAGAAATGGCACGAAAGCACGATTTGCACTAACAAGAACAGTATGAGGTCGCTCCCTCACGGTGCAAGCCACGGAGAATGGAAGGCATACGCTAAGTAGCGTGTGTCTTACACCGTAACAAGCAGGGAACTTGTACGGCAAGTTCCAAACAAACAGTAAGCGTTTTCGCCTACTGTTTCCCTTTAGGGGCTTTTCGCCCCTAATACCCCGATTACAGAAAGAAGGAATGTATATGAATAGAAATCCAAAAGAAAAGCCGTGTCGGTTATATCTTCGGGTATCTCCGCAGGAGAAAAAGAAGATCACCGAACTCGCTGAGAGCTGCGGCATTCCCGTCGCTGAATATCTCCGCAATCGGGCGTTGGGATACACTGTGAAAGCAGTTGTTCCCGATGCCTTTTATACTTTTAACGAGAAATTAAGCGAACTGCTCAATCGTGAGTTATCTCCCGAAATGGAAACGGCGGCACTTAAACTGTTTGACGATATTTATGCCGAAATCATAGATACGCCAAAGCAAAACGCACGGCAGATACGCAAGGAGGTGGCACAATGGCAAGTACAGGATTCTGGCCCGTCAAGTCCCGATTAAAGGAAGTTATCGACTATGCGGAGAACCCCGATAAGACAACCGATAAAAAGTTCTTGGACGAGGACTTGTGGGCGGCGCTCCGTTACGTGGAGAACGACCAAAAGACCGACCAAACAATGTATGTGTCGGGTATCAACTGTCCGAATCAAAGAGCCTATCAATGTATGATGGCAACTAAGCGGCGGTATGGCAAACTCGGCGGCAATGTAGCCTATCACGGGTATCAGAGTTTTGTATCGGAAGAAGTCACTCCTGCCGAAGCTCACCGAATTGGTGTGGAAACAGCAAGGCGTATGTGGGGCGATAATTACGAGGTGGTAGTCACCACCCACCTTAATACCGATAATATCCACAATCATTTTGTGGTGAACTCGGTATCCTTCAAAACGGGTAGAAAGTTTGAAAACCATATTCGTGACCACATTCAGCTCAGGCAGATTTCTGATGAAGTTTGTGTGGAACACGGTAAATCCGTCATACCCTTTACGCATTTCTACAGCAATAAAAAGGAATATTGGATACGCAACTCCGGCAAGCTCACCCACAGAGATATGCTGCGGCGGGATGTGGATGAAGCCCTTTCAAAGTGCTGCTCCTTTAAGGAATTTGAATATTATCTGAAAACGCTCGGATATAGGTTTGAACGTGATTTCCGTTATGAACACCCTTCTGTTATAGCAGACGGATGGAAACGGGCAGTGCGCATTACAAGCCTTGGAGAAAACTATTCACGGGAAACAATGCGAGAAAAACTTGTTGCTAACCAAAAACTTCCCGAATTATATGTGCTGATAACACCCAAATGGAAACGAGTGCCCCTGCTTACTTTTGAATATCAGCTACGGCAGGCACGGCGGAAAGATACGGTGCAACTACTATTTGAGGTTTTTATAGAACTCATAAAAATCTGCACGGGCAGTAATATTGGGGAGGCAGATAACCGACCACTATCGCCGATGATGCGGGCAAAGGTACAGAAGTTGGATAAATATATTGAGGAATACCAGCTCCTTTGCGACAACCACATTGAGTCGCCAAAGGAGCTTTTGCTATTTCAGGAAGATTTATCTGATCGTATCGTCGCGTTGGAGCAAGAACGGTATGCGGTGCGGTTAAAAATCCGCCGTGCAAAAACACCCGAAACAGATGCTGCTTTGAAGGCGAAAGCCAAAGAGATTACCAAACAAATCACACCCCTGCGGAAGCAGAGAGATATTGCAAGGCGTATTGAGGAGCATATCTCTAAGATACACGAGCTTCTTGATGCCGAGCGCAATATCGAAATGAAACACAACAATTTGAGATTAAAGAAAGAACGAGGTTATGAACGATGAAAAATACTAAGAAAAACATCTCTATTGAGAAATTACACCCTTTTGAGAACCACCCCTATAAGGTGAAAGACAACGAGGAAATGGAACGCCTTGCCGAGAGCATTCAGCAAAACGGCGTTGTTTCCCCCATTATAGTCCGACCGAAAGAAAACACCGCAGACGAATACGAAATCATATCCGGTCACAGACGGGTTATGGCGTGCAGAAAGGCAGGGATTGAAGAAGTCCCTGCCTTAGTTGTATCTCTTGACCGTGATGCGGCGGCAATCGTGCTTGTAGATAGCAACCTACACCGAGAGCACATCCTGCCATCTGAAAAAGCCTTTGCTTACAAGATGAAGGCAGAAGCATTAGCTCATCAGCGATTCCGTGCTGATTTAACTTCGGTGCAAGTTGCACCGAAGTTAGCAACCGAACAAATTGCAGAGGATGCGGGTACAAGCAAAGATACTATTAAACGCTATATCCGCCTTACCAACCTTATCCCAGAAATTCTGCAATATGTGGATGACGGGCGTATTTCTTTTACTCCCGCTGTTGAACTTTCATATCTTAATGAACAGGAACAGTACGATCTGTTGGAACAAATGGAGCTGAACGATTGCACCCCCATCACTTTCTCAGGCTTGCCGTTTTAAGAAGATGAGTGGGGAACAAGGCTTGACGCCCGAAGTTATCGCCGCTGTCATGAGCGAGGAAAAAGCAAATCAGCGTGAAATGTTCAAAGTACCGATGGAGCGTATTCGCAAATATGTCCCTAACGCCAATGCAAAGCAGGCTGAGGATTTTGTTTTGAAGGCTTGCGAGTATTACCGCAAATTTTTAATCCGTCAGCGTAACCGTGATGAAAGGTAAGGTGAGAA
>JBJEPQ010000045.1:0-86329 GCA_051881315.1 Acutalibacteraceae bacterium | reverse complement strand
CAAGTCTTTTCCAAATAAAACTTGAAAAAATATTTTGATGTGATAAAATATTCGGGTAGTAATTTAAAGAAAAGGTGATTAAATGATACACGTCAGCGAACCGATGACCGATCTGCCTAAGGAGTACAAAACTCCCTTGCAGGAAATGACATATAAATTTCTTGACGAAAACAACATTCCGTTCAGCCGGGTTGAAAACGACGAGGCGGTTACGATGGAGGACTGTATCGAGATCGACAAGGCTCTTGATATGAAAACGGTCAAGACGCTCTTTCTCTGCAACCGTCAGAAAACGAGCTTTTATCTTTTTGTGACCGCAGGCGACAAGCCGTTTGTGACAAAGGACTTCAGCTCTGCGCTCGGAATTTCAAGAGTTTCGTTCGCTTCTACCGAAATGCTCGACGAGATCATCGGCACAAAGGTCGGCGCAACAACAATCTTCGGAGTTCTGAGAAAAGAGGCGGAGGATGTTCAGGTCGTGTTTGACAAGGAGGTCTGCGACGACGAGTGGTTCGGCTGCAGCGACGGTACAACGACAGGATATATGAAGCTGAAAACCGAGGACATTCTCAAAAAGCTTTTGCCTTATTCAAAGCACAGATACACGGTTATTGAGGTATAAAATAAAAATCGGTGAGCTTTATCAGCTTGCCGATTTTTAACTTATTTTATAGGATTTAATGAGTTTTTCAACAACATCTTTCTGCTCGGGCGAGAGCGAAAGCCAGTCGTTGAAAAGCTCTTTTTGCTCTTCGGTCAGATAAACCGCTTCTTCGTGACCGTCCTCGGAGAAGAACTGAGCCATGGAAATTCCCAATCCGCCGCAAATAGCCTCAATAGTCGGGATCGTCGGGGCGGTATTCCTCAGGAAGATATTGGAAATTGTGCTTTGCGACAATCCGCTCAGCTTTGCCAGACGGTACTCCGTTATATTCTTTTCCTGCATCAACTGTTTTATTCTAACCTTTGCGTCCATAAAATACACCTCTATTGAGTATATTGTACAATTATGCTGAGTTTAAAAACAGTAAATATTTGTATTGACAATACTACTCAGTAGATTTATAATATCCACACGGAGATATTCTGAAAAAGCAAAGGAGAGGTTGTATAATGAAAAATTGTGTTAAACTTGTTTTGCCGATTGTTTTGATCTTGGCAGTTGTTCTCTCTTTCGGCGCCTGTTCGTCGGATAAGCCGAAAAAGAACGAAAACACCATAGAGGGCAAATGGTTTCTCGGCGAGGATTTCGACGATGCAGGATTCAGATTTCCTGATGAGCTGGAATTTTTTCTCGGACGGCAGTATGCAAGGACCGGCAGGCGGCAAGTATACGATCAGCGGCGACAGAATACAGATATATTATACCGCAATGGATTCGTACACTTACACTTTTAAAATTGAAGACAACATGTTAAAGCTTGTTGACAGCGAAACCGGAGATTATTACGGAGAATATATTTATTACCGTGAATCAGGTGTAAAAAGCTCGGACGGCGACTCGGAAACAACAACTGTAACAGATGCTGAACAGCTTTCCGCTTCGTGCGATTACATTTTAGCTCAGGCAACAGACAGTAAGGGAAATTATATTGAGCTGGTTGCTAACGACAGCGAAACCTACGACGGCTCACAGTCTATCGGTTTGATAAAAAACAACAAGTGGGTTGTCAAGATGACTGATAACAGTCCGCTTATTAAAGATAATGGAGTTATTTTTGGATTTAATTGGTATAAAAATTATAGTTCCGGTCATGAGAACGCTTTCAAGTTTATATCAGACAGTTGTTTGAAATTTACAGAATATGAGGAAGGCTCACTGTTCTGGAATTTTGAAACCGAAAAAACATATAAAATGGCAGATACTTTTGAAGATATTGTAAAAGATTCGCTACGAAATTCGGATTCTAATTCTCTCAGCGAAGAACTAATCCTTATTAGAGAATATGAAAAAGGAGAATATATTTTCAAAATTTTTAACACAAGAACCATGAGCATTGTAAAAAGTTTTCCAAAGAACTATTTCATTGCAAGCTCCATAAAAGAGATTTCCGACGGATTATTTTTTGCGAAACAAACAACACCTGACAGCAATTCAACAGTAAGCGGTTTTTATGATGCCAACGGTAATCTGGTTATAGATTTAAATAAATATAATTATGAAATTTACAGATATCCGGAGCGATTTATAGACGGTAAAACATCATTTAGAGCAAGAAATGCAAGTGGAAAAGAATTTGAAATAACCATAGACAAGCAGGGCAACGTGCTTTCTGAAACGGCGGTATAATTCGCTCGGATATCAAACATAAAACTTCGGAACGTAAAAGGGTTAAAAAATCAGAATTTCTAAAAATGGGCTGTCTCACCGAAAAAGAGTGAGCCAGCCCATTTTTGCATCTTTAAAGTTTTAATCGTCTAACGTCTACTGTCTAAAATCTAAAGTCTAACTTTCCACCTCATCCGTCACAACCTGCGGTTGTGCCACCTTCCCCTCAAGGGGAAGCCTGAAAAAGCTTCATAAAACCTTACAAGTCTTTTCCAAATAAAACTTGAAAAAATATTTTGATGTGATAAAATATTCGGGTAGTAATTTAAAGAAAAGGTGATTAAATGATACACGTCAGCGAACCGATGACCGATCTGCCTAAGGAGTACAAAACTCCCTTGCAGGAAATGACATATAAATTTCTTGACGAAAACAACATTCCGTTCAGCCGGGTTGAAAACGACGAGGCGGTTACGATGGAGGACTGTATCGAGATCGACAAGGCTCTTGATATGAAAACGGTCAAGACGCTCTTTCTCTGCAACCGTCAGAAAACGAGCTTTTATCTTTTTGTGACCGCAGGCGACAAGCCGTTTGTGACAAAGGACTTCAGCTCTGCGCTCGGAATTTCAAGAGTTTCGTTCGCTTCTACCGAAATGCTCGACGAGATCATCGGCACAAAGGTCGGCGCAACAACAATCTTCGGAGTTCTGAGAAAAGAGGCGGAGGATGTTCAGGTCGTGTTTGACAAGGAGGTCTGCGACGACGAGTGGTTCGGCTGCAGCGACGGTACAACGACAGGATATATGAAGCTGAAAACCGAGGACATTCTCAAAAAGCTTTTGCCTTATTCAAAGCACAGATACACGGTTATTGAGGTATAAAATAAAAATCGGTGAGCTTTATCAGCTTGCCGATTTTTAACTTATTTTATAGGATTTAATGAGTTTTTCAACCACATCTTTCTGAAAGCCAGTCGTTGAAAAGCTCTTTAAATATTTTATCTATGCTTTCACTCAGACAATGATTCATAAAGTTATCTATTGTCATATGACTTGGAGCAAGCTGTCTATCCAACAGATACATAAAACTTTTGTCTGTTTTACACAGCTTTTCTATTTCACTTGTTGAAACATCTTGCAACTAAATTATATCACAAAACGGACTACTTTATCTTTGGAAGATCAAGCTTGAACACGGTTGCAAGTATTCTGACCGTGAAAACGATAAGCACGGCAGCAATGGTTGCAACTCTTATGTTGACATTATTGACATACATCAGATGATACGCTGTTCCGCCGAGTATCGAGGCAACGGCGTATATTCTTTTTTTCAGGACGAACGGGATTTCCTTGAGCATAATATCACGGATAATTCCGCCGCCGACACCCGTTATAACCGCAAGACAGACAACGAGTATTCCGTTGACGGTAAAGCCCGATTCGATCGCCACCTTTGCACCCATGACCGTGAAAATACCCAGTCCGAGCGCATCGAAAATATTGTTGACCGCATCAACTGTGCTTTCGCTCCGACGGTAAAGATCGCGGAAAATATAGGCAACAACGAAAACAACGGCCGAGGTTACGACAGCCGCAAGGACGTAACGGTAATCGGAAAACATTGTCGGCGGCAGATGACCGATCAGTATGTCACGGACAATTCCTCCGCCGAGCGCCGTCATAGAGCTGAGAACTATAACGCCGAAAATATCTACCCTCTTTTTAATGGCGATCATCGCACCCGATATTGCGAAAGCGACAGTACCGACCATCTCAAAAACAAAAAGTACAAGCTCCTCAACAGACATATGTTAAACCTCTGTTATTATATAGTTCTTCTCTTCCTCAAGGCAGATTGCTCTTAATGTGGTGTACGGTATGCCGTTGATAACATTCTCTGCACCGTAGTGGTAGTGTCCCTGATAAACATGGGTGACCGAGTGTTTTGCGATTATCTTGTTCACCTCGTCCGCATTTGAAACAATGTGTCGGCTTTCGACATTTGTGTCAATATTCTGGTGAATAAATACCGCCGTGCGCTTAGGAGTGTCAAGCTGTTCGTCGAGCCAGCGAAGCTCCTTTTCGGGGACGAGGCTCCGTGTCCAATCGACATCAATCCTGCCGTAAGGCTCACCCTCGGGAGTGTAGGACGCGTCGAGAAAAACAAGCCTGACCTCATCGTCCTCCGCCGTAATGGGAGCAACGCCGAAGCCCGTTATCTCGGCAAAATCTTCGGGACTTATGACCTCGTTGTCGTGGTTGCCCATGCAGTGAAAGGTGGGTATGCCGTAGGAATTTATCAGCTCGGAAATCTTTTTCAGATGTCTGATACTTTCCTCCGTGCCGTTGTGAAAATGAACGATATCGCCGAGGCAAACCGCAATTTCCACCCCCTGATTTTTAAAATCGTCAAAGGCTCTCTTGACCGCATCGTAAGCATATCTGGGCTTTCTGTCCCTTTCGAGAAGCTCCAGATCACAGTAATGTGAGTCCGTAAAAATACCGATCTTCATAAATTGTCACCTCGAAACAGAAAAATTAAGTACCGCAAGAGCGTCGGCTGAATTGACCTTCGAGTCACCGTTCCAGTCGGCGGAAGTCAGCCGATAACCTTCGAGAGGAGCCGCACCGACTGAATGATTGAGTATTGCAAGAGCGTCGGCTGAATTTATCTTTGAATCGCAGTTTATGTCACCGATCAGGCATATTCCGTAAGGACCGTAGCCGACTCCTGTCGTTTTTGCCTGAAGCACCGTGCCGGTTGCAACCTTTCCGTCGGAAGTGAGAACAGCCATTATGATATTCATATCCTGAACCTTGACATACTTTGCTATGAACTGTTCCTTTGTAAGTCCCGGATCGTTTCGGAGATAAATCTCCTTGTCCTTTTCGCTGTACGACAGGTTTTCGCCCGTAATAAGCTCAAATTTAGGATCGCCGACTGCCACCGGCTTAAAGCCGTTGAGACCGTTTCCCTTGATATAGGACGGATAGTCGTAGTAGCAGATGTTCATATCGCAGGGATAATCAATTCCCGGAGGATCGCCCGACTCGCTGTACTGCCACATACCGTATTCGCCGTTGTAGGTACAGCTTGAATTGTACTCTGCAATCCAGAACGGATAGCTTGAAAGCTGTGAAGCGTGAAGCTCATCTCTTGCGAAATATTTATTGCAGTAGATACCGACATACCAGCCCGCTTGGGAAAGCTTGTTGCAGAATGCTTTTGCGATCTCTGTACAAGCCGACTGGCTGAGATCAACCTGATCCTCGGTTTCGAGGTCATAATAAATCGGCATCTCCATCTTACAGTTATACTTTTTAAGCAGGCTTATTACAAAATCCGCCTCAGCTTCGGCTTCGCTGACGGTCGTTGCCGCACTGAAATAGTAACAGCCGACGGGTATTCCGTTGTTCTTTGCATTTGAATAATAACTTGAGAAGCTCGAATCCTCGGACATCTTTTTGCTTGAGGTGTAGGTGAAGCCAATTCTGAGAATAACCGCATCAAGGTTTGCCGCCATTCTCGACCATGAGTTGATCGTGTTCCAGTATGAAATATCAACAACGTCCCAGTTGACCTTTTTCAGATTGATTGATGAACTGCTTTTTGATGTGACATTAAATGACTTGTTCAGCAGAACAACGTTTGAGCTTTTGGAGTCGGTCGCTGTGATTTTGTATGTGTATGTTCCGACGCTGAGCTTGGAAAACGTAAGCAGATAATCGACGGCGCTGATATCGTATCTGGTTGTTCCCGGCGTTGCGGTATATTCAAAACCGACCGTTCCGTTGATATTGTATGCGCCGATAACGACCTTGGAAATATTATAGCTTGAAGTGACAACTCCCGTCACGGAGAAGCCCTCGCCATAGAATATCTCCGTTGGGTAGTTGGCGTTAGTCAGTTTCAGAGCACTTGAGCTTACAGATCCCGTAACGGTGAAGCTCTTTTCAAGCAGTACAACGTTTGAAACCTCGGTGTCGCTCGCCGTAATTTTATAAGTATAAGTTCCTGCGGCAAGCTTTGAAAAGGTCAGGCTGTAATCAACGGAGCTGATGTCAAAGCTCTTTGCGTTCGGCGTAGCCGTGTATTCAAAGCCTTTTGTTCCGTTTGAATTGTATGCGCCGAAAACGACCTTTGTAATATTGTAATCCGAAGAAACAGTTCCCTTGACCGAGTAACCCTCGCCCTGGGCAAGCGTTGTCGGATAGTTTGCATTTGTTATTTTCAGCGTGCTTATTTTTCCTGTTGTGTTTACGGTGAAGCTCTTGTTAAGCAGAACGACATTTGAGCTTTTCTCATCCGTTGCAACAATCTTATAGGTGAAAGTTCCTGTCGGGAGCTTGGAAAAGGTAAGCAGATAGTCAACATTGCTGATGTCATATCTCGTCTCACCGGGCAGTCCCGTGTATTCAAATTCAGCCTTGCCGCTTGAGTTGTAAACTCCGATAACGACCTTGAGAATATCGCAGTCCGATGTTATGACTCCCTCAGCCACAAACGGATCGCCCTGTTTCAAAACCGTCGGGTAGGTCACTCCCGTAATTTTCATTGCCGTCGCCGCAAAAGAGGGCAATGAAAAGCTGACCGTCAGAAAAACAACCAGTATAATTGATAAAATACGCTTTTTCATCACTACTCTCCTTTTTGAAATTTTCATTTATTATAACATATCATCATAGAAATGTATACTTGAAATCGACAAATTTTTTCAAAAGAAAAAAGACGGATCAAGCCGCCTTTTTCTATTGGTATTTCTTTAGGGTTGAAATAATATTTGTTATCATTGCCGTAAAATATCCGATGAAAACAAGGTCGATCGCCATCAGACCAAAGGTCCACGGATAGGTAAATTTTCTGCCGCCGAGTGTGATCGGAGCGCCTGAAACATTGGCGGCGAGGGCAAACAGAAAAACTGCGGTGAAGATGATGATTCCTGCGCCGATCGGGAAAAATGCACTTTTCAACTGTTTTTTCAGGAAGCTTTTCCTTGCTTTCGGATCGGCAAAGCTCTGATTTTCTTCAACAATTCTTCCGCCGCTGACCTCGACCTCACAGCCCGAAAACAGAGCGTCCACTCCTGTTTTTTCCGTCAGCAGAGATTTTTGCCTGACCGTCCAGACGGACTTTGAGGAATTGATATCAATTTCAAACGTGCCTTTCAGCCGGACGTACTGGCTTTCCTCGTCCCTTGAAAGCTTTGCGGTCAGATCGCCGTCCTCACTTTTTCCGTCGTCGACAGCGATACGCTTCGTCCTGAAAACGGTAAGGCGGTGTATGCCTTTTTTGACATCGGGCACGGTGAGACTTTCGTCCTCGGAAATATAATATTCCTTTCCGTCAAGCTCGACGCTCAGAGCGTCATCGGAAGCATTGTCAATTCTGATGTTTGCCATAAGGTCCTCCGAAAAAATAAGAGCTGAGGCAGAAAGTCGCTCCCTGCCGTCAGCTCATAAAATCAAAAATTATTCAACGATGACAGTTCCGTCCTCTTTTACGGTGATCTTGTCGCCGTCCTTGACAGCGCTGAGGAACTCGTCGCCGAGAGAGTCAACGGCAACGATCGTGTTATCCGTCCAAACGTCGGAGAGGATAACGCCTGCCGCCGCAAGAGAGTCGATCGGCAGAGAGAAAAGCATTGCCGACGGAGCCATATTCAGAGCGCAGACGGTGTAGAGAACCATTCCGCCCGTTGTTGAGCCGATGGTCTGCGGAAGGCAAAGCACCTTGCCCGTCAGATTTTTGCCGAATACGTCGGGGTTGTTCTGGTCGGAACCGATAACCTCGTCCTTGCCGATAAGGGGAATATCGTGAAGAAGGGCTGTCTTCTGGAACGTTGCCAGAGTGTTTACGCCGTTATGAGATACAACGGCCTCGCCCTTATTGATTGTGCCTGCTACAACAGGACGTCCTTTGAATGTCTTGCTCATAATCAAAAACCTCCCTTGACAGCGATCTTAGTGATATCGTCGGTTGTGAAATAGCGTGCGGTGGTATATGTACGAAGCTTGTTCGAGCAGGTGATAACATTGCTCGTGTCGCCGCCGCAAAGCGGATTGTTCATATACATAAGAGGACAGATGCAGGAGATGTTGATGCCGAAGCCGATAAGCTTGTTGTAAGCGGCGCTGTTCTCTTTCTTAAATCTGTCGAGAACCTCGGGAGCGGTCGTCATAACCGTACGCAGACCAACCTTTGTCTTGCCCTGCTTTTTAAGCTCGTTTTCAAATCTTTCGGTCCACTCGCCGAGCTGTGCGTATGAAAGGTGAGGACAGCCGATGAAGCAAAGCTTCGGAGCGGCATTCTTATCCTTCCACATAACGGGATAGTTCTTGTAAACTCTTTCAAGCTCAGCGTCGTCGATAACATAGGTCTTTGCGCCGTCGGCAATGAGGCTTTCGCCGAGCTCAACAGCTTCGGGAGTGAGCTTGTCGATATGATAAAGACCGACTGCACCGTTGGAAGCGGTAGCCGCACCGAAATCCTTGAGATAAGCCTTGGCGTCATCGGTAAGCTCTGTGCCGATCCACTTGTCAAGTCCCTTGACGTAGGGAACGTCCTCCATAACCTTCATGCCGATTGCCGAGCCGAGAACCTGAGCTTCGGGAATCTTTGTCGTCTTGACCTCGATAACCCACTTTGCCTTTCTGCCCTCGTCCGTAAGGAGATCAAATTCGGGAACCTTGCCGAGAATTGAGCCGAAAAGCTCGATGATACCGGAGTTACGGTTACATCTTGCGCCGAGAACTGAGTTTGCAAAAACAACCGCCGAGCTTTCTGCCCATGAAAGGATATCACCCTTCTTGGGTGTGTTGCCTACCTCGTCAAAATAGCAGGCGCAGGTGAAGGATTTGTCACTCTTGAGGCCGAGCTTGTTGAGCTGTTCCTCATAGGAATCCTGCATACCGTAAAGAATCTTGTTGAAGATCAGCTTCTGGAGCGGATTGCACTTGACGTTGGCATAGTCGATAGGTCTGGGATCGACGGTAAAGCCCTCGTCAACCTTGAGACCGCCCTTGATGAGTTCGTCCATAATGGAGAACACGGGCTTGAGAACAGAAATACCGAAGCTTGTAACAAGGTGGCCTTTGCCGTTTACGGGAACAAATTTTTCCGCGCCGAAAGCGTCGCCGTAAAGAACGAGAGTTTTCATAACTTTCGCCATTACTTCGCCCTTAGAGCCGTGAAGAATGTCTTTTTCCTCGTCTGTCAGCTTCATTTTGTAGCTGAAGTTTTCATTCATAGGGTTTATCCTCCTTTTATCCTCATAAGTCCGCATCACGGCAGACTTATTATTTCCGATAATTATTCACCTTTAAGCGTGAGCATTATTATTTAGTTTAATTATATATTAAAATTAAACGCATTTCAAGCGTTTGTTAACGATTTGACTAAAAAGAGAAAAATATTTTATTTGTGACTTTATTATGCGGCAAGCTCACGCTGTACCTGAAAGAAAATTTTCAAAAAAATAATAAAAACTGTTGACAAAACAGTATTATGCGAATATAATAACAACAAATGAACATCTATTCATATGTTAATCTGATAACGCAGGTGAAATAAATGGAAGATAATGTAAAAACGGATTGCAAGGTCTGTCCGCATGACGGCTGTAACCGCAAGGTTGCGAAAACCAAGGTCGGCGACGATGTTCTCTACGATCTTGCCGAGGTTTTCAAGGTTTTCGGAGACAGCACAAGGATAAGAATAATTTCCGCCCTGATGGACGGCGAGATGTGCGTCTATCACCTCTCGGAAAAGCTGAATATGGGACAGAGCGCAATTTCGCATCAGCTCCGCATACTCAGGAGCGCAGGTCTTGTCCGTCCCCGTAAAGACGGCAAGGAAAGCTATTATTCCCTCGACGACGAACACGTTGAGGAAATCTTCGGCGCAGGTCTGGCGCACGTTTTACACAAAGGAGGAATGTTAAATGTCTGAACACTCTCACGACTGTCACTCAAACTGCGGCGGATGCTGCGGAAATTGCAGCCACGGCAACGAGGAAAAGGAGGAAAACAAGCTCTCCAAAATCCTGCTCGGCATTTCGGCGGTCCTCGTTGTTGTCGGACTGTTTTTGAAGTCTCTGCCCGTTGCGGCAACGGTAATCGGAATTGCCGCAGTTGTGCTTGCCGCTTATCCGCTTGTTTTCACGGTTTATGACGATATAAAGGAACGCAGATTTACCGAGGTCGAGCTGATGCTCATTTCCGTAATTGCCGCCTGCTGTATCGGCGAGCTGAGGGACGCCGCACTGGTCGCAATTCTCTACCGAATAGGCGAAATGATAGAGGACAGAGCGGTTGAAAACAGCCGCAAGTCGATAGATTCGGTTTCAAAAATCCAGCAGGATTTTGCCCATCTCATACTTGAGGACGGCTCAACACAAAAGGTTCATGCCGACGAGGTTCCCGTCGGTTCAAAAATCACCGTTCTTCCCTATGAACGTTTTCCGATTGACGGAGTGGTTTATTCGGGAATTTCAACCGCCGACGCTTCGGCGATCACCGGCGAAAGCAAACCGATCACACTCGGCAGAGGCGTTGAGGTCAAGAGCGGTATGATAAACGGAAAGGACAGCGTAACCGTTGTCACAACCGAGCTTTTCGGCAATTCGACCGCTTCAAGAATTGTCAAAATGGTCGAGGACGCCGCCGAAAGAAAGGGAAATGTCCAGAAATTCATCACAAGATTTGCAAAATACTACACTCCGATTGTTGTTATCATCGCCGTTCTTTTGGCGGTTATCGGCTCAATAGCAACAAAGGATCCTGCATCCTGGATAAAGCGAGCGCTGATATTCCTTGTTGCCTCCTGTCCCTGCGCCATAGTTATTTCTATCCCCCTCGGCTTCTATACGGGCATCGGCACGGCGGCAAAGGACGGCATAATCGTCAAAGGCTCGGTGTTTATCGAAGCCTTCGCAAAGGCAAAAACCTTTGTTTTTGACAAGACGGGCACGCTCACAACAGGCTCGTTTGAGGTCAGCAAGGTCACTCCGATGAGCAAATTCTCCGAGGATCAGATTTTAACTCTTGCGGCGGCGGCAGAGCATTTCTCCTCCCACCCGATTGCAAAGAGTATTGTTGAAGCCGCTCCGCCGATCGACGAAAAATATCTCAGCGATTTCCGTGAGGTTGCAGGCGGAGGAACGAGTGTTGTCTTTGACGGCAAAAAAATTCTCTGCGGCGGCAGGAGACTGCTTGAAACAGAGGGTGTCGAAACCCCCGACTACACGGACGGCGATGTCTGCGTTGTCCTTGACGGCAGGCTGATCGGTACGATCACGCTCCGCAGTGCGCTGAGAAAGGGCGTTGCGGATATGGTTGAAAGGCTCAGAGATCAGGGCATTGAGCACATAATTATGCTCACGGGCGACAACGAAACCGCCTCCGACGAGGTTGCAAAGGCGATCAATCTTGACGAATACTACTGCAATCTTCTGCCCGAGGAAAAGCTCAGCCATCTTGAGGAGATCAAGAACGAATACGGCAAGGTCGTATATGTCGGCGACGGCATCAATGACGCTCCCGTTCTTGCCTCTGCGGACGCAGGAGTTGCAATGGGACTCGGAACTCAGGCGGCAAGCGAAGCGGCGGACGTCATTCTCACCAACGACCGCCTTGACAAGCTCGCCCCTGCCCACAGGCTCTTTAAGAGGACGATTAACATTGTCAATTTCAACCTGATTTTTGCAATTACAGTCAAGATGATTGTTCTCATTCTCGGTGCGGCAGGCTTTGCCCCCGTTTGGCTTGCGGTTTTTGCCGATGTCGGAGTGTGCATAATCTGTGTTCTGATCTCCGCCCTCATAGGCAAGGCAAAAAATTCGTTTTTCGATACAATCCATTTAAGATAATAAAAAGAATAAACAGGCGGAATTTCGGTATTTGTCGGGATTTCGCCGTTTTTCGGCAAGTATTATTGACTAAACGGTCAATAATTGCTATAATATAATAAGAAGTTGTTGTGAAAAATACTTTTATAGGTTTTCACAAAGCTTTTTTATTGCAAAAGGAGTAATATACAATGGTCTTAAACTTACTGCGTTGGTTTGCTACGCTGATACTTGCCTTTATCGCAGGAAAATTGATGTCAAAAATCAAAATGCCGTCTATACTGGGCTGGCTGATTGTCGGAATGATACTCGGTCCGCATGCCGTGGGGCTGATGTCTCAGGATATTTTAAGCACAGGCTGGTACAAAACAGCTATAATGTGGATGCAATGTGCGTTCGGAGTAATGCTCGGAACAGAGCTGATCTGGAAAAAACTGAAAAACTACGGAAAAGCTCTCGTTGTCACCACCCTTACTCAGTCCCTCGGAACATTTGCAGTGGTCAGTCTGGCGTTCGGACTGATTTTCGCCTTTACGGATATACCGGTTTATCTTGCTTTTGTATTCGGCGGAATTGCCCTTGCCACGGCTCCTGCGCCTGCGCTTTCCATAGTGAACGAATTTAACGCAAAGGGTCCCGTAACCGACACCCTCCTGCCGATGACGGTCTTGGACGACGTTGTGGGAATAGCGGTATTTTTTACCGTCAACTCTTTGGTTGCCCGGACGGTTTCGGGCGGCGCAGTTCCTCTTTATATGATTCCCGTAATGATTTTTCTGCCGGTTGTCATAGGTGCCGTTGTCGGTTTTCCTGTCGGTCTGCTGTTGAAAAAATGCAGAAGAAAGGTCACCGCTCTTGCGGTACTGCTCTGCGGAATTACGGCAACCATGCTGATCGGCTGGCTGTTCAACACATATCTTCTTTCGGGTATAACGCTAAATTATATGCTGATGGGCGTTTCCTTTGCCGCAGTATTTTCAAATCTGGTAACCGAGGAACGTTTGGAAGAAATTTCGAATTGCTTTGCACCAATCCTCGGGGTATCCTTGCTCGCCGCCATTGTCGATCTCGGAGTGCCGCTGAACTACCGCCTTATTCTCGGCGCAGGAATTTACACCTTTGTCTACATTTTAGCCCGTGCATTCGGAAAATACTTCGGAGCGATGTCGGGCGCAAAAATTACGCATATGCCTGATACCGTCCGCAAATACCTCGGTCTGACTTTGCTGCCTCATTCGGGAGTGTCGCTTGTTTTCACGGGAATAATTTGTTCCACTCTTTCCGCCGAGCCGTCACTTGTGCAGATCGTACAGGGAACGATTGCCGCCGCCGCTGTAATCAATGAGTTTATTGCTGTAATCGCCGCCCAAAAAGGCTTTGAGCTGGCGGGAGAAATTAAGAAAACGAAGAAAAAAAGCGTATAAATTCTATCTTAACCGATCCGCTGACGGACGCACCTCCGTCGGCGGATTTTTTGCTCTTGTCGGTTAAGAAATACGGCGCAGTATTTGCAAAACGTTTAAAATAAGCTCGAAAAAGCGGTTATTACAGATAATCGCAAGGATTTTTTGTAACAAAGTACACAAATGAAACCTTAATTTTCTACACTCGGTTTGAATATAATAATCAATCATACCTTGAATTTTGCTCTTCTTTTTGATACAATATAATATGTATAAGAATAAAGTGATTTATCAGTAAATTTGGAGGGGAAAGTAATGGCTCTCTCTTTGTATTCGGCTGATATTGAGGATTATCTCAAATGTGACGATGTTATTGACTATGACAACGGCAACATAGCAGAATTAGCCGAGGCTCTGTTCAGAAAGGCAGATAGTGAGCTTCAGTTTATCAAATCCGCATATGAATTTGTCAGAGATAACATTTCACATTCGGCGGATATAAACGAAGATATTATTACTTGCTCCGCGTCGGAGGTGCTGAAAGCAGGTCACGGAATTTGTTTTGCAAAATCTCATCTGCTGGCGGCTTTGCTGAGATGCAAGTCCGTTCCCTCGGGTTTTTGTTATCAAAAACTGATTTTAGACGATGAAACTGCGCCGATACTTGTATATCACGGCTTGAACGGAGTGTATCTGAAAGACTTTAATAAATGGATAAGACTTGACGCAAGAGGAAACAAAGCCGGAGTCAACGCTCAATTTTCGACCGATGCGGAACAGCTCGCATTTTCGATAAGACCGGACAAGGGAGAGATTGACAACCGGGTAATATATCCTTATCCCGATATAAAGATTTTAGACAATTTGAAAAGAAGCAAAACAAGAACACAGCTTTGGAAGCATCTTCCCGATGAGCTTGAATATGACAAACACAATAATTGAAAATAAATTTATGTCTGTCGAGGTGACGCAATGAAAAGAAAAAAATCAAACAACAATGACGTTCCGCTTTACCTTTTTCATCAGGGAAAGAACGCCAAGGCATATGAATTTCTCGGCTCGCATAAGCTTGCCAATGAGGACAAGGTTGTCTTCCGCGTCTGGGCGCCCCATGCGGCGGCGGTCAGCGTTGTCGGCGATTTCAACGGCTGGGACACAGACGCCAATCCGATGAAAAAGCTTGAGGACAACTCCGTATGGGAATGTACCGTTCAGGGCATAAAGCAGTTTGACAACTACAAATACTGCATTACCGCTCAGTCGGGTGAAAAACGCTACAAAGCCGATCCCTACGGCTTCCATACCGAAACCCGTCCCGAAACCGCCTCAAAGTTCTATGACCTTGACGGCTATGACTGGAAGGACGAAAAATGGATGGCAAAGAGAAAAACCGCCAACGTCTATGAAAGCCCGATAAACATTTACGAGGTTCACGCAGGCTCATGGAAACAGCATGAGGACGGAAATTTTCTTTCCTACCGTCAGTTAGCAGACGAATTGACAAAATATGTCAAGGATATGGGATATACTCATATCGAGTTGCTTCCCGTATGCGAGCATCCGTTCGACGGCTCATGGGGATATCAGGTCACGGGTTATTTTGCTCCGACCTCACGCTTCGGCGAGCCGAAGGACTTTATGTATTTTGTGGACAAGTGTCACCGTGAGGGAATAGGCGTTATCCTCGACTGGGTACCTGCCCACTTCCCGAAGGACGCTCACGGTCTTTATGAATTTGACGGTCAATGCTGTTACGAATATCAGGATATCCGCAAGGGAGAGCATCTGCAGTGGGGCACAAGAGTTTTTGACTACGGCAGGAACGAGGTCAGAAGCTTCCTGACCTCATCGGCGATGTTCTGGCTTGAAAAATATCATATCGACGGTCTGAGGGTTGACGCAGTAGCCTCAATGCTGTATCTCGATTACGGCAGGAACGACGGCGAATGGATCGCCAACAAGCACGGCGGCAGAGAAAACCTTGAAGCCGTGGAGTTTTTGCAGAATCTTAACATTTCGATATTCCGTGAATATCCCGATGTTATGATGATCGCCGAGGAAAGCACGGCATGGCCGCTTGTTTCAAAGCCTGTCGGCGACGGCGGTCTCGGCTTCAACTTCAAGTGGAATATGGGCTGGATGAACGACTGTCTGAAATATTTTTCAATGGACGGACTTTTCAGGAAGTATAACCACAACTGTCTGACCTTCTCGTTCTTCTATGCGTTCTCGGAAAACTTTATTCTGCCGATATCGCACGACGAGGTCGTTCACGGAAAATGCTCCATGATAAACAAGATGCCCGGCACTTACGAAGAAAAGTTTGCAGGTCTCAGAGCGTTTTTTGCCTATATGACCGCCCATCCGGGAAAGAAGCTTATGTTTATGGGACAGGAATTTGCCCAGTTCATTGAGTGGAACTATGAGCAGGGACTCGACTGGGTACTGCTTGACTACGATATGCACAGGAAGATGCAGTCCTATGTCCGCACGCTCAACACGCTTTACAAAAAGCACAGTCCGCTCTGGCAGGTCGATTACAACTGGGAGGGCTTCAACTGGATCAGCAACGACGATGTTGACAATTCCGTCATCTCGTTCAGGAGAATTGACAGGGATAAAAAAGAAATTATTGCTGTCTGCAATTTCACCAATGTTGAAAGAAACAATTACCGTATCGGCGTTCCGAGGGCAGGAACATATAAGGTTATCCTCAATTCGGACTCCGAGGAGTTCGGCGGAGGCGGCAAGGGTATGGCGGAAAAGGTTAAAAGTGAAAAAATCCCGATGCACGGCTTCGACAACAGCATAGCTCTTGATCTTGCGGGAATGAGCGTTATTTATCTTACGCCGCCGGCAAGAAGAAATACAAACAAAAAATCTGCAAAACAATCAAGCAAATAAAAGGAGGAATAGTAATGTCCCGAAAGCATGAATGTATCGCAATGCTTCTCGCAGGCGGACAAGGAAGCCGTCTGGGTATTCTTACCAAGAACATTGCAAAGCCTGCCGTACCATACGGCGGAAAATACCGAATTATTGATTTCCCTCTTTCAAACTGCGTGAACTCAGGCATCTATACCGTCGGTGTTCTCACCCAGTATCAGCCGCTTGAGCTTAACGACTATATCGGCAACGGACAGGCATGGGATCTTGACCGTGCCGACGGCGGAGTTCACATTCTTTCGCCCTATCAGCAGATATCGGGCACGGAATGGTACAAGGGAACAGCCAATGCCATTTATCAGAACATCAATTTCATCGACAGATATGATCCCGAATACGTCCTCATTCTTTCGGGCGACCATATCTACAAAATGGACTATTCCAAGATGATCGCTTTCCACAAGGAGAAGAACGCCGACTGCACGATTGCAATGCTTGAAGTGCCGTGGGAGGAGGCTTCACGCTTCGGTCTTATGCTCGTCAACGACGACGGTTCGATCGCAGAGTTTGAGGAGAAGCCGAAAAATCCCCGTTCAAACAAGGCTTCGATGGGTGTTTACGTTTTCTCGTGGAAAAAGCTCAGACAATACCTGATTGACGATGAGGCGAACCCGAACTCAAGCAACGACTTCGGCAAGGATCTCATTCCTGCAATGCACGCCGCCCACGAAAGGCTTTTTGCCTACGAATTTGACGGCTACTGGAAGGATGTCGGAACAATCGACAGCCTTTGGGAGGCAAACCTCGACCTGCTCAATCCTCAGGTCGATCTTGATCTGACGGACACAAGCTGGAAGATCTATGCCAAGGATCCCGTCACGGGACCGCACTATGTTTCCGACACGGCAAAGGTGCAAAACTCAATGGTTGCCGAGGGCTGTGAGATTGAGGGTGAGGTTGACTTCTCCGTTATCTTTGCCAATGTCACCGTTGAGGAGGGCGCTGTCGTCAAGGATTCCATAATAATGCCCGGCAGCGTAGTCAAAAAGGGTGCGGTCGTTCAGTATGCAATCATCGCAGAGAACGTTACCGTTGAGGAAAAAGCACAGGTCGGCAGACGTCCCGAGGAAATGGAAAACCTTGAAGACTGGGGAGTTTCCGTTGTCGGAATGGGCGTCAATATCGGCAAGGGCGCAACGGTCGAGCCGAAAGCAATGATCGGCGAAGATGTAAAGGAGGCGTAAGCAATGAGAGCAAACAATGTACTCGGACTTATTTTTTCAAACACCTTTGACAGCTATCTCAGCGAGATAACCTCGGTCCGCTCCATGGGCTCTGTGCCTTACGGCTGCCGCTACCGTCTGATAGATTTCCAGCTCTCCGCAATGGTCAACAGCGGAATGAGCAAGGTCGGCATTATCACCAAGAGCAACTACCAGTCCCTTATGGATCATGTCGGACACGGCAGAGCATGGGATCTTTCAAGAAAAAACGGCGGTCTGTATCTTCTTCCGCCTTTCAATATCGGCAACACGGGCATCTACTCCAACAAGATCGAAGCGATCTCAAGCGCAATGAATTTCCTGCGTAATTCGGAGGAGGAATATATCCTCATGACCGACTGCAATGCGATCTACAACGTTGATCTTTCTGAGATGTTCAACCGTCACGAAGCAACGGGCGCAGACATCACCGTTGCCTACAAACGCACACAGTCCCCTGCTATCAAGGAGCTTTCAAAATTTGAGCTGGACGGCGACGGCAGAATAACCTCGGTCAGCAGAATGGGTGACGGCGAAGCTAACTGCTCGCTCAACGTTATCTTTATGAGAAAGTCTCTGCTGGAAAGACTTATCAGCGAAGCTATCGGTCTCGGTTACAGATCTTTTACAGAGGATGTGCTTCAGAAAAATATCAAATCCCTGAAAATATTCGGCTATGAATTTGACGGTTATGTAAAGATAATCGACGGTATTCAGAGCTACTTTGAAGCTAATATGGAGCTTCTGAAAAAAGAGAACCGCAAGGCGCTTTTCTCTAACGAAAAGCCTGTTTTCACAAAGGTCAAGGACGATGTTCCTGCGATCTACGGTCTTGATTCCCAAGCCTCTAACTCGCTTATTGCGGACGGCTGTGTGATCGAGGGTACGGTTGAAAACAGCGTGCTGTTCAGAGGTGTTCACATCGGCAAGGGTGCAGTCGTCAAAAACTGCGTGCTTATGCAGAACACATATATCAGCGACAATGTCAAGCTCAACTGCGTAATTGCCGACAAGAATGTCGTAATCAAGCCCGACAAGAATCTTTCGGGTGACGTCAAGTTCCCCGTATTCATCGGCAAGGGAATAGTAATCTGAGAAAGGATGAGTTAAATGAAGGTTTTATTCGCTTCCTCCGAGGCGCTCCCGTTCATGGCGAGCGGCGGACTCGGCGACGTTGCAGGCTCCCTGCCCCATGCGCTGAGAAAAAGGCTTATCGGCTGCCGTGTTGTTATGCCGATGTACGATACGATCCGTCAGGAGCTAAAGGACAAGATGAAGTTCATCACTCATATCTCGGTTCCTGTTGCCTGGAGACGTCAGTACTGCGGAATTTTTGAGGCAAAGCACAACGGCGTTATATACTATCTTTTGGACAATCAGTATTATTTCAAGCGTGACACGATCTACGGTCACTATGATGATGCGGAGAGATTTGCTTTCTTCTCCCGTGCGATACTTGAAATAATTCCATATATCGACTTCAAGCCCGACATAATCCATTGCAACGACTGGCAGACGGCTCTCACACCCGTTTACTATTCGGCAATGTACGCAAATTCTCCGGGCTACGAAAACATCAAAACGGTTTTCACAATTCACAACATTCAGTATCAGGGAATTTACGGAATGGAGCTTCTTCAGGACGTGCTCGGTATTCCTGCCGACAAGGCTTCCCTGATTGAATACGACGGCTGCGTCAACTTTATGAAGGGCGCAATCGAATGTGCCGACAAGATTACGACCGTCAGCCCGTCCTATGCGAACGAAATTCTTGATCCGTGGTATTCTCACGGTCTGGATTCCATTCTCAACGAAAGGCGTTACAAGCTCAGCGGTATTCTTAACGGAATTGACACGGTCGGCTACGATCCCGAAACCGACAAGGACATCAAGATGAACTATTCCGCCGCCGATCCCTCCGGCAAAAAGGCGGACAAGGAGGAGCTTCAGAAGCTTATGAATCTCCCCGTCAAGCCGAATGTTCCGATTGTCGGAATGGTCACCCGTCTTGTTTCCCACAAGGGACTTGATCTTGTAAAGGGTATTCTTGACGAGCTTCTTTCAAAGGCGGAAATGCAGCTTGTCATTCTCGGCTCGGGCGACTATGAGTACGAGAGCTATTTCCGCTGGATTGCAGAGAAATATCCCGACAAGGTAGGACTGAGAATAGGCTTTGTCCCCGATCTTGCAAGAAAGATCTATGCGGGTGCGGATATGTTCCTTATGCCGTCAAAGAGCGAGCCGTGCGGTCTTTCCCAGATGGTTGCCCTCAGATACGGCACAATCCCCATTGTCCGTGAAACGGGCGGTCTCAGAGATTCCATAACCGACTGCGGCGACGGAGAGGGCAACGGCTTCACCTTTAAGAGCTACAATGCGCACGATATGCTTGACGCTATCTACCGCGCCCTGACTCTTTACTACAACGGCGACTGGAACGAGCTTGTTCTGCGTGCGCTCAACTGCGACTTTAGCTGGGGACGCTCCGCAAATGCATATATCAGACTTTACAAGGAGCTTTTAAAAGGTTAAGTATGAAATCATATTATATTCATTTTATTCGCAACGGACTTACCGAGGGCAATGTCAGCGGCAAATATATAGGCCACATTGACGAGCCGCTCAGCGATGAGGGCGTTGCACAGATCTTACAGATGAAAAAGGATTACAGGTACCCAACGGCCGAGGCGGTTTTTTCAAGCCCTCTCTCACGCTGTACTCAGACGGCAAAGCTTTTATATCCCGACCGTGATCCGATAGTCATTGACGGTCTGATAGAATACAACCTCGGAGAATTCGAGGGAAAGACGGCGGAGGAGCTTCAGAATCATCCCGTCTTTCCCGACTGGCTTGCAGGCAAAGCGGACGTTCAGCCGCCCTTCGGCGAGAGCAACAATGAGTTTGCAAACAGAATCGCAACCGCATTTATCAAGATCGTTGACGGTCTGATAGAAACGGGTGTGACACATTCTGCGATAGTCACCCACGGCGGAGTTATTATGGCTTTGATGACGCTGTTCGGACTGCCCGAAGCTCCGATGCACGAATGGATGACGCCCGGCGGCTGCGGCTATACGGCACGCATAACTCCGTCGCTGTGGTCAAGAGGCCGCAAGATGGAGATAATCGCCGAGGTTCCCGAAATTGAGAGAGAAAACGACCTCAACCCCATCGACGATTTTAATGTCGAGGACTACATAAACGATTGAAAAACAAGGAGTAATTAAATGAATAACTACAAAACGGTTATAAAAACAGAAAAATTTCCTCAGCTCACACGCCGTGTTTTAACAACCGAAAACGGTCTTAAATCAAACAACGTGACCGCAATGCGCTTCGACAATAACGGCGTGCTTTTTGTCGGCACGGACAAGGGACTTGCCCGATTTGACGGCGAGAAATTCTCTCCCGTAAACATCGGCGTTAAGGACGCTGAGATATCTATGATATATTTCGATGCGGACAATCATATGTTTGTCGGCGTAGGCAATTCGATGCTTGAATTTGACGGGAAGAAGAAAATATCCGCAAAGGAATTCAGCTCCAAGCTCGTTGACGTCAAGGTCGATCTTGACGGTAAAACGTGGATACTGACCGAAACCGTTCTCTACAAGCTCGACGGCAATGGCGGATATGAAATCGAGATCGGCGTTCCCGGCAAGGGAAGCTGTCTTGCCGTATATAAGAACAACAAGGTTTATGCCGGCACGGACGGCGGCGGACTTCACGCCCTCGCAGGCAAGCGCTGGCACTGGTCGGAGCTTATGCACGGCATTACAGGTGCTCTCAGCGACACCGTCACCTGCCTTTATATGGATCCCGTCGGCAACATCTGGGTTGGCACGGACAAGGGAGTATGCGTCTATGACGACAACAGCTACTGGCTCGATCATTCCAAGATTGCAGGACTTCCCGAGGCTCATATCACCGATATGGCGATCGCAGAAAACGGAGACAAATATTTCGCAACAACTACGGGACTTATTCATCAGCACAACGGCAGACTGTCCTACTACGGCTACAAGCGTTGGCTTCCGAGTCCGCACGCAACGGGTGTTGCTATCTCTCCCGACGGAACAGTCTGCGTTTCGACCGACAACGGCATCAGCCTCTTTGAAACCAAAATGATGTCGCTCAAAGAAAAGGCGGTTGAGCTTCGTTCTCAGACTGAAAAATATAACGTCAACCGTGGATACGTTCTTGACCGTCAGCTTGATAACGAGGGTGTCGTTTCTCTCGATGAGGGCTATGTTCCCGCAACCGATAATGACGGTCTCTGGACAGGACTTTACACGGCGGCTCTCTGCTTTGAATACGCCTGCACCAAGGATCCCGAGGTTCGTGCAATGGCAAAGAGGTCACTTCTTGCGATGATCCGGCTTACAAGGATAACGGGAATCGAGGGATTTACCGCAAGAGCGATAAGATATCCCGACGCAAGAGATTACGGCACGGGTGCCCGTCACGAATGGCACTTCACCAAGGACGAGGACGGCGAGGAATGTGAATGGCTCGGCGAGACCTCCTCGGACGAGATGGTCGGTCACTTCTACTGCTATGCAAACTATTACGATCTTGTTGCAGACGATGAGGAAAAGGCGCTCATTGCCGACGTTGTGAATAAGATACTCAATCATATTATCGACCATAATTTCCGCCTTATTGACACAGACGGACTTCCGACAACATGGGCAAACTGGGATCCCGACCTGCTCAACAACGATCACAAGTGGATCTACGAAAAGGGCACGAACTCCCTGCAAATGCTCACATTCCTGAAGATCGGCTATCACATCACGGGCGACGAGAAGTACGAAAAGCTCTTTGTGAAATTCGCAGGACAGAAGCATTTTGCAATGAACCTTATGCAGTATAAGATCCCCGACGGACATCTGCTTCACATTGACGACAGCCACGATTTCCTTATGATATCCCTTTTGATGCAATATACGGAGGATCCGAATCTCCGCTCGATTTTCGCAATGGGACTTACTCACCATTGGGAGGACGAAAAGGTTGAGAGAAACGCTTTCTTCAACTTCGTTTACGGTGCGACAACGGGCGAGAGATACAATGCCGAGGACGCAGTCGACGAGCTTATGGACTGCCCGATGGATCAGGTTATGTGGCCGCTTTACAACAGCTACCGTAACGACCTCAAGTGGGATATGGCTCCGACAGAGCTCGGTATGCCGCCGCAGCTCTTTGATCCGCTTCCGGCTCACGAAAGAAGAATTACAAGCAACGACTGCAACCGTTTCACGGTTGACAGCGGAGCGGAGGACGTGGCTCAGGAGAAATTTGAAAAGTCGGACGATCCGACAGCCTACACGATGTTCCCCGGCACGGGCGACGACAAGGGACTTTACTTCAAATCCTGCACCAATTTCACTCATCCGTACTGGTACGCAAGATACTACGGTCTTATTGAGGACTGTGAATAAACAGATTAAGGAGTACATAATAAAATGGGTAAAAAGATCGTTGTTGCCGGAGGCGGACACGGCGGAATTGCCGCCGCCGCAATTCTGGCACAACATGGCTTTGATGTTACGGTTTACGAAAAAAACAGGCGTGAGGACATGGGTTACGACTGGACGGATATCTTTGACCGCAAAGGTCTTCTGACCTGCGGAATGGAGATGCCGCCGGAGGATAAATACCGCCTTAAAAACGATATGACTTTTTTCAGTCCCTCACGGGAGAAAACAATCAAACAGCACGTTCCCGAAGAACAGCTTGAAATTCAGATGGAACGCAAGGATCTTTACGATCACATAATCTCCCATGCGGAAAGCTGCGGAGTCAAGTTTATCTATGAAACGGAGGTTGAGGCTCCCGTTATGCTCGGCGGCAGGGTTGCAGGTATTCGCACAGCCGACGAGACGGTTTACGCCGACCTTGTCATCGACGCCGCAGGCTTGAATTCTCCCGTCCGCAAACAGCTCCCCGACGCACTCGGAATACAGAAAGAGACCGACAAATATGATACTTTCTATGTCTACCGTGCGTTTTATAACAAAACCGCTCCCGTTGAGGAGGATAAATACAGGGTTTATCTTATGTTTGACGATAAACCGCAGATCTGCTGGGTTGCCGATGATGAGGAATACACCGATGTGCTGATCGGCAGGTTTGATCCTCTGACCGAGGAGGAGGTTGAGGAAACCCTCGGAAAGCTCCGTGAGATCAACGATGATCTCGGTACAGAGCTTGTCAGAGGCGGTCAATTTGTCACAATCCCCGTCCGTCAGCCCCTCGGTATTCTCGTTGCGGACGGCTATGCCGCAGTCGGCGACAGCGCATTTATGACCGTACCGATTATCGGTTCGGGAATTGCCAACAGCCTGAAAGCGGCTAAGCTCCTTGCCGACGCAGTAATCGAGGACGAGGAGGAATTATACACCGCCGAAACTCTCTGGAAATATCAGCGTGAGTTTTATAAAAAGCTCGGCAACGGACTTGCTCCGCTTGCCGTTATCAAGCTTATGGTTGACCGCTTTTCTCCGAGAGACATTGACTATTTCTTTGATAACAATATTCTCAACTCCGAGGATTTGACCTTCGGTGCGGACACAAACAGCATTATGTGCTTTATCGAAAAGCTGCTGAACTTAGATTCTCTTAAATCAAAGGTAAAAGGCTTTATCAATGATTTTGCACTTTCCAAGAAGGTGTTCGGAATGAACACAAGGATTGCCGCAGTTATGGCAATTACAAAAGCTATGCCCGTCAGATATGACCGCAAGCGCATAAAAAACTGGTCGGAGGGCTATAATAAATGCTTCAAAATTGATTAAGGACGGTTTTAGAAGATGTTTTCTTTTAAAAATATTTCAGGTCAGTTTCTCAGCGCATTATTAACTCTCGTTTTTACAATTCTTTTCAGCTTCTCGTCCCTCATTGCAGGGACAAAAAAGGAGCTTCCCGAAACTCCCGATGATTTCACCCCTGTACTGCGTTTCGCCGTTTGCAGTGACGTTCACATTGACGGCACAAACGACAAAAACAGAGCAACAAAATTTGCGGCTCTGTTCAAGGACGCATATAGCTATGCCGAGAGCTGTGACTACAACAGGCTCGACGCAGTCCTCGTTGCAGGCGACTTTGCCAACAGAGGACTTCCCGAAGAATACAGTCAGTTTAACGAAATCGTCAACGCAAATATCAAGGACGAAACTCAGCTTCTGACCGTTATGGGCAACCACGAGTTTATAGCCTACCGTGACTACGACGCTACGGTAGGCTATGAAAAATACAAGGAGTTCATCAACGAAAACGTTGACACCCACGTTGTCATTAACGGCTACCATTTTATCGGCGTTTCCTATGACGACAACAGCAAAAGCTTCACAGGTAAAACCGAGTGGCTTAACGCTCAGCTTCGTGAGGCAACGAAGGACGATCCGAGCAAGCCCGTCTTCGTCTTTCAGCATCCTCACCCGTTCGCAACGGTATTCGGCAGTATCAACTGGGGCGACCCTTCCGTCATGGCAGTCCTTGAAAAATATCCCCAGGTGATCGACTTCTCCGGTCACTCTCATTACGCCGCCAACGATCCCCGCAGTATCAGACAGGGAAGGTTTACCGTGGTCAACACAGGTTCAACCTGCGCTCAGATGAGTAATCTGAACTATCTGGGTACTGAGGACGCACCCGGCGATACCGGAGTATGCTGGATTGTCGAGGTTGACGCAGAGGGCAACACAAGGCTTCAGCTCCTTGATCTTGCCAATCACCGTTTCTTTGAGAAGAACGAATACTACCTCACCGATATCACCAATCCGACCGCTCACCGATACACATGGGGCAACCTGAAATCGCTCGACACCGCACCCGAATTTCCCGAAGATGCAGAGATTGTGGCTCAGAGAAATTCAGATGGCGAGGTCATTCTCAGCTTCCCCGATGCAGACAGCTTCTGGGGTGCGGAGAATTACAGAATTTCCGTTACAAATGAAAAGTTTAAAGACGTTTGGTCAGGCACCGTTGTTTCAAACTATGTCAGAGCCGTCTCCGACGGAATGAACGTCAATATCGGAACTCTTGAAAGCGGAACATACACCGTCCGCATTAAGCCGTTCAGTCCCTATGCCAAGGGCGGCGAAACGCTCAAGGCTACAATAACCGTTGAATAAAGGATGGTAAAAAATGAAAAAGATTTTTTCCGTTATTACCTCAATCATAATTCTTTCCGTTTCATTTCTGCCGTGCTATGCGGCAAACGAAAAATGTAACTGCGGCGAAGCTCCGATAATCTATGTTGCGGCTCTCGGCAGTGCACAGATCGTCCGTGACAAGGGAACGGAAAACGAACGTGTGCTTTTCCGCCCCGACACAACCGAGGTTCTCAAATCCTTTGCGCCGATCATTCCTGCCGCCGCAAAGCTCCTTGCAAACAAGGACTATGACGCTTTCGGTGATGTGCTTATAAGCTGTGTCAACGAGGTTTTCGGCGACCTTGCCCTTGACAACGGCGGCAAATCAAAGCCGAATGTTACAACTGCACAGCCGCACCCCGACTCCGCAGAGCACGGACTTGACAAGAGCTATTATTTCGGCTACGATTTCCGTCTTGACCCGATTGAAAATGCGGAAAAGCTTCATACATACATTCAGGAGGTCAAGGAGCTTACCCGTCACGACAGCGTTCGCTTCCGTGCCTCAAGCATGGGCGGAGTAATTACCGCCGCATATATCCGTCTTTACGGTACGGCGGATATTGAAACGATAATTTTCCAATGCTGTCCGCTTCAGGGTACGGCGGTTGCAGGCGAGCTTTTCAACGGCAAGGTTGAGATCAATAAAAACGCCCTGCTTCGCTACGGCAAACAGGCTTTGCCCGCTCTTGACAGCGATTTTCTCGGCGGTCTCCTCTATGCGCTGATTGATGCGCTCGAAATTGCAGGGGTTTGGGACGGACTTCTCGGCATAGCCGACGAGCTTGTTGTAAATCTCAAGGACAGGGTGTTTGACGAATGTCTGATCCCGATTTTCGGCACTCTGCCGGGCATATGGAGCTTCGTCCCCGACGGGTATTACGAGAGCGCAAAGCAGTTTATGCGCCTTGACGAAAGCACGCAGTCCGTGCTTATAGATAAGCTCGACTTCTACCACTACGAGGTGCAGTCGAAGCTTGAAACTCTCCTGCGCTCGTCTCAGGCAAGCGGTACGAATATTTATATCCTTGCCGGCTACAATATGCAGAGAACTCCCCTCGTCACGGCTTACAAGGCGACCTCGGACGGCACGGTGGACACCTGCTATGCTTCGTGCGGCGCGACCTGCTCACCGCTTGACGAAAAACTGCCCGACGGCTACACTCAGGCGAAATTTACGGACAAGAACTTCCTTTCGCCCGACGGAAGGATCGACGCTTCGACCTGTATTCTGCCCGAAAGCACATGGTTTGTAAAGGATATGCTTCATTGCAAGACGCATGACGGACACCGTGATTTTTACAACACTCTTTTTGAGAGCGAAACTCAGCTTACGGTTTTCGATATGGAGGAATATCCGCAGTTTATGCAGAACGATACGGTCAATCAGACCTTCCATGCGGTCACTCCCGAAAAGGGCGAGCCTGCCGACAGCCTGGACGCCTTTATCCGTTCAACAAGCTTCTATAACTTTGTTAAACTGGTTATGACAGTTGTAATGAGATTGGTTCGGATATAACTTAAATGATAAAAAACACGGCGGGGAACTTAACCGTTCCCCGCCGTAATATTATGCTGATTTATGCCATTGCGCCTGTGGTGTTTGCAAGGGTTGCATATGCTGCCGAAACCTCGTTTGCCGTTGCTGTCGGATCGCCGAGCACCGTACCGGCATTCATAAGAGCCGTTGAATATGTGCTGTAAACCGATGCGCTGTAATCCGCCGGATCATATGCCGAGCGGATAGCCGCATTGTAAGCGGTTCTGAGCGTTTCCTTGTTGACATAGTTTGCGTTGATTGAAATGTTGTAGTAGTTGTTGTTCTTTCTGTTACCTCTGAGGTTGAGGGAGTACGCAGAAATCGTGATTTTCTTTGTTCCCTCGGCGCCGAGCTTGCAGCAGTGATCCGAGTTGCAAGCAATAACCTTGCCGTCGGCAACCATTTTGACCGTCTGAGCATTATAAGGATTTACGCTGATCTGATTTGCTTCTTCGTCAACCGCAATACGGCTTATCATCAGAAATGCACCTTCTGCCGCAAAGTCGCCGCCCCTGTCGGAGCCTGTGATGATCTGCTGATATCTTGCTGCGGATATCCCGTCAATATTTCCGTGCACAAAATAGTCAATAATTTTAAAAAACTTAAAAATTATCCTTTTTGCACAAATAGCAATTTAATTTGTCTATTTAAGAACTCCCCGAACACCTATGCCCAAAAAAGTAACAGCCGCAGACTCAAAGCAAATCTGCGGCTAAAAATATTTATTTTATTACAAGCTCCATATAAGGTCGCTCAACACCCCTACTATTGCTGAGCCGAATAACAGGAAAACTCCTCCAAGGATCAAATATAAAACGATTATAGACCTGAAAAAGTTTGCTCTGTTTTTATTGGATGTCTCAACTGCAAAAACAATTACCAAAATCCAACCGATAATGGGTAGGCATGCAATAATAAGCCATAATATGTATTGACCGATAGTGGTGGTAGGGCTTAAATCCTGTTGATTGTTGACAGCGCTGACATTTTGATATGTGTATACAGGCTGCTGTTGATATACCGGGGGTGCCTGCTGATAAACAGGTTGCTGTACGACCGGAGGAACAGGATTGCTCTGAGGCTGCTGTTGCTCGGTTGCCGTGGGTGTTTTTGTCGGAGCTCCACACTTGTCGCAGAAAGAATAAATATCGTCTACTTCTTTGCCGCAATTTTTACAAATCATTATACTTCCCTCTTTCTTATTTATTTAACATTAAATCACTTAGTATTATTCCGCGGTTATAGCTATATGATTCGCCATAAACCACAATCTTTATGTAATCGGCATTAGCTACATTGACATTGAAAGCAAATTTATCGGTTTTTCTTGTGACATTTTTGGAGGTGTAAACCAATTTGTCGTCTGCAAAAATCTGAATGTACCATGGGCCGGAGTCACTATCATATTTTTCTTTATGCGGAGCGATATACCCAGAAAGAGTCTTATATTTCTTATAAACCCTGAATTCTCCGTATGCTTGATAGTATGGAATGATATAGTTTGCAGCACCGGAGTAGTCGTTGCCAAAAGTATCTACCGGGGAGCCGTCATTCCATTTCCATTCTTTTTGATTTACGAGTGTTGCTTCGGTAAGCGAAACAGGCTTTTTGTCCTGTGCCGCGGAAAGCTTTGTTTTTAGACTTGCGTCGTCCGGCATAAGGGCAAGCGCATCGTCAAGCAAGGATATAGCTTCATCATATTTTTTGCCGTTAATAAGCTCATCGGCTTTTTGAGATACGGATTGAGAATATTTAACCGAGTATTCCGAGAACTTTGTCTTAATCTGAGAATCCGGATCAACCGTGCTCATAGCTTCGGACAAAACCTTAACTGCGTTTTGATAATCGCCCGATGAAGCGTATTTATCCGCCTGTGAAATCGCATTTGATATGACCGAGGATTTGTTGTTTTCGGTGTATTTACTAAGCATATCGTTTAACTCGGTATCTTCTCCGACAACCGCAAGAGCTTCTTTAATTTCAGCTATTGCAGAGGAATAATTTCCGCCGTCAGCATAGCTTTGCGCCGATTCCAATGTTGCGGCTGTGTATTTTTTTGTTGCATCTTTAATCTTATCCTGTGCGTCACCGTAGTTTTTGTCCTCTTCAATAACAAGACGATATTTACCTATTGCGCTTTTATAGTCCTTGTTGTTATAAAACGACTCGGCTTGTTCAAAGGCTGTTTTCGAGTTGTTAAGCCTGTTGATTTGTGAGCCTGCGTTACTGCAGGCGTCATTGAGATCCTGTATTCTAAAGTCACTAATAATTCCCAACCTCTGGGTTGCATAGGAATAATCACACTTATCATTCTGAAAATCATCAGTTAATGATTCAATGTATTTTTTAACAGCTTTGACGAAAGATTCTCTTTTAGAAAGGCTGTCGGAAATTCTTTCGCTATACATTTCCTGCGCATAGTAGCTGTCACCGTCTTCAATGGCCTTTATGATTTTTTGTGTAGGACTGTTGAAATAAGATATCAAACATATTCCGGTTATTACGAGAACAACCGCAAGCGAACAAAGACTGACAAGCAGAGCCTTTTGTTTCTTGTTCATTTTACTGATTTTTTCCTTTGATTTTGCGGAAATATCCTCCGCACTTCTTTTTACAGAATCAATCTTGATGTCCATCGCATCAATTTTTCTGCCGCAAATCGGGCAAAATGCCGAATCGGATTTTAATTCACTTCCACATTGTTTGCACTTCATCAATTTCCCTCCGAACAATAATTTATTACGTCAACAAATATCCCACATTGGGATATTTTAATTATACCAAAACGGTATAATTCTGTCAAGAGGTGTTTTTTATGCGGCTGAAAGAGCTTAGGCGAAAAAAGGGAATATCACAGCTCAAGCTTGCTCTTGATTTGAATATGAATCAGAACAGCATAAGTCGGTATGAAAACGGCGCAAGAGAAGCCGATTATGCTACCCTTATTAAATTTGCAGACTATTTTGATGTTTCTCTGGACTATTTGCTCGAAAGAACAGATAACCCTGAATTTAAGAGATAATGGAGATAAAAAGAAAAGCGGCGGCAAGATACCGAAAAGATAGAAATGCCGCCGTTTTTGTAGCTGAATTGCAAATAAAAACATATATCATATCAATACCGGGACTCGTTTTTCACGAATCCCGGTAAATTTTTGCTTATATTCAGTTGTTTTCCGCCGCCGCTTCGATCGCTTTGCGGATATCCTCCGCACCCTCGCCGTTTGAGGCGGAGAACGGAATGATCTGCACGCCGTCAAATTCGGCAAGCTCCTGTTTTACCGCTTCAAGTCGATTTGCACGCTCGGTCTTGTTGAGCTTATCGCTCTTGGTCATAACAACGATGAAATCATAACCTGCCGACTTCATAAACCTCATCATATCAAGGTCGTCCTTCGTGACAGGGTGGCGCATATCCGTGAGCTGAACGACAAGGCGGATATTTCTTCCCGATGTGAAATATCCCTCCATAAGATCCGCCCAGCGTTTTTTCTCGTTGAAATTGACCTTTGCGTAGCCGTAGCCGGGAAGATCGACGAGCTTGATCCCGTCGCAGTCAAAGAAATTGACCGTGACCGTCTTGCCCGGAACGGAGCTTACTCTCGCAAGGTTTTTTCTGTTCAGTATTTTATTGAGCATCGAGGACTTGCCGACATTCGAGCGGCCTGCAAAAGCGATCTCTGTATGCTCGCTTTTCGGCAACTGCTGAGCCGTACCGTAGGAAGCCTCGTATTTCACCTTATCAAATCTCATTTTCAGCCTCAAATCCGCATTGCGGTAAAGCCCTTGTCCTTTTTGACCGAGGCGGCAATGCTTTTTCTTTCTTTTTCATCATCGGTTTTTATGAGGGCGACATCAAAAACTTCGTCAAGCTCCGTCACGGGAACAAATTTGATCGCCGACCTGACCTTTTCGTCAATTTCGGCAAGGTCGGGAACATTCTTCTGCGGAATGATGACCGTCTTAATTCCCATTCTGTAAGCCGCCATGGTTTTTTCACGCAGTCCGCCGATCGGCAGAACTCTGCCCCTGAGTGAAATTTCACCCGTCATCGCAACAAACTGATTGACGGGAGTGTCCGTCAAAGCCGAAAGCAGGGCTGTCGCCATTGTCACGCCTGCCGACGGGCCGTCCTTAGGAACAGCGCCCTCGGGAACGTGGATATGAATGTCCTTTTCCTTATAGAATTTGCTGTTCACTCCGTATTTGTCCGCCTTGCTTCTGATAAAGCTGACCGCCGCCATTGCAGATTCTTTCATCACATCGCCGAGTGAGCCTGTCAGCTCGACCTTGCCCGTGCCGTCGAACACCGCCGCTTCAACCTGGAGCATCTCTCCGCCTACGCTCGTCCACGCAAGTCCGTTGACAACGCCGATCTCGGCTTCGCCGTCCAAAGAAAGCGGAAGATATTTCTTAGGTCCGAGCAGTTTTTCGAGGTTTGTTTCCTTTACCGTCAGCGACTTTGCTTCGCCGCCGACTATCTCAGCCGCCGCCTTTCTGCAAAGTGCGGCAATCTTCTGTTCAAGCTTTCTGACCCCTGCTTCACGGGTGTAGCCGTCAATCAGGGCATACAGAGCCTTGTCGTTTATCTTGAAAGTTCTGCCGTTAAGCCCGTGGAGCTTCGCCTGTTTCGGAACAAGATGCTTCTTGGCAATGTTGAACTTTTCTTCATTAGTATAACCCGCAAGCTCGATTATCTCCATTCTGTCAAGCAGGGGCTTGGGAACGGTCGAAATGTCGTTCGCCGTGGTGATGAACATAACCTTGCTGAGGTCAAACTCAAGCTCGATATATCGGTCAACAAAGGTGCTGTTCTGTTCTCCGTCAAGCACCTCAAGCAGAGCCGACGAGGGATCGCCCTTATAGTCCGAGCCGAGCTTGTCAACCTCGTCAAGCAGGATTATCGGATTTTGCGTACCTGCCTGCTTGACAGCGTTAATAATTCTGCCCGGCATTGCGCCGATATAAGTTTTTCTGTGACCTCTGATCTCCGCCTCGTCGCTTGTGCCGCCGAGGGATATCCTCGCAAAGCTGCGTCCCATTGCCGAAGCAATACTCCTGGCAATCGAGGTCTTGCCGACGCCCGGAGGGCCTACAAGGCAGAGCGTCTGACCGTAACAGCCGTCGGAAAGCTTGCGGACGGCAAGAGCTTCAATTATTCTTTCCTTGACCTTTTCAAGACCGTAGTGGTCACGGTCAAGCACCTTTCTTGCATGGGTAAGGTCGAGCTTATCCGTCGAATACTTGTGCCACGGAAGCTCAAGACAGGTTTCAAGATAAACCCTTATGACCGTCGCTTCGGGTGAGGTGGAGGACATTTTCTCAAGCCTTGCACATTCCTTGAGCAGCTTGTTTTCCGACTTTTCGTCAAGACCGAGAGCCTTGATCTTCTCCCTGAACTCGTCACACTCCGCTTGCGGAGAAAGCCCGTCGTTCAGCTCCTCGGAAATCACCTTCATCTGCTCATTGAGATAGTATTCACGTTGGCTCTTGTCGATATTTTCCTGAACTCTCTGATTGATTTCGTTCTCAATCTTCATCAGGTCGCCCTCGTTGGCAAGCATACAGCATACCTTTTCAAGCCGCTTGAGCGGATTTATCTCGTTGAGTATCTGCTGACGCTTCTTGTATTCGAGCATAATATTCGATCCGATATAATCGGCAAGCTCGCCCGGATCGTTCTTTTCAAGCACGTCGAGAATGATCTCGGCAGGCATCTGCGGAACGACCTCGGCGTAATCCTCAAAGTAGTCCTTGGTCTGACGTACGAGGGCTGTCGCATAGTCCTTGTCATCGGGACGGATTGCAGGCTCACGGCGTATCTTCACATCGGTGATGAGATACGGCTCGCTTTGGAGCATATCGACCATCGACGCCCTTGATATTCCGTCAACGGAAACCCTGACGGTGTCGCTGTTCGGCAGGCGGAGAATGTGGCTGATTTTCGCCACCGTTCCGATCTTGAAAAGTCGGTCAATATCAGGCTCGTCGTCCCTGACGTCCTTTTGAGCAACAAGGAAGATCTGCTGATCGTCAGCCATTGCCGCCTTGATCGCCTGTAACGAACGGGTTCTGCCGACATCAAATGTCACTCCCATTCCGGGGAAAACCACCAGTCCCCTGAGGGCAACCGTGGGCATAACCCTGTATTCCAATGCTTTATTCAAAAAATCAACTCCGATATTAAAAACAATATGATGACATTATACATTAAAAAGAAAAGTTTTTCAACCTAAAAACTTTGCCATAGCTGTTGAAAATTAGTGTATTGAATGATAAAATGAAATATAACTTGAAACAGGAGCGAATTATGGAACGTTATCAGCTCATTGAACGCAGTATAATCAAAAAATACAGAAAAACGATATGGAATAATTTTGTCGGAGCGATAAAGGACTATGAGCTTATCAGTCCGAACGACAAAATCGCCGTCTGCATTTCGGGCGGCAAGGATTCGATGCTGCTTGCAGAGTGTATGTGTCACCTGCAAAAATACAGCGATTTTCACTTCGATGTTGAATATATTGTAATGGATCCCGGCTATGTCGGCGACAACAGGGCAAAGATAATTGAAAATGCGGAAATAATGAAACTTCCGATAAAAATATTTGACTCCCCGATTTTTGAAACGGTCTATGCCGCAGAGGGCGGCTCGCCCTGCTACCTCTGCGCCAGAATGAGGAGAGGCTATCTCTACAAATTTGCTCAGGAGCTCGGCTGTAACAAGATCGCCCTCGGTCATCACTTTGACGATGCGATCGAAACAACGCTGATGAGTATGCTCTACGGAGCGGAGATCAAGACGATGATGCCCAAGCTCAGAAGCACCAACTATGAGGGAATGGAGCTGATCCGTCCGCTGTATATGGTCAGGGAAAAGGACATCATATCGTGGGCAAACTACAACGGACTTGAATTTATCCGCTGTGCCTGCAAGGTCACTCAGGCGAACGCCGAGGCGGAAAACGGCTCAAAACGGCAGGAGGTCAAAAATCTTATCAAAAAGCTCAAGGCAGAGAACGACAACGTGGATATGAATATTTTCAAGAGTATTCACAACGTAAACCTTGCAACGGTTATCGGCTACCGTGAATGTGACGGCGGCGAACTCCATATGTTCACGGAGGGGTATTGAGACCGTGTGTTTTGCCTCCCTCGCGAGGGAGGTGGCACGACCTTGGTCGTGACGGAGGGAGTAAATAATGATAGATTACAATAAAGCGTTGACTCCAAAAGCTAAAGAATTAAGAAAGAATTCAACACCTCAGGAAAACCATTTGTGGTATGATTTTTTGAGAGGTTATTTTGTGAAGTTTCAACGGCAGAAGCCTATTGATAATTATATTGTAGATTTCTATTGTCATAAAGCAAAGCTTGCAATAGAAATTGACGGTTCTCAACATTATTCCGATGATGGCAAATTATATGATAATAAGAGAACAAAAATCATTGAAAGCTATGGTGTTAAAATTCTCAGGTATACAAATTCAGAAATTAACAATAATTTTTACGAGGTTTGTGAAAGCATTGATTTTGAAGTTAAGCATCGATTAAAATAATAATAGAGTTTCCTCCCCCTCAGTCACGACTAACGTCGTGCCAGCTCCCCCAAAGGTGGAGCCTACAACTATCCGAAAGCGTGAAAAAATTGATTTACTTTTTTGACGACTACGAAAATTTTTCAGCCGAAAAATTTTTGAATTTTCTTCCCGAAAATCGGCTGAAAAAATTTGAAAAACTGAAAAGAAAAATTGACAGAGACAACTGCGTTATCGCGCATCTGCTTCTGATTTTTGCGCTGAAAGAAAACGGCGTGAAAAATTTTGAAACCGTGCTCGGAGAAAACGGAAAGCCTTTTCTGAAAAGCGGAGAAAAACATTTCAGCATCAGTCATTGCTCTCAGGGTGTCGCCGTTGCGGTCAGCAATTCGCCCGTAGGCATCGACGCTCAGGAGAAGAACGGATTTAACGAAAGAGTTGCGAAAAGATTTTTCTCCGAAGCCGAAAACGAATTTATCAAATCAGCCTATGACATAGAGGAAGCGTTCACAAGAATTTGGACGCTGAAAGAAAGTGCAATAAAATGCGAGGGAAAAACACTTGCCGATATCGGCGGATTTTCCTTTGAAAATTATGAAAAACATTTTGAAAAATATGATAAAAAATTCTCATGTCTCGGTAAAAAAAATGTTTCGGTTTCCGTCTGCGGAAACGAATATTTTGATGAAATAAAAATTGTAAAAACGGAGGACTTTATATGAAAATTTTATTTCAGGGCGACAGCATAACCGACGCTGAACGCAAGCGTGAAGATCCGCACGATCTCGGAAACGGATACCCGAAATTTGCCGCAAAATTTTTGAAGGAGAGCTTTCCCGAAAAGGACATCGAGTTTATTGATCTCGGAATAAGCGGCGATCAGACGAGCAATCTGGTCGAAAGATTGCAGACGGACTTTATCGACATTCAGCCCGATATCGTTTCGATCCTTATCGGCGTCAACGACACATGGCACAGAGCCGAGAGCCGTGAATGGCTTTCCGATGAGAAGTATGAGGAAAACTACCGCACGGTGCTTGAAGCGATCAAAACCAAGACGAATTCAAAGATTGTAATGATCGAGCAGTTCCTGCTCCCCGCCGAAGATAAGCTTTATTTCCGTGAGGATCTTGATCCGAAAATTCAGATTACAAGGAAGCTCGCCCGTGAATATGCGGATGTTTTCATTCCGCTTGACGGTCTTCTCGCCTCCCACATCTGCCACGACGACTGGCAGAAGGTTTCCGAAGACGGCGTTCACCCGACCTACTACCACGGCGCAGAGGTTATCGGAAAGATTTATGCGGACTATGTCGGAGAGTTGATTAAATAAAAATAATCGCAGACCGTAATTCGATCTGCGATATTTTCATTCTTCAATATCAACCTGCTCGACCGTTCCGCCGAGAGAGTCGCCCATAAAAATCAGAGCGTGGTTTTCGAAATCCTCCGCATTGTCGCTGACAAAATATTTTCTTTCGCTGTCAGCGGTTTTGCTGAGGAGATTTTTTTCTTTAAGTCCTTTTTTCAGTTCCTCCGCCGCCGCAACAGACGAGCTGATTACCGTCACTCCGCCGCCCATGATCTCGGTTATCACATCGTAAAGCAACGGGTAATGAGTACAGCCGAGGACGAGGGTGTCGATGCCCTGCTCTTTCAGCGGAGTGAGGTACTCCCTGAGAACCTGCTCGATTACCTTGTCGCCCTTTTTGAAGCGTCCCTCCTCAACGAGAGGAACGAGCAAAGGACAGGCAAGGCTTATCACCTGAACATCGGGAGAAAAGCCGTGTATCGTTTTTTCGTATGCTCCGCTGTTCACCGTGGCGTTTGTGGCGATAACGCCGACCTTTTTGTTTTTCGTCAGCTCCGCCGCCTTTCTCGAAGCGGGCGCAACCACTCCGTAAACGGGCAGATCGCCGTATTTTTCCTCAACCTTTTCCCTCGCCGCCGAGTCCGCCGTGTTGCAGGCGATAACAACAGCCTTTAAGCTGAAGCGGCTGAGAAACTTCACGTCGCTGAGAACGTATTCCGTTATCTGCTCCTTTGAGCGTGTGCCGTAGGGAACATGAGCCGTGTCTCCGAAATATATTATGTTTTCATTCGGCATTGTTTCAACTATGCTTTTCACGACGGTCAGGCCGCCGATGCCCGAATCAAAAACGCCGATATACTTTTCGTTTTCTGTCATACAGTGCCTATCCTTTCCGAAAATCAGGCAAGCTTTTTACTGCGGAAATTATTAAAGCGCATTTACAATTTTCTTGAAGTGATCGCCTCGCTCCTCGAAGCAGGAATACTGGTCAAAGGAACTGGTTGTCGGTGAAAGGAGAACAATATCTCCGCTCTCGGCAACCTTGTTCGCCTCTGCGACAGCCTCGTCAAGAGTTGTGACGACAATGCCGTCCTCGCCGACAAGCTCACGCACAAGCCTCGGTCCGCAGGCACCGAAGCCGATCACCTTTTTTACACAGCCGAGGTGCTTTTTCATCTCGTCCATGGAAAGTCCCTTTTCAAATCCGCCGACAAGCAGAATAACGCCTTTCGGGAAAGATTTCAGCGCAATAATCGTTGCGTCGGTGTTCGTGCCCTTGGAATCGTTGTAATATTTTATTCCGTTCAGCTCACGGACAAACTCTATCCTGTGTTCAACGCCCGTGAACGAGGAAACCGCGTCATAGATAATGTCGTTTGAAATGCCGATCGCCTTTGCCGCCGAAACAGCGATGATAACATTCTGCAAATTGTGCTTTCCGACAAGCCTTATTGCGTCCGTTGGCAGTACCTTTTCGCCGCCGATCTCGATATAACCGTCCCTGACAACGCTGTCGGCATTTTCATTTTCAATGCTGAAAGAATGTTTAACGCATTTCACGGGATAGCGGTCGGTGTATTTCTTGACAACGGGATCGTCGGCATTGAGCAGGAACACATCGCTGTCCGCCATATTTCTGTAAACCTCGGTCTTTGATTTGTAATAAGCGTCCAGACCGCCCATAAAGTCGATATGATCGGGAGTGAGGTTGATTATAACGGCAACCTCGGGACGGAAGGTGTCAATATTGACAAGCTGGAAATTGGAAATTTCAAGGGCAATGTAATGTCCGCCCTCCTCCATAAGTCCGTTTTCCATAACAATCTCGCAAAGAGGGATGCCGATATTGCCGCAAAGGTGCGCCTTGCCGGGGAACGCACGTCTAAGAATCTCATAAACAAGGGTTGTAGTGGTCGTTTTGCCGTTTGTGCCCGTGACAGCGATATAGTGCTGAGGCTTTGCGACCTGATAGGCAAGCTCGATCTCGGTGATAACCGGAATATTGCGCTCGGCAAGTCTCTGCATTGCAGGACTTCTGAACGGTACGCCCGGATTTTTGACAACGAGGTCAAAGTCACGCTCGAAAACCTCTGCGTCCTGTCCGACGATTTCAACTCCGTTTTCGTTGAGAAAATCAATTTCCTTGATCTCCTCTTTCTTTTTGCTCTCCGAAAGGGTGATTACCGCACCGAGCTTTTTTAGCACCCTGATCGCCGCCATACCGCTTCTTGCAAGTCCGACGACGAGAACCTTCTTCCCTGAAAGATTCATATACAAAAACCTCCGTTTGACTGTGTACGTTATATAGAAACAGATACTATTATATTCTTGTCAGGCTCAAAAGTCAATCGAAACAAGACTTATCCTTTCGTCAAATTGAATAAAAAAGAAGCTGAGAGTTTTATTTGTAATTATTTTGAAAATGTGGTATAATCGGTTATCATAGGAATAATATCATTTTCCGAAAGGAGCAGAATTATGAAAAAAATTCTTTTATCCGTTCTTTCGGTTGTTCTCTGCCTTTGCCTTGTCGTTCCCATCGGTGTAACGGCATTTGCAAAGAACGAAGAGGCTCCGACCGCAGCGGAAACAAACATTACTCTTGAGGAGTACCTTGCCGACGCAGAGGCGAACGGCAACAAGGTTCAGGTTGTCGGCGACACCCTCGGCAAGCTCGGCGACGCTTTCGAATCGCTTTCCTCAACAAGCTTTAAGACAGTATTTATGAAAGTTCTTGCAAAAGCGATAAACGTGCTCAGCAACACGCTCGTAAACATTATCGGCAAGGCTCTCGGTCTGGTTATCCCCAAGACCTCCGTTATCAACGACTATGCCGGCTTCAATCTTGACGATTACGGCAACTTCTATTCGGGAATGTCCGAGTTCCTTGACGCTCCGGCGGCAGGCGCAAAATGGCACCTCGGCTATGCTCAGGCTTCCATTCTTCCCGACGATTTCGGCACAACGCCTTACACAATGGGCGGCTACGGTCTTATGGCTACTACAACCGAGACCTTTGACGGACTCTGGGTACGCACAATCGTTCTCAACGACGGAACAGGCAGAGGCAACGTTGCTTTCTGTGTTCTTGACGCTATCGGCATCGCAAACGCCGACGTTCGCCTTATCCGTGCCGCAGTTGCGGATTTCGCAAAGGCAAACAACATTGTCAGCGTCAATGTTTCGGTAACTCACACCCACAGCGGAATTGATCTCCAGGGTGTATGGGACAACACCGTTTCAAACGTTCTGAACAACATTTTCCTTTCAAATCTCGGTCTTTCCGATATTCACAGCGGTGTAAACCGCACCTTCCTCAACAAGATTATTGAGCAGACCGCAAAGACCATAAAGGCGGCATATACCGACATGGAGGCAGGTACTCTCACCCTTGCAAAGAAGGATATTGCGGACGATTATCTTCGTGACAGAACTGCTCCCTACACCTTTGACGGCAATCTTTACCGTCTGAAGTTCGTTCCCGACGACAGGAGCAAGACTCCGACAATCGTTGCATCGTTCAGCGCACACCCTGAAAATTCAGGCTACGGTCACACGGTTATTTCCGCAGACTTTGTTCCCTACATTGAGGAAGTTCTCAACAAGGCAGGCTACAATTTCATTTATATTCAGGGCTGTATCGGAACTATCACCTATCAGCGCGGCGCAAGCAATGACGGAATTGAAGGCCTCACAAGATATGAGGAAACCGTAAGATACGGCCATGAGATCGGCTACATCATTCTCGGACTTACAAAGACTGAGGCTGAGTGTAAAACGATGAACTACGCTCTCGGCGATTTCCTCGGAGAGGCTGAATACAGCTCAAACGAGAAATATTCCGCATGGTATGAGGATTGGAAGCCTGTTGCAGAAACAGAGGTTGCTCCGATGCTCAACATCGCCCACAAGCAGTACATAATCGAAGTGTCCAATTCGCTTATGGATATCGTCGGCAAGACGGGTATCACGGATTACTTCTTCCTTTATGACAAGACGAACGGCAAGTATTACACCGTTACCGAGTGCGGTTATATGGAGCTTGGCGATTCGCTTCTCGTTGAGCTTTGCCCGGGCGAAACCTACGGCGAGCTTCTCATCGGCGGCGACGGTCTCAAGGGCTTCCAATACAAGTCACTCCGTGAAATGTACGGCGAGAACATCATCGTCTTTGACCTTATGAACGACGCTATCGGTTACATCGAGCCTGACGACGATTTCGTAATGGCAGGCGTTCAGTACAGCGAGTCCAAGGAGTCCTTTGACACGGATACATGGTGCCTCATCTCCTGGGGTAAGAACACCGCTTCAAAGGTTATTTCCGAGTTCATCGACCTCGTTGACAGCGTAAAATAAAATATTGCAAAAAAATATCGGAAGTCGGCAAATGTCGGCTTCCGTTTTTTGTTATCAGATTTTCTGTTCGACCGCTTTTATCCATTCCTCGGCAATCAGCATATGACCTGCGATTGAGGGGTGAATGCCGTCCCAAATATAATATTCGGTCTTTGATGCGGAAATTTTTTCTGCAAGCTTTTCATAGAGCGGAACAAAAATATCAGCTTCACTTTCGGCAACTCTTTTTGCCGCTTTTCTCGTCAGCGAAATTGCCTCTGATTTATATTTCATCTGCTCCGTTGTTTCGCTTGCGTCAGGTCTTTCAAATTCGGCTTCACATTCGATATGCGGAGTATATCGGTAGGATAAATCGTCCTTTGAAAGCGGAAAATAAAACGGCTCACAGATAATTATTTTTGTGTTCGGCAAGGCTTCTCTTGTCTGCCTGACAGCCTTTGTGAGATTATTCTCATATCTTTTTTCGACCTCGGAAACGGTAAGCCCGTTTTGAAAGCCGAAAAGTCCGTCATTCGTGCCGGCAAGAATACTGATAACCGTAGGGCGGTTAGCTATAACGTCCTCCTGCCATGTTTCAAGCAGCTTGCCCATCGTTGCGCCCGAATATCCCTTGTTGACAAACTTAGGTCTGCGCTCGGAATTGTCATAGGCAAGCTTTGCGGAAACAATGAACTGATATCCGTGTCCCATAATGTGATTGCAGTCCATTTTTCTGCCTCGGTTTCCGTCGGTTATCGAGTCGCCCGAAAAAAGAACGATATCCTCTGAATTGAGATAAATCATTTTTTCAGCCTCGTTTCAAAGCAAAGCCAGCCGCTGCTTTCGTGTCTGCCGACGACCTCAAATCCGTATTTTTCAAATGCGGCAAGCACGTCCGGCTCTCTTGTGTCGATTATTCCCGACGTGATGTAAAGACCGTCCTCCTTGAGGAATTTGCCCACGTCCTTGGTGAACATCACGATTATATCCGCAACAATATTGGCGACAACAATGTCATACTTGCCCTTGACCTTATCGGTCAGATTTCCCTGAAAGACGGTGAATTTCGGCTCTGTGAAGCCGTTGATTTCGCCGTTTTCCCTTGCTGTCTTCACGGCAAGCTCGTCAATGTCAACTCCCGTTGCGCTCTTTGCGCCGAGGAGAAGTCCCGCAACTCCAAGAATACCGCTTCCGCAGCCGATATCAAGCATCTCAACCTCGGGTGTTATATGTCCCTCAAGCGTTTCAAGGCAGAGACGGGTAGTGTCGTGGCCGCCGCTTCCGAAAGCAAGCCCCGGCTCAATGTCAAGGACGGTTCTGCCCTGCGGATCGTAGTCATTGTCCCATACAGGTCTGATAAGCAGTTTTTCTCCGACAGGCATCGGCTTGAAGTATTCCTTCCAGTTGTTCTCCCAGTCCTGATTTCTGCAAACGCTGAGGTCGATATCGTGCTCTATGCCCTCTGCATTATAGCGTTCGGAGAGGAACGCAACCGCCTCGGCAGGGTTTTCTTCGGGAGAAATGTAGACGTGAATAGTCGCCTTGTTCCTGTCTTTTTTGAGAAGCTCCTCGTCAATGAGGTCGATATGAGCGATCTCCCATGCCGCCTGTTCAAGGTCGCTGTAATCCTCGATATAAATGCCGTAGGGAACGACCATCTGAGCTATGTTTCCTGCCGTTTCCACGTCCTTTGAATTGATGTTGATTTTAACTTCTGTCCAGTCCATAGTTACTCCTATCTATTATTTAAGCCAGTCCAATCCGTTTATTATCAGATCGGGCAGATTGATTGCAGCCTTAACCAGAGTTGCAGAGAACGTCTTGATTGCCTTTGATATGTATTCACCGAGATCGAATTTCTCTGTTTGCTTGCTCTCGGGCGATATGGTTTCATCGGGATCGACGGTGTATTCAAGCTTCGTTACAACAGCCGCATGATCGGAGAGATGTCCGTCCCATGTTATTCCGTCACAATCGAAGCCCTCATAAACCGCCTCGGCAAGCTCAAACGAAACACATGCGCCGTCACGGTAATAAACGTGGTCGAGCGTATCCCATGAGCGCGGATAATCACAGCCGTAGCGTTCAGCCATCTCGGCATAGGTAAAGCCGTAGTCACCGCTGTTGTTGTACTCCACCCATGCGTCCTTAAAGCCGTGACCGATGAAATTATCCAGCAGCTTTTGGCAAAGATCAATCTTATAGCGTCCGTTTTGATATCCCTCACGGAAAACGGAATAATTCGTGTTGAAATCACCCGTCAGAATGACCGCCCTGTCCGTTCCCGAATGTTCTTCAACAAGCTCAATAAGCTGATCGAACTGATCCGACTTAGCCTGCATGGAATTTTCGTCCTCCCACGCGTCGGCATGAATATTGTAAACATCAATGTAAACTCCGTCGGCAATCTCAACCGTGCAGTAGAGTATGCCTTTCGGCGTCAGCTCGTCCATTCCGCAGCCGTAAACTCCGTAGGCGGACTCCCACGCAACCCTACCGACGTTGTAGATCGGATATTTCGAGAAAAAGTTCAGTCCGTCACCGATCGCCGCACCGCCGCTCGTCTCGGTGGCATACTCCATATCAAGATTGTTTTTCAAAATTGAGTGAAAATTGAAATCCTCCTGAACGCAGAGAATATCGCAGTCCGTGGAATTGATCTGCTGTGCGATCAGTTTTGTTGCGGTGACAGCGTTCCTCTTTGTCGAGGACAGAAACGACGGCACGGGCAGTCCGTCAACATTAAAGGAGATAACGTTCAGCTCGACCGTAAACGTGTTGTCCTGCTCCGCAAATGCCGTTGCGGTACAGCCTGCAAAAATTACAGCCGCTAAAAAAATGCTGAGTAACTTTTTCATATGAAAGCCTCCCTGATTTTATTATGGTAAATGCTATTTTTTCTTACAAAAGCTCCGCTTTGGGCTTTATCTCTTTAAGTCCGTGATTATAGAGCTTCCTGTTGTCAAGCGCCCACTGTCTCGGCGTAAATTCGCCCGACTCAACCTCGGAAACCGCCTGCGATATCTCATAAATCCTTGCGTCAAGCAGATCAAGCTGTGCAAGGATATCAGCCTCAAGGAACATCGGTCTGACCGCCGCACCGAATTCCGGCTCGCCGTGGTGGGAAATTACCATATGCTCAACAAGAGTCAGCAACTCTCTGTCCGTGCCAAGCTCCTCGCCGACCTTTTCAATGTTCATTGCTCCCTTGACAAGATGACCGATCAGCGTTCCCTCAGCAGTATAGCCCGAGGCTATGCCTGTTTCGGAAACATCAAATTCCGTAATTTTTGCAATATCGTGCAGGATAACTCCCGAAAACAGCAGATCCTTTTCCACGCAGGGATAAATCTGAGCCACGCTCTGCGCCATTCTCAGAATTGAAAGAGTGTGATAGAGCAGTCCGCCCCTTATAGCGTGGTGGAGCTTGAACGCCGCAGGCCAGTAGAGCATCGCCGTTTTGTTCTGTTCCAGCACGGTCATAACAAGGGTTTTGAGCTGAGTGTTTTCAAAGTCGTTCACGATATCGACAATTGTTGAATACATCGCTTCGCCGCTGTATTCGGCGCTCGGAACATAGTCCTCAATACACACTCCGTCGGCTTCTGTTGCAAGCCGCACCCTGTCAAGTCTCATCTGCGGCGCATCGTTGAAAACAGAAATTGAACCTCTGACCTTTAAAAGCGAATTTTGCTTTATAAAGCCGTGGTTTTCCTCCTTGTAGTCCCAGAGCTTTGCACCGATCTCACCTGAGCTGTCCGTCAGGATAAGGTCAAGGTAAGGTATTCCCTTTGCCGTTTTTTTGACCTCAAGATTTTTTACAAGGCAAAAGCCTTCAACCGTTCCGTTGTTATTTATTTCGGTAAAATTCATACGAACACCCTCGATTCAGTAATTATATACTGATTGTAACACACAAAAAAGAAAAAAGAAAGAATTTCCTTGCAAAAGACGGCGACCTATGTTAAAATTTTTTATACTACTGACACAGAAGGTGTTTTAATGGGCAAAAAGTATCATTTTTTTGCAATGCTTTCAAGAATGAAATATATAAACCGCTGGGCGCTGATGAGGAACACTCATATGGAAAACATCAGCGAACATTCGCTTGAGGTTGCAACGGTCGCACATTCGCTTGCCGTTCTGCACAACAAACGCTTCGGCGGCAATGTCAATGCCGAGCGCACAGCCGTGCTCGGAGTTTTCCACGATGCACCCGAAATCATAACGGGCGATATGCCGACTCCCGTAAAATATTACAGCAAGCAAATTCATGACGCTTTCAACTGCGTTGAGGACGATGCGTGCAAGGCTCTGCTCGATATGATCCCGGAGGATCTCCGTGAGGAATACAAGCCGTTTTTTATCAAGCAGGAGGAGGATCGTCAGCTTTGGAAATTTGTCAAGGCGGCGGACAAGATCTGCGCCTATACAAAATGCGTTGAAGAGGCAAAGGCGGGCAACCACGACTTTGACAAGGCGGCAAAAACCAACCTCAAATCGCTTGAGGAGCTTGATATGCCCGAGGTCAGGTGCTTTATGGAGGAATTCCTTCCGAGCTACAGTCTGACTCTTGATGAAATGAACTAAATAAACCGAATGAGAGGTATAATCAATTATGAGTAAGTACACCAAAGAGGACATCCTCAAGATGGCAAGGGAGCAGAACGTTCGATTTGTACGGCTTCAGTTTACGGATATTCTGGGCTGTATGAAAAACGTTGCGATCACCGTCAACCAGCTTGAAAAAGCTCTCGACAACGAATGTATGACAGACGGATCTTCAATCGAAGGCTTTGTCCGCATCGAGGAGTCGGATATGTATCTTTATCCCGACTACGATTCGTTCGTCGTTCTTCCGTGGAATCATATGTCCGAAGGAAAAACGGCACGTCTGATCTGCGACGTTTACTGTTCCGACAGGACTCCGTTCACGGGCGATCCGAGAAATGTTCTCAAGCGAGCAATCAAAAAAGCGGACGATATGGGTTACAAATTCAATGTCGGCCCTGAGCTTGAGTTCTTCCTTTTCCACACGGACGAGGAGGGCAGACCGACAACAAAAACTCACGACAAGGCAGGCTACTTCGACCTTGACAACGTTGACCTCGGCGGAGACTGCCGCCGTGATATGTGCGTTGCTCTTGAGGATATGGGCTTCGAGATCGAGGCTTCACATCACGAGTGCGCCGAAGGTCAGCACGAGATCGACTTCAAGTACGGCGATGTTCTCACCGTTGCCGATAAGGTTATGACCTTCAAGTATGTCGTTAAAAAATACGCACAGCTTCACAATCTCTACGCAACCTTTATGCCTAAGCCGATCTTCGGAATCGCAGGCTCGGGTATGCACACAAATATGTCCCTCTTTGACAAGGACGGCAACAACGTTTTCTGCGATCCGAACGGCAAGTACGGTCTTTCCGAGACAGCCTTGCACTTCGTTGCCGGTATTATGAAGCATATCAAGGCGACAACGGCGGTCAACAATCCGCTTGTCAATTCTTACAAGAGACTTGTTCCGGGCTATGAAGCTCCCGTTTACATTGCGTGGTCGGCGTCCAACCGTTCGGCTCTCGTCCGTGTTCCTGCCGCAAGAGGCAAGGGAACAAGAGTTGAGCTGAGAAGCGCAGATCCCTCCTGCAACCCGTATCTTGAAATGGCACTCTGCCTGCTTGCAGGTCTTGACGGAATTGAAAAGGGCTATATGCCGCCCGAATCGACCGTCAAGAACATCTTCGATATGAGTGAGGATGAGCGCAAGGCGGCAAACATTGAGTCGCTTCCCGGCACGCTTGAGGAAGCTATCGACGAGTTCGAGGCAAGCGAATTTGTCAAGGAGGCTCTCGGCGAGCACGTTTACACCAAGTTCATCGAGGCAAAACGCCGTGAGTGGGACAGCTACCGCACCAGCATCTCACAGTGGGAAATTGACAACTATCTTGCAAAATATTGATATTTTAAAATTCAGATAAATAAAAAGCTGCAAGCTATCCTTTCGGACGGCTTGCAGTTTTTTATTATAATATTTTATTATTTTACAGCGTTCTTGATAAGCTGAGGAACAAGAACGAAGATGTATTTGATAAGCATATTAACGAGTGCGTTTACCAAATTCTTTACATAGTTTCCGATATTGGAAACGTTGTCGGTCGGAAGATCCTCGTAGTCCTCTGCCGGTGTATTCTGTCCGACATCTTTCTTGATGGCGTACTGATCTATGAGAGTGATCTCCTGAGTCTCGTCGTCAACAAGATAGGACTTGATAACAAGCTTGCCGCCGTCGATCTCGGTCGTCATGAAGCAACCGCCCATATCTCTTGTGGAAAGGCGGAAAGCGCAGCAGTCGGGAATAGGATCAATAGCGTCATGAACGGTGTATCTCTTTGTTCCTGCCGTAGCGGGTACGATGTGTACCGTTCCCTCGGGATTGAGAGCAAAGGTGGTCTGCTCGCCGTTGAAGTTCTCGGTAACATATGTTACATCTGCAACGGGCTGATCTCCCTTAACCTGGAGCGATCTGTAATAAACATGGTCGTGACCTGCATAAACCATATCAATGTCAAGCTCGTCAAAGAGAGGAAGAAGAACGTCTCTCATGATGATCGTGTCGGGCTTGTTGATGTTCTTGCCCTCGGAGTAAGCCGCTCTGTGCATAAGAACGAATTTCCAGTCTGCATCGGACTTGCTCATATCGTTTACAAGCCAGTTTCTCTGTGACTGAGTCATCGGATACATATCGTTGGTGTTGAGAACGGCGAAATGAGCGTTGCCGTAGTCAAAGGAATAGTAAACGCCGTTCACCCAGTTTGTGTTTGACTCGGTGTTCGGATTGCTGAGGTTGAACATCGAGTTGAAAACGTTGATGTTCAGCTTGTTTGTGATGTTTCCGTCGTGGTTGCCGGCAACGGGAGCGATCGTGGTGTTCATATTTGCAAAAGCAAAGTTGTTGAAGTACCAGTTCCACTCGTCGTTGGTGTCGTCGTTCACGAAGTCGCCGAGATTGACAACAAATTCAGAGTTCGGAAGAGTATCGAGCGCACCCTTCAAGGTCTTAGCAGACTGAGCAAAGTTTTCGTCACTGCTTGCCTGAACATCGGCAATGGAGATGAACGAGAATTTGCTGTCGCCGTCATCGGTTCTGAATGTGCCGTTTTCGCTCCAAAGATCGAGCGACTTGTCGCCTACACGGTATGTATAGGATGTGCCCGGCTCAAGGTCTGAGACGGTAACCTTGTGGCAGTAGAGATCACGGAACTCGTAAACGTTGCCTGCGGAGTAGGTCTCGGCATTGGCAAAGCTGCCGTTGAATTCTGCGGTCTTAACGATCTGAACATCGCTTCTTGTGTAGGTCTCGGTGTACCAGCAGAAGCCCCTTGAGGTCTGAGAGTCGCCGTTGAAAGCAACGCTTACTCTCGTCACCGTATCCGTTGTTTCCTCTGCGGAGGTAGCCATGGCGGAACAGCCGAATACCATGCAAAGACAAAGGATAACGGAGATAATTTTTGTTGACATCTTTTTCATAAATATACCTCCGAAATGGAAATTTCATTCGGCAGAAATACTGCCATTATTATGTATTATTATAACTCAAAACGAATTTTTCGTCAATGTACAAACTTCGGTTCGTTTTTTGTGCAAAATATCCATGCACAGATTTAGTTTTCTCCCATATTCTCAACAAAAAAAGTTCAACAATTTTATGGAACTTTTTCCGTCAATTCCCTTTATTTTTAATTTAATATCAGTTATAATAAACTAAATATAGAAAAAAGGAGTGCTTAATGTGCTTAAAAACATACCGTCTGTTCTTTCACCGGAGCTTTTGAAAATACTTATGGAAATGGGACACGGCGATTATATCGTAATCGGCGACGGCAACTTCCCTGCCGCAACGAACGCAAAGCGTCTTGTCCGTCTTGACGGTCACGGCGTGCCTGAGATTCTTGACGCAATTCTCAAGCTTATGCCTCTTGATACCTATGTTGACGCTCCCGTATCCCTTATGGATAACGGAGATCCCGACAACCGCCCCGAAATCTGGGAAACCTACAAGGAAATTGTTTCCAAAAACGAGGGAGACAAGCAGATCGGTCTGATCGAGCGTTTTGATTTTTACGACAAGGCGAAAAATGCCTTTGCTATCGTTGCAACGGGCGAAACCGCCATTTATGCCAATATAATTCTCCAAAAGGGTGTTGTAATAAATGACTAAGAGAGTTTTAGCCTTTGATTTCGGCGCTTCAAGCGGCAGAGCGATTATCGGCTGTTTCGACGGCGATAAAATCACGCTTGAGGAGGTACACCGCTTCTCCAACGATCCCGTAAGCGTAGGCGGCACGGTTTACTGGGATGTTCTGAGCCTTTTCTACGAGATCAAGCAGGGCATTGTCAAGGCGAAGATCGCCGGCGGCTTTGATTCAATCGGCATCGACACATGGGGCGTTGACTTCGGACTTATCGACTCCGAGGGCAAGCTTATGGAAAACCCCGTTCACTACCGTGACACAAGAACGGCAGGCCTTGTTGAGGAGTCGTTCAAAACAATGCCGAAAGAAAAGCTTTACGGCATTACGGGAATACAGTTTATGGAGCTGAACACCCTTTTTCAGCTCATTTCGCTCAAAAAAAACAGACCGTGGATGCTTGAGAGAGCGGATAAAATGCTCTTTATGCCCGATCTCTTTGCCTATATGCTGACGGGCAAGATGTGCGCCGAATACTCGATAGCAACCACATCACAGCTCATCGACCTTGAAACAAAGTCATGGTCGGAGGAAATTCTTGACGCTTTCGGAATAAAGAAATCTCTTTTTGCTCCGCTTGTAAAGCCGGGCACGGTTCTCGGCGAGCTTTCAAAGGAGATATGCGAGGAGTGCGGAGTTGATCCCGTTCCCGTGATTTCCGTCTGCGGTCACGATACCCAGTCGGCTATCACCTCCGTTCCGTGTGAGGACGGCAATTTTGCCTTCCTTTCGAGCGGCACATGGTCGCTTTTCGGCACGGAGCTTGACAAGCCTATCGTCAACGAGACTTCAATGAACATAAATATCACCAACGAGGGTGGCTTTGACGACTCGACAGGCTTCCTCAAGAACATAATCGGTCTTTGGCTCATTCAGGAGAGCCGCCGTCAATGGAAGCGTGAGGGCGAGGAATATTCCTACGCCGACCTTGAGAAGCTTGCGCTTGCCGCAGAGCCTTTTAAGTGCTTTATTGATCCCGACGCCCCCGAATTTGTTCCTCACGGAAATATTCCCGAGCGTGTGCGTGAGTTCTGCCGCAGGACGGGACAGTATGTTCCGCAGACCGTCGGCGAGGTTATGCGCTGTATCTACGAAAGCCTTGCGATGAAATACAGGCTGACCTTTGAAAAGCTCAGGGAGTGCACAAAGCGTGACTATCCCGTTATCCATGTTATCGGCGGAGGAACAAAGGACGGCTTGCTTTGTCAGATGACGGCAAATTCCTGCGACCGCACGGTAAAGGCAGGTCCGATCGAAGCAACCGTAATGGGCAACGTTGCCGTTCAGCTTATGTCGGACGGTTCGGTTGAGAATATCGGACAGGCAAGGAAGATAATTGCCGAGTCCTCCGAGCTGAAAATCTTTGAGCCGAAAGAAACAGGCGATTGGGCGAATGCTTACGAAGACTTTTTGAAGATCGTGTAAGGCAGATAATTGAGATAGGGCGTGCAAGAAAATGAACAGAATACAGGAGCTTGAGCTTGAAATACTCAAGGAATTTGACAGAATATGCCGTGAAAACGGGCTTTCCTACACGGTCGCAGGCGGCACTATGATCGGTGCAATACGGCACAAGGGTTTTGTTCCGTGGGACGACGATATTGACATCGGAATGTCTGTCAGGGATTACAGAAAGTTTTGCAGGATAGCTCCGAAACAGCTCGGCGACAAGTTCTTTTTCCAAAATTCTTACACGGATATGTGGGACGTTTCGATCGCCAAAATCAGAATGAACGGAACAACCGCAATCGAAGAGGGATCGGAAAAATACGATTATCACCACGGTATCTGGATTGATATTTTCCCGATGACGGGCGTTAAGGACAGCGACCGCTGGGTAAAGATTATGAACGCTCTCTTTCATGTCAGAAATATGCTTTTGAAGGATCTGGTTTACAAGGATCAGTACGGAGCCTACCCGGACATTTATAAAAAGATAAAAATGATAATGAAAATTCCTCTCGGAGTGAGGAGATTTTTCTGCAAAATACTGGATCGGATAGTGCTTCGGGATTTCAGGAAATGTAAATATTTTTGCTATGTTCTTGCAGGCGGAAATATTTTCAGAGAGGATCTTTCCGAGTATGCCGAAAAGACGGTTGAAACTCAGTTTGAAAGTATTCGGGTGCAGATTGCCGAGGGCTACGATGAAATATTGACTCACCGCTACGGCGACTATATCACGCCGCCGCCTGTTGAGGAAAGAAACGGCGGAGGACACGTTATTTCAATAATTGATACGGAAAATGATTATAAAAAGTATCTGAAACGTGAGGAATAAAAATGGATAAGAAAAAGGGATTGAAAAATTCACGAAAAATTATTCTGTCTATTGTTGCGATTGTTGTTTTAATTGTATCGGTTTGCGGATTCAAAGCGTATAGGCTTTATCACGGAATAATAACAACGATTTCATCAATCAATGAAGTTGAAGAATATGGAGCAGGAGATTTTTTCCCGACTGATTACAAAAATTATGATAATGTGTCTTTCACAAAAAATCACAAAAACAAGTTGATTTTTCAGTCCGATGCACTTACAATGAAAATCAAAGATTCGGAAAATTTTGAATCGTTGAAAAAAGACATTGTAAAAAAATACGGAGAGAATGATTTTTTTGGTAACGAACCGTTTGAATACAAGTCAACGGTCTTCAGAGCGGTTACAGTCGGTGAATTAGGATATCCGAAGCAAATAGGATTTATAGGGATTTCGGAAGCTGAAAAAGAAATCTATTATCTGTGGTTTTGCGATTTTGACCTTGACACAATAGATAATATGCAATCATTTGTTACCGATAACTTTAAAATTTAACTTACTTTGAGGAAAAAGAAAGACTATGAAAAAAGGATTAAAAAAGCTCTGAAAATTCTTGCAGTCATCGTTTTCGTAGCGGCATTATCTATTTTTACATTCTTATTGTATTTGATTTGCGATACTTTGTATGAAGCTCTTTACTATGGCAAATACAAATTTTTCCTCGGAGTGTTACCGATTATTGTCGGCTTTATTTCTTCTGTGGCGCTGTTTATCAATGCGCTGTTCGGGAAAAAGTTCAGAAAAGGCGGAGCTATAATTTGTGCGGTTATTATTCTGTCGGCTGTTCCGTATGTCAAGACTGTTGATTATTTCCTCTCGCAGCCGTACAGAAGCTTCAGCACTCGGACATGGATAATAAACGAACATTTTCGGTACTATATGATAGACGACCTCGAAGAAAAATACGAGCTTGTGGGAATGGATATTGACGAAGTTCAAAATCTTCTCGGCGAGGGAAGAAAAGAAGTTGAAAATAATGCCGAGAGTAAGAGAGAATTTATTGAATACGATATCGGCAATGCGATGGTTTTTCACAATACATACAGAGTCTATTATGACAGCAACGGAAAGGTAACAGAAACAGAAATAAGAGCAACATAATCAAAAAATCTGCTTGCAGATTTACATAAAAAATAAATAATTCAACGAAAGGATGAATTTAATATGGCAGAAAACAGATATTTGGGCGAATATCCCGTAATCGGTATCCGTCCCATCATTGACGCAAGACGAGGCCCTCTCAAGGTCAGAGAATCCCTTGAGGATCAGACAATGGGAATGGCCAAGGCTGCAAAGAAGCTCTTTGAGGAAAACCTCAGGTATTCCAACGGCGAACCGGTCAAGGTCGTAATTTCCGACACGACTATCGGCCGTGTTGCCGAGACAGCCGCCTGCGCCGAGCAGTTCAAGAAAGAGGGCGTTGCGATCACTCTTTCCGTTACTCCCTGCTGGTGCTACGGTTCGGAAACAATGGATATGGATCCCAACACGATCAAGGGTGTTTGGGGCTTCAACGCAACAGAGCGTCCCGGTGCGGTTTACCTCGCATCCGTTCTTGCCGCTCATGCTCAGAAAGGTCTTCCCGCTTTCGGCATCTACGGCAGAGAGGTTCAGGAGGCTGACGACTCCGAGAACATCACCGATGATGTTAAAGAGAAGCTTCTCCGCTTCGCACGTGCCGCCGTTGCCGTTGCAACAATGAAAGGCAAGTCATATCTCCAGATCGGCTCTATCTGCATGGGTATCGCAGGATCTTCTATTGATCCCGATTTCATCGAGGAATATCTCGGAATGAGAGTTGAGTCGGTTGACGAGGTTGAAATTCTCCGTCGAATGGAAGAAAACATCTACGATGAGGAAGAATATCAGAAGGCATACAAGTGGACAAGAGAGCATTGTCCCGAGGGATTTGATAAGAACCCCGAATTTGTAAGAAAGACGGACGAGCAGAAGGAAAAGGATTGGGAGTTCACGGTCAAGATGATGGTTATCATCAAGGATCTTATGAACGGCAACAAGAATCTTCCCAAGGGCAGAGAGGAAGAAATGGCAGGTCACAATGCCATTGCCGCAGGCTTCCAGGGACAGCGTCAGTGGACAGACCATTGGCCGAACGCAGACTTTGCCGAGGCTATGCTCAACACCTCCTTTGACTGGGACGGCGTAAGAGAGCCGTATATCCTTGCAACAGAGAACGATGTTCTCAACGGCATTTCAATGCTCTTCCAGAAGCTCCTTACAAATCAGCCGTCAATGTTCTCCGATGTTCGTACTCATTGGAGCGCAGAGTCTGTCAAGAGAGTTACAGGCTACGAGCTTGAGGGACACGCAAAGGAAGCAGGCGGTTTCCTCCACCTCATCAATTCCGGTGCGTCCTGCCTTGACGCCTGCGGCGAGTTGAAGAACGAAAAGGGCGAGCCTTGCATGAAGCCCTGGTATGATGTTACCGAGGAAGATGTTGACAAGATGCTCAAGGCTACAACATGGAATGCGGCTGACAACGGCTATTTCCGCGGCGGCGGATATTCCTCACGCTTCGTAACGAAGAACGAGATGCCCGCAACAATGATCCGTATCAACCTTGTTAAGGGTATCGGACCGACAATTCAGATCTGCGAGGGCTACTATGTCGCACTTCCCGACGATGTTACCGACGCTCTCTGGAAGAGAACTGACTACACCTGGCCCTGCACATGGTTCACCCCGATCTGCAACGGCAAGGGTGCGTTCAAGTCGGCTTATGATCTTATGAACAACTGGGGCGCAAACCACGGTGCGTCTACATACGGTCATATCGGTGCAGACCTTATCACAATGTGCTCGATGCTCCGCATCCCCGTATCTCTCCACAATGTTCCCGAGGAGAAGATCTTCCGTCCTGCAAGCTGGAACTATTTCGGCATGGATAAAGAGGGACAGGATTACCGTGCCTGTCAGGTATACGGACCGCTTTACAAATAATTTACGCATAAACGGCAATTCTCAGCGGGTTGTCGCACTAAGCGAAGAACAAAAGAAACAAAAATAAAACCAAAAGGCTTGTATTGGAATATTCATACCGATACAAGCCTTAATATTTCTTATTTAGAATAAATTGTGTCCTTTAATGTTTCTTTTTAGCCGTTTTTTCCGATTTGACGTATACACATACGCCGGGCATCGGAAGAAAACGGCTTCTTCATCTTATTGCGACAACCCATTTATATTTGACAAGAGCGTCAGAATTTCTTATAATTAAAGTATAAAAGAACATGGAGGTGCTTGCTATGAAATCGGTTTTATTTTTTATTGAATCTCTCGGCAGGGGCGGAGCCGAAAAAATTTTCGCAACCTTTATCGAAAATACCGACAGGCGTTATGATGTTTATTCCGAGACCGACGGAGAGGTCTATACCGACACCGTCAAGGCGCACAGCAATCACCGCTGTATGGTAAAAAAGACCGACTCAAAAATCCAAAATGTTTTAAACATGATAAAAGTCAAGGCTTCTCTTACCGCTTCGCCGTCCTTCGTGAGGAAGTTTTTTATCCGTGGAAAGTACGATGTTGAGGTTGCTTTCTGCGAGGGATATTCAACAAAAATTATCGGCAATTCGGGCGACAGAGGCTGTAAAAAAATTGCGTGGGTACATACGGATATGATAAAAAATCCGTGGAGCGAAAAAATCTTCGGCTCTGCCGAGGAGGAAAAAAAGTGCTACGAAAAATTTGATGCGATCGTCTGCGTTTCCGAAACGATGAAAGATGCTTTCATTGAAAAATACGGAATGGCGGAAAAGGTTCGGGTGCTTTACAATCCGATCGACTTTGACCGCATCGTCAGAAAAAGTGAGGAAAAACCCGAGATAGAGCTTGGCAGCGGAATGAAATTCGTTCTTGCCGGAAGCTTTGTCAAGGTCAAAGGACATGAACGCTTTGTCGGCGTTTGCGAACGGCTGAAAAACGACGGATTTGACTTCTCCGTTTTCATCATGGGCGACGGTGAAGAAAAGGAGAACATTAAGAAGTTGATTGCCGAAAAAAATCTCGGAAATGAGATTAAAATTTCCGATTTCCAGATCAATCCGTACAGGTATATCAAGCGTTCCGATGTCTTCGTCTGCGCCTCTTATGCCGAGGGTTACAGCACCGCCGTCAGCGAAGCGGTTGCCTTGAATGTTCCCGTTATCACAACGGAGTGTTCGGGAATGAGAGAGATTTTCGGCGAAAATGAGTGCGGAATTATCTGCGAAAATTCCGAGGACGGTCTTTACAATGCGATGAAAAAAGTTTTGGAAAATCCTGACCTTTTGGGAAAATTCAGCGAGCAGGAAAAAATCCGTGCGAAAGATTTTTCGCTTGAAAAAAGAGTTAAGGCGTACGAAGATTTTTTGGAAAGTGTTTGAAAAAATGACGGAAATTGAAAAAATAATTCGTGAAAAGCTTTTTGAAATGCAGGACCAAAGCTACCGTGATTTTCACGCAAGGCTGATGCCGACGGTCGATAAAAATTTGATAATCGGCGTGCGTGTTCCTCAGCTCAGAAGGTTCGCAAAGGAATTATATAAAAACGGCGGATACGAAGGTTTTTTAAAGGCTCTGCCGCATAAATACTATGAGGAAAACAACGTCCACGCATTTCTGATCGAACAGCAAAAGGACTACGGTGAAACGGTCAGACTGCTTGACGAATTTCTTCCCTTTGTTGACAACTGGGCAACCTGCGATATGATGAGCCCGAAGATTTTCAAAAAGCACCTGCCTGAGCTTTACGAAAAAATTCCCGAATGGCTCGGCTCAGATAAGACTTATGCCGTCCGCTTCGGGATAAAAATGCTTATGGAATTTTTCCTCGGTGAAAATTTTACGGACGAGTGTGCAAGCCTTGTCTGCTCGGTCAGGAGCGAGGAGTATTATATAAATATGATGATCGCATGGTACTTTGCGACTGCGCTTGCGAAAAATTACGGGGATGTTGTCCCGTATATCGAGGAAAAACGTCTCGATACTTGGACGCACAATAAGGCGATCCAAAAGGCTGTTGAAAGCAACCGCATTACAGACGGGCAGAAAGCATATCTGAAATCATTAAAAATAAAAAAGTGAGAATTGAGAAAACGACTGCAAGTAACCCGAAAGGATAGACTTACAGTCGTTTTTTTTGACATTCGATCTTAGATAAATAAAGTTTGTTTGTGAAGCGCGATATTATTGTGTCAAAATACTTTAAAGGCTCCACCTTAGGGGGAGCTGTCAGCGAAGCTGACTGAGGGGGTTAAGATTTCATAAGTCGGTAGTGTTCTACAATGTGCTTATTAAAGGTTGTTTTGAAAATTTAACCGACCGTTTCAACCTTAATCAAATTCGTGTTGCCCGAAACTCCGTTTGTCATTCCGCCCGTCACGATGATACGGTCGCCCGGCTCAAGTCCAAAGGTCGATATCGCCTTGTTCTTTGCGGAATAGAAAAGCACGTCGGTGGATTCGTAGGTCTCGCAAAGGACGGGAGTAACACCCCACGACATTGAAAGCTTGCGCCACGTTTTCTTGTCAACGGTCATGCCCATGATGTCAACGGGCGAACGGAAGCGGGAAACCATTCTGACCGTCATTCCCGAAAGGGAGCATACGGCGATAACCTTTGCGTCAAGGTCGATCGCCATTCCGCAGGTTGCGTGAGAAATTGCGTCAACGGGATTTTTTATTCTGAATTCGGAGTTGCCGAAACGTTTTGTGTAGTTGATGCTTTTTTCGGTCTGCATTGCAATGCGAGCCATCGTGTCAACCGCCTCAACGGGATATTTGCCTGCCGCCGTTTCGCCCGAAAGCATAATTGCGCTCGTTCCGTCATAAACGGCATTGGCAACGTCTGAGGTCTCGGCTCTCGTCGGTCTTGGATTGTGAATCATGGATTCAAGCATCTCGGTCGCCGTGATAACACGTTTGCCGAGCATACGGCACTTCGTGATAAGTGCCTTCTGAATTATCGGCAGCTCAACGAACGGGATCTCAACACCCATATCGCCCCTTGCAATCATAATACCGTCACATTCGGCGCATATATCGTCAATGTTGTCAATTCCGGCTCTGTTTTCGATCTTGGCAATGAGGTCGATTTTGTTCACGGCGTCACCCATCACCTTTTTGATGTCGAGGATATCCTGCTTGCAGGAAACAAAGGAGCAGGCGATGAAATCAACGTCGTTTTCAATTCCGAAAAGAATGTCCGATTTGTCCTGTTCGCTGACATATTTCTGCTTGAGCGTCTTACCGGGAAAGCTCATGCTCTTGTTGTTGGAAAGCTCGCCGCCCGTGACAACACGGCAGTTTATGTCGTGCCCGTCAATCGAAACGACCTCAAAATTAAGCAGAGCGTTGTTAAGAAGTATTGTGTCACCGACCGAAAGCTCGTCCGCAAGACCGGCATAGCTGACGGAAACTCTGTTCTCGTCGCCGACAATCTGATCGGTAGTGAAGGTGAATGTGTCACCTTCCTTGAGCAACACCGAGCCGTCCTTGAAACTCTTTATACGGTATTCGGGCCCCTTGGTGTCAAGCATAATCGCAAGCGGAACATTGAGCTTTTCCCGGACATTTTTCAGCATATTGATAGTTTCAAGATGCTCGGCATGAGAGCCGTGGGAAAAGTTGAGCCTTGCAACGTTCATTCCTGCCCTGACCATGGCTGTCAGAGTCTCCTCGTTGCGGCACGCAGGGCCGATGGTGCAGATGATTTTCGTTTTTCTCATTTATATCAGATCCTTTTTGTAAAATCAAAATCTAACCCATTTTAGAATTTATAACATTATATCAGCTCATACCTCTAATGTCAAGAAAACGTTTACTCAAAAATATTATATTGAAAAAAATCCTTCTTTTCCCACTTGACAAGAAAAATAAAACGTTATAAAATGTAGACAATAATATAAATCGTTGATGCAGAAGGCTGTTTCGGGCGAATATCCTCAGAGAGGTGCGCACACGGTGAAAGCGTGCCGATATTCGGAATCAGTTACCACTGCGGAGAGCGTTCCGAAATAAGGATCGCCGTTTGCCGCGTTAAGGCGTTCGAGTGGCAGTTTTTCTGCAATACGGGTGGAACCGTGGAGTTTATGCTTCATCCCAGTTTTCGGGATGGAGCTTTTTTATTTTCATTTAGGAGGAACAGAAATGGCAAAAGTAACTTTGAAAGGCGGCGTTGTCAAGGAGTATGAGAACGGCACGACCGCCATGGAAATTGCAAAAAGCATTGGCATGGGACTTTACAAGGCAGTTTGTATCTGCAAAATAAACGGAAAATATCAAGATCTCAGAACTCCGATCGAGGGCGACTGCGAGCTTGAATTTCTTACCTTTGAGGACGATGAGGAGGCTAAAAAGACCTTCCGCCACACCGCATCGCATATTATGGCTCAGGCAGTCAAAAGACTTTATCCCGAGGCTAAGCTTGCGATAGGCCCCTCTATTGCAAACGGCTTCTATTACGATTTTGACGTTGAGAAGCCTTTCCTCCCCGAAGACCTTGAAAAGATTGAGGCGGAGATGAAGAAGATTGTCAAGGAAAAGCTTCCGCTTGAGAGATTTGAAATGACTCCCGACGAGGCGATAAAATACTATGAGGACAAGGGCGAAATCTACAAGGTTGAGCTTGTCAAGGAGCACGCCGACAAGGGCGAAAATATCAGCTTCTACAAGCAGGGCGAGTTCACCGAGCTTTGCGCAGGCCCTCACATTCCCGATACAGGCAGGATCAAGGCGTTCAAGCTGACCTCGGCAACGGGCGCATACTGGCGTGGAAGCGAAAAGAACAAGATGCTCCAGCGTATCTATGCAACCGCTTTCACAAAGCAGGCTGAGCTTGACGCTTACCTTGAGGCGATCGAGGAGGCAAAGAAGCGTGACCACAGAAAGCTCGGCAGAGAGCTTGGACTCTTCGCTCTCAGGGACGAGGCTCCGGGAATGCCGTTCTTCCTCCCGAAGGGTATGGTGCTTCGCAATACCCTCATCAATTACTGGCGTGAGGTACACAAGAAATGGGGCTACTATGAGATATCAACTCCGCAGATCATGCGCCGTTCACTCTGGGAGACCTCAGGTCACTGGGATCATTACCACGACGATATGTATACAACGGTCATCGACGATGAAGATTTTGCAATCAAGCCGATGAACTGTCCCGGCAGTATTCTTGTCTATGAGCTTGAGCCTCATTCATACAAGGAAATGCCGCTTCGCTACGGCGAGCTTGGCAGAGTTCACAGAAACGAGCTTTCGGGTGCGCTCCACGGACTTTTCCGTGTCCGCTGCTTCACTCAGGACGACGCACACATTCTCCTTGCTCCCGAGCAGATCCGTGACGAGGTTGTAAGGATCGCACAGCTTTTCGACGAGGTTTATACCCTGTTCGGACTTCCGTATGAGATCGAGCTTTCCACAATGCCGGAGGATCATATCGGCTCCGAGGAGGACTGGGATATCGCAACAAATGCACTCGCAGACGCAATCACAAGCGTCGGCAAGACTTATATTATCAACGAGGGCGACGGTGCTTTCTACGGTCCGAAGCTCGACTTCCACATCAAGGACAGCCTCGGAAGAACCTGGCAGTGCGGCACAATCCAGCTTGACTATCAGCTTCCCGGCAGATTTAACCTTGAATACACAGGCTCTGACGGAGAGAAGCACACACCCGTTATGATTCACCGTGTTGTTTTCGGCTCGATCGAAAGATTTATCGGCGTTATCACCGAGCATTTTGCAGGTGCGTTCCCGATCTGGCTTGCTCCCGTTCAGGTCAAGCTTCTCCCAATCGCAGACCGTCACCACGACTATGCCTTTGAGATCGCAAAGAAGCTTGAGGCAAAGGGTATCCGCTGTGAGGTTGATACAAGAAGCGAAAAGACGGGCTACAAGATCCGTGAAGCTCAGCTCCAGAAGATTCCGTATATGCTTCTTATGGGCGACAAGGATATAGAGGGCAAGTGCGTTTCCGTGCGTAAGCGCGGCGAGGGCGACATCGGCGCAATGAGCGTTGACGAGTTCGTCGAGCTTGCGGCAAAGCAGATTGAATCCAAGGAAATATTCTGATAAAACGGAGGCAAATCAATGTCCATAGAAAAAGGAAGAGCCTACCTCAGCCAATTCGGAGTTGAGGACAAAATAAAGGAATTTGACGTTTCCAGCGCAACTGTTGAGCTTGCGGCTCAGGCACTCGGCGTTGAGGGCAAGCGTATTGCAAAATCCCTTTCATTCAAGGTCGGTGACGAGGCAATCATCATAGTTGCCGCCGGTGACGCAAAAATCGACAATCCGAAATATAAGGCGGCGTTTTCGGCCAAGGCGAAAATGCTCACTCCCGACGAGGTCGAGTCAATGATCGGTCACAAGGTCGGCGGCGTTTGCCCGTTCGGAATAAATGACGGCGTCAAGACCTATCTTGACGAGTCGCTCAAAAGATTTGAAACCGTTTTCCCTGCGGTCGGCAGTTCAAACAGCGCGGTTGAGCTGACCGTTGACGAGCTTGAAAAGATTGCTCAGGGATTCAGCGGCTGGGTAGATGTTTGTAAATTACCCGAATAAAATCGCACACAGCACATTTTTAGAAAGCGGTTTCACAGCTCGAAAAAATTATTGTTACAAGGCAGGTGCCAGTTATGAAATATGTTGTAGTACTGTATGACGGAATGGCGGACTATCCCGTCCCCGCCCTCGGAGGCAAAACTCCGATGATGGTTGCAAACAAGCCGAATTTCGACCGTCTTGCTCAGCACGGCGAGGTCGGACTTGTCAGGACTGTCGCAGAGGGACTCAAACCCGGAAGCGACGTTGCAAACCTCAGCGTTATGGGATATGATCCGAAAAAATATTATACGGGACGCTCTCCGCTTGAGGCGGTCAGCATCGGTGTTAAAATGGCGGACGACGATATCGCACTCAGGTGCAATGTCGTAACCCTCTCCGACGAGGAAAAGTACGAGGATAAGACGATGATCGACTATTCCGCAGGCGATATCTCAAGCGCAGAGGCGGCGGAGATCATCAAGACCGTTCAGGAGCATTTCGGCGGCGGAGAATTTGATTTCTACCCAGGAGTAAGCTACCGTCACTGTCTCATTCATCACGGCGGAACGGTCGAGCTTGGCAATATGACTCCTCCGCACGATATCTCCGACAGGGTTGTGGGACCGTATCTCTCAACCTCTCCGAATGCCGAAAAGCTCATCGCAATGATGAAAGAGAGCTACGATCTGCTCAAGGATCATCCCGTCAACAAAAAGAGGATTGCCGAGGGCAAGCGTCCGGCAAACTCCATCTGGCTCTGGGGCGAGGGCAAAAAGCCCGTTCTTCCTAAGTTTGAAGACCTTTACGGCAAGAAAGGCACGGTTATTTCCGCAGTCGATCTGCTCAAGGGCATCGGCATTTCCGCAGGAATGAACACCCCCGAGGTCGAGGGCGCAACGGGTTACATCGACACCAACTTTGAGGGCAAGGCGAAAGCCGCCGTTGAGGAGCTTAAAAACGGCGTCGATTTTGCCTACGTTCACTATGAAGCTCCCGATGAGTGCGGACACAGAGGTGAGCCGGAAAACAAGGTCAAGGCGATTGAGTATATCGACTCCCGTGTTCTGCCGATAATCCTTAACGGACTTGAGGAGATCGGCGAGGATTACAAGATTATGATTTTGCCCGATCATCCGACGCCGATTGTCACGAAAACTCACGCAGGCGATCCCGTTCCCTATATGATCTATCAGAAGTCCGCCGAAAAGGACAGCGGTGTTGCTTCGATCAATGAGGAAACGGCAAAAGCTACGGGCAATTACATTGATTTCGGTCCGGATTTGATGAAGAAATTCATTGGTTAAAAATAATTTAAAAAAACTCTTGATTTTTTCTCTCAAATCTGCTAATATATGAAATGTTGTTTAGTATTCGTAATTAAAGGAGGTGCCGACAAATGGCAAAATGCGATTTCTGCGGTAAAGATGTTGCTTTCGGTATCAAGGTTTCCCACTCACACAGACGTTCAAACAGAACATGGAAGCCGAACGTTAAGCGTGTTAAGGCGATCGTTAACGGTTCTCCGCGCAAGGTATATGCTTGCACACGTTGCCTTCGTTCAGGTAAGGTTACTCGTGCCGTATAATGGTAAAAAGATGATTCAGAGACTGTCCGCGTGACAGTCTCTTTGTCTTATATAAGAAATTTTTGAGGTGAATTATGAAATTCCGTGAAGTTTTGCGTCAGGAAATTTTCCCTGAGAAAAAGTTTTTCGAGCAGTGTCACGCTTCGACCGTCCTCAAGGTCGGTGAAAGACTTCTCTGCGCTTGGTTTGCTGGCACAAAGGAGAGTAACGACGATGTTGAAATATATCTTTCCGTCAATGACGGCGAGGGCTGGAGCGATCCGAGACGAATGACCTTTACCGATACGCCGTGCTGGAATCCCGTCCTCTTTGAATACGGGAATGAAATTCTTCTTTTCTATAAGAACGGCAGGCATATTCCCGAATGGCGCACCTTTATCATGCGTTCCTCGGATGGCGGCGAAAGCTGGACTGAGCCTGCCGAGCTTGTTGCGGGCGATGCTTCGGGTGGCAGAGGTCCTGTCAAGAACAAGCCTATTCTGCTTTCGGACGGCCGGATTGCCGCGCCCGCTTCGGTTGAGACGAAGAAAGCGTGGGACGCATTTGTCGATTATTCCTCAGACGCAGGCAAGACATGGCAAAAGAGCGGTTTAATGGACTTTGACCACAAGTCCGCCGACGGTCTCGGAATAATTCAGCCGACTCTGTGGCAGGACGGCGACAGAATTTATGCTCTGCTTCGTTCCTCCGAGGGCAGTATTCTGAAAAGCTACACCTGTGACGGTATGAACTGGAGCCGATGCGAAAAAACTTCTTTGCCGAACAATAACAGCGGTATCGACTGCGTGAAGCTGACGAACGGAGATGTCTTTGTCGTTTACAACCCGATCTCCGAGTCGTGGGGCAACAGAAACATCATTGCATATTCCGTAACCGGCGACAACGCTCAGACCTTCTCCGAGCCTGTCATACTTGAGGAGGACAAGGCCGACGGCGCAGAATTTTCATATCCTGCCGTTATCTCCAACGGAGAATATGTTTATATCACTTACACCCATTACCGCAGATCCGTTATGTTCATCAAGCTTGAAATAATTGAAGACTGACAGGGGTGATATGATGAACGGTTTCAAGAAAAAGCTCGTCATTTTAAGGCGGAAAATACTTTTCTTTTGGCTGTGGCCGCTTGCATTCAATCTCTATAAAAACAAGCCGATCAATGAAAAGCTCGTTCTTTTTGCATACAGCAAGAATTATACCGAGATGCCCGACAATATGACGGGAATATACGACTTTTTAAGCGAGAGAGGTTATGACTGCCGCATAATGCAGTCGCCGCAAAATCCGCTGAAAAGGATATTGTTCGATTTCAAATTTCAAAAGTTCTACGCTCAGTGCAAGTGCGTTTTTATCACCGATAATTTCGATCCCGTTTATGCCCATCAGCCGAAAAAGGGGACGAAGGTAATTCAGCTCTGGCACGCCTGCGGAGCGTTCAAAAAGTGGGGCTATTCCACGCTCGATCTTCCGTGGGGCGGCAAGCGTGAGGATATGCTCCGTTTCCCGATGCACAATACATACACCGATGTTTTCGTCTCGTCCGAGGCGGTCATTCCCTGCTATGCCGAGGCTTTCCGATGCTCCGAGCGCAGGGTTAAGGCTTTCGGAACTCCGAGAACCGACATCTATTTTGACGGTGATTTCGTTGCGGCTCAGAGAGATGAGCTTCTGAAAATCTTCCCTGAGATCGGCGACAGAAAAATCATTCTCTATGCGCCCACGTTCCGAGGCAATTCACCCGAACAGGCGTATAATGAAAATCCTCTCGACTATGCAAAGCTGAAAGAGGCTTTCGGCAAGGATTATGCCCTCGTGCTGAAGCTTCACCCGTTCACGGCGAAGAAATTCGGTATAACAGACGAGGAAAAAGAAAAGTACGGCGATTTCGTCTTTGACGGCTCGAACAGTCTGAAAATTGAAACGGCACTCTGCGCCGCAGATATACTCATCGCCGACTATTCATCGCTGATATTCGAATACTCCCTGCTCGGAAAGCCGATGCTTTTCTACGCCTATGACCTTGAGCAGTATGAGCACGACAGGAGCTTTTATTTCGATTACAAGAGCTTCGTCCCCGGCAAGATAGTTATTGACAATGACGAGATAATTGAAGCAATCCGAAGCGGCGACTTCCGTGAGGACAGAATCCCTGCGTTCAGGGAGAAATTTATGGGCGCCTGCGACGGCGAATGTGTAAGGCGAATTGCCGAATACGCAGTTATGTAAATAAACGAAAAGCAGAAAACAAGGCTTGTAACGGAAAATCAATCCGATACAAGCCTTTTGTCATATTTATTTTTCAGTAACTATTACTCCGCAAATTTCATTGTCATCTGAAGTATGCGCTTCACGCACGGCTCAAGGTCGGCTCTTGTGAGCTTTCCGCTCTCAAATGCGGCTTTAAGCTCCTTGGGATCGCCCTCGCCCATCTTGATATCGTTTCCGGCAATGATCTCGTCGGAGTTTGCGCTGTGTACGCCCCAGTCGGTCGTAACAATTCCGTTGAAGCCCCATTCGTTTCTAAGGATTTCCGTCAGAAGCTCATAGCTTGTCGAGGTGTGGTTGCCGTTGATGAGGTTGTATGAGGACATTATCGTCCACGGATCGGCGTCCTTGACGCAAATCTCAAAGCCTCTGAGATAAATTTCTCTGAGCGCACGCTCGGAAACTCTCGAATCGCACTCAAAGCGGTTGGACTCCCTGTTGTTGCAGGCAAAGTGCTTGACCGAGACCGCAACCTTGTTGGACTGTATGCCGAGCACATCGGCGGCACAGCATTTTCCGGCAAGCACGGGATCCTCGGAGAAGTATTCAAAGTTACGTCCGCAGAGCGGATTGCGGTGAATGTTCATCGCAGGAGCAAGCCATACGCCGAGGTTGTTCTCTTTAAGCTCGGCTCCGCCTGCCGCACCGACCTCCTGAATAAGCTCGGTATTCCATGTGCAGGCAAGGAGCGTTGCACACGGCCATGCGGTTGTCGGAACGCCCGTTTTTTCGTCAAGACGAACTCCGGCAGGGCCGTCAGCCGTCGGAACAGCAGGAACTGCAAGACGGTCAAGACCTCCGAATGCGCCTGTGTTGCAGACCGATGAACGGAACGGATGTCCGCCTACGAACTCGATCAGCTCGTCCTCGGTGAACTGCTTGATGAAAGCGTCAAGCTCAGCCTCAGTGCCGACATCGTCAAACCTGACCTCCGCTTCGGGAGCTTTCACATCAACGGCCTTGTTCCTTTCGGAATAATAGTGCGGCTCACCCTGAGGAAGTGTTTCATATGTGCCGTCCGCAAGCAGACGCTTTTCAAGCTTAAACGGAGTGAGGAGCGACTTGGACTGCATTACGATGATATCGTCTTCGGCTACAAATTTATAGCCGAGCTGACGGGTATTTCTTACCGAGTTGCCGAGGTGGAATGTATATTCGCCCTTTTCAAGCAAGAACGCCGATTTCTGAACCTTGCCGAGATCGTCAAAGCTTGCCATATCGTTAATGTCAAAGCTCAGCGCAACGGTCTGGCTTTCGCCGGGAGCAAGAAGTTTCGTCTTTGTGAATGTTGCAAGCTCCTTTGACGGCTTGCCGAGCTTGCCCTGAGGTGCGCTGTAATAGAGCTGAATAACCTCTTTGCCTGCGGCGTTGCCCGTGTTCTTTACCGTTACGGCGGCAACGATCTTTCCGTCCGTCTCGCCGCAGAAAGCGCCGCTCATCTCAAAGGTCGTGTACGAAAGACCGAAGCCGAACGGATAGCATACTTTTTCCGCCGCTCCGGGAATTGTTTCAAAATAGCGGTAGCCGACATAAATGTCGTCCTCGTAGTCAAGATGCTCATAGCCTGTCTGGAAAATCTTTCCGTTCTCATAATCGTCATAGGACTTCGGAATGGTATCGCCGAGCTTGCCCGACGGATTGACGTCGCCGCAGAGGATATCGGCAACAGCCATGCCGCCCTCCATGCCGCCCTGCCAGCCGAAAAGAATTCCCTGAACCTTGCCGTTCTCGGCAAAATATTCACAGTCGATGAGCGCACCCGAATTGATAACGATAACCGTCTTTTCAAAAGCCGCCGAAACCCTGTCAATAAGACGCTTTTCAACATCGGAAAGGTAGTAGTCACCGTCAACGGCACGGCGGTCTACGCCCTCGGCAGAAAAGCGGCTGAGGGTAACAACTGCCGCATCTGCTTTTTCTGCCGCCGAGACGATCAGCTCATCGGGAACGTCGGCCTCCGGAACGTGCATACTTGCAAAGGTGTCGTAGATGATATCGTCCTTTTCCTGACAGAAATCCATTGCATTGACTATGCTCCATGTCTTTTCGATATCGTCAGATGTCGGAACAAATTTGCTCTGCTCCTTAACGTATTCCTTGTAGTATTCGACGGTCGGCATATAAACGCCGAGCTTGCCCTCCGCCTCTTTCTGAGCGAAGCCGTCAAAAATGTTGTGGGTGTAGGCACAGTGAACATCGCCGCTTCCGCCGCCGCCCTTTATGTATTCGATCGTCGCCTTGCCGAAAAGGGCAATCTTTTCACCCTTTTTAAACGGCAAAGCGTTGTTTTCGTTTTTAAGGAGCACCATTCCCTCGCCTGCCGCTTTTCTTGAGAGCGCCGCATGAGCGGGAGAGCCGGTCACCTTTCTTCCGTGACGTCCGAGCGGAATACACGGCTGATATCTGAATCTTGCATATCTGTCCATAACAAATCTCCGTTCTTTTGTAATCCTTTTGCGGTAAGATAATAATAAAACAAATGCGAACGTAAATCAATGGGAAAACAGAAAAAATAATGCTATAATCATAAATTCCTATTTTTCTTAATTATTTATTGTCAATAGATGATTATTGTCAATAGATGATTGTTGTATTATAATCATATTGTTGTTTGTTCGCGAAAAAAACAAACGCTATTGAGAAAGACCACTGGTCAAAAAAGAAAGAAGGAATAATAATGAGTGAAGAACATAATACGGAAAAGGAATTTGCGTTAGAGGGTGTTATAACCTCTGCGGTGCAGATCCCCGGAGTAAAAGTTGACAGAAGAAAATTTTTGTCTGAGATGTTCTCAACAGAAGATGTAGCAATCCAAGATGTACTTGATTTTGGACCGATTCAAGCCGGTGTGACGCAAGAAAAGCTTACTCAAATGGCAAACAAATTGATTTTTAAGAGAACAAGTCAATCGTCCATAGCTTCGTTTGCAGCAGGTATACCAGGCGGTTTAGCCATGGCTGCAACAATTCCGGCAGATGTGCTTCAATTCTTCGGAATGGCTTTACGACTTGCACAGGAATTATCATATTTGTACGGTGCGGACGATTTATGGCAAAACGGTCAAGTGGATGATGAAAAAGTCCAAAATCAACTTTTGCTGTATTGTGGCGTGATGTTTGGGGTGTCTGGTGCAGTATCCGGTGTTAGAGTGCTGTCTACTCAAATTGCAAAAACAACGCTGAAAAAGTTGCCGCAAAAAGCTTTAACAAAAACATTTTGGTATCCAATGGTAAAGCAAATTGGAAAAGCAATTGGCATTAAGGTAACTAAATCTACTGTTGCGAAAGGTATTTCAAAAGCAATTCCTGTAATTGGTGGAGTAATATCCGGTGGCATGAATTTTGCATCTATGATGCCTATGGCAAACAGATTGCAATCTGCGCTCGATAGTGCAAATTTTGGTTATACCGAAGAAGAAATGGAAAAAGATATTCAGATAATCGAAACAATAGATGTTGATGAAACAAATGAAGAATCAAAAAATCAGGATGTGAAAACCAAAATTCTTGAAAACAGTAAAATGCTTGGAAATAATATATCAGGATTGTTTACAAAGAAGAAAAAGGAACAAACCTCGGAAAGCGAGGATGCTTTTGAGGCTATTAAAAAGCTTTCGGATCTCAAAGAAATGGGTATAATTACTCAAGAAGAATTTGACAGCAAAAAAGCAGAATTGCTTTTGAAAATTTAATTCATACTCTCTAAACAATGAACCTCCTTGCAAACGGTTATCCGAGCAAGGAGGGTTGTTATTTGCGAAACTGTTTAGCTTGTGTTTCTTGTTTCTTTGAAATTAGGCTCATGGATTCAGAAAACCGGACTTGATATTGCCCCTCGAAAACATAGTCGCCCTGCTCGATTGGAGCGCATCGCATTTCTTCGGTGTTTTCATAACAGCCCATTTTCAATAAAAATTGCCTGCGGCGAGCGAAATATCCTACGGATATGAAATAGCTGTCGCTATAAAATATTTGCTTCGCAAATGTGATAGGTGAATTTTACTTTATGTTTTGTCTTTGTACGAACTTTTTTGTAAAACATGTATTTTAAATCTACATGAAATCATCTGTTGAAAAGGTGACTCTTTTGAGTAACTGTTTTTGCATGAATTAAAATTTAACAACCAAATTTCAGGCGGTCGGACAATTCGTCCGCCTTTTTTTGATTAGAGATCAGTTAGAAAACTCTATTGGTCGAAGAAGATGTATTTTTAGGAATTATATTAAAAAAATAATTTGAGGATAGGCAGTTTTTCTATTGACATATACCCCGTCGGGGTATATAATGAAAATACCCCCTCGGGGTATGAAAGGATGATGTTGATGTCTGATAAAAAAGTATGCGGCTGCTGCGGAAAAACAACAGACCGTTCAGAGGAAGAACGCAAAAAGCTGATACACCGCCTTAACCGAATTGAAGGGCAGATTCGCGGGATCAGAGGAATGGTGGAAAAAGACGCTTACTGCGCTGATATTTTAATTCAGTCCGCCGCTGTAAACGCTGCGGTCAATGCTTTTAATAAAGAACTGTTGGCGAGCCATATTAAGGGTTGCGTTGCCAGAGACATCCGTGACGGTAAAGATGAAGTAATTGACGAGTTAGTGGCAACTCTGCAAAAGCTGATGAAATAAAGGAGGCGTTACAAATAAACTATGGAGCAATATTCAGTAAACGGTATGAGCTGTGCCGCCTGCACTGCCCGAGTGGAAAAAGCTGTTTCGGGCGTTAAAGGCGTAACCTCATGCTCGGTCAGCCTTCTGACCAATTCTATGGGAGTTGAGGGAACTGCCGACTCGGAGGAAATAATTGCCGCAGTTCGTGACGCAGGATATGAAGCCACGCTGAAAAAAGGAAATAAAGAGCGAAGCACACGGTCGTCTGCCGATGAAGATGCACTGAAGGACAGGGAAACTCCTGCGCTTAAAAAGCGGCTTATTGCCTCTCTCGTTTTTTTGATCGTTCTGATGTATGTTTCTATGGGGCATATGATGTGGGGCTGGCCTCTGCCGCCTTTCTTCGACAATAACCATGTGGCAATGGGGCTTTTACAGCTCTTGCTGACGGTTGCGATTATGATTATCAATCAGAAGTTTTTTATCAGCGGATTTAAGAGCTTGCTCCACCGTGCGCCGAATATGGACGCATTGGTTGCCTTGGGCGCTACGGCCGCCTTCGGTTACAGCACCTTTGCTCTCTTTGCAATGACTGATGCTCAAGTCAAGGGCAACGCAGAAGCCGTGATGTCCTATATGCACGAGTTTTACTTTGAATCCGCCGCAATGATACTTGCGCTGATAACCCTCGGTAAGATGCTTGAGGCACGCTCAAAGGGCAAAACGACAGACGCTCTGAAAGGGCTGATGAAGCTGGCTCCCAAGACAGCCACGCTCGACAGAGACGGTACAGAAATTACCGTGCCGATTGAGCAGGTGGCAAAGGGTGATATCTTTGTCGTGCGACCGGGTGAAAATATCCCTGTGGACGGAACCGTTTTAGAGGGAAACAGCGCAGTAGATGAATCCACGCTGACGGGTGAGAGTATTCCTGTTGACAAAACGGTCGGCAGTACGGTTTCTGCCGGAACGCTGAACCGATCGGGATTTATCCGATGTGAAGCGACGAGAGTAGGCGAGGACACCACGCTTTCGCAGATTATTCAGATGGTCAGCGATGCCGCCGCAACAAAAGCACCGATTGCTAAAGTTGCGGACAAGGTGTCGGGTGTGTTTGTTCCTGCTGTTATTGTCATTGCGGTGATAACCGTTATTGCATGGCTTATCGCAGGTCAGACGGTGGGATTTGCTTTGGCGAGAGGCATTTCCGTATTGGTAATCAGCTGTCCGTGTGCGCTCGGCCTTGCAACACCTGTTGCCATAATGGTCGGTAACGGAAAGGGAGCAAAAAACGGTATTCTGTTCAAGACGGCTGTTTCTTTGGAAAAAACGGGAAAAACGCAGATTGTTGCGCTTGATAAGACGGGAACGATAACGCAGGGAGAACCGACAGTTACCGATATTATCCCGGTAAACGGAAGAAGCGAAAAGGAGCTTTTGTCTGTTGCCTATGCGCTGGAGAAAAAAAGCGAGCATCCGCTGGCACGGGCAATCACTCAAAGGGCGGAGCAGGAGGGCTTGGCAGTTGATGATGTTGAGCAGTTCAAAGCCTTGCCGGGCAACGGACTTACCGCAACGCTTGACGGTGCTGTCCTGATTGGCGGCAGTTATAAATTTATCAGCGAACAAATTCCTGTGACTGATGAAATAAAAGAAAAATCCGAGCGGCTCTCGGAAGAAGGAAAAACGCCGTTGTTCTTTACCTGTGACGGTGAGCTTTGCGGTATTATCGCCGTTGCGGATATTATCAAAGAGGACAGTCCGCAGGCGATTAAAGAAATGCAGAATATGGGCATCCATGTGGTGATGCTGACAGGCGATAACGAACGTACGGCTAAAGCCATCGGAGCAAAGGCGGGCGTTGATGAAGTGATTGCCGGGGTGCTTCCCGACGGAAAGGAAAGCGTAATCCGTGGGTTGCAGAAAAAAGGAAATGTCATAATGGTCGGTGACGGCATAAATGACGCTCCTGCGCTTACAAGTGCCGATATCGGCATTGCCATCGGTGCAGGCGCAGATGTTGCGATTGATGCGGCAGATGTGGTGCTGATGAAAAGCCGTCTGTCCGATGTTCCTGCGGCAATTCGTCTGAGCCGTGCAACGCTGCGGAATATTCACGAAAATCTGTTCTGGGCGTTTATCTATAACATTATCGGTATTCCTTTGGCAGCCGGCGTATTTATCGGTGTGTTCGGCTGGCAGCTCAATCCGATGTTTGCGGCGGCGGCAATGAGCTTGTCAAGCTTCTGTGTTGTCACCAACGCTCTGCGCTTAAATTTCTTTAAGATGCACGATTCCAAACGGGATCACAAAATCAAGAATAAATTAAAAATCACAAACGAAAAGGAGACAAAAACAATGGAAAAGACATTAAAAATTGAAGGTATGATGTGCGGACATTGTGAGATGCACACAAAAAAGGCTCTTGAAGCACTTGACGGCGTGAAAAATGCCGAAGTCAGCCACAAGACCGGAACTGCCGTTGTAACGCTCGAAAAAGAGATTCCCGATGATGTTTTGAAGCAGGCTGTTTCCGAGCAGGGCTATCAGGTAACGGATATCCGATAATCAGATTTTAAATCACGATTTGAAATAAAATGATGTTTGACTTGTTTTGAAATTACGGTTATAATTAAACGGTAAAACACTTGTTTTGCTTTTATACTCAGACAGACAGGAGATGCAAGTGCTATGTTGAATAGAATTTTATCGTTTGTTTATGCGGTCATTATGTTCATTGTTCCGACGGCAAATATTCCGGAATATAATGCCGACGCCGAAAGCTTCAATACAAATTACACCTATGTTTATGTTCACGGTCTCGGCGGATGGGGAGAATATGATATCGTCAATTATATTGTGCCTTACTGGGGCACAATGGGCGGCGATCTTATGAAATACCTCAATTCCAGGGGCTTTGACTGTGTGGCGGCTTCTGTTTCACCGATTGAGAGCTGTTGGGACAGAGCCTGTGAGCTTTACGCTCAGCTTACGGGAACAAGGACGGACTACGGTAAATATCATTCGGAACAGAACAATCACAAAAGATACGGCGAAGATTTCACCGGCAGAGCTTTGATTAAAAATTTCAGCGCAGAGGATAAAATCAATCTGCTCGGTCATTCGTTCGGCGGCGCAACAGTTCTTCAGTTCCTCGACCTTATGGCAGACGGCTGTGCCGAAGAAAGAGCGGTCACACCGGAAAACGAGCTTTCACCCCTCTTTACGGGCGGAAAAGCGGACTGGATTTATTCGGTAACAACCCTTGCGGCTCCTATGAACGGATCAAGCGCATATTACATTAAAGATGAAATAATTGAAGATGAAAATGCGACTTTCCAAGAGCTGATGGTTGCTTATGTTGTAGGAGCGCTTACAAATCCCATACCTGACGGAAGAAATGAGTATGACTGTGCGGGTTACGATATGGAAGTTGATAGGGCAATGTCGCTTTGCGATAATTGGGAAACGCAGGAAAATGTCTATTATTTCTCCTTTGCCTGTGATGTTACTCAGCCCGATGAAAACGGCAACCGTACCTTTGATCCGAATGACCTTGAATTTCTTTTCCGAGGCTCGGCAGGCAGAATGTCGAAATGGAGCGGTACAACTCCGTCAGGCTATGTCATCGGCAGAGAATGGCAGGCAAACGACGGATTGGTGAATACAATATCCGCAATCGCACCGCATAATGCACCGAAAACAGATTTCAGCGCTGACAGTATAAACCCCGGAATATGGAATGTAATGCCGATCTATCACGGCGATCATATGTCATTGCAGGGCGGACTGTTGAACACAAACAATATAAGACTGATATATGCCGAGCATATGAGCATGGTAAACGGAATTTAAAATTACAGAAGACGTGAAAAAACGCTCCCGACTGAAAGTGTAATTCGGTCGGGAGTATTTTTCGGTTTATATGCGTAAAAATCGGTTGACGGGCGATTATGCCTTGATATCCCGTGGGCTGTTCAGGGATTTTCTGAATTTTGTAGGCGTGACATTTTTATACTTTTTGAAAACTCTTGAAAAGTAATTGTAATCGGGAAAGCCGACCTTTTCGGAAATTTCTGAAATATGCAGGTCGGTTTCGCACAGAAGTCGGGCGGCATGCTCAATTCTTGTGCGGTTAAGGTAATCAATTATGCTGTAACCCGTCTGCGCTTTAAACGTGTGCTGGAGATAAGAAACGCTGATACAAAATGCGTTTGCCAAGAGCTTTAGGTTCAGCGGCTCGGCGTAGCATCGGGAAATTCGGTTTTGAATGTCCTCGATGATCTGCTTTGTATCCATTTCATAAACCTGAAGCGAGGTGCTTTTGTGGATATGATTCTGAAACGCAACAAACAGAAATCGGAATATCTCCGCATTCAACAAAAACTGCGAACCGTCAAGCGGATCGTCAACAAGTGCCGCCGCTTTTTTAATACAGCCGATACATTCGGAATCGTTTCTGATAACGCTGTCATACAAAATGTTTTCCGAGGTCTGAACGCTCTGAAAATATTCCGGCGGAACAACAAAAACATAATACTCGTTGTCGGGAGAAAGCTGTACGCTTTCGTGAACCTCAAAGCTGTTAAAAACAAGTATGTCGTCGCTCTTTGCCTCAAGAATTTTATCGTCAATTTTTAAAGTCAGCGCACCGTGAACAAAGTAAATTATTTCAAGATATTCATGCCAATGTCGGTATATCTTCGGATGGTTTACAAAATGATAGGTGATAATTCTTATGGGCTTTCTCGACTGCACCTCATAGCGGGCATATTTTTTCAAAGCGGACACCCCCGACTTTTATAAAAACCAATTTATCCTATATTACAGCATTTTTGTGCTATTTATAATTATATACAAAAAGTATAATAAAATCAAGATATTATTATGAAATACGTATGATTTTGAGGAGGCAGAAAATGAAAAAGATCAGTAAAACGATAATTGCTTTTTTACTCTGCGGCGCAATTCTTTTCGGAATGACAACGGTTTCCTTTGCTAACGAGGAGATTTTGAGGTTGACCGTTGCCGCCGACACGCATTTTCAATGCTTTACGGATCTCGGTGATTTTCCTGCCGATCCATATCAAAAAAGCAATACCGAGGGTATGCTTGACAGGGAGGTTTATTATTATACCTCAACTCAGGGACAAATGAATTATGAATCATATGCAATAATGAAACAGCTTCTTGCTTCCTTTGTAAAGGGTGACGACGAGTATCTGCTGATTGCAGGCGACCTGACCTGCGGAAAACGGCAGTCGCATATCGAGTATGCCCAAATGCTGAGGGAAGCCGAAAAGGAAAGCGGCAAGGAAATATTTGTTATTTGCGGTAACCATGACTGTGACGACGACAATTTTGACAGATATATCGGCATTGACGAGTTTAAAGAGATTTATGCGGACTTCGGCTACAATCAGGCGTTGAGCTGTCATGCCGACTCCGGCTCTTACACCGCAGATTTGTCCGAAAAATACCGTCTGATTGCGATTGATTCGTGCATTTACGGCAAGGACGACGGCGAGATCAATTCGTCGGTTATGCAGTGGATAAGAGAGCAGGCAGAAACGGCGAAGGCGGACGGAAAAGAGCTGATCGGAATGATGCACCACAGTATTCTGCCGCATTTCTATCTCCAGCCGATGATGGATGATTATTACACCTTGGCTGAACAATTAGCCGATATGGGCATCAATCTCGTTTTTACAGGTCATATTCACGCTAACGATATTTCTTCCGCAAAGACTAAATCGGGTAACACGATTTACGACGTTCAGACAGGCTCGCTGATAACTTCACCGAACGCTTTCAGACACGTTGCCGTGGGCGATACGGTCAAAATCATAAGCGAGTATATCACCGAGATAAACACCGCCGACCTCATGGACGGCTACAGCCCGGAACAGCTCAGAAGAATTGAAGAAAGTTTTTCGGACTATTCCTACGGATTTTTTGAAGCAGGTATGTGCCGATGGGTGAACACGTTTATCGGCTCGGCAGGAAAGCTCGGAAAGGTGCTGAAGCTTGATTCGGACTCCCCCGAATATCAGGAGCTTGACAGGCTTCTGCGAATTGTCGGAAATGCTGTAAATCTGCCGATTTATGACGACGGCTCAACCCCCGGCGAGCTTGACAGCTTAGAGGAAATTGCCGCCAGCGCAGGCTATATCCTGCCGGAAAGCGCCTACGAAAGGGTTTATCAGATCGTTGCGGCTCTGATGGGCAACTTCTTCCACGGCGACAGCGGCGAAACCTGCCTTGATGAGGAAACCGCTCTCCTCCTCGACTGTATTAAGGCGGCATTGGCTCATTGTTCGGTCAATCTTATTGCCGAGGGCGGACTGAACAATCTGCTCGGTTATCTGAATATTGAGCTTCCCAAGGATCGCCTTGTTTCCGAGGCCGCTCGGATAACCTGCGCTCAGGGTATTGCCTCCGAGCTTGTGACCTCGGTAATTACACCCCTGCTTCAGGGAATTGCCGACGATTACAGCGAGCCGGATGACATTAACGCAGAGCTTGATTTGAATAATGTCAACTCAAGTCTTGTCAACCGAGCGTCAATGAATATCTTTGAAAGCATAATCAGATATTTTTATAGATTATTCAAAGCTTTACTGAATATTTTCGCCGTGCGGTTTTAACGGATAGCCGAAGCGAAAATGATAACAGAAAGGTGTAGTTATGGGAATTAAACAGAAACTCAACGATTTTAAGAACAGCGTTTTTTCTGTAAACTCAGTCAGCCTCAAGGAGCAGTTGGGATATTCAAGCGGAATTTTCGGCAACTGCATGGGACAGGACAGCAGAGGTACATATTCCGACAAGTTCAACCGTAACTTTATGGGCATCAGCAACGGTATGCTCCTGCTCAAGGGAAATATTGCAACCATTCTGAGCTTTATTGTTCCTCCCGTTGCCGGAGCGATGTATGATACGCCCACGAGACAGGGAAAGCGAAGCAACCTGAGAACTGCATTGATGGTTGCTCCCATTCCCTTTGCCATATCTTCATTGCTGCTGTTCATCGTGCCGTCATCTTCCCCGCTTTTCAACTTTATATGGGTTCTTTTCTTCGATTTGATTTTTCTTATCAGCGACACGTTTTTTGACATTGCCCTGAGTGCGCTTGCGCTGAAAATTGTGTCCGATCCAAGGGACAGAAAGAATTTTTACACTCTTTCGTCGTTGGCTTCGTCGCTCGGCTCAATGCTTCCCGGTTGGATAATTCCGATAATTGTCGGCTCAACCGACGATGTGCAAAAACAGCAATGGCTGTACTTTTTCATCGCTTTCGGCTTCTGCGTTATCGGTATTGCAACAATGTATGTTCCGTATTTCACGATCGACCAGAAGCGTGATTTCATAATGCAGGCTCCGCAAAAGCCGAAAGAAACCGAGGAAAAAATCAAGTGGGACAGAAAGACGGTCAAGATGATTCTGCATAACCGTCCGTTTGTTGTCCTGCAAATATCAATGATATTTGATACGATAAGGCGAGTTACATACGATACCCTGCCCTATCTCTATGACGACACCTTCGGCGATTACAAGATGAAAGCGATTATTGATATGATAAGCGGTGCGCTTTCTTATGTCGGACTTTTTGCCGTGCCGTTTATCGGAAACCGAGTTTCGGCACGCAATATGATGGCAGGCGGCTATGCTTACACAGGCTTCTTCTATGTGCTGATGTCGCTGTTCAATGTCCGCTTTGATATCAAGAATATCCGCAAGAAGCGATATATTGTCGGTATTCTCATCGGTCTGGCAGGCATGCCGAATGCCGCCATAGGTGCTGCCAAAAAGATGCTTGTTGCCGACTCGACCGACTATATGGAATGGTATGCACGCAAGAACTACGACGAACAGATAAGAAGCGACGGCATGCTTATTGCGGCTCAGAATATCGTCAATAAGTTTGCCGATCTGCTCAAGACCAATCTCTATAACGGACTGTTCTCGCTGATCGGGTACAAGACAAAGGATCCCGGCAGCAAGATCAGACCTGTTCAGACCAACAGCACGCTGAGAGGGATTTACACGGTCGTCACAATGTGCGGTCTTATCGGCAACCTGCTGGCGGCGATCACCTTCCTGTTTGACAATTACACAGGAAAACGCCGTGATAGAATTTTTAACGAGCTTGTTGAAATGAGAGCGAAGCAGGCGGAAAACGAGCCGAAAGAACAGGCGGAAGCCGAGGTGAATTAACATGGACTTTTGCAAATATGTCAATGTTTTTCAAGGTACGGGCGAGATTGATTTGCCGAAGCCGCAGGGGATAGCGGCAAAATGGTTTTTTATCAAAGCGGGCTGCGGAAACACAAGCCCTGCCGCCTGCGTGCCGTTCGGAGCAATGTCGGTTTCACCGTATTCGGGCGGATATCCGACAGGCTACGGCAACCATTTGCCAAACAGCCATTCCCGTCCGATGAAATTCCAAGACGGAGAGGGACTTCTCGGCTTTGCCCATCTCCAGCAGAGCGGAGTCGGCGCAATCGGATATTATTATAATTATGCCGTTGTTACACCGAGATACGACGGCTCGCCCGAAAGAAGAACTCTGCAGAACGAGCTTGCAAAGCCGGGTTATTACTCCTGCTTTCTTGAGGATATAAAGTGTGAAATAACTGCGCTGAGCCGTGTTGCATTTCACAGATATGCTTTCGGAAAATCGGGAGGCAGGGCGGTTGTTGAGTTTAACAACAACGGACTGAACATTCCCGGTACCGACAGAGCGAAAGCCGATGTCGAATTTGTAAAAATACTTGACGGCAACACCTGCGCCGCCAAAGCCGAGATAGAGGGAGTTCTGCTTTATTTCGCCGTCAGAGGAAACGGCAGGGTTACTGCTCAGGGCACAAGGGCGGTCTTTGAGCCGAGCGGAAACTCCTTACAGCTCAAGGTCAGCATCTCGCTGACGGGTGTGGAAAATGCCGTAAAATACATAAACGATGCGCCGAACTTCGATGAAGCCGAAGCTCAGGCATATGAAAAGTGGAACAGCGAGCTTTCAAAAATAAAGATTGAAACCGACGACGAGCAGATTAAGGAAATTTTCTATTCAAATTTCTATCATTCGCTTGTCAAGCCGTCGGATTGGTCGGGCGAAAGCTTCATTTATGACGGTGACAGAGCTTTTGTGACGGACTTTGCGACGCTCTGGGATATGTATAAAACGGGTTTACCGCTTCTTATGATGATCGACAGGGAGATCGGTGAAAAAATCGTTGAAACTCTGCTATCTCTGGGCGAAAGTCTCGGATTTTTGCCCAACAGCCTCGGTATCTCCGATGAATACAAGCTGCCGACCGAGCAGGCTCGTATGCTCGGCGCATATGTGCTTATCACCGCTTACAGGTACGGTGTGAAAATGGATGTTCACCGTATGCTCAGAGTGATTGAAAAAGATGTTTTTGCACCGAATAAAACCGACTTCACGGTTGAGGGCAGGTGCAAATCCTACACCTGGATGCTCGATATGGCGGACGGCTGTGCCCTTGCCTGCGAGGTGGCAAAAGAGGTCGGCGAAACAGAAATTTACGAAAGGCTCTATCCTCTTTCAAAGCAATGGGAGAGCTGTTTTTCCGAAAAAACGGGACTGCTTAAAGAGGATTCGGCATACTATGAGGGCACGCTCTGCAACTATTCTTTTCGTCAGATGGTTGACATGGAAAGGCGAATTGAAATTGCAGGCGGCAGGGACAGTTTTATAAAGCTTCTTGACAAATTCTTCGGTTACGGCGCCGAGGACACGGTTCAGCCAACCGATCCGCTCGACTATGCGCCCGTTGCGGCGGGCATGAAGCTCGGCAGGTTTGAGGGCTTCAACAACGAGTCCGACACGGAAACACCGTTCTCATATATCTACGCAGGCAGACATGACAGAACCTGCGAGATTATCCGATACGGTATGAAGTATATGTTCACGACAGGCAGGGGAGGCTTGCCCGGCAACAACGATACGGGTGCGCTCTCGTCCTACTATGTTTTTGCCGCTCTCGGAATCTTCCCCGTTGCAGGGCAGAATCTTTTCCTGATCGGTTCGCCGCTGGTGGACGGTGCGGAAATATCGCTTGCAAACTCGGCGGTGCTGAAAATAGAGGTCAGCAACAATTCGGATAAGAATATCTATGTCAAGTCCGTCAAATTCAACGGGGACGAGCTTGCCGACTTCAGAATTTCCGCCGACGCCTTGCTCCGGGGAGGAACGCTGGAATTTGAAATGAGCGACAGAGCAGAAAAATAATTGAGGGTATATAATATATTTTGAAAAAATCGGTTTAGGAAAGAAGGCGGAAAAATGGCGGTAGTTTCTTCGGAATTGCCCTTTGCTAAAACTCCCGAGGAGGTTGGAGTTTCCTCGGCAAAGATGGTTGAAATGACAGATGAAATGAAGCAGACTGAGTGTCACGGATTTATGGTAATCCGTCACGGCAAAATTGCCGCTCAATGGTTCAGAAAACCGTATTCCGCCGTTCAGCCTCACGCCATGTATTCGGTGAGCAAGAGTATTTCGTCCATTGCAATAGGCTTTGCGGTGAGCGAAGGGCTGCTCACTCTCAGCGACAGGGTGGTTGATTACTTCCCGGAGGCAGTGCCCAATAACTGTGACGATAACCTGAAAAAGGTTACGCTTGCCCACCTCATCTCCCTTACCGCAGGCAGGAAAATTTCTCCGCTGACAAGCAAGGTGAAAAACGACTGGATAGATATTTTTATGAGATCCAAGTCCGAATATGAGCCGGGCGAAAAATTTTCTTATGTCAACGAGAATTTCCATATGGCTCTTGCCATGCTGAGAAAGGTGACGGGTGTTTCAACGGTTGAATATCTGACGCCGAGACTTTTTGAGCCGTTGGGTATTCCCGTTCCGTTCTGGGAGAGCGATCACAACGGAGTTGAGGCAGGAGGCTGGGGAATAGTTCTTTCCCCGACCGACCTTGCAAAAATTGCGCTGTGTTTTATGAACGACGGCCAATATGACGGCAAGCAGATCATTCCGTCGGAATGGATAGCGCAGGCTTCGGTCAATCACAAGGGACCGAAAGCCAAGCCTCAGAGCAAACACAATTCCGGCTACGGCTACGGGGTATGGATCCGTGAGGCAGAGGAACCGCTGATACGGTTTGACGGACTTTTCGGTCAGGTTGCCGAGATATATAAAAAGTATGATGCGGTCGCGGTGATTGTCGGCGGAGACGTCAACGTTGACAACCGCACGGTTATGTTTAAATATTTTCCCGAAAGCTTTATTGACGAACAGCCCGACGCCGAGCCTGTCAACGGTTTCCGAGCCGAGCTTTCCGACACGAAGTATGAGCCTATTTATTCCGAGTATCGCAGTCCGATTGAAAGCGAAATAAACAACAGGCGCATCACCTTCGGAAAGAAGCGGTTGCTTGATTTGCTCGGTTTTCAGCTCAGCGTTCTGCCTGCAACGGCAACCTTTATGTCGAAGAACAAGGCAGGAAATATAACCGATGTACGTTTCGTTTTCAAAAAGAATACGGTTAGCTTTTCGTGGTGTGAGGGAGACGAAAAAAACAGCATCGAATGTGCGCTTGACGGACAGTGGAGCAGGTCTGAAATGAGGCTTGCCGAAGCTCCCTATACCTCGTTCGCCTGTGCGGCTTGGAAAGACAGAAGCACGCTTGAGCTGATTATCCGACCGCCGGAATGTGTCTGTGCAAGAAAGCTGACCTTCACTTTTTCGGGAAATCGGGTGAAGATGAAGCCTGTTTGCGATCCGCCGATCGACAGCATACTCGGCGGTGTGAGAGGCTTGCTGAAAGCGTTTATCAAGTCCGAAGCGACGATAGATCGGATTTTGGAGTGGGGCAAAAAGCACATTGAGCCTGTTCACAGGGGACGGATCAGAAAGAACGGTCGGGAGTGAATGTCTTGAAAATACTGCTGATATGTTCAATAATTGTTGAAGTGTTACTTTTAGTTTTTTATGTTTATTCCCCTTTTGTGAGAAGCGGTGAATATGTTAGTTTTGCCAATCTCGGTCAAAAAGGCTTGACAGTCCTCAAAAAAGGTCTTTAAAAAAATATATGTTGACAGCACCGCTTTCTGCTGTTATAATTATCTCAACCTATAAAGAGTGTACGAGGGACAGCCCCGATGACTACACAGCAACCTGCCGAAAGGTAAGGTGCTAAAGGCTGACTGATGGGTGGAAGAAAAAAGACAGCGCACCCGTCAGAACGATGGGTGCGTTTTTTGTATCTCTTTATGGGAAAATCAGAAAAGGAGATGCAAAGAATGTATCGGAAAAGAACGTTAAAACAGTTGACCGCAGAAAAAGGTGATGTGATTATCCACCTGAGATCTGCCGAGGTATGCAGGCGGTTTTATTCCCGTGCAAAAAGCGAGGGCTTCCGATTCGGCGAGCTGCCGTATTCCGAATGGGTGATCGGAACGCTTATCGGTATTCACCGTGACGGCAGTATGGGACACGAGCCGTATTTCGTTTACTCCCTGCTTCACTTGGACAAAACGGAGATCGTTGATTATTACAAGTATGAATCGAACGATGAAAACTATTACTATTCAAATTCAGACAGGAGAGAAAAAGATGAATAAAAAACAAATAATTATTTTGGCGTTGTCAATAATGATAATTGCGGCATTGGCGGCAGGGTGCAGGGATATGGAGATAACAGATGAAACGACCGAACCGGAGTCGGTTTCCGAAGTAACAGAGATCCCCGAGACTGAGGAACAGACAACGACAGAGACTACCACAGAGACAACGACCACAACTAAAAGAACCACAACCAAAAGAACTAAGAAAACAACAACCGATCCGTACCACGCAAAGGATTTTTATGATCCTGAGGATTTTTACGATGAATACTACGACGATTTCTACGACTATTATGACGCCGAGGACTATTGGTACGATCATCAGAAATAATCAGTCGTGCGAGAAAATCAAGGTTAGGGATAACGCAGTAAAAAGGAGGACTTCCCGATGAAAAAAATAATAGCTATATTGCTGTTCATTCTCGTTTTTTCGGGGTGTGCGGCACAGTCGGAAAAGTTGGGGTACCGACAGATTGCAACGGACGAGGCGATAAATATTATGAAAGAAGAAAAGGACTATATTATCTTAGATGTCCGCACGCCTGAGGAGTTTAAAAGCAAGCATATTCCCGGAGCGATTAACATTCCCAACGAAGCTATCGGCACAGAGGAAGTTCCCGAATTGCCCGATAAGGAACAGCTTATAATGATTTACTGCCGAAGCGGAAACCGAAGCAAACAGGCGGCGGAAAAGCTTGCGGCACAGGGCTATACAAATATCGTGGAATTCGGCGGAATAAACGATTGGACGGGAGAAACCGTGACGGAATAGTTTTTAAAGTGAACCGAAAAAGACCGCTCTGTGAGCGATCTTTTTTGTTTGTGATTCATACGTCTTTTTAAGCCCGGTATTTTAACCAATCAAATAAATCCATTGCATTATAATGAAATATTGCTGCGCAATATGAAATAATTTACTTCATAAATTATGAAATTTTCTGCTACGCAGAAAGTGAAATAAAATTCGCCTATCACATTTGCAAAGCAAATATTTCATAGCGACAGCTATTACATATCAGAAGGATATTTCAGTCGCCGCAGGCGAATTTCATTGAAAAAAGCACTTCCGAAGAAGTGCTCTTTCATGGCGCCTCAAACAGTGATTCCCCTGACAGGGGAAATGTCACACAGTGACAAAAGGGTGATTGCGAGGAACGAGCAACTCGAACCTGTGGGTGGTGTCATAGCGCAGTAATAATATAAACCAAAACTAAGCACTCACGCTTTTGTGATTGATCGGCGAATGAGCGTCCGTGTGTGCATCCAAATTTAAATTGGGTGTGTGTTGTCCTGTGCCAGAAAAAGAGATTGGAACGCTCCGTTGTTTTCAAGCAACTCGTTTGGTTTACCATATTCAGCCACCTTACCGCAATTTATCACGACAACTTTATCGGCAACACAAGCCTTCTTAACATCATGAGTAATCAATAATATTGTTTTGTTTTTCTCTTTTCTTTCTGCCAAAAGCATCTCGAATATCTTTCCCGATGTTTCCGCATCTAAAGCCGATGTCGGTTCGTCAAGTAGCATAACCTGAGCGTCACGGTACAAAGCTCTGGCAATAGAAATCCTTTGACATTCTCCGCCGGACAAGTTCTCTCCGAAATCACTTATCAGAGTTTTTTCGTGTTCGGGCAGTTCCTTTATAAAGTCCGTCAGTTGCGCTTTTTCTATTGCTTTTGATATTTTAACCGAATCGGGTGTGTCAGGAAATGAAATATTATTCTCAATAGTATCATTAAACAAAAACACGTCCTGCGTCACTACCGAATACATTTTGCGTAATGAATCGGTATCAATCGCATTGATATCTTTTTCAAATATTTTAACGCTTCCTGATGTTATCGGGAAAAATTTATTAACTATATCTATAACAGAGGATTTGCCTCCACCGGAAGTGCCGACTATAGCAACAAACTCTCCTTTCCTTATCTCTAATTCATCAATATGTAGTTTAAAATTTTCTCTGCCGTAAGAAAAGTCAACTTTTTTAAGTGACATTATATCATCAGATGTTTTTTCAGGTAAAACAGAACAGGTTAATTCATCATCTAAATTCATTATTTCATCAAATTCTTTAAGAATATTTCCGATTGAATTTATACTTAATCTTGCCTTCATAACGCCATTTAATGACGAGATGAGCGCAGGTAAATACGCAATAACTGCAACAAGAGCGCCGATTGACATTTTATCGTTTAGTACGAATAATGCACCTATCGCAAAAACAGCACCGAGGACAATCTGAGATACTGATGTTGGAAGAACATCTCCTGCGAGACATTCCATTTTACGAAATTTCCATTCTGCCTTATTAAAATCATTGAGTCCGTTCTCAAAAATTTCTTCTGCATTTTTTTGAGCATTATACGAACGAATAGTTTTCATTCCGTTGAATATCTGCACAATATTTTTCTGAAAATTACGCTGTTCGGTCAGACCGGCATGCGATGCCTCACGCATTTTCTTTTTTTGAGATTCAATAATAAAATAGGACAACGGCAAAAAGACAAAAGACGCAAGTGTTAAAACTATATTGTAGTGTAAAAGCATTGCAAAAACAGCAATAAATTGTGTTACACTCGAAAAAGTATTCACGATTGAACTTAAATACATCGACGGTATTGCCTCTGCACTTCTGGTTAAAATATTGGATAATGTCACCGAATCGTATTGATTATACTGAGCAAAATCACTTCGAAGAATTTTTTTAAATACGGTATCAGTAACATCGTAGATGCACTTTTTTCCAAACCAATAATTCATTTTATTTTTTAGCAATGAGATAAAAGCACTTATTATCGGCACTATTATAACAAGAACAATACATATAATCAATGCGTTAACGTTCTTTTCCGGGATAAAATCATCCGCTACTTTTTGATAAATAATCGGATTTATAATCGACAAAGCAGTAATTGTCAAAGAAAAAAATAAAATTGAAATAAGTGATCCAACGTGTTTTTTTATAGATTTGTGAATCATTTGTTTGGAAATACTTTTCTCCCTGTTAGACATACAAAATCTCCTTATATCTTATTTAATTTTTTATAAATACAATGTTCATTTCTGTATCTTAATATTTTGTTATTGAAAAAAGTTCATGTAACTGTGCAAAACTTCAAAATGACATCATGCAAAAATAAAAATAGCTTTAGCAAATCACAATAATATTAACAACTATTTTTACTATGGTCTAAAAAATAATATCATTTAAGACAGTAGCTGTCAATATCAATCAGTACGGTCGTTGTGAGTGGTGGCGCAGGTAAGAGAACTGTGCGGAGGGGTCAGAAAAGGAAAAAAACCACACCTTGTGCGTTGTTTTCATGTATGTCTATGTGACTAAAATTAAGCCGATAAATGTATTATTATAAAAATTTTTGTTTTAACTAAGCTTAATTGTTTTCACTTTTAGATTTATAGTGTGTACAGATATTTTAACAAAAATATCTAGAGAAATTATCACTTAAAATTGCAAATTTACATATGTTACAAAAGGCAGAAATACATTTTCTATTTTTTACGTTATAACTCTACACTTAGTATTGAAATACATCCATAAAATTGATATACTAAAATAAATTATATATTAGGAGCGGTAAAATGAGTCTAAAAAATGAATTCCATTTATTTTTACGGAGCGATAATTGCTCATATAAATATGCGGCTACTTCTGCTGATAATTGTTGTAATTTTTTCGGTAGAGCATCTATATATTTAAGCTTAACTTTTAAGGGTCTTAAAAATAATGATATTTTCGAATGTGATACATACGAACAATTTCTCAATTATGAAAAACAAATCAGAGAATCACCTTTACTTCCTGAAATAGAAGAAAATGTTAGTAATAGATGGATAGGGAGAGGAATTGTTCGATACGAAGAATTCTTATTATATCGTTCTGGACTATCGGAAGACTTAAGATGTGATTACTTAGATTCCGTTGTTGTGACCAACAAGAAAGAAGGCTCAAAAATTAAGTATTTCACAACAAAATATGAGCGTAATCATACATATCGAGAAGCAGCAATAAAAGCTCAAAAGGCGAAATCTGAAGGTTTAGTTTGCCAATGTTGTGGATTTGATTTTGAAAAAACATATGGTGAGCGTGGCAAGGGTTTTATTGAGGTTCATCATATTAAACCATTATTTTCTCTCTACGAAGAACAAACAATAAACCCCGAAACAGACTTAGTTTGCATCTGCTCAAATTGTCATAGAATGATTCACCGAAAAAAGGATAAAATCCTATCAATATCAGAATTACGCAATATTATAAGAAATTCATTATAATCACTAATCTCCTATCCTGCAATGATCTTTAAAATTGCAGGAGCGATACAGGGGATAAAAATTAGTCAAAACATAAGAAATACAATGTATTTTATACATAATACTACTTTAAAAAAGCATCAAATTCAAAGGATTTGCATATCATCAAGACGAAGTCTTGTATATTATCATTGCGAAAGAATATACATACCGAAGCGTGATGAGATACAGCCTATCGACTGATGATATACAATTGCTTTCGTAATGGATAAAAAAACAGGGCTCGAACCTGTGACCGGTCAAAAACATAGTCGTCTCACTCGCTTGGTGCGCTTCG
>JBJEPQ010000044.1:0-33605 GCA_051881315.1 Acutalibacteraceae bacterium | reverse complement strand
GTCTTTTGCAATTTTAGCTCATTCTAACATAATATCTGTATAATTTCAAGACGATTTCATATAACCGTATGACTTCATTTTTTAGTTCTCTGAAACAGAGCAAAATATACATACTTAGTTTTGTAATCGGAATTGTTGCCTTGAATATTGTAAAAAATCTTTTTTCAATACCGAAGTGTTTACTAATTATGGCGGTTATGATATTATTTATGCAGACTAAATTATTGGAGTGCTGTATATGAGTAACAAATACGTAAAAGCGGATATAGAGAAAGGCGAGTATTGGTGGGGAGGAACGACCTCACACGGCTTTTGCCCTATATCCGAGAACAGTGAATATCATCAGGATTTCCGTTCTCATGCAGGCAATCAAACAATGCCGCTTTTCATTTCAAGCCACGGGAGATATATATGGAGTGATAAGCCCTTTAAGGTTGATGTAAATGACGGTGTATTTTCTTTTGAGGGTTCTGTTATTGAGCTTGTCAAAGCCGGTGACACTTTAAAAGACTCATATATTGCCGCACAGTCGGCGCATTTTCCGTGTGACAAAGTAAAACTTGAACATAAATTTTTTGAGGTGCCGCAGTATAATACCTGGATGGAATTTACATATTATCCTACTCAAAATGGAGTTTTGGAGTATGCGCATAATATTATTAAACACGGTTTTGAACCGGGTATCTTGATTATAGATGAGGGCTGGCATATTCATACAGGGTACGGACACTGGGAATTTGATTTTTCACGATTTCCGGATCCGAAAGCTATGGTAGACGAGCTTCATTCTCTGGGATTTTATGTTATGCTTTGGCTAACGCCATTTGTTACCTCGGTCGGTCCTGATTATTTTCGTTCAATTCATCCTCTTAAAGGTACCGATCCCGAATCGGCTAAACACTTATACAAAAGAACTACAACGGGAGAGCCGGCGATAGTACGCTGGTGGAACGGAACAAGCGCAATTCTTGATTTTACAAATCATTATGACTGTCAATTTCTCTCTCAACAGCTCGATCATCTGATGCAGGATTACGGAGTTGACGGATTTAAGTTTGACGGAGGCTCGATATCCGCTTATAGCGAGGAAAATGTTATCAACGGAAAATTTGCCGGCAACAGTACACCTGCCGAAATGAACGGTGCCTGGAACGAATTCGGAAGAAAATATCGGTTTCATGAGTTTAAAGATACTTATATGGGCGGCGGAAAAAACTCAATACAGCGTCTCCAGGATCGAAATCACAGTTGGACGGACAACGGAATAAACGAGATTATACCTTGCGCAATTAACCAAGGACTTATCGGCCACCCGTTTACCTGCCCAGATATGGTCGGAGGCGGACAATGGCTTAACAAATTTACCCCGGGCTTTGAGGTTGATGAAGAATTATTTGTCAGAATGGCTCAATGCTCTGCGTTATTCCCTATGATGCAATTTTCATGGGCGCCGTGGGAAGCACTTTCACAAGAAAATATGCAGCTTTGCTTGGAAGCGGCAAAACTGCACACACAGATGTCTGACGAAATTCTGAAGCTTGTTGACATTTCTATTGTAACAGGTGAACCTATTATACGTTGCCTCGAATACAACGATCCGCATCAGGGTTTTGAAACAGTTGCTGATGAATTTATGCTTGGAACGGATATTCTGGCTGCACCTGTGGTGACAAAAAACACAAGAAAGAGAAATGTTGTTTTCCCAAAAGGAAATTGGATTGATACTGACGGTAACACTTATGTCGGAAGAAAGACTTATACTCTTGATGCTCCGCTTGAAAAGCTTCTGTGGTTCAGGCGCATTGCCGATTAAACAGTACCTATACGCTTTGTAAAAATTTAGCCCCGAAACCGTGCACTCGCTCGGATTCGGGGCTTTTTTGTGTTGCTTACAATTATTATTTACTTCGTCTGAGGGCCGTTATAACCGTTTGTTTCCTGAAATTCAGCGATTTTATCAACAACGGAAAGGAGAACATCAAAGCCGGTATGTACTGTATCAACATCGAAACGCTCCGGAAGATCTCTCCAAGTATGATAGTAATAAGTCAGAACAGGTTTCTGTGCGGCAAAGGTTATGGATTTTACGCCGGCCTTTGTCATCGGAGTGCTGTCACAGCCTCCGACGGGATTATGTATTCTGCCGCCTGTTTTGCTCTCAATGCCTAACTCATTGAAGGTGTCCATGAACATCTTTTCAATGTCGGTATCAAAACGGGTGAACTGCCAATCGTCCTGTATGGCAACTTCAAAGTAGTCCTTGTCTGCGATGGAGTCAATGTTAATGTTATACGCATTGTGAAGCACGCCGTCATTCTTGTGTTCCTTTGCAAAAGCGATTGATCCCCTGAGACCGGCTTCTTCGCTTCCGCAGTTGAAATCAACAATTCTGCAATTTTTCGGCATCTTATCGGGATTTTCTTTGAAATACTTTATAACCTCGTAGCTCAAAGCACAGCCTGTCGCATTATCCATAGCGCCTCTTGATGCGTTTTCCTCGTGAGGATCACACCACATTATAAGAAGACCGCAGCCGATCGCACAAATCATCGGAATGAAATTCATCAGAGTTAAAAATGCCGCAAACGAAGTTGACTGCGCGGCGGCGTGAGCCCAGGACGCACCTAAAAGATAGCCTGTTGAAATAATGCCCATGGCAATGGAAGCAAACATCATAAAGAGTGCGCAGACAGCGCCGAAGCCGACTTTGGCATATGTAACGATAATACCGACAATCGGTTTATCCTTGTATCGGTATGCGTGCTCGGAATGTTTCCAGTTCCAGCTTGTGTCGGTGTGTCCCGAAAGGATAATCGTATAATCATATTTTCCGTCCTCGGGAAGAAGCTCGCCGTAAACATTTTGCGAGATCCTCTGCCTGAAGAACATATCAAACCAGGTTTTGTAAAGAAAAACGCTGAATACGAGCCAAACCAAAGTAACAACAGAAACAAACGCCATTGCTATCCAGAGATTGAAATTTGACTGAGCAAAATATGTGAGTACGCAAAGCGCAAGACCGACATAGCCTGCATAGTGAATACCTCCGATTGATGATCTCGGTGATACGGCAAATTCCTCGGTTTTAGGCTCAATTCCGATTTCACGAAGCTTATCGCCCATATAGCTTGCATATTTTCTTTCGTTCTCTGAGCCGGGAAGACGTGAGCCGATCTTCTTTGCCGCATGAGTTACAATGTCGTATGCCTCCTGAGCATACTTTCTGTTTTCCGCTTTCATTCTTTAACCCTCCAAGTCGGTTTGTAATATTCTGCACATCAATCCGCCGTGCCGAATATTATAAATAATTCTATCATTGATAAAGAAAAATCGCAATAGAAATATCCAAAAAACAGAAATCAATTATCCTTTTTTATTGAGCTTGAATTTTATGTAAATTTATGATATTATAACGATGTAAACAAAAATTTTTGTTGAAATATTTCAAAAAGGAGACCGGATATGGCTGATAAACAGACAAACACTCTCAGACCTTTCGGAATGAGGGACAAAATCGGTTATGCTTTGGGTGATTTCGGTTGCAATATGAGCTTTTCGTTCATAAGCAATTACATGATTACCTTTTTTGTAATTTGTATGAAGCTGGATCCCATTGTGTGCGGTATGCTGATATTTATCGGCAAGGTATTCGATGCAATCAATGATCCCATTGTCGGAGGTCTGGTTGACGCTTCAAAGGGCGGAAAAGAGGGCAAATTTAAAACATGGATAAAGTGGGCGAGCCTTCCGCTTCTTGCTTGCAGTATACTTATGTTCATCTACGTGCCGAATGCTCCCATGGGAGTGAAAATTGCAATGTGCCTCGGTCTTTACTGCTTATGGAGTGTTGCATATACAAGCGTAAATGTCCCTTACGGATCAATGCAGTCGGTCATAACAAAAGATCCGACCGAGCGTGCTCAGCTCTCAACCTGGAGAAGCATTGGAGCTATGTTTGCTCAGGTTCCGCTTATGGTTATTATACCGCTCATAATTTTTGACGATAACGATAACCCGATCGGCTCAAGATTTATTTATTGCGTTGCGGTTATGGGCGTTCTCGGTTGGGTAGGCTTTTATTTCTGCCGAAAGATGACGACGGAAAGGATTCGGCCCGAAGCCGTTCAGCAAGAAAAGTTTAATTATCTCAATACAATTAAAGCTTTTTTCAAGAATAAAAACATTTTAGCGGTCACAATTTCTTCCTTTGCGCTGATGTCTTTCATTATGTCTGTATCGAACACAATGCAGTATGTTTTTATGTGTTATTTCAGTAACACGAAGCTGATTTCGATTGCAAGCATTATTGCAGGCTTGCCCGTAGGCGTCGGAATTATTCTTTTGAAGCCTGCAATCAAGAAATTTTCCAAGAAACAGCTTTGCACATATCCGTTTGCTCTTTCGGTTATCACTGCCGCAGTCGCCACCTTTGTCAAAATATCGAATCCCTATGTCTGGATGATATTTATCGGTTTGACAATAATGGGTTCCAGCTTCTATTACGTTCTTATGTGGGCGCTCGTTGCCGACTGTATTGACTTCCAGGAGCAAAAAAGCGGAAGAAGGGAAGAAAGCTCGATTTATGCAACCTACTCATTCTTCAGAAAGGTTGCGCAGGGTGCCTGTTCGCTTATCGTAACCGTTGTTCTGAAGATTTCGGCTTACGACACAAACCTTGACGCAGCGTCACAGGCGGCGGGCGTTTCCGACAGACTTTACACTCTGACAGGTCTTATGCCGCTTATAGGAGCGGCTTTGGCATTAGTCAGCATGCATTTCTTATATAATCTCACCGATAATGCTACGGAGGCAACAAAATGAGAAAGGTTAAAGTTATTAACGAGAATTGGTATTTTTCAAAGAAAATAAAGTCAGCTCCGACTTCTGTTCCGTCAGACTGCGAAGTGCTTAATCTTCCCTACACATGGAACGGAGAGGACGGACAGGACGGCGGAAACGACTATTACAGAGGTAAGTGCTGTTTTATTAAAGAATTACCTGCTTCCGGTTTTGAAGGCGATGTGAATTATATTGAATTCGGCGCTGTCAATTCCACGGCAGAGGTCTATTGGAACGGAGAAAAGCTCTGCGTGCATCACGGCGGCTATTCGATATTCCGAGTTGAGCTCAAGGATATTAAAGAAAACAATATCCTTGCTGTTTTCGCTGATAACAGCCCGAATGATTTCGTTTATCCTCAGATGGCAGACTTCACTTTCTACGGCGGAATTTACCGTGATGTTAAGCTCATTTCAGTTTCAAAAAATCATTTTGAGCTTGACTGGTTCGGAACACCGGGCATTAAAATAACGCCTGTTGTCAAGGGAGAAAATGCCGAGGTCAGCGTTGAATGTTATACAAAATGCGAAAAGACCTGTGATGTTACAATCAGGATTTTATCCGACGGTATGTGCGTTGCGGAGAAAAAGGTTTCTTCCGATAAGGCCGAGGCTGTTTTAAATATTGAAAATGTACATCTGTGGAACGGAAGAAAAGATCCGTATTTATATACCGCAGAGGCGGTGATAACCGATAACGGCGGGGAGTGTGACAGGGTTTCTGCGCGCTTCGGCTGCCGATCGTTCAAAATTGATCCCGATAAGGGCTTTATACTCAACGGAGAAAGCTATCCGCTCAGGGGCGTTTCACGTCATCAGGACAGGCCGCATATCGGAAATGCACTGACTTATGAGCATCATAAGGAGGATATCGACCTTATCTGTGAAGTGGGTGCAACGACAGTCAGACTTGCTCACTATCAACATTCGCAGGATTTCTATGACCTTTGCGATGAAAGAGGTCTCGTCGTGTGGGCTGAGATACCCTATATTTCACAGCACCTTAATAACGGTACCGAAAATACTCTTTCGCAGATGAGAGAGCTGATTACACAGAATTATAATCATCCCTGTATTGTTGTATGGGGACTTTCAAATGAAATCACCATGGCAGGAGCAAACGACAGGAATTTGATTGATAATCACCGTCGGCTCAATGAGCTTTGCCACAAGATGGACAAGACAAGATTGACCACCTTGGCAATTCTTTCAATGTGCGCTCCGAAAGAGGAATATACGTTTATTCCCGATGTTATTTCGTATAACCATTATTTCGGCTGGTACGGCGGTACAACCGAGATGAACGGCAAATGGTTCGATGATTTTCACAGCAAATATCCCGACAGATGCGTCGGCTTGAGCGAATACGGCGCAGAGGGGCTTAACTGGCATACTTCCAATCCTGAGCAGGGCGATTATACCGAAGAATATCAGCTCCTCTATCATGAAGAGCTTATTAAACAGATATCTAAAAGACCTTATATCTGGGCAACACATGTCTGGAATATGTTTGATTTTGCCGCAGACGCAAGAAGCGAGGGCGGCGAAAACGGAATGAACCACAAGGGACTTGTCTCGTTTGACAGGAAATATAAAAAGGATTCTTTCTATGCCTATAAAGCATGGCTCTCCGATGAAAAGATTATTCATATCTGCTCAAAGAGATATGTCGATCGCTGTGAAGATGTTACAAAAGTAAAGATCTGCGCCAATACCCCGTATGTGGAGCTTTACGCAAACGGCGAGCTTGTCGAGAGGAAAGAAAAAGGGGAGTTCCCGTTCTTTGAATTTGATGTTAAGCTGTCGGGAGAAACAAAAATTGAAGCAAAATGCGGCGATGTTTCGGACGAGAGCTTCATTCGTAAGGTCGATAAAATAAACGAAGATTATATAATGAAAGATACAAATTCGGTTATAAACTGGTTTGAAATTTCAACACCTCCGGGATACTACTCCGTAAATGACACTGTCGGCGACATTCTCTCAAGCTTTAAGGGAAAGCTGTTCCTTATAAAAACAGGCTTATCCCTGATGAAGAAGATGAAAGGCAGATCGTCGGACGGTGAAAAGAAGGATGAGGTAGCAGGAATGAGCCTTTCGAGCGTTAAAATCAATAAAAATCTTATTGACACCGCAAAGGCCTTTACCCTCAAGCGTCTGTTTATGATGGCAGGCAAAACCTTTACAAAAGAAATGATACTCGGTATCAACGCCGACCTTAACAAGATAAAGAAAAAGAAATAAGTATTACCGATACGGGACAGTACAGTCAGGTCAAGAAAAACGCAAGGTTACAAGAATTTTTCAACTCATAATATCCTGCCGCATATATTTATAGTATCAGAAAATATTTTGAACGGAGGATTTTATGTATACCGATAACTATGTAACAAAATCATTGGAGCTGCATCTGTTCTTTGCCCGTATCATGAAAGAACATTCGCTGTTCCTCAAAGCAGGATTTACCCCTGCAAGCGAGTCTTTCTCGGAGAAAGCCGAATTTTTCATGCAGGAATTTGAAAAACTGCTATGTACGGCGGCGGAGCTTGCCGACGGAGTAATATGCCGTGATGTTATAAGATCAGGTGAATTGGTTACCGAGTTTACCGCCGATGCGGAAAAACAGACGGAACGTTTTACATGCATCAATATCAACAACGCAATAACGCAAAAGGAGCTTGCCCTGTCCTGTGCAAAGCATGGCGTCAACCTTTCGGCAATGGTTCGTCAGGTTCAGTCTCTTAACAGAAAGGCTCTTGAACTGCTTGAAGGATTGATAGAGCTGAAAGAAAACATCCTTAACAGTGTTTTAAGCTGTCAGACGTTTACGGTAAATTACCCCTTGTTGCTTGAGCACATTATCAGGGAGGCAAAGCTTTATCAAAGATATGTCAGAATTCTGGAAAGAGAAGGCGACCTGAATTACCGTGCGATGAGAGAGACCGAAAGCTTTTGGAACAGAATTATGATGGAACACGCAATGTTTATCCGCGGACTTCTTGATCCGAGCGAAACGGAGCTTTTCTGTTCGGCAGACGATTTTGCAAAGAAATACTGTAAACTGCTTGAAAGCTGTCGCCGTGCACAGAATCAAACATTAAAGGCGGAGTCTTTGAATGAAACTCTCAAGTTCAGAGATTTCAAAGCGGCAGGCGCACAGGGCATTATTCAATGCAAGATACGTTCAGTGATTTTACCGCTTCTTGCAGATCATGTCCTGCGTGAGGCAAACCATTACATCAGATTGCTTGAATGCTGAATTAAATATCGCAGAAACAAAAGAGGTCGGTGAAAATCGACCTCTTTTGTTCGTGTGAAAAATTTGTTATAGCGTTGTATAATTATTCAAATAACAGCATATTATTGCTTTTGTTGTGCGATTGTTTTGCATCAACAAATTCAAAGACTGTGATGCTTATGTAATTGAAAAGCAACAGGGAGTTGCTTGCGCTTTTAAAACAACTGAGATATACTTATACCGAGGTGATTTGATGGAAACAAAAGAAATTATTCTTGATCTCAGAACCCGTAACGGACTTTCGCAGGATGAGCTTGCGGAAAAAATATTTGTCACAAGGCAGGCGGTGTCACGTTGGGAAAACGGCGAAACTATCCCCGGCATCGAGACATTAAAACTGCTTTCAAAGCTTTTTGACGTTTCGATAAACACACTTTTAGGCACGCCGAGGAAGCTGATTTGCCAATGCTGCGGTATGCCGCTTGAGGATTCTGTCATCAGCAAGGAGAGGGACGGCTTTTTCAACGAAGAATACTGCAAGTGGTGCTATTCAGACGGAAAGTTTACCTATGACAATATGAACGTATTGATCGAGTTCTGCGCAGAACATATGGCAAACGAGAATTTTTCTCCCGATCAGGTACGGGAATACATGAAAGGATTTTTGCCGACTTTGAATTATTGGAAACGGTATTCGGAGCTTGGTGGAGAAGAAAATTTCAATCAGTTCAAAAGCAAGATAATTGACGAGATAAATGCCCTGAATGTTGAAGGTATGCCGAGGGTTGAAAAGCTCGATACCGTTCCCGGCAGCTCCGTCAATTTTGAATATCGGCTTCCGAACGGAAAAACGGTTAAACTGCTGAACGATGAAGTCACTTATTTAGGCTGTCGGCTTGATTGTCTGTTCGGCGGCGAAAGGTGCTTCGGCGTTGTTGCAAATATGGATTTTATTCTTGTATGCACATATGAGGAGGACGGTGCCGATCCTGAATTATTGATTTATAAAAAGAGATAATAAAAATGGGGTTGTCGCACTAAGCGACAACCCCTTGTTGAAGCAAATAAACTTTACTCTACCTTTAACATTCTGTATCCAATTCCGACATGAGTTTGAATGTATTGTGGAGAATTGACGTCCTTTTCAATTTTTTTCCTGAGCGTAGCCATAAAAACCCTGAGAGAAGCAACATCGTTTTCCCAACTGCTGCCCCATATATTCTGAGTGATGAACGTGTGCGTCAGCACTCTGCCGACGTTTTTCGACAAAAGGCAGAGCAGCTTGTATTCAATGGGAGTCAGGTGAAGCTCCTCGCCGTCGAGATAGGCACAGCCTGCGGCGTAGTCGATTTTCAATGCTCCGTTCGTGAAAACCGATGCCGAGGACGGCGTGCCTGCACAAAGAATTGCAAGCCGTCTCTGTGTTACTCTCAGACGTGCAAGCATTTCCTCGACCGAAAAAGGCTTTGTCAGATAGTCGTCAGCTCCTGCGTCGAGAGCTTCAATTTTGTCGGAGTCCTCACTGCGTGCGCTGATGACGATTATCGGCATATTTGACCATGTGCGGACTTTTTTAATAACCTCAACACCGTCGATATCCGGCAGACCGAGATCAAGCAGGATTATGTCCGGGTTGTGAGAGGAAGCCTCCATTATTGCGCTTTCACCGTTCTGAGCCGTGATGTATTTATAGTCATGTGTTTTTAGATTTAATGTTATGAGGTTTCTGACATGAACATCGTCCTCAACAACAAGTATTAACGGTTTATTCATTCAAGTTCACCTCGCTGAGCGGCAGAGTAAAGCTGAACACGGAGCCGTGAGGCTCGTTGTCGGTCAGGGTGATCTCTCCGCCGTGTGCATTCACTATTGATCTGCAAAGCGAAAGACCGAGACCGAGACTTCGGCGGCTGTCGCTGATTTTATTCTCTCCTGTGACAAACATGTCAAAAACCTTGGGCTTCATTTCGTCGGATATTCCGTCTCCGTTATCTGCAACGCTTATAACCGCTTTGCCGTCATTTTTAAAGGCGGTGATTTTTATTTCCGAGCCTTTCGGGGTGTATTTGATAGCATTCTCGACGAGATTTATTATTACCTGAATAATAAGCTTTGAATCTATCTTCGCAAGAATCAGCTCGTTCCTGTTTTCAACTGTTATTGTATGCTCGGAGCTTTTTCGGCTGATGTGCTTCAACGATTCCCCGATAACTTCCTCAACAAGCTGATCCGACATATTGAGCTTTACTCTGTTTTCTTCGATCCTTGTGATTGAAAGAAGATTTTCAACAAGACTTGCAAGCCATTGAGAATCGTCATAAATGTCTGTTATCATTTCCAGCTTTGTTTCATCGTCTATTGCGGAAAAACTGTTGATAAGGCTGTTTGCGTTTCCCGAAATTGTGGTCAGGGGAGTGCGCAGGTCGTGCGATATCGCCCTCAAAAGATCCGATTTGAGCTGTTCGTTTTTCGCTTTGATGGCGGAGGCTTCACGCTCACGGGCGTTGAAGCTGTTGTCCATTGCCATTGCACATTCGCCGAGAATGGAGAGAAGAATATTGTATTCAAAAGAATCAAGCGGTTTGCCGTTTATCGGTATACCGACTGCGCCGTAAACCCTGTTGTTGATCCTTATTGCAAGATAAAGGCATTTTGCCTCGGGAAAAACCTTTGTTGCGGCACCGCACCGCTTTTGGTGCGAAACCGTCCATTCCGCCGCCTGACGTTCCTTTTCGGTCAGAAGAGCGTCGTCGTTTCTTCTGCTGTCCGAGGAAAAAAGATAGCCCGTGCCGAGCCTGCCGTCGGATACTCCGTAAGCCGTTATGCTTCTGTTGAGAAGCTTCATAAGCTGGGTTGAAGTGATTTTCAGAATTTCCTCATCGCTGACGGCGTTCTGCAACATTTGGTTTGTGTCAAAAAGCACCTTTGTCCTGAAAGCAGACTGAGCCGAAAGCTTCGCATGAGCTTTCAGCTTGGCGGCAAGCGTGCCTGTAATTATAGAGGCGGCAAGCATTATTGCAAAGGTGATCGGATATCCGGATTCATATGCGTGCAATGTCAGCCTCGGTTCCGTAAGGAAAAAATTGAAAAGAATAACGCTCAGAATTGAACTGATTATACTGCAAACATAACCCTTGGTCAGCACGGAGACGAGAAGAACTCCGAGGATATAGACCGTTATGATGTTTGCCTCGGTAAAGCCGAGACGGTGGAAGAAAAGTCCGATAAGCGTTACGGCGGCGAGCACCAGAGCGGTAATTACAAAATCCTTGAAGGACGGCACGTCGGGCTTTTCAAAAAGACTTTCTCTGCCTGCCTTGTATGCTACGGAATTCGGAATGATGTATATATCTGTTTCGGGCAGAAGCTCCGAAAGCTTTTCTGTAAGCGTAGGCTTGATATGCAGTCTGCGGCGCTTCATAACGCTTCGTCCGATGACAATCTGCGTAATTCCCGAAAGCCGTGCAAACTCGGCGATCTGATATGCGACGTCTCCGCCGTTCAAGGTTACCGTATGCGCACCTGATTTTTCGGCAAGACGAATGTTGTCCGCAAGCCGATTTCTGTCTTCATCGGACATTTTGTCATCCTGAGGTGTTTCGATATACAGGGCTGTCAGAGAAGCTTTGTAGGCCTTAGCCATCTTTGAAGCGGTATGTATTATTTTTTTGTTGGACGGCGAGGAGGACAGGCATACAAGTATGTGTTCTTCCCGGACGCCGATCTTTTTTTTACCGTTCATTATAGTCACCCACGGATATGATACCACAAAAAAGACCGTTCGTCCAATCCGCAGTCCTTATTTTTCGTGAGGATCACTGAGTATTATGTCGCCGTGAGTTTTTTTGTAGTTTTTGATAATGCGGAGGGTTTCTTCATCGTCCGCATCTTTCGGGATAATTATGTATGACGGTTCACATTCTTCTTCTCTTTTCTCGATAGACTTCCTGTTTTCATCGAGAAAAACGTCGAGCCTTTTCATGATAAGCCACAGAAAAACCAATGAAAAGACTGCAACGGCAACGATCAGAAATTCTTTCATTTATATCACCGTCTATTCATTCAGCCTCAGGGGTTACATCTGAAAGCATTTTTGAAGAGTTTTGTATTCTCCGATTACGAGCAGCGTTTCACCCTCCTTGAGCGTGGTTTCGGAGGATATTGACATATTGATGTTTTCACCGTGCTTGATCGCAACAATGTTTATGTTGTATTTCTGACGAATGTTGAGCTGACCTACGGTCTTTCCGACCCACTGTCTCGGCATCTCAACCTCAAAAATTGCGTGTGAATCATCAACCTCGATAAAGTCGAGAATGTGGTCGGCAGTAAAGCGGATAGCCGCCCATTTTGCCATCTGCCTTTCGGGATAAACTACCTTGTCCGCTCCGTTTCTGAGCAGGAATTTTGCCTGAACATCACGTTCTGCACGGGACACAACAAGCTTTGCGCCCATATCCTTGAGAAGTGAGGTCGTTTCAAGAGAATTTTGGAAATTGTTTCCGATTGCAACAACGCAGAGATCGTAATTGCCAATGCCGAGCGACTCCAGAAATTCCTCGTTTGTACTGTCGCCGATCTGAGCGTTTGTGACATACGGAAGGATCTCGTTGATCCTGTCTTCGTTTAAGTCAACGGCCATTACCTCATGACCGAGTCGGTTGAGATCCATAGCCATATGCTTTCCGAATCTGCCGAGTCCGATAAGTAATACGTTTTTAGTCATAGCGGTTCTCCTTTAACCTACTGTTATCCTTTCCTGAGGGAATTTTGAAATATTGTTTTTGGTTTTTGATCGTGATATTGCGGCATAGATGATCGTAAGACCTCCGACTCTGCCGCAGAACATAAGAGCTATCAATATAAGCTGAGAGATAATTCCGAGCTGAGGCGTAATGCCGAGCGTAAGACCGACCGTGCCGACCGCCGATGCGGTTTCGTAAAGGCAGGTCGAAAACGGAAGACCTTCACTGAGACTTATTGCCGCCGCACCGAAGAACGAAAGGGTAAGATACATCATCAGTATTGTCGTTGCACTTTGGACGACAGAGGAGTCAATCCTTCTTTTAAAGAAATGGATCGAATTTTTTCTGCCGAAGGTCGCAAAGGCATTTCCGATAAGCACGGCGATTGTCGTTGTCTTCATACCGCCGGCTGTCGATCCCGGCGATCCGCCGATGAGCATCAGCACCATCATAACCGCCTTTGATACGGAGCTCATTGCGGAAAGATCGGCTGTGTTGAAGCCTGCGGTTCTCGGTGTTATGGCCTGGAAAAGAGAGTTTAACAGCCTCTTTCCGAAGCTCAGATCGGAGAAATCGCAGAAGAAGAAAAACAGCGTCGGCAAAACGATCAAGATTGCAGTCATAACAAGGATTATCTTGCTCTGCATACGGTAGCGTTTAATGTGGTGCTTGTTAGTGAATACGTCTTCCCATGTGAGAAAGCCGATGCCGCCGATAACGATGAGCAACATTATTACAATGTTCAGCAGAGGGTTGTCCGAATAGCTTGTGAAGGACTGATACTTTGCGCCCTCTGTTCCCATAATGTCAAAGCCTGCGTTGCAGAAAGCTGAAATTGAATGGAATATCGCCATCCACACGCCCTTGAGTCCGTAATCACGGCAAAAAACAGGCATAAGCAGAGCCGCACCGGCAAGCTCAAACAGAAGCGTAGCTTTCAGAATAAATCCCGTCAGCCTGACTATGCCGCCAACCTTGGGCGCGGCTATCGCTTCCTGCATTGTGCTTCTTTGCATCAGGGAGATTTTTCTGCCCGAAATCAGCGCAAAGGAAGCCGCAACCGTGATAACGCCGAGTCCGCCGATCTGAATAAGAACGAGAATGACGGACTGACCGAACATTGACCAGTAGCTTCCGGTATCCTGAACGACGAGTCCTGTAACGCACACGGCGGAGGTGGCTGTGAACAGGGATTGATTAAACGGAGTGACCTTGCCCGAAGCGGAGGCAATCGGAAGCATCAGGAGAAGTGTTCCGATGAGGATCGCTCCCGAAAATCCGAGGAAAATAGTCTGAAAGGTGGTTAACCGTTTCTTTACGGTAAGACGATCTTTAACGTTTTCAATCGTTTTTATCATAGAATATTCCTTTTCTGAAATACAAATTTATTTAATCATTCAATCTTTTTCAACTGAATTATAAAACAAAAATAATTAAGATGATATTAAAGGCAAGCTTATGAGCGTTAAGATTTTATAAAGATAAATGACGCAATATGTCGAAAAACCTTTTGTCTCAACTATTATTATTTTGTGTTATAAATTAAATATATCACCTATTATATAAGGCTTTTTCGAAAATGTAAACACCAAAATTGAAACGGCGGTTACTAAAATATTACCAAACTGTTAATTATTGCAATTACCTCTTGAAATATTGAAAAAAGGGGACTATACTGAATTAGCACTCAGGACACGAGAGTGCTAAACCTTTATGGCGAATAAAATTTAATTTATGACAAGGTGATATAAATGCGTACAAAACAATTCAAGGCGGAGTCAAAAAAGCTGCTCGACATGATGATCAATTCGATCTACACTCATAAGGAAATTTTCCTGCGTGAGCTGATATCGAATGCGAGCGACGCAATGGACAAGCTTTACTACCATTCGCTCCAGGAAAATCTTGCGCTGAACAGGAACGATCTGACGATCAAAATTCAGCCCGATAAAGAGAAAAGAACGCTCACAATCTCCGATAACGGTATCGGTATGACGGGCGAGGAGCTTGAAACCAATCTCGGTACTATTGCAAAAAGCGGTTCTTTTGACTTCAAGAACGACAATGAAAAGCAGGAGGACGTCGATATAATCGGTCAGTTCGGCGTCGGCTTCTATTCTTCATTTATGGTCAGCGACAAGGTTGAGGTTGTCAGCAAGGCTTTCGGCGACACTCAGGCACACAAGTGGACGTCAAAGGGCGCAGAAGGCTACACAATCGAACCGTGCGAATTTGACGCCGATCACGGAACGGTAATTACTCTTTATCTCAAGGAGGACACCGAGGACGACGATTACAGCAAGTTCCTTGAGGAATATACCATTAAAGATATTGTAAAAAAATATTCCGATTACATCAGATATCCTATCACAATGGACTGCACCCACAGTCACCTCAAGGAGGGCACGGAGGACGAGTATGAGCAGGTGACAGAGACCGAAACCCTCAACTCCATGGTTCCCATCTGGAAAAAGAATAAAAACGAGGTAACGGCGGACGAGTACAGCGAGTTTTACAGAAATAAGTTCTACGATTACGAGGAGCCTGCAAAGGTAATCCATGCAAAAATGGAAGGTCAGGTAATGTATAACACCCTGCTTTACATTCCCCGTCACGCTCCGTTCGATTACTACACCAAGAGCTACGAAAAGGGCTTGCAGCTTTATTCAAACGGTGTGCTTATCATGGATAAATGCGCCGATCTTCTGCCCGATTATTTCAGCTTTGTAAAGGGACTGGTTGACAGCGAGGATCTTTCGCTCAACATTTCCCGTGAAATGCTTCAGCATGACGCTCAGCTCAAATTGATCGCAAGAAGCCTTGAAAAGAAGATTCATTCCGAGCTTGTCAAGCTGATGAAGGACTCAAGAGAAACCTATGAAAAGGTATACAATGCGTTCGGCACACAGATGAAGTTCGGCATTTACAACAATATGGGCGCAAAGAATGATATGCTCAGCGATCTTGTAATGTTCTATTCGTCGAATGAGAAAAAGCTCACAACGCTCAAGGAATATGTCGGCAGAATGAAGGAGTCGCAGGACACGATCTACTATGCCTGCGGCGAATCCGTTGCAAAGATCGAGCTTCTTCCTCAGGTTGAGGCGGTGACAGACAAGGGCTACGAGGTGCTTTATTTCACCGAGAATGTCGATGAATTTGCAATCAAGATTCTCAACGAGTTTGAGGGCAAGAAGTTTGCCAATATCTGCACCGACAGCATCGAGCTTGACACCGAGGAGGAGAAAGAGGAGCTTAAAAAGAAGAATGAGGACAGCAAGGAGATGCTTGACTACTTCAAGGAGTCTGTCGGAGACGGCGTCTCGGCAGTCAGATTTACCAATAAGCTTAAAAAGCATCCTGTATGTCTGACGACCGAGGGAGAGATTTCCCTTGAAATGGAAAAGGTGCTTAATTCCATGCCGGCAAACGATCAGAAGGTCAAGGCGAATATCGTTCTTGAAATAAACGAAAATCATCCTATCGCCCAGAAGCTCAGCGAGCTTTACGAGAGCGATAAGGAAAAGGCGGGCAAGTACGCCAAGATCCTTTACGCACAGGCTCGTTTGATCGAGGGACTTTCGGTTGACGATCCCACGGAGCTTAGCAATATGGTCTGCGAGCTTATGATTTAAAATCGAATAATATTTTCCGCTTCGGTCTGACCGGGGCGGAATTTTTTTGCGCTAAATCGTATTTGCACAGCTTGTTGAGCTGTTTGATTTTATACATACAATATATTGTATATTACTGTCGTTCGGAACGCTTTCAGAGCAAAAAATGTGCCGATATTCCTGGAAAAATGTAATAATTTGCAACTAATTTTTTTGATGTTTAGAAACAATTTTTCTTGACTTTTGGAAATTGTAATGTATAATTAAGTTACAAAAGTGGAGCGACTTTACGCAAAAAACCCACGATGTGGAAGCAAATTATGGAAAAGGAGGCAAAAATTATGCAGTTTAACGGCTGTTATGAGCGTACTCTCGACGCTAAAAAAAGAATAGTTATGCCTCCTAAGATCAGGGATATGATCGGCAGCAAGGAGTTTGTTCTTTTCGCAAAGCCGGATGAGCAGTGTCTCAGAATATACCGTGAGGAGCAATGGGAAGAAATAACAAAGTCGCTTTTGTTTGTCAATGACGGGGTTGACAGAACGGATCTTCAGAGAATATTTTTTCTCAACAGCGAAAACTGTGAAATGGATTCGCAGAGCCGAGTTTTAATGCCTTCAAGATTTATCGAAAAGGCAGGCATTGTCCGTGATATCGTGATTGTCGGTATGGGCATGAGAGTTGAGATATGGTCCAAGGAACGCTACGAAGCTATGATAAACTCGATATCTGTGCCTGAGAAGATTTCACTTCCGTTCTGATGAGCGAGTTTAAACACATTCCCGTACTTTTTAACGAAACGATAGAAGCCTTGAATGTCCGTCCCGACGGAACTTACGTTGACTGCACGGCAGGGGGCGGCGGACACTGCGCCGCAGTTGCCGAAAAGCTGACGACGGGCAGAATAATTGCAATAGATCAGGATCCCGAAGCTATCGAAAACCTGCGGGAACGCTTTAAGGATAACGGCAGAGTTACGGTCGTTCACGACAATTTTGTCAATATCGAAGCGATACTAAAAAAGCTTGATATCGACGGGGTTGACGGAATTATGGCGGATCTCGGAGTAAGCTCCCACCAGCTTGACACCGATGAACGGGGATTTTCCTTCCACAAGGACGCGCCGCTCGATATGAGAATGAGCATGGAGGGAATGAGCGCCGCCGATCTTGTCAACACGGCCTCTCAGCAGGAGCTTCAAAGGATCATATATACATACGGTGAGGAAAAGTTTGCGCCGTCGATTGCAAGAAATATCGTAAAGGCGAGAGAAATTAAGCCGATCGAAGCCACTTTTGAGTTGGTGGATATAATCAAAAAATCGATGCCGATGAAGGCGAAGCGTGATTCTCACCCTGCAAGAAAAACCTTCCAGGCTTTGAGAATAGAGGTAAACGGAGAGCTTGAGAAGCTCGACAAAGCGCTTGACTCAATGTTTGAAGTCCTCAATCCGTCGGGCAGGATAGCGATAATAACCTTCCATTCGCTTGAGGACAGAATGGTAAAGAAAAAATTCAATAAATTCTGCGAGGGCTGTGTGTGTCCTCCCGAATTTCCGGTCTGCGTTTGCGGAAGAAAGCCGAGGGGCAGGCTCCCGTTTAAATCAAAGGCACCGACCGAAAACGAAGTCGGGGAGAATTTCAGGGCGCACAGCGCACGGCTCAGAGCAATAGAAAAAATATAAAGCACATAAAGATGAAATAAAAAGACGTCAAATTTTGAAAGGAGCGAACGAATATGGCAAACCATGACAACGGCTTGGCCCTTGATCTCGATTTATTCGATAACACCAAAAACGGATATGTACCCGTTGAACGCAAGAAGAAAAAAATACATATTCCAAAGGTTATTGAATCGAAGCCGATCAGCCTTGAGCAGGCACAGAACGAAATCAAGGCAAGCAGGATCGCCGCACTCAAGGCGTGCGTGATCGCCATTGCGGCACTTCTCATTCTCGGTTCGCTCATTTACAGCAGAGTTATGCTGACGAACTGTCAGAGTGATCTTGCAAATCAGAAAGCTGCTCTCCAGACCGCTCAGAGCGAGAATGTCAGACTCAGAATGCAGTTCAACTCGCTGATGTCGATGGACAAGATCGAGGAGTATGCTCAGACACGTCTGGGAATGGTCAAGCGTGAAAGCTATCAGGTCAGATACTTCGATATGTCGGAGCAGGACGGTGCGCAGTCTGCTCAGAGGGATACGGATCAATGAATACAAAACAGGGGAAACACATATTTATGATATGAACGGCGAGGGCGGAAAATTTTCCGCCCTTAGAGCGATTTTATAGAGATATATATTTAGTGCAGGAAGGATGATCGTTTTGAAGATGAATATAAACAAAATACTCAGACCGAAGAAAATAATAATGAAAAATCTTCATCAAAGAACGATGGGACTTCTTGCGGGACTGATTATTTTAGGCTTCGGTTCAACGATATTCGGATTGGGCTACACTCAGCTTTATAAGGGCGAGTATTTCAAAACGAAGGCGGAAACTCAGCAGCTCAGCGACACGACGATCACGGCGCAGAGAGGCGTTATCTACGATGCGAATATGTCGGTGCTTGCTCAGAGCGCATCTGCGTGGAAAATTTCGCTCAACGCAACCGCCTTTGCCGACGCTCCGTCGGAAGCAAAAGAAAAAGTTTATTCAACGCTTATCAATGTCCTCGGAGTTTCAAGGGGATATCTTGAGGATAAAGCGTCATATAAACAGTACAACAGCGTCATAATTAAGACAAAGGTGGAAAAAGAGGAAAAGGATAAGCTTGAAGCTTTTGTTAAAGGTACGTTCAAGGACAAGGATAATAACGATCAGAGCTACGGCTCACTTGTTATGATTGACGAGGATGTCAAGCGATATTATCCTTACTCAACCCTTGCCTCTCAGATCATCGGATTTACGGGAATGGACAATGACGGACGCTCCGGCATTGAATCCTTCTACAACAGCACGCTCACCGGCGTTGACGGCAGAGTTATCTCCGCAAGGAGTAATTCCTCTGTGGCTCAGGATATCGAATACAAGTCTGTATATGAAGCCGAGCAGGGAACAAGCCTTGTGCTTACGATCGACGAAACAATTCAGAGATATCTTGAAAATTCGCTTTCCGCCTGTTACGAAACAAGCAAGGCGAAAAGCTGTACGGGCATAGTTATGGAGGTCGAGACGGGCGCAATCCTTGCGATGTCATCAAAGTCGGATTACGACCTCAATGATCCGTATGCGATTCACGATAAAAAAATTGCCGAAAGCATAGAAAAAATTACAGACGAAAAGAAGAAAGAGAATGCGTATCAGGAGGCAATGTACGCTCAGTGGAGAAACAGGGCGATAACCGATACCTACGAGCCGGGTTCTGTATTCAAGGTTATTACAATGGCGGCAGGACTTGAGGAAAATGCGGTTAAGTACGACGAGAACTTTACCTGCACAGGCTCAATTTCGGTTGCCGACAGAATTTATTCCTGCCACAATACCGCAGGTCACGGAACTCAGACTCTCACCGAGGGATTGATGAATTCCTGTAACCCGTATTTTATAACGATCGGTCAGAGACTCGGAGTTGACACGTTTTACAAGTATTTTGAAGCGTTCGGTTTTACGGAGAAAACGGGAATTGACCTGCCCGGAGAGACCTCTCCGAAAGCCGGCACAACATACTTTGAAAAGGATAAAATGACGGTTGTCAACCTTGCCAGCTCATCGTTCGGTCAGTCCTTCCAGATAACTCCGATACAGATGATAACGGCGGTCAATGCTATTGCAAACGACGGAAAGCTCATGCAGCCCTATGTGGTCAGCAAAACGCTTGACAGCGAGGGAAACGTTGTATCCAGAACTCAGCCCGTTGTGAAAAGACAGGTTATTTCCGAATCGACTTCGGAGAAGATTATGGCTTCTATGGAGCAGGTTGCTCTCAACGGAACTGCAAAGAACGCCTATGTCGCAGGCTACCGTGTAGGCGGCAAAACAGGTACATCGGATAAGCTGAACGACGTCGGTCAGGTTGTAGCTTCATTTGTCGGAGTTGCACCGTCCAACGATCCCAAGATCACCGTTCTGATAGTTGTTGATGAGCCTCAGGGTGCATCGGGCGGCGGTGCAGTCGCAGCTCCCGTTGCCGGCGAGGTTATTGAAAAAACTCTGACTTATCTCAACGTTGAACGTCAGTATAACGATTCCGAAAAGGCTCTGCTTGATGTTCAGGTGCCGGGCGTTACGGGAAAGGCAGTTGACGAAGCGGTTTCATCGCTTGAAAACGATAATTTCAGCGTTAAGGTTGTCGGGGACGGAGACACCGTTCTTTCTCAGATGCCTGCTTCGGGACAGTATATCCCGCAGGGCGGTATAATAGTGCTGTATACCGACGAGCAGAAGAAAAAGCTGAAAGCCGAGGTTCCGGACTTTACCGGAATGACGATAACCGAGGCGAACTACGCCGCGGTGAACGCCGGAATAAACATAAAGGTTTCGGGAAATTCCCTTTCCGATGAGAATTTGACGGCTTACCGTCAAAGCTCGGAAAAGGGTGCAGAAATAGAATACGGCTCAACAGTGACGGTTTATTTCAGAACAATGTCGGGAATTTCCGATCATTAAATTCAGCGGAGGTTAATTATGAAGCTGCAGGAATTGCTTAACGGAATTGAAATTAAAAAAGGTTGCACATTGAACCCTGAAATCGCAAACGTGACCGACGATTCAAGGAATGTAAGAAATTCAAGCGCTTTTGTATGTGTAAAGGGAAATAGAAGTGACGGACACGATTTTGCACGCAAGGCCATTGAAAAGGGCGCCGCAGTCGTTATTTGCGACCGAGATATCGGAATAAAGAACAGCGTTATTGTTGAAAATACAAGAAAGGCGTATGCGCTGATGTGTGCAAATTACTACGGTAACTGCCATAGGGAAATGAAAATGATCGGCGTGACGGGAACGAACGGAAAGACGACCACAACCTTTATCATCAAAAAGATTCTTGAAGAGAACGGCTACAAGGTCGGAGTTATCGGAACGGTCGAGGTGGTTATCGGCAATGAAAAATATCCTGCCGACTACACAACACCCGATCCGGCAGGACTTCACAGATATCTGTATATGATGAAAATGGCAGGCTGCGACGTCTGCATTATGGAGACCTCGTCACAGGCTCTTGTTCAACTCAGGACGTACGGAATAAATTACGATATCGGTGTTTTCAGCAATCTTTCAAGAGAGCACCTTGACTATCATAAAACGATGGAGGAATACGCCGAGGCGAAGGGTATTCTTATGGAAAACAGCGACGTTTGCGTTATCAATGCCGACGACAGCTATGCTCCCGTTATGAAAAAGCATGCAAAGGGCAAGGTAATAACCTATGCTATCGACGAAAAAGCCGATGTGAAAGCCGAAAACGTCAATCTGTATCATGACGGAGTTGAATATACGCTCACTTCTAAGGGCGGAAATTACGATATTGTTTACAACGTTATCGGCAGATTTTCGGTTTACAATTCCTTGGCGGCGCTGAGCGTCGGAATGGTTATGAATGTTGATATGAAGCGTGCTGTCAGGGCTGTTTCTGAAATGAATACCGTAAAAGGCAGAATAGAAAAAGTGCCGAACGACAGGCAAATTACAATTCTTATAGATTTTGCCCATACTCCGGATTCCTTGAAAAATGTGCTGAAAACGATAAAAGTTATATATGAAAAGCGTATAATCACCGTATTCGGATGCGGAGGCGACAGAGACAAGACAAAAAGGTCGATAATGGGCAAAATTGCCTGTCAGTATTCGGATCTTGTCTATGTGACCTCGGATAATCCGAGGACGGAGGATCCCGACTCGATTATTGACGATATTGTCGCAGATCTTGACAAAAAAGACTATGTCAGGATAACCGACAGAACCGAAGCTATCAGAGCGGCAATCGTTGAGGCGAAGCCGGGCGACACGGTGCTTATCGCAGGAAAAGGACACGAAAACTATCAGATCCTCGGAACAGAAAAAATTCACTACGATGAGCGAGAGATTGTAAAGCAAATACTTAATGATGGAGCGAATTTTAAAAAATGAAAAAACTAACCGTAAAACAAATCGCCGACGCTGTCGGCGGAACCTGCAATAAGGACGCCGAGATATCGGAGATCTGCATTGATTCAAGGCTCTGCAAGCCGGGCTGTCTTTATATTGCTATAAAGGGCGAAAATTTTGACGGACACACGTTCACCGCTTCCGCATTGGCGAACGGAGCTTCTGCGGCGATGATACATCACGATGTTGATGCCGAGGGCGTGTTCATCAGGGTTGAGGATACGCATAAGGCTCTTATGCAGCTTGCGCATTGGTACAGAAATACCTTTGACATTCCCGTTGTCGGACTGACAGGAAGCGTCGGCAAGACCACGACAAAGGAAATGACATGGTGCGTTCTCAATGAAAAATTCAATGCGCTCAAGACAGAGGGCAATCTCAACAATAACATCGGTCTGCCCCGTACCTTGATGAGACTTGACGAGGACACGGGAGCGGCTGTTATAGAAATGGGAATGAGCAGCAGGGGAGAGATCTCCGAGCTTTCCCTGATCGCAGAGCCGACCGTAGCCATTATCAGCAATATCGGAGTTTCTCATATGGAGAACCTCGGATCGAGGGAGAATATCCTCAAGGCAAAGTTAGAGATCCTTGACGGACTTCGTGAAAACTGCCCGATCCTGCTTAACGGCGACGATCCGTACCTTGCGGGCGCGGTAATTGAAAATCATCCTGTTTTTTACTACGGAATTGACGATAAGACCTGTGATTACAGGGCTGTCAACATTGAACAGAATGAAGATAAAACAGAGTTTGATATAGTTTTCGGCGATAAAACACAGCATGCCGTAATTCCTACAATCGGCAGACACAATGTTTATAATGCGCTTGCCGCATTCGGAACTGGTATGCAGCTCGGAGTTACTCCCGATGAGGCTGTCAGAGGCTTGGCGAAGTACACTCCGTCCGGAATGAGACAGAGGATGAAAACCGTCAACGGTATCAGGTTTATCGAGGACTGCTACAATGCAAGTCCCGATTCACAGAGAGCGGCTTTAAAGATGCTTTCCGAGCTGAAAGCCGACAGAAAGATCGCAGTGCTCGGAGATATGCTTGAGCTTGGAACGATCAGCGAGGAATCACACAGAAACGCAGGCTTGCTTGCGGCAAAGGCAAAGGTCGATGTGTTTATGACCTACGGTGAAAGATCGCTTGCCGCCGCAGAAAAAGCGAGGGAATGCGGTGTTCCCGAGGTGTATGCCTTTACGGATAAAAAGGCTCTTGCCGACAAGCTCTTTGAAACGCTGAAACAGGGCGACGCCGTCCTCTTCAAGGCGAGCCGAGGTATGGCTCTTGAGGACGTGATAAACGACCTTTACGGCAGAATGGATAAATAATATTCGGGGTTGAAAGGAAACAGGTGGATCAAATGAACGGTATTTTGGCTATTGTACTCAGCGCTCTCGGAGCGTTCGGAATAACGGCATTGCTCGGCTACGGAATTATTCCGTGGCTTCACAAGCTCAAGTTCGGTCAGACGATACTCGATATCGGCCCTAAGTGGCACAAGAAAAAGCAGGGTACACCGACAATGGGCGGAATAATGTTCATCATCGGTATTTTCTGCTCGGCGGCAGTCGTGCTTATTATCAATTCGCTCACGGGCAACGGTCTCGGAATACATGATGACGAGAAAACCAAGCTCTGGGCAGGCATTATTATGGCTCTTATGTTCGGACTTGTCGGTTTTGCCGACGACTACATAAAGGTCGTAAAAAAACGCAATCTCGGACTTTCGATACTCCAAAAAACTATCGCTCAGCTTGTGATCTGCGCCGCATACCTCACCAGCCTTTTCCTTGCGATGGATAAGGATCCGTATATGTTCATTCCCTTTGTCGGCAAGGTTTCGCTCGGCGTGTGGTTCTGGATCCTCGGCGTGTGCGTGCTTTACGGAGCGATCAACGCCGTCAACTTTACCGACGGAATTGACGGACTTTGCTCATCGGTTACGGCAACTGCGGCGATCAGCTTCATTGTTATGGCTCTTGTTCATAAGTGTCTCGGAATCGGCGTAATTTCGGCGGCTCTGCTCGGCGGTTGTGCAGGTTTCTTCGTATGGAACAGATATCCTGCAAAGGTCTTTATGGGCGATACAGGCTCAATGTTCCTCGGCGGTATGGTGGTTGCAATAGCTTATGCCTTTGACTGTCCGATCATTCTTGTTCTTACGGGCATAATATATTTCATCGAGGGAATGTCCGACGTTATTCAGATCGGATATTTCAAGCTCACCCACGGCAAGAGAATCTTCAGAATGGCTCCGATCCATCATCACTTTGAGATGGGCGGCTGGAGTGAAAAGAAGATCGACTCGGTTTTCTGCACGGTCAATCTGATCGGCGGAATAATCGGAATTATAGTTATGTATTACGGCGGTTTTTCAAGATAAACATATTATAAAAGGGGGAGACGGAGAATGTCATCCGAACAGCTCAGACAGACGGCAGAGAAAAATTCAACTGCATCGTCTTCAAAGAAATCAAAAAGTAAATTCAGACTGTTCGGTCTGGATGTATTCATCGGCGGCGGATTTGACATCGTTTATATGGTGCTTGTGCTGATGCTTTTGACAGTAGGACTGGTGATGATGTTTTCCGCAAGCTATATCAGCGCCAAGTACGATTCCGCAACAAATTATGACGCAACCTATTACATCAAGCGTCAGCTCGGCTTCGCCCTTGTCGGCGTTGTGCTGATGTTCATAATTTCAAGAATCAATCCGGAGCTTATGAAAAAAGTGACGCCTATCATCTTCGCTGTGTCGCTCGTACTGCTTATTTTGGTGCTCATTCACCCATACAGGCTGGACGGCAAGGAGGATTTCAAACGCTGGCTGAAGCTCGGTATTGTGTTCCAGCCCTCCGATGTTGCAAAGCTCGGAATAATAATGTTTTTTGCGTGGCTTTTGGAAAAATACAGACATCAGATAGAGACCAAGTGGTGGGTTTCTCTTGCTCTTTTCGGCTTGCTCGGTTTTCTGTGCGTGCTGATATACCTTGAAAAGCATCTTTCCTGTACGATACTAATCATGCTTATCGGAATCGGAATGCTTTTCCTCGGCGGAGTTGACAGACGTTGGTTTATACTGGGCTTTACCGTGGGCATTTTGCTGATTGCCGTTGTTGTGATATTCAGGGATCAGCTCCTTGATCCGTATCAGGCGGACAGAATAGATTCCTTTATTCATAAGGATTACGATGATGTTGATTCACGCTGGCAGACCAATCAGTCGTTGTTTGCCCTTGGATCGGGCGGATTTTTCGGTCTCGGTCTCGGCAATTCAAGGCAGAAATACCTCTATATGCCCGAACCGCAGAACGATTTCATCTTTGCTATCGTCGGTGAGGAGCTTGGCTTCTTCCGCAGCGTGCTTATCATTCTGCTTTTTGCCGCACTTGTTTTCAGAGGTTTTGTTATTGCAACAAAGGCTAAAAGTATGTTTGAACGTCTGCTTGTTCTCGGAATATCGCTTCAGGTCGGCTTGCAGACAATTCTCAATATCTTAGTCGTAACAGATCTGATGCCGAATACGGGTATTTCGCTCCCGTTTTTCAGCTACGGCGGCACGGCACTTGTCATGCAGCTTGTTGAAATGGGAATGGTGCTTGCGGTATCAAGATCGGGCGAAAGAAAAAAGAGGGCGGAAAAGAATGCTTAACGGTAAAAAAATACTTTTTGCAACCGGCGGAACAGGCGGACATATCAATCCGGCTCTTGCCGTTGCAGGCTACATAAGAGAGAATTATCCTCAGTCAATAATCCTTTTTGTCGGCACGGCTGACAGAATGGAGGCTCAGCTTGTCCCTGCCGCAGGCTTCGATTTCAAAACGATAGACATTCAGGGCTTCAGCCGTGAAATAAGCCTCAGCGGATTGAAGCACAATATCGGAACAGTAAAAAAGCTGATAAGATCAGAGGGACAGGCAAAGAGGATAATTAAGGATTTTAACCCCGATGTTGTCATCGGTTTCGGCGGATATGTCAGCGGTCCTGTTCTGAGCGTTTCGGCAAGAATGGGCATACCGACAGCCGTGCATGAGCAGAACGCATTCCCCGGAGTGACAAACAAGAGCCTTGCAAAAAAGGTTGACTGCGTTATGCTCACATCGAAAGAGGCCGAAAAGCTCCTGAAGCCGAAAAATCCGTGCGTAGTTACGGGCTTACCTATCAGGGGCGAAATAATAAACGCAAACAGAGAGTTTGCAAGAGCTGAAATGAAGCTCGATTCAAGACCGCTCATTCTTTCCATGGGCGGAAGTCTCGGCGCAAAAGCGATCAACGAGGCTGTGAAATATCTCATAACCAACAGATTTGAAAAGAAGGATTGCTATTATCTGCACGCAACGGGTAAGGCGGGAGCGTCATTGATTGAAGAAATAGGAAAAGATGTTGACCTTGCCTCAAATCCGCAGATAATGCTCAGAGAATATATTAACGATATGGATCGCTGTCTTGCGGCGGCTGATCTTGTAATCTGCCGTGCAGGAGCAAGCTCCCTTTCGGAGATACAGGCTCTCGGCAAGCCGTCAATACTGGTGCCTTACCCGTATGCGGCGGAAAATCATCAGTACTACAATGCAAAAACAATGGCGGACAGAAACGCCGCAATACTTATCGAAGAAAAAGATTTTACGGGCGAAAGACTTCTCAGAGAGGTTGAACAGCTCCTTTCCGATCCGCAGAGACTTGCCGAAATGGGCAGAAACGCTAAGGAAATGGCTATTCTCGACGCCTCGGAGCGTATAACGGACTGTATCTGCAAGATTGTTTAAATTAACACTTTTCGGGATCTATCATAAACTGAGAACAGATTGATATTTTCCGAAAGGGTGCGGTATATGGGACGCTTTATAATCGAGGGTGGAAGAAAACTCGGCGGCAGACTGAGGGTGCAGGGCGCTAAGAACAGCGCACTTCCGATACTTGCCGCAACCGTAGCGGTCGGCAGACCTTGCGTAATACATAACTGTCCGTCGCTGACGGATATAAACTCAACATTGGAAATTCTGAAAGCCCTCGGCTGTGAGGTTCACCGAAGCGGCGGCTCGGTTTCCGTTGACAGCAGCCGAATGATTATGAATGATATTCCCGATGAACTGATGAGAGAAATGCGTTCCTCGATTGTTTTTCTCGGCGCATTGCTCACACGCACGGGTGAGGCTCATATCTGTGCTCCCGGCGGCTGTGATATAGGTATGAGACCGATCGACCTTCATCTTTTTGCGATGGAGAAGCTCGGAGTAAGCCTTACCGAGGAATACGGACACATCTGCTGTAAATGTGCTAAGACCAAGGGCGCAAAAATAACGCTTTCATTTCCGAGCGTCGGAGCAACGGAAAATATTATTCTTGCTTCATTGAGATGCTCTGGTGTTACCACAATAATAAATGCCGCAAGAGAACCTGAAATTGTCGATCTTGCAATGTTTCTCAATTCCTGCGGCGCAAGGATAAGCGGAGCGGGCGAAAGTACCGTTTATATTGAGGGCGTTGAACGTTTGCATCAAACTCAGTACACAGTAATGCCCGACAGAATTGCCGCCTGCACATTTATGACGGCGGCGGCTGTGACAGGCTCGGATTTGCTGTTGGAGGATGTTGTTCCGAATCACATTGCTCCTGTTTTGCAGTGTTTTGAGACATGCGGATGCAAGATCGTCACCTCATCAAACAGGCTGAGGATAACGTCACCTCATCGGCTCAATTCAATGGGTACGGTCAGAACGATGCCTTATCCCGGATTTCCGACGGATTGTCAGTCGCTTATAATGACTATGGCAAGCACGGCGGTCGGTACGACAGTCATATGCGAAAACATTTTTGAAAACCGTTTTCGCCACGCCGCAGAGCTGAACCGAATGGGAGCAGACATAAGCGTGCATGATAAAATAGCCGTTGTCAACGGTGTCAACAGGCTTCAGGGTGCGGCGGTTTGCGCCCATGACCTCAGAGCAGGAGCGGCGTTGACGGTTGCAGGACTTTGCGCACAGGGACGCACAACGGTTGAAAACATTCATTTTATTGACAGAGGATACGAATTTTTTGAGAAAAATCTTAACTATATAGGAGCCAAAATAAAAAGGATTGACTGAAAATGAAAAAGCTGACGGCAAGACAGATAGCGTCAATGACTCCCGAAGCGAGGGAACGCTATGAAAAGAAACTGAAAATTGTGACACGCAACCGCAGGATCCTTTTCGGGATCGTTGCGGTAGTTGTCGTTGCGGCTGTATTTGCCGTGCTTTCCCTGACCGTGCTGTTTAATGTCAGCGAAGTCAAGGTTGCCAAGGCAGGCAAGCATTATCAGCCCGAACAGATAATTGAAGCCGCAGGCGTCGAGGTAGGCGACAATATGGTGGCTACAAACTGGGACAGGGTGAAAGAAAAGGTTGAGCAGAAGCTGCCGTATGTGCTTTCTCTTGAGATCAAAAAGACTCTGAGCGGAAGGGTTGCTTTCTCGGTCGTAGACGATAAGGCGGCGCTTGTTTTCAAAACATCAAAGGGCTATGCTCTGGCAGATGCAAACTGCAAGGTTCTTGAAATTGTAAAAGAAAAGCCTAAGAACAACGGACTGACCTTGCTGACTGTTAAAAACAAGATTAACGCAAATCCGGGCGAGACAATCAGCTTTGCAGATGACGGCGAATCAATTCTTTACGATACAATCCGTATGGCGATTAAAAACTCCGGCATCGGAAGTATCACCGGAATTGATATCTCCGATCCCGAAAACATTTATTTAGAGTATCAGAGCAGGTACAGACTTTATCTCGGAAGCAGCGAGGAGCTTGAGTACAAGCTTCGCGAAGCCAAAAAAATAATTGCTGAGGAGGACGAAAACGATCCCAATCAGATCGGCGAAATCAATCTTTCCATACTCAAAAAGGTGTATGTAGAAAAGCTTGATACTCTTGAAATAACTACAACAGCGGCTAAAAAAGATGTGACGGCACAGCCGGCAACCACAGCACCCGATAATTCGGATGAACCCGAGGAGGACGAAACGACAACGCTTCCCGAGGAGGAAACCGAGCCTGACGGTGAGGAAACGACAGCTGAGGATATTCCTGAGGATGAATAAGTAATTTTTTCAAATATTTTTGGCTGTTTTCGTTATAATAGTCTTGAAATTGATAAAAAAGTATGATATCATAACTATTGTTTAAAACTCGGAGTAGAATATGATTTATAAAACGGAGGTTATTTAAATGGCATTTGAAATTGATAACGATTTCGAGAGCACCGTTCAGATCAAGGTTATAGGCGTCGGCGGAGGCGGCGGAAACGCTGTCAACACCATGATCGCTCAGGGTATGCAGGGTGCAGAGTTTATCGTAGTTAACACGGACAAGCAGGTTCTTGTCAATTCTCAGGCAACTCACAGAATTCAGATCGGCGAGAAGTCCACAAGAGGACAGGGTGCCGGCGGACGTCCCGAAGTCGGCGAGAAGGCGGCTGAGGAGAGCAGAGAAGAAATTTCTGCCATCCTCAAGGGTACGGATATGGTATTTATCACCGCAGGCATGGGCGGCGGAACAGGTACGGGCGCAGCTCCCATAATCGCCGAGATCGCAAAGGAAATGGGCGTTCTTACAGTCGGTGTCGTTACAAAGCCTTTCAAGTTTGAGGGCAAAAAGAGAAGCACTCTTGCAGAGCAGGGCATTGCCCGTCTTTCGGAGCACGTTGACAGCCTTATCGTTATCCCGAACGACAGACTCAAGCTTCTCAGCGACCGCTGCAAGACTCTTTCGGAAGCATTCCTTGTTGCCGATGAGGTTCTTTCACAGGGCGTTAAGAGTATCTCCGAGCTTATCAAAGTTCCCGGCTTCGTCAACCTCGACTTTGCCGATGTTTGCAGCGTAATGAGAGACGCAGGCTACGCTCACATGGGCGTCGGCACCGCAAAGGGCAAGGACAAGAGCCTTCAGGCTGCGGAAATGGCTACATCAAGCCCGCTTCTTGAAACCTCTATCGCAGGTGCAAAGGGTGTTATCATCAGCATCACTTCTTCGCCGGATATCGGTCTTGAAGAGATCGAGAACGCTTGCGAATCCATCACAGAGAAGGCACATCCGGACGCAAACATCACCTGGGGTGTTGCATTCGACTCCAAGCTTGAGGACGAGATCATCATCACCGTTATCGCAACGGGTTTTGATGCAAAGCCGTCAGACGATTTCGGATCAATCCCGACCTTTAAGGCAACTTCAAACGCAGGCGCACCGATCCGCTCAACTGCTGCGGCTTCGGCAAACGCTCCGATTGAGCCTCCCGTTGTAAACGGCGCAAAGACTCAGGCTAAGAGCGGCGTTGACGATGAGGATTTCTATGTGATCCTTAACGATATCATCAAGAAAAAGGGCGACAATAACTAATTTGCCTTGAATATAATAATTGGGGCTGTCGCACTAAGCGAAGAACAAAAGAAACAAAATAAAATAAACAACTAATTTGCCCTGAATATAATAATTAACTGCAAGTCATCCGAAAGGAAGGCTTGCAGTTTTTTAGCTATTAGACATTAGAAATTAGATTTTAGACGATGAAAATTAAAAGTTTGCACAAACTTTACAAGGCTTCCCCTTGAGGGGAAGCTCCGCCGTTAGGCGGTGATGAGGTGGAGCAAGTCTGATGAAATTTTTTTACACCTCATCCGTCACGTCGTTCCTCCGTGCCACCTTCCCCTCAAGGGGAGGGCAAAAAAGACTTTAGATTTTAGACGAGGAAAAATAAAAGTTTTCACAAACCATTTATAGGATTGACAAATTGAACACCCGGACACTATTCTGCAAGCGTTCGGGCGTTGTTTATTTTATCTTTTTCATTGCTTTTGTGAAGTTCAACAGAACAATCATTAAAAGCGGAAATGCGATACAGAAGATAAGACCGAATTTCAGCGGCTCCATCGTTATCGCCGTGTTTTGGGTTGCCGCGTCGGAGAGTAATCCGGCAACAAGCGGACCTGAAGAACAGCCTAAATCTCCGAACATTGCAAGCATTGCGAACATTGCCGTTCCGCCTTTCGGGAACAGCTTTGCGGCGAGGCTTAATATTCCCGGCCACATCGTTGAAGCGGAAAGTCCGCACAGTCCGCATCCTATCAGGGAGAGGATAGGAACAGGCGCAAGAGTTGTGATGAGGTAACTTAACAAACAAAGTCCTGCACAGAAGCTCAATACTTTCCGAATGTTTAGCCTGTCACCAAAAAATCCGTACAGAACCCTGCCCGAACCCATAAGCACCGCAAACAGACAGGGACCGAGCAGATCGCCCGTAAATTTGTTCACACCGAGACTTTTCTCTGCGAAAGCCGATGCCCACTGTGCCATCGCTATCTCACTTGCTCCGGCACAAAGCATCAAAGCCGTGCATATGATAAAGGTCGGCTGTCTGAAAAGCTCCGAAATACGCATTTCGCTTTCTCCCTCGGGAACAGGCGGAATGATCGGAACTTTCATAAACGCAAACAAATTTACGAACGGAATGATCGCCCATACCATCGGAAGATAGATCCAGTTTTCTTCGCCGATAAATTTTACGGCAAATGTGGTTATGAAAACAACCGACGCTTGTCCCCAACAGTAAAAGGAGTGGAGAAGTGCCATTTCACCCGACTTGTTTTGAAGCGGCAGACCTTCAATAATCGGACTTATCAATACCTCTATCAGTCCTGAGCCGATGGCATATATTATGATCGGGATAATCAATCCGATAAAGTGGTTGCCAAACATTCTCGGAAGAACGCCCAAAAGAATAAGTCCCGATGCCGCAAAAACATGGGCAAAAACAGTTGCTGTTCTGTAACCTGTTTTCTTAATGATTTTAACCGACGCAAAATCAATAAAGATCTGTGAAACAAAGTTTATAAGGATAAGACAGCTTATCTGTGAATAGCTTAATCCGAATTCCTTTTGAAAAATTACATAAAAAAGTGAAGCTAAATTATTGATGATCGCCTGCACAAAGTATCCCGTGTAGCAGGCGATCTTGGTTGATGTATATTTTTTAGTCGTCATCGCTGAATAAATCCTCATTATCCTTGTTAGTGTCTTTCCAATACCACCAGCGAAGTTTTTTTTCGTCCGGCTTGGGCATGTTGGCAAAGTAAACGGCAGTCCTCATTTCGTATAGAATAACTCTGTCGGCAACGTCGCCGCTTTCAACGCAGTAATCAAGATAAAAATTATCCGCTTCTTTCCCGATGAGCTGAGAAGTCTCCGTAATTTCAAGAACTCTGAATGCTTCCTTTGCCTCGTCGGTCAGAAATTTCAGATCGTCAATCAGGTAATTTTTCGGCGTTTTAACTTTTCTTTTAAAAAACATTGTGACACCTCCGGTACGTTATTCTATCATAATAGAAAAAATAAGTAAAGAGTTGAAAACAAATTATTTATATGGTATGCTAATCAAGGATTTTAATACTTAGGATGAATCAAATGAAAGTAGCACAGGACTTTTTAAAAACACATGATTTCGCTGTCGTAGACATCGAAACAACGGGACTGAGATGTCAGACCGACGATATAATCGAAATTTCAGCGGTAAAGGTAGAAAATGATATTATAACAGACGAATTTTCAAGCCTTGTTTATACCGACAAGATAATTGATCCGTTTATATTCGGGCTGACGGGCATAAATAACGCAATGCTTGAAAATGCGCAGGAGCTTTCGACCGTACTGTGCGAGCTCTTTGATTTTGTGGGCAACATGACGATCGTCGGACACAACATCGGTTTTGATATGCGGTTTATTTCGTGGAACTCAGCTCTCCTTTTCGGCGAGAAGCTGACCAACAATACATTGGATTCTCTGCTTTTCTCCAAAGAGGTTTTACCCGATCTGCAAAGTCATAAGCTCTCGTATCTTAAAGAGTATTTCGGTATCGGCGGAGCTTCCCACCGTGCCCTCGACGACTGCCGCACGACATTTGAATTGGTTGAAATATTGAAAAAGAAGTGCTTGGATATAAATTAGACATTAGACTTTAGATGTTAGATTTTAGACAATATCGTTTTAAATTACGATGAAACTTTCCGGTTCCCTTGTGTAAAGGTAGCCGAAAGGTCTACTGAAATCT
>JBJEPQ010000043.1:0-33621 GCA_051881315.1 Acutalibacteraceae bacterium | reverse complement strand
CACCTAATGAATACATCAAAAAAGTGTTGCACTTGGATTGACAATCTAAGGAGCCAAAAAACTTGATGAAACCATACAAGGCTTCCCCTTGAGGGGAAGGCAAATTAGATTTTAGATTTTAGACATTAGACTTTAGACGATAAAGCTTTAAGGTTTGATGGAATATTTCAAGGCTTCTCATTGAGAAAAAAAGACATCTGCAAAGGAAGGATACCATGAGGAATATTGAAGAAGTCCGCCGCTTTTTCGAGGGCGACAGATACGCCGTCGAGGTAACGGGAATCGTTATTGACGAGGTTGACGACTGCTATTCAAAATGCAGTCTTGAGCTTGACGAAAGGCACCGCGGTGCGCACGGTCAGGTGATGGGCGGTGTGATGTTCACCCTTGCCGATTTTGCCTTTGCCGTTGCGACGAACAGCGAAAACTCGTTTACTGCCACGGCGGACAGCCATATCAGCTACCTTTCCTCGTCCAAGGGCAAAAAGCTCTTTGCCGAGTGCAGGAAGGTCAAGGAGGGCAGGCGGCTCTGCTTTTATGAGATAATGATTACGGATGACCTCGGTGCGGAGATTGCCGTTATCAGTACTACGGGTATTCATATTTCATAACAATAAAAAATAAAGCGGCTGAGCATTGTCAGTCGCTATTATTTTATCCAATTTCAAACAGTTTGCGTGCGTTTTCTGTCGCAGAGTTGATAAGCTGCTGAGTGTCGGTGTGTCTGACCTCGGCAATTTTTTCTGCCGAATATGCGATAAGCTCCGATGAGTTGCGCTGTCCTCTGAACGGAACGGGCGACATATACGGGCAGTCGGTTTCAAGCAGAAGTCTGTCCTCGGGTACATACTCCGCAACCTCAAGCGGTTTTTTTGCATTTTTGAATGTCACCGCACCGCCGAGACCGATATACATTCCGAGCTTCAGCGTTTCCTTTGCGGTTTCCACGCTTCCTGAAAAGCAATGCACAACGCCTTTCGGCTTGTACTTTTTCAGCAGACGCATTGTGTCCTCGTGAGCCTCACGGTCATGGACAATAACAGGGAGGTCAAGCTCGTTTGCGAGCGCAAGCTGTTTTTCAAAGATATCAAGCTGTAAGTCCTTCGGTACGAAATCGTAGTGATATTCAAGGCCGATTTCTCCGACTGCGACGCATTTTTTGTGCGAGTAAAGCTCTTTTATCCTCTCAAGCTCCGTGTAGGAAGTCTCGGTTATATTGCTCGGATGAACTCCCACGGCAGAATAGAAAAAGCCGTATTTCTCCGAAAATTCAATGCTTTTCAGGCTTGAAGCAAGGTCACAGCCGCAGTTAATTACATTCACAACGCCCTTTGAGGGCAGAGAGCTTAAAAGCTCGGCTCTGTCCTCATCGAATTTTTCATCGTCATAATGGGCGTGGGTGTCGAAAATATTGCCGTACATTATCTTATCTTTGCTCCGTTCGGCATACCGTCAACGAAAACGACCTTTGCTTCGTCGTCACAGTCTGCGGCAAGGATCATTCCGTTGCTCTCAACTCCGCAGAGTACGGCAGGCTTGAGGTTGGCAACAACAATAACCTTGTGACCGATAAGCTCCTCAGGTTTATACCACTTTGCAATTCCGCTGGCAACTATTCTCGGAGCCTTTCCGCCGTCATCAAGAGTGAGCTTCAGAAGCTTCTTCGCTTTCTTAACGGGCTCGCAGTCCTTGACCTCGGCAACCCTCAGCTCGACCTTGCCGAAATCCTCAATGCCGATTTTGGCAAGTCCCTCTACCTCGGCGTTTTCTTCCTTGGCGGCCTCCTGCGATGCCTCGGCTCTTGCTTCGATCTTTTCAAACATTTCCTTGGGATCAATTCTTGCAAAAATCGGCTCAGCCTTGCCGACCTGTGTGCCTGCCTTGAGTGCGCCGAACTCGCCCAGCGAGTCGTAATCCCTGATATCGGTATTGAGCTGGGCAAGGATCTTGTCGGCGGTGTCGGGGAGGAACGGGGAGAGGAGAACGGCGGTGAAACGAATGCTTTCAAGCAGATTGTAAAGCACCGTTCCGAGACGTGCTTTCTTGCTCTCGTCCTTTGCAAGAGCCCACGGCGTAGTTTCGTCAATATATTTGTTGCAGCGTTTTGCAAGCGCAAATATTGCGTCGAGCGTGTCGCTGACTCTGTATTCCGCAAGGAGCTTATCAACCTTGCCGACTGTTTCAACGGCGAGAGCTTTAAGCTCACCGTCAATCGCTTCGGTTTCGTCACCCGGCTGAACAATGCCGTCAAAATACTTGTTCGTCATGGCAACGGTACGGTTGACGAGGTTGCCGAGCGTGTTTGCAAGATCGGCGTTATAGCGCTCGATCATATTTTCATATGTGATCGAACCGTCGGAGGCGTAGGGCATCTCGGCAAGCAGATAGTATCTGACTGCGTCAACGCCGAAAAGCTCGACAAGATCGTCGGCATAGATGACGTTGCCCCTCGATTTTGACATCTTATCCGTGCCGAAAAGAAGCCACGGATGGCCGAAAACCTGCTTGGGAAGCGGCTCGCCGAGAGCCATAAGCATAATCGGCCAGTAAATCGTGTGGAATCTTACAATATCCTTGCCGATGATGTGAACGTCGGCAGGCCAGAATTTCTTGTAAAGCTCGCTTGAGCCGTCGGGATCGTAGCCGATACCGGTGATATAGTTTGCCAGAGCGTCAAGCCAGACATAAACAACGTGACCGGGATCGAAATCTACGGGAATACCCCACTTGAACGAGGTACGGGAAACGCAGAGATCCTGAAGACCGGGCTTGATGAAGTTGTTGAGCATCTCCTTCTTGCGGCTTTCGGGATAGATGAAATTCTCGTTGCTCTCGATGTATTCCTCAAGCTGTTTCTGATACTTTGAGAGCTTCAGGAAATAGGCTTCCTCACGGGCAGGCTTGACCTCACGGCCGCAGTCGGGACATTTGCCGTCCACAAGCTGAGATTCCGTCCAGAAGGACTCGCAGGGTGTGCAGTACATACCCTCGTAGTGTCCCTTGTAGATATCGCCCTGATCGTAGAGCTTTTTGAAAATCTTCTGAATGACCTTTTCGTGGTCGGGATCGGTCGTTCTGATAAATTTGTCATAGGTCGTGTTGAGCAGGTCGCAGATATCCTTGATCTCGCCGGCAACACGGTCAACGTGCTGTTTGGGTGTGATGCCCTCTGCGGCGGCGATCTCCTCAATCTTCTGACCGTGCTCGTCTGTGCCCGTCTGGAAGAAAACGTCGTAGCCCTGCAATCTTTTGTATCTCGCTATTGCGTCCGTCATAACTATCTCGTAGCTGTTGCCGATATGCGGCTTACGGGAAGTGTAGGCGATCGCCGTTGTGATGTAAAATTTTCCTTTACTCATGAATTCATATCCTCCTTTGTATATTTGTTATCCGCAGAAAAAAACGCCCCAAAGCATTTGCTTTGAGACGAGATTAACCCGCGGTACCACTCAATTTGTAATCCTTATCGGAATACCACTCGACGCTTTAACGCAGCTATACGGAAAGCCCTACTGTAAGTTCAGACCTTCGGCTCAAAAGCCATAGATACCTGAAGCTCCGCTGTCGGCTTGCACCCTCCGCCGACTCTCTGAAAAGCTTTGCTCCGATCCTCTTTATCACAGCCGTTGCAAGAATAATAACACCTTATCACAAAAAAGTCAAGTTTTGAAAAATTCAGGAAGCCTCTCCGTTATTTTTATCCAGCAGGCGGCTGATTATGTAAAGCGCAAGTGATCCGACAACCGTGCATATTATCCACTCAAGGTAGGAATTAAAGGTGATTAGCGTTCTGACCATCTGGGTGAAATGGGATCCGAGGGACTGAACATAATCGCTGTTGTAGAAAGCAAGCATCAAAGACATGGAAACAAACAGCGTATTAAGAAAACCTCCGATGAAAGAAGCGACAACATAAGAAAAATTTTTGGAGCAGTTCTGACGGAAAAGCTTGTATATTATACTGCAGCAAAAGCCCATCAGGACTCTCGGCAGAACACAGACAAGAAATGTGTGGTAAGGATTGATCTGAATGAACGACTGGCCGATATCGAAGCTTGGAAAGAAACACTGGATAAAGCTTGAAATGCCGAATATTGCGCCGAGATATGCGCCGCAATACTTTCCGTACCTTATCGCACCGATGACAACGAAAACCGTAACAATGTTGACAGAACGGTTTGCCGTCCGAATATAGCCGACAGAGGTGAGAGTTGTCACGGCTATCAGAACGGTCAATATGGCCATTGCGATAATGGTTTCTTTTCTTTTTGATTCGGTCTTCATTCTTATGTTTCCTTTCGATTAAAGATGTTTTTCAAGCCCTCAAGGATAAGATCTCTGTCAAATACTATGCGACGTTCACAGTTTTTAACAATTTCTTCTGCAAGACCGCCTGTTGCAACCGTTGTTTTAACTTCTTTTCCGAAATCCCTTTCCATTCTTGCCGTCAGCCCGTCAAGCATTGCCGCCGTGCCGAACACCGTACCGGATTTCATACAGTCAACTGTATTTGTTCCGATCGAGGTGGGCGGAGCCGTCAGACTGACCGCAGGGAGCTGAGATGTCTTTTGAGCAAGTGCCTCAAGAGAAATTCCGACGCCTGCCGATATTGTACAGCCGAGGAATGTACCGTCCTCGTCGATGAGGATAATTTTTGTTGCCGTGCCGAGATCAACGATAAAACAGGGCAGAGGGTATTTATCCCTCGCCGCAACCGATGCTACGGCAAGATCCGCTCCGAGCTGACCGACGGCGTTTTTCACGATTTTAAGTCCCGTTCCTATATCTGAGGAAAGCACAAGGGGAGTAATGCCCGTAACTGTCTCAACGGCAGTTTTGACTGCATATACGACCTCCGGCACAACGCTGCTGATTATTGCGCCCGAAAAGCCGGAACAGCTTGCGTTGTGAAGCTTGAAAATATTAAGAAGCTCAACGGCGTACTGATCGCTTGTCCTCTTCCTGTCTGTTGCAAGACGGGAGGTGAAAAGCAGATCGTCACCCTCGTAAATACCCATTGTTATATTGGTATTGCCTATATCTATTGTCAGAAGCATATTAACCACCGATGAAAATTATATAAATAAATTTAACAGATGTCAACTTTATTAGTAAAATAGTTAAAATTAAATGCAAAACCGCATAAAAAGTAATTGTTAAGTCCTTCCTTTTTGTGCAAATGATTAGAGAATTGCTGTTGAAATGACAGATAAAATGTGATAATATAAAGAGAATTGGAGGCTTATTATGAGGATTTTGCAAAAAGGATTTAACTATTCGCAGGACGGCCCCGGAAACCGCCTTGTTTATCATCTTCAAGGATGCAATTTCAGGTGCAGATGGTGCTCCAATCCGGAGAGTATGCCGCTTGATTCAGACGCGGCGAAGGATATTCCCAACGACGAAGTGGTCGATGAAATCAACAGAAGCCGTATGATGTTTTTTGACGGCGGCGGAGTTACCTTTACGGGCGGCGAGCCGACCTTGCAGGCAGACGATCTGCTATACATATTAAAAGCGGCTAAAGAGCTCGGCGTCGGCACCGCCATTGAGACGAACGGCTCAAGTCCGAGACTTTCCGAGCTTTCGGAGTATATCGACTATCTGATAGTTGACATCAAACAGCCTGATGACGGTATACATAAAAAGTATGTCGGTCACAGCAACAAAACAACAGTTGAAAACCTTATAAAGCTTTCAAAAGAAAGAAGTCAGCTCCATGTAAGGATTCCGATGATTAACCATGTCAATACGGATCCCGAACCCTTTGCAGAGCTTTTCTCGAAGATGGATATGACGAATACCGTTGTTGAAATTCTTGCATATCATGAATACGGAAAATGCAAGTGGACGGAGGATTACACAATCACCGACGGCTTTGTAACGGACGGGCAAATAAAAGCTTTCAGAGAAAGACTTGAAAAAGACAGTATAAAATTTGTAACAACCTGATAAGGGGAGGCAACAATTATGATATTTGACATTTATTCACCCGAAACGGTAACAGAAAAGGCGAAAACCTTATTCAAGCACGAAAGAGCCAAGAAAAGGCTTGACGGCTGGTTTATCGCAAAGGAAAAGGAGCTTGAGATTTACGATTCCCTTTCCGAGTATGACGAGGAAGTGAAAAAGGCTCTTATCCTCAAGGAGATCGTCAAGGATATTCCGCTTGAGCTGGACGACAATCAGATCTTTGCAGGTACTCAGGACGATTCCTTTGCAAGAAGCTATGCGCTTATCAACCCCTCTTTCAAGGTTGAGGAATTTGCAGGATACTGCGATCCTGCCGCCGTTTTCGGCGATATAGTTCCCAACGATGAATTCACCGAGGAAAGAATACAGAAGGCCAAGGCTGAGTTCAGCAAAACCGAATATGCACAGAAGCTCGGCGCAGTTTATTCAAAGAGCGAGAGCTACACCAAAGAGGTTATTTATTTCTTTGAGCAGGTTACGGGACATCTCATTGCAGATTTTCGTTTTGCTCTGCGCCACGGTCTCAAGGCTCTAATTGATGAGATGAAGGACAAGGAGGGCAACGGCTTCAAGGCTTTTGTCATCGCTTTGGAGGCGGCGTGCGACCTTGCCGCAAGATATGAAAAGCTTGCAAGAGAAAAGGCGGAGACTCTTCCCGAGCCGCAGAAATCACAGTTTACCCTTATGGCGGACACTCTTAAAAAGGTGCCGTACAACGGAGCGGAAAACCTTTACGAGGCTATTCAGTCGTTCCTGCTTATGTGGCAGATGATGTGCCTTGAGCAGGCTCCCAACCCGTTTGCTTTCTCCGTAGGTAATGCAGACCGTATCTTCGAGCCGTACAGAAACGGACTCAGCCGTGACGAGACTGCCGCATTGCTCAAGCATTTCCTCGTTTTCTTCAATGTTGCGGACAGAAGCTGGGCAATTTCTCAGAACATCATCGTCAGCGGACGTGACGTTGACGGCAACGATCTGACAAATCCGACCACATATGCGTTGCTTGACGCTTACTACGATATGAACCTGCCCCAGCCGATCCTTTCGGTCAAGTTCCATAAGAACACTCCCGAAAAGCTCTACCGTGAGCTTGGCAGATTTTTCTTCTCACCGGGCGTTCTCACTCCGTCAATGTTCAACGACGACGCTCTTTTCGAGACTCTCGGTTCTCACGGCATAGACAAGGAGGATCTTCCCGATATCTCCATTGCAGGCTGTCAGGAGCCTCTTATCATGGGCAAGGATAACGCCAACACTACAAATAGCTGGTTTAACCTGCCGAAAATCCTTGAAATTACGCTCACGGGCGGATATTCGCTGATTACGGGCGAAAAGCTTGCCGATGTTCCCAAGGCTTCGCTTGAAAACATCCGTGAGGAGTTCTACAAGAATGTCAAGTTCTTCGCTCACGAAATGGCAAAGTCGGCAAACGGCGCGTCGGAAGCCATTTCAACTCAGCGTGTTCCGTTCCTTTCCTGCTTTATGGGCGGTCAGAACAACGGAATTGACGCAAGGGATATTCATAAGCAGGGTACAAAATATAACGGAAGCGGCTGCCTTATCCACGGCACAAGCGTTGTAGCCGACAGCTTCAGCGCCATTGACAAGCTGCTCTCAGAGCGTCCGCAGGACGCCAACAAGCTTATTCCTGCTCTCAAGGCAAACTTTGAGGGTTATGAGGAGCTTCACGAGTTCCTGCTCGGCGCAGATAAATTCGGCAACAACATTGAAAAGGTTGACAATGAGGCGGGCGAGATAGCCTCTAAGGTTGCCGACATTGTTGCAAACGAGAAAAACTACCTCGGCAATCCGTTCAGACCCGATTTCAGCACTCCGTCCACCCATCTCCTTTACGGCTACTGGGTTGGAGCTACCCCCGACGGCAGAAGCAGCAGAGATATGCTCAACTACGGCGTCGATCCTCTCTACGGCAGTGCGGAGAACGGACTCGGCTTCCGTGTGCTTTCAAATATGAAGATGCCGTTCGAGAAGTTCAACGGCGGCTATGCTTCCCACCTCGGCGTTGATCCCAAGTATTTCAAGGGCGAGACCTATGAGGAAAAGGGCTTGGAGTTCAGGGACAAGATCGTAAATCCGCTGTTCTTCAATCCGCTCAAGCAGGGTGTTTCACCGTTCTATCTCTATGTCAACGTCACCACGGCGGAGATACTCAGAAAGGTACTTGCCGAGCCTGAAAGATACGCTCCGAGCGGAGTTTATATCATGAGAATTCACGGCACGTTCGTCAACTTCCTTGATCTTTCTCCTGCCATTCAGAAGGATATCATCAAGAGACTTGATCCGAATTCGACAAATATCGCATAATTTGACAAAAAGGAAATTTGAACTATGAATTCTTTGGGAATAGATATAGGTACAACGGGTATCTGCGGAATTTGCGTTGACTGTGAAAGCGGAGAGATCCTTAACTCGGTCAACGTGAACAACGATTCGTTTATTAAGACCGACAAAAGCTTCGAGCGTATTCAGGATCCGGCAAGGATAATGGAGATCGTGACGGATATCGCAGACAGGCTTGTGACGGACGATACCAAGGCGATAGGAATTTCCAATCAGATGCACGGCGTGCTTTATACGGACTGCGGCGGAAAGGCGGTTTCTCCGCTTTACACATGGCAGGACGAGAGGGGCAACCTTGAATATAAGGACGGCAAAACCTACGCTCAGCATATCGGCTCGTTTGCCGGCTACGGTCTCGTTTCCGATTTCTACAACAGGGAAAACGGACTTGTCCCCGAAAATGCCGAATACATAATGACCATAGGCGACTATGCGGCGATCACCCTCTGCGGAAAAACAGAGCCGCTCATGCACGTTACCAACGCCGCTTCGCTCGGTCTCTACGACATTGAAAACAAGAAGTTTAAGATTGATCCCGGCTATCTGCCGAGGGTTACGGACAGGCTTGAAACGGTCGGAGAATACAGGGGTATTCCCGTTACGGTCGCTCTCGGAGACAATCAGGCGAGCTTTATCGGAGCGGTCAGAGACGATTCAAGCGCTCTGCTGAACTTCGGCACAGGCTCACAGATCTCCGTTATCAGCAATTCTCCGTCCGTCCCCGACGGAATTGAGGCAAGACCTTTCACCGAGGGCAAATACCTGCTTGCAGGCTGTGCGCTCTGCGGCGGCAGAGCCTTTGCAATGGCTGTCGGCTTTATGGCAAGGGCGGCTGAGCTTGCCACGGGTGAAAAGCCTGAGAATATTTACAGAAACATTGATAAGGCTCTTGAAAAGAAGCTTGAAACCTCGGTCATTGCCGACACAAGATTTTGCGGAACAAGGCAGGATCCGACGGTCAAAGGCTCATATTCGGGCATTGATGAGAATAATTTCACGCCCGAAGATATCCTGCTTTCAACCGTTGTCGGAATGTCCTCGGAGCTTTATGAAATGTATCGGAGCATCGGCGCAGACTGCGCTCATATAGTCTGCTCGGGCAACGGTATCAGGAAAAATCCTGCCCTCAGACGTGTTACCTCCCTGATGTTCGGCAAGGAGATAAACATTCCTCTCTACAAGGAGGAGGCGGCATACGGTGCGGCTCTCTCGGCTATGGCAGGAAGCGGAATATACGGCAGTCTTGACGACGCAAGACGCCTTATAAGATATGAGGGACAGTGAAAATCCGAATTATTTTGAAGCAAAGGCAGTTTAAAGCCTTTTAGAAGCCCGAAAGGAGTTTTAATATGTTTTACGATTATCCGATTTTTTTTGAAAAGAACAGAGTTTTCCGTGTTTATCAGGGCGGAAAGCTTTTTGCCGACTTTTTCTCGGACGATTCCGAGGACGGCAACTATCCCGAAGAATGGGTAGTATCAAGCGTTCATGCGCTCAATGAGGGCAGCACGGACGAATACGAGGGCGTTTCCAAGATCAAGGGAGAGGAGCTTTACCTCAACGACGCTATTGAGCAGTACCGCTCACAGATCATCGGCGACAGGCAGGATCTCGGCGTTCTGACAAAGATACTTGACAGCGCAATCAGACTTCCCGTTCAGGCTCACCCCGACAAGGCTTTTTCACGCAAGTATTTCAACTCCTCCTACGGCAAGGAGGAAAGCTGGTATATCCTTGCAACCCGTCCCGGCGGAAAGGTTTTTTACGGCTTCAAGGACGGCGTGACGATGGAACAGTTCAGCAAAGCCATTGAGGAAAGCGAAAACAGCAAGACCGTTATGGAGGAGCTTCTTGAGTCCTTCGAGGTAAAGCCCGGCGACGTTATTTATATCCCTGCAAAAATGGTTCACGCTATCGGCGCAGGCTGTCTGCTTCTTGAGGTTCAGGAGCCGTCCGATTTCACGATCCAGCCCGAACGCTGGTGCGGCGACTACAAGCTCAGCGACCACGAGATGTACCTCGGCATAGATAAGGAAACAGCTCTTGAATGTTTCGATGTTGACAAGAAATTCCCTGCTCCGATCGAGCCTGTTGTTATCAGCAAGGAGGACGGTGCAGAGTATCTCTCACTCATTGACGAGAGAATGACGACGAGCTTCGTTGTCAGAAAGATCGGTCTTTCAGGCGGAAGCTTCACCCTTGATAAAGGCGCGGCGATCTACGTTGTGACCGAGGGTGAGGGCAAGGTCAGCGGCGACGGCTACACCAAGGACATTAAGAAAGGCGACTATTTCCTTGTTCCGGTTGCGGCACAGGATAAATTCAGGCTCAGCGGAAATATGTCGGTCGTTGAGTGTTACAGATAAAAGAACGGAGAGGAAAAAATGCACACTTTAAATCCCAGAGTATTACATAACCAGATAAAGCAAATCGAGCCTTATGCCGTTACCGACCGCCTTGTAATCGGCAGGTGGAGAAGCTACACGGGTATGCACGTCAGCCCGAATAACATTGTGCTTGACGACAAGCCGCCCGTAACGCTCGGTCTCGGCGACAGATGGAACGTAGGCTATGACGAGACACGCTATTTTGAGTCTGAAATTACCGTGCCGTCAAACTTTGAGGGCAAAAAGGTCTATCTTTCAATAGATTTCGGCGGCGAGGCTCTCGTCAGAATTAACGGAGAGATCGTCGGAGCCGTAAGCTCAAGAGAGAACTCCGGTTGGGTACACCGTACCGAGATTCTTTTCAAGGACGGCGTCAAGACGGGCGAAAAGCTGAATATTCAGATTGAGGGTACGGTTGACTGCGCCGGCTTCTGCAACAACGCTATGGCAGGCGAAGAATATATGGAATACCGTATGAAAAAGGCGGAGCTTATTGCGGTTGACAAGCTCACGGAGAGCTACTGGTTCGACATTTCCACGGCGTGGGACGCATATGAAAACTGCGAGGATCAGTATGTAAAGTCACGTCTTTTCAATGCGATGGACGATTCCGTTCATCAGCTTGACTTTGACTTCGGCGGCGAGGCTTTCATTGCCTCTGTTCCGAAAGCGGTGAACGTGCTCTGGGGCGAGATCGAGAAGATCGAATATTCTACACCCGGCGAGGTCATTATGGCAGGTCACAGCCACCTCGACGTTGCATGGCTCTGGACGGTCAGGGAGATCACAAGAAAGACCGCAAGAACCTTTGCTAACAACCTTGCCCTTATGGACAATTATCCCGATTTCAAGTTCACTCAGAGCCAGGCGGTGCTTTATGATTTTATGAAGAAGCACTATCCCGACATCTTTGAGCGTGTAAAGGAGAAGGTCAGGAACGGTCAGTGGGAGATCGTCGGCAACGCATGGGTTGAGGCCGATACGAATATTGCGAGCGGCGAGGCTCTTGTCCGTCAGCTTCTTTACGGCCGTGAATTCTTTATGAAAGAATTCGGAGTTTCTTCCGATATTTATTGGCTTCCCGACTGCTTCGGTTTCACATGGGCTTTGCCTCAGATCATCAAGCGTTCGGGTATGAAGTATTTCATGACTTCAAAGCTTTTCTATAACGATACAAATGAATTTCCTCACAGCGTTTTCCGCTGGAGATCCCACAGCGGCGACGAGATACTTGCCTATCTCTGCAAACAGCCGTATCAGAGCGAATATAATGCGGAATACGTTACTTCTTTGAGAAAGAATAACCGTCAGAACAGCATTGTTGACGTTTCCTGCGGTATGTTCGGCTACGGAGACGGCGGCGGCGGATGCACCTACAAGCAGGTTGAAACCGGCAAAAGAATTGAAAAGCTTCCCGGTATGCCAAAGACGACGAACGGCAAGGTTGCCGACTTCTTCAAGGCGATTGACGGCGACTTCGACAAGCTTCCCGTATATGACGGCGAGCTTTATTATGAGAACCACAGAGGTACGTTCACCAGTCAGGCGTTTATCAAGAAGAACAACAGACGCGGCGAATTTATGATGAGAAATGCCGAGATCCTCAACGTATTCGGCGGAGAAGAATATCCTGCCGAGAAAATGGAGGAGGCATGGAAGATACTTCTTATCAACCAGTTCCACGACATTCTTCCCGGAACTTCAATTCACGAGGCTATGGAGAATACCCGTGAGGAATATGCTCAGCTTCGTCAGCTCGGCGGAGAGCTTGTCAGAAAGGGCAAGGACGGCATACTCAACAAGGTCAGCGTAAAGGACGATTCCGTGCTTGTATGGAATATGCTCACATGGCAGACAAAGGGTATTGTCAAGGCTGAAATTCCGCATATGGCAAAGGGAATTAAAAATTCCGACGGCAAGCTCCTCACAAGCAAGGTCTATGAGGAAAACGGCAAGTATTACATTGAGTTCCTTGCCGATCCCGTGCCTGCATTCGGCTACGGTGTGTTCACCCTCTGTGACGAAACGGCGGAGTTTGAAAACGTTAAGGTTACAAAGAATACCCTTGAAAATAAATATCTCAAGGTCTCGCTTGACGGTAACGGTCTTATTGATGAGGTTATCGACAAGACAACGGGCAGACAGATATTGACCGGTAAGGGCAATCTTATGACTATATCTCACGACAAGCCCATTCACGAGAGCGCATGGAATATGGAGTTTGACTATCAGATGAAGTTCTGGGAGCTTCGTGACGCAGAGAGCATCGAGGTTGTCGAGGCTTCTCCGCTCAGGGGCGCAGTCAGAGTTGTCAGAAAGTTCCATGAGTCAACAATCACTCAGGATATAATCCTTGAAAAGGATAAGCCGACTCTCGACTTTGACACCACGGTCGATTGGCATGAGAGGGAAAAGGTGCTTAAAGCAGAGTTCCCCGTTGATATCAGAAACCGAAATGCAAGCTGTGAGATCGCTCACGGTGCGGCGGAATATCCGACTCATTACAACACCTGCTACGACCGGGCGAAGTTTGAATTCTGCGCTCACAAGTGGGCTGACCTTTCCGAGGGCGGCTACGGCGCAAGTATTATCAACGACTGCAAGTACGGCTACAATGTTCACGACAATATGATGAAGATTACCCTGCTCAGAGGACCTATCTGTCCCGATCCTATGGGTGATCTCGGAATACATCATTTCAGATATTCGTTCTATCCTCACGCGGGCACATGGCGTGATGCCGATACCGTAAGGCTCGGCTTTGAGGAGAACGTAAGACTTGAGGGCGAGTTCATCGGCGGCACGGGCGGAAACGATGTCGGTCACACCTATGCAAAGCTTGACGGCGAAAGCGTTATTCTCGACGCTGTTAAGCCTGCTCAGGACGGCAGAGGCTACATCGTCAGAATGTACGAGTCCGAAACACGTCACTGCACAGTCAAGGCTTCCTTTGAGCTTGAATACTCCAAGGTTATCGAGTGTAACTTGATGGAGTGCGACGAGCAGGAGATCGACTGCGAGAACGGCGAGTTCACCTTCAAGATGAAGCCGCATGAGGTTAAGACATTCAGATTGGTTTAAAAATTGGGCTTCCGCATTAAGCGAAGAACAAAAGGAACAAATATACGAAAGGCTTGTATTGGAATAACCGATACAAGTCTTTCTTGCTCTATAAAGGCTTCTTATTGGACGTTTTTTATTACTAATACAGCTCAATTTTCTTTAATGAGCGAGAAATATTTTTCCAAACTCTTGTTTTATTTATTCCGATGTTGTAAAATGTCATTATCAAATTACGGAGTGCATTATGACTGTATTGAGTTTTCAAAACCTTGCGTTCTCGTTCGGGGAACGTGAGCTTTTCAGAAATGTAAATTTTGATATAAACGATAAGGAAAAGGTCGGATTTATCGGCTCAAACGGCGTGGGAAAGACCACGATCTTAAAACTCATCAGAGGTGAGCTTGAGCCGACGGAGGGCGCTGTTATTATCGGAAAAGACGCAAGGCTCGGCTATATGGAACAGCACACCTGCTCGAAAAAGGGCAGAACGCTTTATGACGAGCTGATAAGCGTCTTTGACGAGCTGATGAATTTAGAAATCGAAATCAATCAGGTCAATTACCGGCTTGAACACGGTCTCGGCAATATGGAGGAGGATCTCCGACTTCAGGACGAGCTGACAACCAGGTTCAACAATGACGGCGGATTGACTTTCCGAAGCCGGACGAGGAGCGCTCTGCTCGGTCTCGGCTTTACCGAGGAGGACTTCAGCCTGACTACCGACAAGCTTTCGGGCGGTCAGCGCTCAAAGGTCGCGCTTGCAAAGCTCCTGCTTTCAAAGAGCAATCTTCTGCTTTTAGACGAGCCGACCAACCACCTCGACATAAAGTCGGTCGAATGGCTGGAGGGTTTTTTGAAAAACTATAACGGTGCGATTTTTGTTATATCTCACGACCGTTATTTCCTCGACAGGATAACGGACAAAACCGTTGAGCTTGAAAACCGCAAGGTGCGCTGTTTCAAGGGAAATTATTCGGAATTTCTTGTCAAAAAGAAAGCCGAACAACAGGCGATCGAGGATAAGTACGAAGCTGATATGAGGGAAATTCAGCGGCTTGAGGGCGTTGTGGCTCAGCAGAGACAGTGGAACAGGGAGAAGAACATCAAGACCGCCGAAAGCAAGCTCAAGCAGATCGAGCGCATCAGGGAACAGCTTGTTGTTCCCGACAGCAAGGTGGAACGCATACGTTTTCACTTTGAGCCGAAATGCGTCAGCGGCAACGATGTGATAATTGCCGACGGACTTTCCAAGAGCTTCGGAAATAAGCTGATTTTCAGAAATGCGTCTCTCCATATCACAAGGGGTGAGAGGGTGTTTATCCTCGGCGATAACGGCTGCGGAAAGACAACCTTCCTTAAAACGCTGATGGGACAGTACGCTCCCGATGGCGGAACGTTTATGTTTGGCGAAAATCTCTTTAAGGGATATTTCGATCAGGTTCAGGCAGGACTTGATCTGAACAAAACAGCGATAGAGGAGATATGGTCGGGATACCCGAAAATGACTCAGACTCAGGTGAGAAGCGCATTGGCGGCATTCCTTTTCAAAGGGGACGATGTTTTCAAGAGGATTTCCGAGCTTAGCGGAGGCGAGAGGGCAAGAATTGCTCTTTTGAGCCTGATGCTCGGCGGCTACAATCTTCTGCTTCTTGATGAGCCGACTAACCACCTTGACGCCTTTTCCCGTGAGGAGCTTGAAAACACCCTGCTCGACTATGACGGAACAATGCTGATTGTCTCCCACGACCGTTATTTTATCAACAAGCTGAGTACGAGAATACTTGAGCTAAGCGAAAACGGATTTACGGAATATCTCGGCGACTACGATTATTATATTGAAAAACGTGCCTCCCGTCAGCCTGCCGAAACGCAGGTCAAAGCGGCGGCAAAACCCGAAAAGGTCAATGATTATAAGCTTAAAAAGGAGCAGGCGTCTCAGCAGAGAAAGCTGAAAACTCAGCTTTCAAGGACAGAAAATGAGATTGCCGAGCTTGAAAAAGAGATTGAAAACATTCAGGAAAAGCTGAACTCAACGGAGGTTCAGACGGACTACGAAAAGCTTATTGAATTTACCGATTTGCTCAATTCAAAAAATGATGAGCTTATGGATAAATATTCCCTGTGGGACGAGCTGCAGGGAATGATAGAAGAATAAAACAGAAAGGACGATTTGAATGCCGGAATATATTGACACTTATCTTGAATTTGAAGATGTGAGAAACCATAATCCTTTCATCGGCAGGGAACCTGACACAGCCGACCTGCCCGACTTTGAAAGCAGTAAAAGCCGACTGCCGGAGCCTGTCTGGGACGGACACAATGATTCGGTCGAGGCATACTACAAGGCTTGGGAAATTGCTTTTTCCAATCTTTTTAAGCCGACCGAGGAAAACGGTTTTGTTTCACCCTATATCGACACGGCTTTCAACGGAGATATTTTCCTTTGGGACAGCTGTTTTATGCTGATGTTCGGCAAATACGGCGATAGCGTGTTCAAGTTTCAGGGTACGCTTGATGATTTTTACTGTAAGCAGCAGCCGGACGGCTTTATCGGCAGGCAGTATCATGAGGGTAACGGAGAGTCTAAATTCCACAGGCTCGATCCCGTCAGCACAGGACCGGAAATAGTCGCATGGTGCGAGTGGCAGTATTATCAGAACTACGGCGACAAGGATCGCCTGAGAGATGTATATTATCCTATTCTTTGCTACCACAGGTGGATGAAAAATTACCGCCGCCGACAGGACGGATCATACTGGGCGAACGGCTGGGCGTGCGGAATGGATAATCTGCCGAGATTTGACCTTGATGCCGTTCCCGGCGTTGAGGACTGGCAGGTGCGCTCTTTCCACCACAGCAATATGTCCTGGATAGACGCAAATTTTCAGGCGCTTCTGAGCTGTAAGGAGCTTCTGAAAATGGCTGAGGAGCTTGATATAAGCGACGGCGTTGATGAGCTTGAAAAGGAAGCTGAGTTCCTGACAAAATTCATCAATGAAAAAATGTGGTCTGAGGAGGATAAGTTCTATTATGACCTCAGGTCGAACGGTGAGTTTCTCAAGGTCAAGTGCGTTGCGGCCTACTGGGGCTTGCTTGCGGACGGAGTACCCGATGACAGAAAGGCCGATTTCATTGCCCATCTTGAAAACGAAAAGGAATTCAAGCGTCCTCACCGTGTGCCGTCCCTTTCGGCGGATCACCCCGAGTATGAAGAAGGCGGCGGCTACTGGAACGGCGGTGTATGGCCGCCGACTAATTACATGATAATCAGAGGTCTTACCGAAATCGGAAAAGAACAGCTTGCCTATGATATCGCCCTCAATCACTATGAAAATATGCTTGAGGTCTACCGCAAAGAAGGTACGTTCTTTGAAAATTATGCGCCCGAAACCGCCAATCCCGGCAATCCGGCAAAGAGCGATTTTGTCGGCTGGTCAGGTATTATTCCTATCACCGTGTTTATTGAGTACATACTCGGTATTCAGGTACACGCCGAGAAAGACGAGATAGTCTGGTATGTCAGAAATCTCGAACGTCACGGCATAAATAAGCTCCCGATAGGCAGGGATATGTATGCCGATCTGATTTGCGAAGCGAGAAACAGCCCGGACGAAAAGCCGATGATAACCATTAAAGCCGATAAACCGATCAAACTGACCGTTATCTACGGTGATAATAAATTTGAAATGTAATTTAGAAAGGACTGTTATTCAATATGAAACTCGGATTTACTCTTTATAATTTTCATTCAATAATCAAAACTCTTGACGACCTTGACAGCGTGCTTGCAAGGCTTGAGGAGATGGGCGTTGACACGGTGCAGGTATCGGGAATAGGCCATCTGAGCAACTATGAGGTTGCAAAGCTCTGCAAAAAGCATAATATGGAGGTCTGCGTTACCCACCTTTCCTTTGACAGGATAGTCAACGACACCGACGCCGTAATTGACGAGCACAAGGCTCTCGGCTGTAAGACGGTCGGCATAGGCAGTATAGGCGAGGAGTACAGGGGAGAGGACGGAGTGAAGAAATTCGCCGAAACGCTTGCCCCTGCTGTCGCAAAGCTCAAAGCCGCCGGTATGAACTTTGCCTATCACAACCACCATTTCGAGTTTATGAGATATCCGAACGGCAAAACGGGCTATGAAATGCTCATGGAGCTGGATCCCGAGCTTGTCAGCTTCATCTTTGATACCCATTGGGCACAGACGGGCGGCGTCAACCCTGCTTCATATATCCGCAAGCTCGGAAAGAGAATAAGCGTTTGCCATTTCAAGGATTACCGCATTGTTGTTGACGGCGAGGGCGACTATGTCCGTGATTTCGCCGAGATCGGCACAGGCAACCTCGATCTTGACGATTGCTACCGTGCCTGCCGTGATACTGGAATCGAATACATAATCATCGAGCAGGATTCAACGCCTCTTGATGTTTTAGAGTCGGCAAGGATAAGTTGGGAAAACCTCAAAAAGATTGCAGAAAGAAATTCATAAATTACATAAAGAAAATGGCTTATATCGGTTTTGATTTCCGATGTAAGCCATTTTAATTATTTATTCAGATCAATAAGCCTTGCCCCAGTAGAGCATATGCTTTGCAGGCTTGCCGCAGCATACGCAGGTGTCGGAGAGCTGCTCCTGCTCGAACGGGATACAGCGTGAGGTGATTCCCAGCTCGTCCTTGAGCTTATCCTCGCACTCACGCTCGCCGCACCACATAGCCTTGATAAATCCGGGCTTGTTGTCGGCGATGTCTTTAAGCTCGGCATAATCCTTTGCCGTAAAGGTCATTGCCGCTCTGCGGTCAAGAGCCTTTTGATAAAGACCGTCGTGAACCTCCTGAAGAAGCTCGGGAACTCTCTGCTCAAGCTCGTCAAGCGAAACAAATATCTTTTCGTTGCTGTCTCGGCGGACAACTACACAGCGGTTGTTTTCAATGTCCTTAGGACCGATCTCAAGACGGAGAGGAACACCCTTCATCTCGTATTCGGCAAACTTCCAGCCTGCGCTGTTGTCGCTGTCGTCAAGCTTAACTCTGCAAACCTTGGAAAGCTTATCTTTAAGCTCGTTCGCCTTGTCGAGAACGCCCTCCTTGTGAGAAGCGATAGGTACGATAACAAGCTGAATGGGAGCTACGGCAGGGGGGAGAACAAGTCCGTTGTCGTCGCCGTGAGTCATTATGATAGCACCGATAAGACGGGTTGTTGTGCCCCACGAGGTCTGGAACGGGTGATGAAGCTTGTTGTCCTTGCCTGTAAACTGAATGTCAAAGGCCTTTGCAAAGCCGTCTCCGAAATAATGCGATGTGCCGCTCTGGAGAGCCTTGCCGTCGTGCATAAGAGCCTCAATGGTGTATGTATCCTCAGCTCCGGCAAAACGCTCCTTGGCTGTCTTAACGCCCTTTACGACGGGCATAGCAAGATATTTCTCGCAGAACTCGGCGTAAACGTTGAGCATACGGATAGTTTCCTCCTGAGCCTCCTCGGCAGTTGCGTGGATCGTGTGGCCCTCCTGCCAGAGGAACTCTCTTGTACGGAGAAACGGACGTGTTGTCTTTTCCCAGCGGACAACGCTTACCCACTGGTTGTAGAGCTTGGGAAGATCCCTGTATGAGTGAACTATGTTTGCGTAGTGCTCACAGAAAAGAGTTTCCGAAGTAGGTCTTACGCAGAGCCTTTCGTCAAGCTTTTCGTTGCCGCCGTGGGTTACCCACGCAACCTCGGGAGCGAAGCCCTCAACGTGATCCTTTTCCTTATCGAGCAGGCTTTCGGGAATGAACATGGGCATACATACATTCTCGTGTCCCGTTGCCTTGAACATACCGTCCATAAGACGCTGAATATTTTCCCAGATAGCGTAGCCGTAAGGTCTTATAACCATACAGCCCTTGACGCTCGTGTATTCGCAAAGCTCAGCCTTCTTAACAACGTCGGTATACCATTTTGCGAAATCCTCGTCCATTGACGTGATTTCTTCAACCATCTTTTTTTGCTGTGCCAATTTAATTACCGCCTTTATTATTATTCGTGATCCTCAATGTATTTAACGGCGTCGTCAACCGTTCTGATCTCCTCGATCGCTTCGTCGGGAACCTCGATCTCGAATTCATCCTCAATGCTCATAACAAGGTCTACGAAATCGAGACTGTCGGCACCGAGATCATCGACGAGATCGCTGTTGAGGGTAATGTCGTCCTCGTCAATTTCAAACTGTTCGGCAAGAATTTTTTGCAGCCTTTCAAATACTGATGATGACATGAAAGTGATTCCTCCATTTATATTTAATACTTACTAAAAGATATTAGTGTTATTTTTGATTTTTGTCAATAGACTTTTTGTATAATTTTGTTAAAATAAACTGTTTTTTTCATTATTTTTCGGTGACCGAAAAAACGAATAATGAATATTGATATGCAAAATGAACAATATACGGTTTGTAAAGTAGTTTTACTTGTCGTAAAGCAAAAACACTTGACGTTGTGGAAAACTCGGTGGAAAGTGTGGAAAACTCAACGCACTTTCAAGGCTTTCAGAGGTAAGATGTGGAAAATTCGTAAAGGTTTTGACCTTTACCTGTGGAAAACTCATTTTTTTGACTCAATTATTTTGACGTCAAAAACGATGAATATTCAATGAATAATGAATATTTTTATCGCTGTGAGCCGATGACTCTCTCTACAAGCGCCCTCAGCTCATCCATGCTTGAAAGACTGCCGATTTCCTGCCTGAAGGAGGCGGCTCCTCTGATGCCCTTGATGTACCAGGCGGCGTGCTTGCGTGCTTCTCTCATACCTACCCTCGTTCCCTTGTATTCGCAGAGAGTGCCGATATGAGCGAGCATAACCTCCATTTTTTCCTCAAGCGTCGGCTCGGTATAATCGGTTTCGTTGTTAAGATATGCATTTATACAGCGGAATATCCACGGATTTCCCAAAGCTCCTCTGCCGACCATCAAAAAATCACAGCCCGTTTCGTCAAGCATCTTTTTTGCGCTCTTTCCGTCAACTATATCGCCGTTGCCGATAACGGGAATGGAAACGGCTTTTTTGACCTTTGCTATCTCGTCAAGAAAAACGGGCGGAGCGTACATCTGAGCCTTTGTACGTCCGTGAACGGTTATTGCCGAGGCTCCTGCCGCTTCTATCCGCTTGGCGACCTCAACGGCGTTGATATGCTCCGAATCCCAGCCGATGCGGATTTTTGCCGTGACGGGAACAGGGGAGACCTCAACCACCTTTTCGACGATCCTGCCGATAAGCTCGGGATTTTTCAAAAGAGCCGAGCCGCCGCCGTTGCCTGCAATTTTAGGGGCAGGACAGCCCATATTGATGTCTATAAAGTCGGGAGAGAACTCTGTCGCTTTGAGCGCCGCTTTTGCCATTATTTCGGGATCGTCGCCGAATATCTGCGCTCCGGCAGGACGCTCTTTTTCGGAGAGCAAGAGCAGCTCCTTTGACTTTCTGTCCTGCATTGTCAGTCCCTTGGAGCTGACCATTTCGCTGATGACATATGACGCTCCGTAGCTCACACAAAGCTCACGGAACGCCCTGTCAGCCACCCCTGCCATCGGGGCAAGACAGGCATGTCCCTTTATTTCAAGATTACCGATTTTCATTTAATCACCGAAATTTATTTTACCATATATAATACACTCTTGTCAAAAATAAATCGCTTTACCGATAAATAAAGCGATTTATATAGGTCAGATTATTCCGTCGTATTTTACTCTGTTCATATATTTAAAGCTGAATATGACTGAGATTATTCCGCCTGTCACCCAGCCGACAGGCCATGAAATCCATATTCCCGTTGAGCCGAGTGCCGTTGCCGAAAGTACGGCGGCAAGCGCAACCCTGAGAATAAGATCGGTAAACGTACCTGCCATAAAGGCTTTCATCTGTCCGGCTCCTCTGAGAACTCCGTCGGAGACGAGCTTGGCGGCGGCGATGAAATAGAACGGTGCGACTATTCTCAGAAACATAATTCCCGTGTCCATCGCCTCTCCCGTCGGACTGTCGAGGAAGAAATACATCAGATAGCGGCTTGCCGTCAGATAGAGTGCGATAATGGGAATACAGATCATCCAGGTAAGCTTGACGCCTGCCTTGAAGCCGTCCTTGATACGCTCAAATTTGCGTGCGCCGAGGTTCTGCGCCGTGTAGTTTGATATTCCGTTACCGAACGTTGTGAACGAGGTGACAACAAGGTTGTTGAGCTTTACCGATGCGGAGTAGCCTGCAATAACTCCCGATCCGAAGCCGTTTATTACGCTCTGCAAAATTATGTTGCCGACTGAGATAAAGCTTTGCTGGAGTATGCTCGGCACGGCGACAGCGGCAATCCTCTTGAGAAGATCAAAAGAGAACGCCGCAGGCTTTCTGTCGGTTTCGATTTTTTTGAAACGCTTGAATACGAAGAAAACGGCGAGAATACAGCTTATTCCCTGACAGATGAAGGTTGCCCACGCAACGCCCGAAACTCCCATTTTAAACCCTGCGACAAAGAGTATGTCGGCGGCAATGTTTGCAACCGATGAGCAGGCGAGAAAGACGAAAGGAGTTTTTGAATCACCGAGGGCGGAAAAAATTCCCGAAGCGATATTATAGTAGAAAACAAAGGGCAGACCGAGTATGTATATGAGAAGATACAGCTTTGAGTCCGCAAAGATATTGTCGGGTGTGTTGATGAGCTTGAGCAGGTTGACGCAGAACAAAAGTCCGAGAAGCATCAGCGTCGCACACAACACGCCGCCGGAGATCAGCGTTGTGTAAACTGCGGTCTTCATATCCCTGAAACGCTTTGCGCCGAAAAGCTGAGAGGTGATGACCGAACAGCCTATGTTACAGCCGAAAGCAAAGGCAATGAAGATAAGAGTGATCTCATAGCTGTTGCCGACTGCGGCCAGAGCGTCGTTGCCGATGAATTTGCCTGCAACTAAGCTGTCAGCAAGGTTGTATAGCTGTTGAAAGATGATACTGCCGAAAAGAGGCAGGCAGAATTTCCATACGACCGTGTAGGGCTTTCCAACGGTTAAATCCTTATTATTCAAATTAAATCACTTCTTTCTTGACGAAATAGGACTTTTACATTATAATATAATCAATGATATATGTAAAATGTATATTTTGTATCTTTTTATATCAATTTGATATGGAGGAGCGCAGATGCAGGTAAGCTACGATTATTACAGAATTTTTTACTATGTTGCGAAATATCGAAGTATTACGGCGGCATCTAAGGCTATTATGAGCAATCAGCCTAATGTTACAAGAACTATTAAGACGCTTGAAAAAAATCTCGGTTGCACACTGTTTGTCCGTTCAAGAAGCGGAACTACGCTTACACCTGAGGGAGAAAGGCTGTTTGAACATATTAAAGTTGCCTTTGAACAGATCGAAGCGGGCGAAAGAGAGATATCGGTTGAAAGATCGCTTCAAAACAGTATTGTTTCTGTCGGAATGAGTGAGGTTGCGCTCCATTGCGTGATGCTGCCTGTCCTTGAAAGGTATCACCGTATGTATCCCGGTGTAAGGATTAGGATTAAAAACCACACTACGCCGAGAGCGTTTACGGCATTAAAAAACGGTTCTGTAGATTTCGCGGTTACAACTGTTTCAAAAGACGAAGCAGGGGATTTTTCGTACAGGCATATCAAAACGATTAAGGATACCGCAGTATATAATTCTGATGTTTTCAGGTTGACGGGCGATGTTATTGATCTTAAAACCGTTGTTAATTATCCGATAATATCTCTCGGAAGAAAAACAGGAACATATGAGCTTTATTCCGGTCTTTTTTTATCGAACGGCTTAAAGTTCAATCCCGATATTGAGGTTGAAACAGCTGACCAGATTATACCGCTCGTCAAAGCCGGACTCGGAATCGGCTTTATCCCACAGGTTTTTTATGAAAAGGATGGAGAACGCAGCAAGCTGTCAATTTTAAAGATCAGGGAAAAGCTTCCTGAGCGGTCGATTTGTATTGTTAAAAGAAAGAATGAGAGGTTGGGAACTGCGGCAAAGGAGCTGGAAAGACTGATATTGAATGAAGCCCCGCTGTAGTGAATAATTATTGCATATTTTGTATATTTGCCCTTGTAATTTTGAAATTATATTGAATTCATAGGCGTTTAATCAAGAATAAACATACCTGTTTTTTTCAATCAATTAAAAAATAGTATAATAAAATAAAAAACACATTTGTAATTTTGCATATAATCTTTCGGGGGCTTGAAATATCGTTGTGCATATATACAAAATGCGGTGAAATATACAAAAAATGCTTGCATAAATATACAGTATATGCTAATATATATGCATAAAACACAAACAATTCTGTATATCGGAGGAATTATTATGAATAAGAAGGATATCAAAAAAATTGTTCTCGCCTATTCGGGCGGACTTGACACGTCGATAATCATTCCGTGGCTCAAGGAAAACTACAACGATCCCGAGATCATCGCCGTTTCCGGCAACGTAGGTCAGGCAAGCGAGCTTGAGGGACTTGAGGAAAAGGCTCTCAAGACAGGCGCTTCAAAGCTCTATGTTGAGGATCTCACAAAGCAGATGCTTGACGAGGTTGCTTTCCCGTGCGTACAGGCAGGCGCTCTCTATGAGAACTATCCTCTCGGCACGGCTCTTGCACGTCCGATCATTGCAAAGAGACTTTGCGAGATCGCCGAGAAAGAGGGAGCCGACGCTATCTGTCACGGCTGTACGGGTAAGGGCAACGATCAGGTAAGATTTGAGGTTGCTATCAAGGCTTTTGCGCCCGATATGACAATCATCGCTCCGTGGAGAGAGTGGGATATCAAGTCCCGTGACGAGGAGATCGACTACGCCGAGGCACATAATGTTCCTCTTAAAATAAACAGGGAGACCAACTATTCTAAGGACAAGAACATCTGGCATCTTTCACATGAGGGACTTGATCTTGAAGATCCTGCAAACGAGCCGCAGTACAACAAGGAGGGCTTCCTTGAGATGGGCGTTTCTCCCGAGCAGGCTCCGGACAAGCCGACCTATGTTAAAATTCATTTTGAGCAGGGCGTTCCGACCTCTATCGACGGAGTTGAGATGGATTCCGTCGGCATCGTAACAAAGCTCAACGAGCTTGGCGGAGCAAACGGCATCGGACTTCTCGATATCGTTGAGAACAGACTTGTCGGCATGAAGTCAAGGGGCGTTTACGAGACTCCGGGCGGCACGATCCTTTACAAGGCTCATGAGATCCTTGAGACGATCACTCTTGACAAGGAGACCTCACATTACAAGGCTCTTGTAGGTCATAAGCTCGGCGAGCTTGTCTACAACGCTCAGTGGTATTCAAAGCTTACTCAGTCTATCCTTGCTTTTGTTAAGGAGACTCAGAAGACCGTAACGGGCGACGTTACCGTCAAGCTTTACAAGGGCAACATCACTCCGGCAGGCGTAACCTCTCCGTATTCACTCTACGATCCCGAGATCGCAACCTTCGACGAGGACGAGGTTTACAACCAGGCGGATTCCGCAGGATTTATCAACCTTTACGGACTTCCGACCAAGGTTATGGCCAAGATGAAGAAAAAGGCCGGTTTGGAATAATCTCATTTCTGATTTGGAGAATTTACAGCTATGGAAAAAATGTGGGCAGGCAGATTTGCCAAGGAACTGAATAAGGAAGCCGATGACTTCAATTCGTCGATCCACTTTGACTGCAAGATGTATAAGCAGGACATCACGGGCTCGATGAAGCATGCGACAATGCTTGCAATGCAGAAGATCATCACCGACGACGACTGCGACAAGATTCTTGCAGGTCTTCAGTCGATCCTTGACGATCTTGACAGCGGAAAGCTCCAGTTTGATATGGACGCCGAGGACATTCATATGTTCGTCGAGTCCGAGCTGACAAAGCGTATCGGCGATGTCGGCAAGAAGCTTCACACCGCAAGAAGCCGAAACGATCAGGTTGCCGTGGATATCAGACTTTATCTCAGGGACGAGACAAACGAGATCATTCCGCTGATAAAGAATTTGCTTGCCGCAATTCTTTCCGTTGCTAAGGAAAATAAAAATACGATTTTGCCCGGATATACACATCTTCAGCGTGCTCAGCCGATAACCTTTGCACATCATCTTCTGGCATACGCTATGATGTTTATCCGTGATATCGGAAGACTTGAGGACGCAGTAAAGAGGATGAATTATTCACCTCTCGGCTCCTGCGCTCTTTCGGGCACTACATACAATACAGACCGTGAATTTGTTGCCGAACAGCTCGGCTTTGACGGAATTACGCTCAACAGCATTGACGGCGTTTCCGACAGGGATTTCTGCGTTGAGCTTATGAGCGCATTCGCAACTGTTATGATGCACCTTTCCCGTTTCTCAGAGGAGATTATTCTCTGGTCAAGCTGGGAGTTCAAGTTCATTGAGCTTGACGACAGCTTCACAACGGGCTCGAGCATTATGCCGCAGAAGAAAAATCCCGATATGGCGGAGCTTGTCCGGGGAAAGACCGGACGTGTTTACGGCGATCTTTTCACAATGCTCACGGTGCTCAAGGGCATACCGCTTGCATACAACAAGGATATGCAGGAGGACAAGGAATGTATATTTGACAGCATTGCCACCGTTAAGCAGTGCCTTAAAGTTTTTGCTCCGATGATCGAAACGATGAAGGTCATCAGGGAGAATATGTATTCGGCGGCTCAGAAGGGCTTTATCAACGCTACCGACCTTGCAGATTATCTTGCAAAGAAGGGACTTCCTTTCAGAAGTGCATACAAGCTGGTAGGTCAGATCGTTGCATATTGCATTGACAACGGATTGGTGCTTGAAACCGTGCCGCTTGAAAAATACAGAGAATACAGCGAGCTTTTCGAGGAGGATCTTTTTGACGAGATTTCTCTTGAAACCTGCGTTTCCAAGAGAATTTCAGCAGGCGGAACAGGTCCCGATTCCGTAGAAAAGCAGATCGAATATGTTGAAAAATTTATTTAAATGTATTATAATCAGGGCTGTCCGAACGAACAGCCCTTTTGTTCTAACTGACAGATAAAACACAGAAAGGTGATACCATGGTTAATTTAAAGGGCAGGGACTTCCTCAAGCTGCTTGATTTTACAAGTGAGGAGATTGAATATCTTTTGGATCTTGCGGCTGATTTCAAGGCCAAGAAAAAAGCGGGAATACCGCACAAGATGCACGAGGGCAAGAATGTTGCCCTGATATTTGAAAAGACGAGCACAAGGACAAGATGCAGCTTTGAGGTCGGCGCAAACGACCTCGGAATGGGCTCAACCTACCTTGCCGAGGGCTCTCAGATCGGCAAGAAGGAGAGCATTGCCGACACGGCGAGAGTGCTTTCCGGAATGTTTGACGGCATCGAGTACAGAGGCTACGGACAGGAGCTTGTCGAGGAGCTTGCGAAGTATGCGAGCGTACCCGTCTGGAACGGTCTGACTAACGAGTTCCACCCGACTCAGATCCTTGCCGATTTCCTTACAATCAAGGAGCAGTTCGGTTATCTTCGCGGTATCAACTTTGTTTATATGGGCGACGCAAGGTACAATATGGGCAATTCGCTGATGGTAGGCTGTGCGAAAATGGGTATCAACTTCACAGCCTGCGCTCCGAAAGCGTATTTCCCGGACTGCGATCTTGTTGAAACCTGCAAAAAGCTTGCAGAGGAAAACGGCTGTGAGCTGAAGTTCAGCGAGGATCCGATGGAGGCTGTCAAGGACGCAAACGTTATTTATACCGACGTTTGGGTTTCGATGGGTGAGCCTATGGAGGTCTGGCAGGAGAGAATAAACGACCTTATGCCGTATCAGGTCAATCAGAAGCTTATGGATGCGGCGGCGGACAACGTTGTGTTTATGCACTGTCTGCCTGCTTATCACGACCACAAGACCAAGGTGGGCAAGGAGATAGGCGAAAGATTTAACTGTGACGCTCTTGAGGTCACGGACGAGGTCTTTGAAAGCGAAAGATCAATCGTTTTCAGGGAAGCGGAAAACAGAATGCACACTATAAAAGCAGTTATGGCGGCGACATTATGATGAAAAAAGTATTTATTGTCCTTGAAGACGGACACATTTTTGAAGGAAAAAGCTTCGGCGCTGAGGGTGAGGCTCTCGGCGAGCTTGTATTCACAACGGGTATGGGCGGATATATCGAAACGCTCACCGATCCCAGCTATTATGGACAGATCGTTATGCAGACCTTCCCCCTGATAGGCAACTACGGCATAATGGAGGAGGATTTTGAAAGCGACAAATCCTATGTCAGCGGATACGTTGTCAGGGAATGGTGCGAGATGCCGTCCAATTTCAGGACGGAGTACGACCTTGACGCTTTCCTTAAAAAGCAGGGTATAGTCGGCGTTTACGGTGTTGACACCCGTGAGATTACGAGAATTATCCGTGAAAAGGGCGTTATGAACGCAAGGATCGTTTCTTCGCTTGACGGAATAGATTATGACGAAATAAAGGCTTACAGAATTGTCGATGCGGTTAAATCGGTAAGCTGTAAGGAGAAATACACGGTCGGCGACAAGGACGCAAGGTACAAGGTCGCCCTGATGGACTACGGCGCAAAGAAGAACATAGTCCGTGAGCTTGTTGCGAGGGGCTGTGAGGTCACGGTTATGCCCTACGACACGCCTGCCGGGGATATTATAGCAATGAATCCCGACGGAATTATGCTTTCCAACGGACCGGGAGATCCCGAGGAAAACATCGTTCCTATCGCTAATATAAAGGAGCTTGTCGGCAAGTTCCCGATATTCGGAATTTGTCTCGGACATCAGCTCACCGCTCTTGCAATGGGCGGCAAGACGATGAAGCTCAAGTACGGACACCGAGGTGTAAACCAGCCGGTTAAGCAGCTTGAAACGGGCAGAACCTACATTTCAAGCCAGAACCACGGCTATGCGGTTGTTGCTGACAGCCTTGACAGAAGATTTTCCAAGGAGAGCTTTATCAACGCAAACGACGGTACCTGTGAGGGTATGGAATACAAGAGCAAATCAATCTTCACCGTTCAGTTCCATCCGGAAGCCTGTTCGGGACCGAAGGACACCAAGTTCCTGTTCGACAGGTTTATTTCAATGATGGGAGGAAAAGACAATGCCGCTGAATAAAGACATTAAAAAGGTACTTGTTATCGGCTCAGGTCCCATCGTTATCGGTCAGGCTGCGGAGTTTGACTACGCAGGCGCACAGGCTTGCCGTGTTCTCAAGGACGCAGGTCTTGACGTTGTGCTTGTCAATTCCAATCCTGCGACGATTATGACGGACAGCGCACTTGCGGACGAGATATATCTTGAGCCGCTGACTCAGGAGACAGTTAAGAGAATTATCGAAAAAGAACGTCCCGACTCAATCCTTGCCGGACTCGGCGGACAGACGGGACTTACAATAGCAATGCAGCTTGCTCAGAACGGCTATCTTGAAAAGATGGGCGTAAAGCTCCTCGGAACGAATGCCGAGGCTATTGACAAGGCGGAGGACAGACAGCTGTTCAGAGATACGATGCTCAAGATCGGTCAGCCCGTCGTTCCGTCCGACATCGCCAATACGGTGGACCATGCGGCTGAGATCGCCGCAGAGATCGGCTATCCCGTCATCATCCGTCCCGCTTTCACCCTCGGCGGCGCAGGCGGCGGAGTTGTTTACAATGAGGAAGAATTAAGAATTATTGCATACAACGGACTTGAGCTTTCGCCGATCAATCAGATCCTTGTCGAGCGTTTCATCGGCGGCTGGAAAGAGATCGAGTTTGAGGTTATGCGTGACAGCGTCGGCAACGTTATTGCCGTCTGCTCAATGGAGAATTTCGATCCTGTCGGAGTTCATACGGGCGACAGTATCGTTATTGCTCCTGCCGTTACACTTTCCGACAAGGAATATCAGATGCTCCGTTCCGCCTCGCTCGACATCATCACCGAGCTTGGCATCGAGGGAGGCTGTAACTGTCAGTTTGCTCTCAATCCCGAAAGCTTTGAGTATTCCGTTATCGAGGTCAACCCCAGAGTTTCACGTTCGTCCGCCCTTGCTTCAAAGGCGACGGGCTATCCGATCGCAAAGGTTACGACCAAGATCGCCCTCGGCTATACCCTGGACGAGATCAGGAACGACATCACGGGCAAGACCTGCGCCTGCTTCGAGCCTACGCTTGACTACGTTGTTGTTAAGTTCCCGAAGTGGCCGTTTGACAAGTTCGTCGGTGCAAGCCGTAAGCTCGGCACTCAGATGAAAGCAACGGGCGAGGTTATGTCGATCGCTCCGACCTTTGAAATGGCTGTTATGAAAGCCGTCAGGGGAGCGGAGATTTCCCTTGACACGCTTAATTACAATAAATTCCCCGAGGATATGGACATCATCGAACGCCTTCACGAGCAGGACGATCTGCGTATTTTCGCTGTGTTCAAGGCTCTCAAGGAGGGCGTAAGCATCGACGAAATTCATTCGATCACAATGATTGACGAGTGGTTCCTGGGTAAGCTCAAAAATCTTGCCGACTATGAGAAGATGCTCGAAAGCGGAAAGCTTGACGAGGATTACTACGAAAAGGGCAAGAAGCTCGGCTATAAGGACGCAACAATCCTCAAAATGGCGGGCAAGCTTCCCGAAAAGACGCTTGACGCCGTATATAAAATGGTTGACACCTGCGGCGCAGAGTTCAAGGCGGAAACTCCGTATTTCTACTCGACCTACGACACAGCCTGCGAATCGAGAGAGCTTCCGAGGGGCGAGAAAGACAGAATTATCGTTCTCGGCTCAGGTCCTATCAGAATAGGTCAGGGTATCGAATTTGACTATTCCTCCGTTCACTGCGTATGGACCTTGAAGGAGCTTGGCTATGAGGTCATAATTATAAATAATAATCCCGAAACCGTTTCCACTGACTTCGACACGGCGGACAGACTGTACTTTGAACCGCTTAACGATGAAGACGTAATGAATATCATCAAGGTTGAAAAGCCTGTCGGCGTAGTTGTTGCGTTCGGCGGACAGACGGCAATCAAGCTGACGAAATTCCTTGATGAAAACAATATTCCGATCCTCGGCACCTCGGCTGAGGGCATTGATATAGCCGAGGACAGAGAGCGCTTTGACGAGCTTCTTGAGCGTTTCGGCATAAGCAGACCGAAAGGTCAGACGATTATGGATACTGCGGACGCTATCAGAGCCGCAAACGAGCTTGAGTATCCCGTCCTCCTGCGCCCCTCATACGTTATCGGCGGTCAGAATATGACTATCGCTTACAACGACACGGACGTTGAGCGTTATATGGATATCATTCTTTCTCAGAAGATCGAAAACCCCGTTCTTGTCGATAAATATATGATGGGTACGGAGCTTGAGGTCGATGTTATTTCCGACGGCAAGGATGTTCTCATTCCCGGTATTATGGAGCATATCGAGCGTGCCGGCGTCCATTCGGGCGACTCAATCGCCGTATATCCGCCGTACAATATCCTTGACAGTATGATCGACAAGATCGTTGATATCTCAACAAAGCTTGCCCTTTCTCTCGGCACGAAAGGTCTTGTCAATATCCAGTATCTCATCTACCGCAACGAGCTTTATGTTATCGAGGTCAATCCCCGTGCTTCGAGAACTATTCCTTACATCAGCAAGGTAACGGGTGTTCCGATGGTCGAGCTTGCAACAAAGGTTATGGTAGGAACAAGGCTTATCGAGCTTGGCTACGGCACGGGACTTTATAAGATACCTCCGTATTTTGCAATCAAGGTTCCCGTATTCTCGTTTGAAAAGCTCAACGATGTCAATTCCGAGCTTGGACCTGAGATGAAATCCACGGGTGAGGTTCTCGGAATAGGCAGAACTCTCAATGAGGCTCTGTTCAAGGGACTTATTTCGGCAGGCTTCAAGGTCGGCCGTGAAAGCACCTACCACGACAAGAAGTACAACGCAGGCGTACTCATCAGCGTTCATGATAAGGATAAGCCCGAGGTTATATCGCTTGCAAAGAAATTTGCCGATATCGGACTTAAAATATATTCGACTCCCAATACGGGCAAGCTCATTCAATCGGCAGGCATCAATGCCGAGATCATCGAGGCTTTCTCGGACGGCAAGCATATCATCGAGATGCTTGAAACGGGCAAGATCGACTATATCGTTTACACCGGCTCAACGGCGAAATCGACGATTGACAATTTCATCAAAATTCACCGCCGTGCCGTTCAGCTTTCAATCTGCTGTCTGACATCGCTTGACACGGCGAACGCACTCTGCGACATTCTCGCAAGCCGCTTCACTCAGCGCAACACCGAGCTTGTCGATATCAACAATATGCGCTCAAAGCGTATGCGCCTGAACTTTACGAAGATGCAGGCAACGGGCAACGACGATATCTATTTCAACAATATGAACAAGACTATTCCGTCGCCCGAATCGTTGACTATCAACTTCACCGACCGCCATTACGGTATCGGCGGAGACGGAGTTGTGCTTGTTGAAAAGTCGGATATTGCAGACGCAAAAATGGTTGTTTACAATGACGACGGAACGCAGACTCTTATGGCGGCAAACAGTATCCGCTGTGCGGCTAAGTTCCTCTACGACAACGGTATTGTGCCTAAGACGAATATGACAATCGAAACAAACTGCGGCGTGAAGAATGTCAGACTGTATTCCTTCAACGGTGAGGTAAGGTCGGCTCAGGTCGATATCGGAAAGCCCGACTTTGATCCTGCAAGCATACCGATGAAGACGGACAACTATATGATTATAGATCAGCCGGTTGAGATCGGCGGCGAGACGATAAACATCAGCTGTGTGACTATCGGCAATCCGCACTGTATCGTGTTCATCGACAATATCGACAGCGTTGACCTCAATGAGTTCGGCGATAAGATCCGTAATTCGGGCATACTTCCCGAATACATCAACACGGGTATTGCGAGAATGATCGACAAAAATACGATCAAGCTTCGCTGCTACGAAAGAGCCGTAAACGGCGAAAGTCTCGGCTGCGGAACATCGGCTGCGGCTGCGGTCGTTATCGCAACGGAAATGGGACTTTGCACAAAGGGCGAGGACGTAACCGTCAAGATGCCCGGTGGCGATGTTGTCATTACCTATACCGATGAAACGATACTCGTAAACGGCGACACAAGAAAGGTTTACGAGGGCGTAGTAGAATACTAAGAATGTAGTTTAATACTAATAATAATGTAAATGCCGGCCTCCCCTTGAATCAAGGGGAGGCGAATTTTTAGACATTAGACTTTAGATGTTAGATTTTAGACAATATCGTTTTAAAGTTTGATGAAACCATACAAGCCTTCCCCTTGATGGGAAGGTGGCACAGCGAAGCTGTGACGGATGAGGTGAAAATTTAGGCATTAGATTTTAGACGTTAGACTTTAGACCGTATCGTTTTAAAATCTGATGAAACTTTCCGGTTCCCTTGTGTAAAGGTAGCCGAAAGGTCTACTGAAATCTTACAAGGCTTCCCCTTGAGGGGAAGCTCCGCCGCAGGCGGTGATGAGGTGTAGCAGGTTTGATGAAAATACATTTCGACTTGATTTTCAACATTTTCACACCTCATCCGCCTCGTTCCTCGGCACCTTCCCCTCAAGGGGAAGGCAGACAATAGACGTTAGACATTAGATTTTATATGTTGGACTTTAGACGATGAAGTTAAAAAGCTTGCGGAAACCAAATAATCCCCCTGTAACAAGTTATCAAAAGATTTCGTAAAACCTTAACATCTATATATAGTAATAAAACCCCACCCCCACCTCAACATTTACAAGAGGGATACGGAGCGAGAAAAAGAAGAAAAGGATATCTCCAAAAAGCAACACCCGGGAGTGT
>JBJEPQ010000042.1:0-33837 GCA_051881315.1 Acutalibacteraceae bacterium | reverse complement strand
GTACTAATAGGTCGAGGGCTTGACCATAGCTAAGGTTGTGTAAGAAGAATCGTATAACTTTACATTTCATTCTTTGTTCAGTTTTGAGGGTGTGTTACCTGGAAATACCGCTTTTAAAGCGGTATTTTTTCTTTATATAAGCGAAAAAGCACTTTGCAAATCAATGCAAGGTGCTTTAGTTTTAATGCGTTTTCTTTAATCATACGACAGACCGTACGGCCACTCAACAAGACTTCCTATATTGTATATCTTTTTGTAACCTAACTCTGACAGCGCTTCTGCGGCAAGTTTAGCTCTTTCTCCTGTTTTACAATAGACGAGTATCGGTGTAGCTTTGTTCGGGATTTGCTCAGCGGCGGTTTCGGAGTTGATTGTATCAACATCAAAATTGACCGCTCCCTCGGCGTGTCCTGTGTAAAATTCCTCGTCGGTTCGCACATCGAGTATAATGCAATCTTGTGTATCAATTATCTTTTTTGCTTCTTTAAATGAAACATTTATATATTTTTGATCCATTATTTTACCTCATTGATAAAGCATTTTAATCAGGAGATGTAGTTGTTTCCGATATCCTCACCGAGATCGCAGGTGTAAAGAATTTTAATTTTATTGCCGTTCTTTACAATGTAATTGCTGATTCCGTAATTTGGGAAAGCGTTGTTGACCGAATACTGCCAACCCGATTGTGTTCCGCAGTCTTTTTCGTAGATCTGGTGAATACCCCGAATATATTGACTGCCGAAACTGTTGTTGTCATTATACTCAAGCTGTATGCCCGATTTACGGCAGTAAGCGCATTTTTCCGGGCAGGTGTTTTGCTTGCAGACGGTAGTCAGAACATCGAACACCGAGCTTCCCTCGGCAACGGAAACCGTAGTTTCTGTCAGGATATAGCCGTCCTTAGGAAGAAAGGCTTTCTTTTCCGGACGAAGCTTGTCAATGTTGTTGAGGATAGTCTGACAGTTTATTTCAATAGTACAGGTTACGGTTTTGCTTTGAGATGAAGTTTTTTGAGAAGCGGTTTTTGCAGTTGTCTTTTTAGTTGTGGAAGTTATATTTTTCGCAGTAGCGGTCGTGACAGATGCGGTGCTGTTTGCTGTCGTTTCCGTAGCTGAGACTGTTGTTTCGGATTGACTTGTAAAATCGGTTTCTTTTGTTGTCAATTCGATTGTGCTTTCAACCTTGGTTACGGTCACTCCACAGCCTGAAAGAATAATCAGAATTCCGACAAGAATAACGGATATATTTTTCTTCATACTCTCAATCCTTTCTTTTTGCTCCGAAAAGCTCGTATTTTTTTGCCACTCGTTCAAAGGTATCTTTGATATACGGCGTTGCGATGAGTAGAAACGCAAAGGTCGAAACGCCGTGAATTGCATTAAAGCCGATGCCTGAAATGTAGACGGGAATCATCGTTTTCAGGCTTAACGGCGAGGAGAAAAACAATGCTGAGCTTGAATCGACTATGAAGCCATAGACTGCAAAGCTGAGAAAACCTCCGACGAGTGCGACTATCCAGCGGTTTCTTCCGAGCCTGTTATTATAAAACAGCAGTCCGCATAAGAAAGCAACCAGTCCCATGCCGAACATCTGAAACGGTGTGTGTGTCCCTTGCCCGAAAAAGATATTGGAAACGAGCATAGAGAGCGATCCGCACAGAAAGCCCACGTTCGGGCCGAACGAAATTGCCGCCAGTATGACGATAGCACAGGTAAGCTTGACCTGCGGAAGCATAAACAGCACGGCACGTCCTGCCACGGCAAGAGCAACTATACAGGCAATCGCCACAAGCTCACGGGTACTCAGCATCTTTTTCTCCGTTGAGAAGAAAAGTGCACCGAGGGCAAGAGCAACAATCAATGCGCTCGCAAGGTAATACTGCTTCCCGTCGATGAGCTTGAAGCAACCGAATATAATTGCCGGAACAGAGATCAGAAGAACGAGCAAGGTTATAATTTTTTTAGACATTCTATCACATCCTCGTCGGTGATCGCTCCGTTAATACAACCTTTTGAAATTTTATTTGCGGCGGTTGTATAGAAGCGGTTGCCGTCAAAAAATTCATCGGTTTGGTTCACGGCAGAAATATTCCCGTCAAAAAGCATGGCGCAAAGCTCAACATTCCGAGCGCAGAATTCTATGTCGTGCGAGATCAGCACGACCGTTTTGTTCTGTGATTTAAGGCTCGAAAGAATATCTGCAAAAATCACTTTAAACTCCGCATCCATGCCCTTGGTCGGCTCGTCAAAGAAATAAATGTCACGCTCACAAAGCAAAACCTTTGCAACGGCAAGACGCTGTTGTTCTCCGCCGCTGATGTCGAATGGGTGACAGGCTAACAGGTGTGAAATTTGCATAGTCTTGGCTATGTTTTCAATCTTTTCGCTGTCGCCGCTTATTTCTTCAAGTTCTTCCCTGACAGTTCTTGAGGCAAAAAGGGACGGTGCATCCTGAGGAAGAACAGCCAGAGTTCCGTTGACTTTAATCTTTCCCGTATAAGGCTTTTCAATTCCGAGCAGGAGCTTTGAAAGAGTGGTTTTGCCTGCGCCGTTTCCGCCGAGCAAGGCAAAAATACAGCCTTTGGGAATATTTAAATTCAGAGAACGAAGAATATCGCTTCCGTCTTTTTCGTATCTGAAAGATATGTTTTTTAATTCAACAGCGTTTTGTTCGCTGAATTTTTTGGGAGCTTTTCTGATTTCTTTTTTATATATTTTTTGTTCCCTGAGCCATTGTCTGCCGTCCCTGACACAGATAGGGGATCGGCCTTTTCCGCCTGCTGCGGCAAATATCCTCATTGCGGTCGGCAGGCTGAGCCTTACAAAACGGGGAAGCTCATTTGCCTTTTCGCCGATGCTTTCGGGTGAAGCGTCGGCAATTATTTTGCCGTTGTCCATAACAACGATCCTATCGGCGCAGGTGAAAACCTCCTCCAAGCGATGCTCGGTGATTATAACCGTCACGCCGAGATCCTTGTTGATCTTGTTGACGGTTGCGAGAAAACGCTCGGCGGCGATAGGATCAAGCTGAGAGGTCGGCTCGTCGAGAATGAGAACGTCGGGACGCATTGCCATTGCCGAGGCGAGATTGAGTATCTGCTTCTGACCGCCCGAAAGCTCGTTCACCTTTTTGTCAAACCAAGAGTCAATGCCGAAGTACGAAGCCATTTCGGCAACACGCAGACGGATATCGGCGGTTTTCAGTCCGAGGTTTTCAAGCCCGAACGCAAGCTCATGCCACACCTTGTCCGTGACGATCTGACTTTCAGGATTCTGCATCACAAAACCGATTTTTTCGGACTGAGTTTGAAAATCAACGGCGTTCATATCAGTACCGCAAAAGTAGATTTTGCCCTCTTGCTTACCTTTGGGTGCAACGGCAGGCTTGAGCCTCTTGAGAAGCGTTGTCTTGCCGCATCCGCTTTTGCCGCAGAGGACAATGTATTCTCCCTCGTTTATTTCAAGGTCAATGCCGTGAAGCGAACAGCTCTCCGAAAGAGAATATTGAAAGCTCAGATTTTCGATTTTAATTTGTGCCATTTGATATCCTCCTTGATGTCGATGATGAGCGGTAAAAAGCAAAGCAATGTGTAAAACAAAATCGAAACCGTTACGGGAGCGGTAAACGGATTTAGCGTTATATTTAGTTCGTTGATCAGGTAAACTGTGCCGTGGTCGGACGGTGGATTGATGATAATATAGGGATTATATATACAGTAGGCCGATCCGAGGGCGGCGCAGACGGTTATCACCGCATCTGCAATAATCAGCAGAATGAGGGCGGCCGTATCGCCCGAACGCCAATTAAACCTTGAATAGTAAGTCCTGCCTTTCAGCCCGTAGCCTCTCGCTTTCATCGAGTTTGCCGTTTCAATCGCATTTTCAAAGCTCCATGAAACGAGAATACCGATGTTTTTACACGAGTTTTTCATCCGACTGAGTATTCCGCCGCTGTCGGTGTCCTTGCCGATGCCCTTCCTTGCGGCAGAAATTTCCCTGTACCGTCTGCGGTAAAGCGGAACGAAACGCAATATCATTGAAACGACGAGAGCGCCTTTGGGCAGTATTCTGCCGAAAATGTGCATAAACTTGTCCTCGGTTACAACCTCGTTGAAGCAGAAGAACCATTGTATTACCGAAACAGCCATAAGACCTGCCGACAATCCCGTGACGAGAGCTTCAAAAGTGAAATTGTTGCCCGACGGCAGGACGAAAAGTGCCGTAACACCGTAGTGATTGAAAAAAGCGTTGATTACCACAACAAACAGAAGCATCGGAAGAAGGAATCCGAAAACGGTTCTTCTTCCGACTTTTCCTGTCAGCTTTAAATAGTAAACGAGTGAAGCAAAAAAGGATACAAGGAGATAAACGGGATGCTTAAAGAGCATGCCGAAAACGACCGTGCTTATGAAAAAAATGACGTTTATAAGCGGGTGATATCCCTTAAATCCTGAGTTCATATATTAACCGAACAGCTTCCTGAAAAAATTTGCAATGGCGTTAAAAATCCTTTTGAAGAACGAGACTTTTTGCGTCTTGTTCTTCAGAGCGAACAAGTATCCCGAGTCGTTCTTATAGAACAGAGTACCGTTTTCATCGGCGACGACAGAGCTTACGCAGTAGCCTCGCTGACCGTCAGCCGGAGTGTAAAGCTCCTGACTTTCAGCCTTAGTCTGACCTGCCGAGTCCGTGAACATTGTTATTCCGCCCGGATTGTTATTGTAAGCGATGTAGATATTGACCTTGCCTGTGTCCTTGAGGTAAGCATCGCTGAGCAGGAAATTTCCCTGTGGATAGCCTTGAGTTTGCGCCGAATAGATGAGCGTGAGCTTTTCGGCATCAATGACCTTGAAATAACCTTTGCCGAAGCCCGAGCCCTGAACGCCGAGGTAAAGCCTGCCGTTATAAATGAGGGGAGTTGAGGTCGAAGCACCGCCGAGGGCAAGCCGCTTGAGCGAAGAATCGTTGAATGTTCCGTTTGAGTTCACGGCAACGCTGTAAAGATTACCTGCCTTTGTCGTGAAATAGAGCCTGCCGTTTGAATATGTGAGAGAAGAACGCTGATCTCCGACGATCGGGAGAGTGTCAACAAGAGTTCCGCTCTTTTTGTTCAGCGAAACAACCTTTGAGGCTCTGTCGGAATATACCGTGCCGTCGTCACAGCCGAAGAAAACATTATCTCCGACAACAGTACAGCCTGCCCAGTAAAATCCTCCGAGACTTTTGTAAGTCCACACCGCCTGCTTGGCTTCGTGAGTTGATTTTGCGTCCTCGTCCCTGACATTGATGCAGACATAGTTTGCGTACCTGTCCTCATCGTTCCAGAAGCCTGTGTATATACAGCCGTTGTCATAGGTGATCGGAGTAAGGGACTGACCGCCGAGCGGATCGGTATAAACCCACATTGATTTCATCGTTTTGTAGTTAAAGGCTTGGATTTTCGCATTGTCAAGCGGACAGTAGATCACGCCGTCCGCATAAAGCGGTGCGGTGTTGCCGAAGCTCGGCATATCGACCATATCTGCGGATTTCAGAGCTTTACCCGTTTCGGCATCGAGATTCAGAAGCTTTTTGTTACTCATAACAAGCAATGTGCCGCCCACAACGGTCTGCTCGCTTGGAGCGTCCTTATACGAATTGCCGAACCTGACAGACCACGCAAGCTCTGTTTCCGATGCCGCAGACGGCGTTTTTGAAGTAACGATCTGAGAGTCGGAAACATAGGTTGCGGCAAATGCCTGAACGGGAGAGATCAGAAAAAGAACGCAAAGAATGATGCTGAATAATTTTTTTATTTTCATTGATTGTCACACCCTTTTAAAAAATTGAATGAATCAGATTTGCAAAGAAATTGAATACGGCTTTGAAGGCTCTGATTATCCAAAGCTCTGTTTTCGCAGTAACCGTAACTGAGGATAAAGCCGTTATCGTCGGAGCTTCTCCGCTGTCGGCTGTTCTGACGGCAACAAGCGTATGTTCGCCCTCCTCGGTCAGCTTGATTTTCAGGTTTCCGTAGCTGTCGGTTGTTCCGAGCTTTTCGAGCTTGCCGTTTTCATAAAGATATATATCAACGTTTTTAAGGCTTTCAAGATATTTTTTGTTGATAACCTCCGCCGTTTCAAGACCGTGTTCCATCAGCGAATAGCCCTTGATATTCACCTTGAGCTTTTTGCCTGCGGCAACGGTGTAGCTGTCACGGTCAAACTTTGCAAACATATCGCTGTAATACCTTGTGTCCTGATAAGCGTAGAAAGTAATGCTGTCGCCCTCGGAAACGGTTGCCGTGTCGCAGGAATAGCCTGTCGGAACTCCGAAATCGGGACTTGCTATACCGTCGTTCGGCATTGTGCCGTTCACAAGGAAGCCGAAGTTTGCTCCGCCCTGAGAAAAGGCTTTAAGCATAAATCCGCTCTGCATGACGAGATAATTCTCCGCTGTGCTTCGTGTGAATGAACTGCCGTAGATTTGCTTATGAGCGGCAACAATTACATCATATACAGTTACGCCGTCAACGGGTTTACCGTTGTGATCGGTTGAGGCGACGTTATAGCCGTATGCTTTTGCCGTTCCCGATCTGACCGACAAGGCTTCGGGAAGAATGAAATCCGTTCCGTCGCAAACGCCGAATGTTACGCTGACAGTCTCGCTTTCGCTGTCGGGAAGCACCCTGACCGTACATTCTGCCGTCTGTCCCGACCGAGTGCTTGCCGTGATGATTGCCGTTCCCTCACCGACAGCAAAGACCGTTCCGTTGTCGCTGACATATGCGATGTTTTCGTCAGAAGATGACCATATTACATCGGAAAGATTTGCCGTGATTTGTTTGCTGTCAAGCCATGTAAGCTCAAGCTCGGTTTCCGAAATGCTCAGCTCGGTTTCGGGAAGTGCCGAGCTGACGTCGAGCATAAATATCTGCGGCTCACCGTCACCCGATTGAACGATTATTCTGACAAGTCCCTTTTCGGGAGCTTCGGAAAACTTTTTCTCCGAGGTTCTTTCGTTGTTGATGTATACGTTTGCGCTGTCGGCGGCGACCTTAATGTCCACACCGTTTTTAAGACCTTCGAGCTTGCAGAAATTGTTGCCGTCAAAAACAGCATTTTGTCCGTTTACGGTAATTTCAACATTTGCCTTGCTGTTTATGAAGTCCTCGTCATCGGCAAGGGTGACTTTACTGATTTCGGTCGATTTTTCTCCGAACGCTCCGCTGTCGATGAAAGTCGCTGTCTGCACCTTGACGTATTTTACCCGGTCAAGACGCACGGGCATACCGTCCCCGTCAACAGCCCAGGAGATGTCGAACTGACCGTCCGCTCCGTTCTGCGAGGGGCTTTCAATATAAGGATTTGATACCGCCTCGGCAGAAGATTTATTGAGTGTGTCAACATAGCCGAACGAGGTGGAAATACCGTTTGACGGTGATGACGTGAGATTTTTCCTGAGCAGAACTCCGGAAAGGGTGACGCTGGTTTCGTCAAAATCAACTGTTGTGTAGACTTCCTTGCTCGGATACGGAGACCGTGCGCCGACATTGCCGTTCTCACCGAGACTGTCGGTGTAGGTTGATGTGTTCGTCTGCGTATTATGATAAGTTACGCTGTAATCCCAGACGGTCTCGTCCTCATAGTGCTCACTGCCTGCAAGGGCATACCAGTTGTTTCCGTCCTGAGATACCCAGACCTGACCCGGCTCCTGAGTTGTATATGCTCCGTTAAAAGCGTTGCCCGAAATAGTGAAATCAATTCCGTATCGGTGAGAGGAGCTGTTGGCTATCTGATTTTTAAATTCGTAGACAACATAACCGCCGAAGTTTCCGAGCGAAGCGACCGCACCGCCGGAGTTAAGAGTCTTTTCCATCTCCGACGTACTGCCGTAGGTAGGGTTGTTGGTGTACTGGCTCGGTGCGGCAATGTATTCCTTAACCTTTGCGTCAATCGCATCGGCGGCGGAAAAACCGAGCGTTACTGAGGAAAGCGTAAGTATGACTGTAACAATGAAAGCGATTGATTTTTTAAGCATTGGTTTGATCTCCTTTTCTGCGAGCCTTTGCACGCTGACGTTTTTCGTAATTTTGCTGTTTGCGCTGAGACTGTTTTGACTCTTTCAGACCTGCGGCCTCAAGTGCCCACGGCCACGGGCCGAAAAATCCCTTGATCCGATTGACGTCATCGGGAGAAAAATCGCTTTTTTTCGGCAAGCGTTGTTCTTTTTCCGCAACAGTCCTGAGAAGCTCAAGATAATCTTCTCTGCTTTTTTCAGACATAAAAAAACCGTCCTTTCTCGGACGGGAAAAACATATAGACCGCACCCGCTTTTGCGGATACAGCTTTCGTTTCTTTCCTGCCCAAAGATTATTATTACGGTATATCAGGTAATCCGACTTATGAATTGCTTCAATCACGGCAATGGCTGTTGCGACGGAATTTCACCGAACTTCCCTCTGATATGCTTTTGAGAAATAATAACATTTTATTGATCGAATGTCAACGGAATTAGATGAAAAATCAGATGATTAACTTTTCAACATTGACAAGAAGTGAGTTTTAAGCTATAATAGCTCCATTGTTTGGAAAACGAGGTGAAAAAATGTTTGATTCAATGCTTCTTTTTATTTTGGACGTAATTGACCTTTTGAAAGTAGTGTTCTCATTGTTAGGCACATTAAGTTGACAATCGAATTATATTTTAGTATAATTTTTCAAGGAAATGCAATTTGCGTTTCCTTGAATTTGTCTTTATGGGGTGGTACTTATGAAAATAAGCAGAAAAATCATTGCTGTTTTGATGGTGATTTCCCTTTTCTTTCTCACGTTATCGGTTTTTGCGAGTGCGGAAGAAGACGAGCTGAACTATCTCGTCATCGGCGATTCGATTGCAGAGGGCTTCGGAGTAACGAATCCCGAAGAAGCCTGCTACGGCAGAATTATTGCCGACACAAACGGCTACAATTATGTCAATGCCGGAGTCATAGGAAGAAACAGCGACCGCTTTTACAAGTTCCTTACCATGGACGGAGAGTACATGAGAAAGGTAGTGTGGGCGGATATCATCAGTGTTTCCATCGGCGGAAACGACTTCCTGCTCGACAATGCGGCTTTACTGCTTGCGCAGGGAATTATTCTCAACGATTACACACGCTTTGACGAGATCGGAGAGACATTTTACGAGAATTTCTCAAAGAGTATGGATCAGATACACTACCTGAATCCCGATGCGATCATACTTATCCAGACTCTTTACACCTCCTGGACATTCGACTATGTTAAAAAGCCGTATAAACAGGCGGCAAAACGGATCAACGACGCTATCGAAAAATATTGCGCCGAAAATCCGGAAAATATTTATATAGTTGACGTTGAGCCGGCATTCGACGGACACAGCGAATACATTTCCTCGGACACAATCCACCCGAACGCCGCAGGCAATGCCGAAATCGCAAGGCTCATTCAGGAAAAGCTTTACGAGATAGGGCTTGCGGATACCACCGGGATTGTTCAGCTTGCCGACGGAATAAACCGGGATTATCTGATAGAGTATTTCGGAACACCGCTCGGTCAGATAATCACATTCCTTGCAAATTTGCTGACAGGAAATTTCAATTTTGCGTTTTAAAGTTTAAATGTTTATGATACGGAAAGTGATAGCTATGAAAAAAGTCTTATTATCCCTGCTTGCCGCAAGTTTTGTTTTCGTTTCGTTCCCGTATTCGGTCAGGGCGAGCGAGACAAGGACGGTTTTGTATCTCAATTACGGCGATGTGGTTTTAAGCGAAACTTCTGTTACAGGTTTTGATGAGAACGGAAATCCCGTTTCCGAGGTCAATCCCTTCGGATATACCGTAACTCAGGCTGATCCCGATACTCCGCTTGATAAAAGCATTACGGTCTCATCGGGAACTCAGGACGTGGAAATCAAAAACATCAATATTTCACGCACCGTCGAGAACGGATATGCGTTCTGCGTGCTGAAGGACGCCAATGCCGTAATAACGCTCAGCGGTGAAAATCACCTTTCATCAGGTCTTTACAGAGCAGGACTGGATATTGCTGTTTCCGCATCCGTAACGATCGGCGGCGACGGAATACTCTATGCCAAAAGCGAGGTCGAAGCAGGTATCGGCGGCGGCAACGGCAAATCGAACGGAACGCTCACGATAAATTCGGGCACAATTTACGCTACCGGAGGAATTGACGGTTACGCCGCAGGAATCGGCGGCGGCTCATCGGGCAAGGGCGGCACGATTACTATCAACGGTGGCAATGTTGTTGCTGCCGGAGGCGACTATGCCGCAGGTATCGGCGGAGGTAATCTTTGCGCCGGCGGTACAATCACGATCAACGGCGGCACGGTTACGGCAATCGGCGGACTGAACGGTGCGGGCATCGGCGGCGGATTTTTCGGCTCAGGCGGTACGGTCACGATCAACGGCGGCAGCGTTAAGGCTGTCGGCGGAACAGATGCCGATGATATCGGTAACGGATATAATTGTAGTAAAACCTTTGACGGAATACACAACAGCGAGGGCAAAGAGGTTTCCCTCGTCACGGTTGAAGTTCCGAATTTATACGAAGTATATTTCAACGGAATAAATAATTCGCCCATAACGGCAGGCCATCCGGACGACTCGAATTTGTATTTCTATTGTGACGAAAATCCGAGCGTCGCAACTGCGTATATGAGCGACGGAGATGTTAAGTTTTTCAGTTATTCCAACAGCGGATCTACCGAGCTTTTACCGTTCCTTAACGGCGATGTCAGAGCTTATGACTTCCTGATAACGACAGACCGCAGCAATGCTTCGGTTGCCGAGAATTTCAGCGTTTCGGGAACAGGCAATGATTTCGAATACGACCTGATGTACGGAGATGTGTGCATTGACAGGTTTATCTGCGCTTCAAGGGGCGATATCAACCTTGACGGAAAGCTTGACGGTATGGATGCGGTCGAGGCCGCCTGTGTTACGGGCGGAATGTTGACGGACAGGTTTTCGAGCTGTATTGCGGACGCCAACGGCGACGGTCAAACGGAGGGTGCCGACATTGACATCCTTGCGGCGGCAGGAATTGCCTGATCCGATTTCCTGATTATTTCAACAGATTTTTCTTAATTTCATCAACAGCTTCCATTCCTTCGGCAACATCTGTTGTTTCACGCTCAGGCTCGTTGCCGGTTGCGTTCTTTGCCGGAGGAATGATTGATGAAGTGTTATTTTTATTGATAAGATTATCTTTCTTTTCGCTGACAGATTCCATACCCTCAGAAACATCCGTTGTTTCACGGTCGGGACTGTCGGCGTTGCTTATTTTTGTCATCAAGTCAATCGTAGCTCTTGCCGGCTTTTCGTGAGGCTGATCGACAAAGAAGTCGATATCCTCGGAATCGTCAATATCAATGGTTTCCTTCGGAGTAAGGTACTCACGAAGCTGACGCTCGGCCTCTTTTTTGTCATATTTCTTGATTCTGATAATAACCGTCAGCGCAATGACCATAAAGGCCGTAAATGCGATTACGAAGAACAGGATTGAGAGACGGCAGGTGATAACAAGATCCTTGATGATCTGAGAGAACAGGAAACAGAAAAGCTCAGAAAAAATAAAATACAGAACTGCGAAGACCTCGCATCCGCCGACAAGACGTGTCGGATTGATTCTGGATTTTCCCGTTGCGCCTTTGAAATGGAAAAGGAAAAGGGAATAACGGGGGAGGGTGAATCTTTTTCCGATCTTTCTGTAATCGACATCATATGTAAAGCCGAACAGATAATAAATAACAAAAACTGCAAAATTAAAAAATGTGAAAATAACGCAGTAAGCAAACGTAAGCATAGCTAAATACTTCATCTTAAAACTTCCCTTGCTGTTTTTTTGAAAATTATACAACATATTTAAAAAATAATCAATACCGATTGAATGATTTAACACTATATCCTTTTGCACTCAGGCGGACCTGACGGAGAACTGGGCGCTTCACTCAGATACCTCAGTCAGCGTTTCGCAATGCCGTACCCCGAATTAAAAGGATTACTGACGGACATAGGTGTCGAAGAGCTCGGCCACCTTGAGATGATAGGGGCGATCGTACATCAGCTCACGAGGAATCTTTCATATGAGGAAATCAAGAGGAGCGGCTTTGACGCCTATTTCGTCGATCACACAACGGGTGTATACCCGACAGCGGCGAGCGGTTTCCCGTGGACGGCGGCGTCAATGCAGTCCAAGGGCGACACAATCACCGACCTGATGGAGAATATGGCGGCGGAACAGAAGGCAAGAACGACGTACGACAACATTCTTCGTCTTGTTGACGATCCCGACGTGCGTGACGTTATCAAGTTTTTGCGTGAACGTGAGATTGTGCATTTTCAGCGTTTCGGTGAAGGTCTCAGAATTGCAACCGATAAACTCAACTCAAAGAATTTCTACGCCTTCAACCCGTCTTTTGACAAATAAAATACAGCCGGGGATAACGGAAATTTACCGTATCTTCGGCTGTCTTTTTAAATATAAAAATAAAAATCAAGGCAGTTTTCCGATTTTGAAAAGACAATTTTAAGAATAACGGAGCGCAGAGCTTCGTGCTTTGCTTTTTCGCTGACCTCGGGATCCTCCGCCGTTTCAAAAATCCGATGTGGTGTTTGGGACGGGGGAGCTTTGTTTTTCTGCTGTGCATTGCGGCTCCGGAAGTCAAGCTCCTCAAGGTTTTTCAAAATTTTATTTTTGTTATTCCGATATTCTTCCAGCGAGTCAATTCCCGCAAGAAAAGCATCCCTTGCCTTTGCAAGCTTGCTTTTCTCGGATTTTATCAGTGCACCGAAGTCGGTTTTGTGCTCGGTTATGTTTTCGGGGGAGATAAAATATTCCCGATCATCAATAATTGAGAATAGATTTTCAAAAACAAGACGGTTGGCTTTGCTGATCGAAAGATAGTGCGAAACCTCACAGCCTCCGCCCTTTGTGTAATTGCAGCATTGCATAGACGGCGGAGATGAAGAAATCCGAGTCAGCGTCGCTCCACATTCACAACGCACAAGTCCCTTGAGTCTCCAGTCAGTGCGTTGATCTTTGCGCTCATATTTTCGGCTCAGGGCAAGTCTGTTTTGAACGGTATCCCAAAGCTCACGGCTGACGATAGGCTTGTGTATTCCGTCAACAAGCTCCGAAGCGTGACCTGCGGCAGAAAAACGGCGTAGCTTGCCGATATAAACGGGGTTTGAAAGGATGTAGCGGATTGTTCGGATTTCAAAAGGATTGCCTCTGTGAGTCCGCAAGCTCTCGGCACGGCAGTCCAGCGCAATTTGTCTGAGAGAAACACCCTGAGAAAAGGCGGTAAAAAATCGGACAACGTGCATAGCTTCATCGGGATTGATTACATATTTACCGTCCTGAATGTCATAGCCGAAAGCCGGAGGGCAGAGAGGTTCGCCCCGTGATATCCGTTCATCCATTCCGCGTTTGACTTCGGCGGAAAGGTTGATAAGATAGTATTCGTCCATCCATTCAATTATCCGCTCTATCAGCTCTCCGAAAGGGGAGTCGATGATCGGCTCGGAAATGCTGATGACCTGAATTCCTTTTTTACGCAGAAGATTTTTATATACTATGCTTTCCTCCTGATTTCGGGCAAAACGTGAAAATTTCCAGACAAGTATTGCGTCAAACGGAGGAGTTTTTTCTTTTGCCATGGCGATCATTCGGTTGAACTCGACACGCCTGACAGCGCTTTTCGCACTTATTCCGTCGTCGAAAAAGACGAAGCCGTCGGGTATTTCATAGCCGTTTTTTTCGGCATATTCCCTTATTAACCTTATCTGAGAATCGGGGGAGTATTCATCCTGCCTTTCCGAAGAAACCCTTATATATGCCGCCGCCGTCGCCATATTATCGCCTGCCTTGATTACATTCGATAAATTATATGCCGACGGCGGTTATTATATTTTGAATTTCGATTGTGAATAGGACAAAACAGCCAAAGCATATTTATTCCACGGAAAGGGGAGAGTGCATTGAAAAAAGATTTGTCCTGCCGCAATTTTCTTGTTAAAGAGGACGGAACAGCCGTCCCGTTTGACAAACTGTCGGAGAAAGAACGGGCTGATTTTGCCGACCTCGCAGGCAGAAAAATTGCGGACGCTTTTCGGGAATATTTTTCGCTTCATCCCGATGAATACGGGAGATTGGAATAGATTTATTTTGCCACAGCCGCTTCTATCGCCTTGCCGAGTTCGATTCTGACATCTGTAAACTTCTCGTCAGAAAGGGTGTAATGCTCAAGATCCTTTGTGATCTTTCCGATTATTTTATCGGTATATTTTTCGCCCAAAAGCTCCTCAGCCATAGTGAGGTACTCGTAGTCCTCAATTCCGTTCGTCACGGCTTCAAGGCGAAGACATGAAACAGGACCGTCAATTCCGACCTTGTTGCCGTTGTAGAGCAGGGAGCCGTCTCCGAATGTGGTGGGACCCGTCCACGGAGTTGTCCAGGCGGAAGACCACGGATCGTAGTTGACGTCTTTCCAGTAGTTTGTTGCCCAGTAGAGAAGTCCCTCAACGTCATAGTCCTTCTGCTGCCAGAAAAGAATACGGTGCTTTATTCCGTCCCAATGGGTGAAAAGATTGCAGTAATCACCCTGCGGAGCGCAGCAGACATACCACCATGCCCTATCGCCGGTGGCAACTCTCTCGTCAACCGCCTGCTTATAGCCCTTGTTGGAGTAAAGCTGAGAGCCTGAGCAGATTATATTGCTCTTTCCTTTTTGAAGCTCAATGCCCGTATGCTTCTCGCCGTTTATTTCGATCTCATCGACAAAGAACGGAGTTGCCATATTGTAACCGGGGCAGAGCTGCTGAAGTCTGTCCGCAATTTCGTTGTATCTTGCGAAATCGGCTTCATCGTCAGGCTCGTCAATCGGATAGAAATAAGCCTTTCTTGCCCATTCCTCGTTGGAAGAAATTTTTTCATAATACTGCTGAAGCAGAGCGTCGTCCGAGGGATAAGGCACAACGAACGAGGTCACTCTCGGATCGCTCATATATTTATCCGCTTCGTCGCTGAGAATATCAACAGGAAGATTGTAGGGCGAGACCTTGTGATCCAAAAGGAATTCGTAATAGTCCTCATAAAGACGCTGAGCCTCGTCACTGTTTGCGTCAACGCCGTGAGTCTTGGCTATGCTGTATTTTTCAAGTCCCATTGATGTTGTGCAGGACGGAGTCTGCGGCAGAGTGAAGTTCCATACATAAGCCTTGACCTCGACCGTCATGGTTTCCTTTTCCGAATCATCGTTCGCATTAAAGATCGTGATTTCAGCGGTATAAAGTCCTGACGGTGTGTTCTCGTCCGACCTGACGCTGATATAAAACGGAACATTGTTTTCCGCACGCACGGCGAAAGATGTGTCCTCAGTGACAGGAACGATCGCATCGGGATAGGACTCATTGATATATGATCCGTCGTTTGTCTGGACATAGTATTCCTGATAGAGCTGTGAATCGAGCGTGTTGCCGCTTTCATCTTTAAATTCCGTCATGCTGACTTTCATATTTGCTCTTGTAACACGCATTCTGAAAGCGATCTGACAGGCTTCCCTCTCATTTTTTGCAAGATACATTGTGTAGTCGGAATTTTTTTCAATCGTTCCGCTTCGGTTGATCTTGAAGGTCGGCTCGTAGAATGAATAGGAGACAAGGGACATTATTGAATCGTAACAACCCCTTATGCTTATACCTATCCCGGCATTTTGAGCCAGCAAAAGGAACAATGCCGTTGCCGCACAAACGGCCTTTGAAAACCTGTTGTGCAAAGATGAAAACCAAAAGCTCATAAAAAGACCTCCTCTGTTCTTTTGTAGAATAATAACATATTTATGAATGATTGTAAATGTTTTTATTGCTTTTTTACTCAAAAAACTCGGCGAAGTTAATCACCGAGTTTTCGTTCATTTTTAGACTTATTCCGCCATTTTAGTTTCTGCCTTTTCAAGCAATGAGTTTACATATTCCTCGTATTTTTCGTCAACGAGCTTTGACTTTGCCGAGTTTTCGGACATTTCGCTGTTTGCGGAAAGCAAGGCGTTTATCTCCCCGTCCGTAGGCTTCAGCTCACCCTCCGCAAGCGTTGTTTTGAGCGTCATTTCTCCTGTGGAGATATAGTAAGAATAAAACTGACTTAAATCAATCGTGTTGATTCCCACCACGTTTTTCTGATCCTTATGTTCTGCGTTGTATGCCTGAGCCTTTGCTTCAAGCGCATCAAAGGAAATGTCCTCATATATTCCGTTTTCACGCATAAGACAAAGCCTTATTTTTGCGTCGCAAGCATCCTCCAGCGCCTTTTTTTCAAGCGCCTGAGAGGGTGTTGTGCCGTCAAATTCCTTGTCCCAGAAATCGGAAAAATCCGTAACGCCGTATTTCTCGGAATAAAAATTTATTATGTCCGATCGGTCACGGCTTTTGAAATACTCGATTTCACGGGAGGATATTTCTTCGCCGTTGATGTATGCAACGGCTTTGTTTGTCTCAGCCTGCTCCTTTTGACAGGCGGTGAGGCAGAAAAGGAATGTGACGATTAGTATGATAATTGAAATTTTTCTTTTCATAGGGCATCAGAAAAGCCAATATCTGTCGCTGATATTTAATATGGCGGTGTAGATAAATCCGAGGAGGGTGTTCATACGGTTATACAGGCATTTGAAAATATTCTTGACGGGCTTTTCGCTTTCGCCGGCTCCGTCGTAACAGCCGATATTGTGAACATCGGTCAGCTCGTTGCCGTAGAAATCATATTCGCCCATATCTTCCTCAACCTGTATTCCCTTGTCGATAAGCTTGGATTTTGAAGAAAGCATAAAGCTGTTTTTATCGGTTTCGTCCTTGCCGATAAATCCCGGATTGCAGAAATAGCTGTTTCTTGCTATCCACGGTGCGCCCGTACCCCAGAAGCAGTTGTTTGTAAACACTCCGTCAAATTCCCTGATTATCTTATTGCCGTCGGAGTCAACGGATTTGCGGGTGAAGCTGAATGCTGTTTTCAGGTTACCTGTTATGATATTGTTGGCAATGTATGAGTTTCTCAGGTTGGCGCAACTTATTTCCGAGGCGTTTATCAGGGTATTGTTATAGAATTTGAAGTTATCCATATAAGCCGGTTTTTCGTCTTCGTCATAGAAGTCCTCAGAACCGATAAACAGGAGCTGCGCCATACTGTTATCTTCTTTATTGTCATTGACCGAAAGGCAGTATCTGACCGTGCAGTTAGCATTTTTAGTATAATTATCGTAACAGCAGTTGCGGATAAAACGGACATTATCGTGAGAATAGACATACTGATATGTTGCGTCAGTCGTCCAACCGTCAAAATCTACCGCCATTCCGTCAAGATAATTAGTTGCACCTGCTATCTCACAGTTCTCAATAACAAAATTGCTTGCGTGATGCGACCACATCGGAGCAGTGTAATAGTCATCGTTAAGCGATGTGTTAATCAGCGCGCAGTTGCGGATTACCATACCGTAAACAGAGGTAATTATAATTCCGTCATAAAGGATATTGTTGAGTGAAAGTCCGTCAAGAGTATAGCCTGTGTTGTAGGATTCTTCGGGACTGACGAAAAGGTCGGGCGTCCACTCACGGGTTAAGCCGCCCATATTTACTCCGTATGCACAATCGTAGATATTGCAGTCCTTGAGAGTGATGTTGCGAAGTCTTGCCGTTGCACCCGACGAAGAAAGCATTATAGGACAATGTCCGCCGCTGTATGTTTCGCATCTCTTATAATAGATATCGTGGAACACACAGTCACGAACGGTGATGTCGGTCGTCATTCCCGAACCGTCCGCCGTGATATAGATTCCCTTGCCGTTGGGTGCGGTAAACTCAATGTCTTCAACGAGCCAGCCGCTGACGTTGTGGATTTCAACGAGCTTGACGTCTTCATTTGATCTGACAACGGGCTTGCCGAGAGCTTCAATATCTCCGTAAGCTCCGAATGTGATCGGATTTTCAGCGTTTCCGCTTCCCTGAGCGGTGAATGTGCCGTCGAAAATCGAACCCGCTTTGAGCAGGATTCTGTCGCCCTCGGAATAAACCTCCGAAGAAGCCTTTTCAAGCGTTTTCCATGCCGAGGACACGCTCTTTCCGCTGTTCGCATCGTCGCCGCTTATGCTGTCAACATAGTATGTCGTTCCCTCTCCTGTTGCAAAAACAGTCGGACACACGGAAACAAGCATAACGATGCACATAATAATTGTAATAAACTTTTTCATAATTAACCTCCCAAAAAACAGTTCAGATTATTTCAACTGTAAATTACAGGATATTGTTTATGTTCACCCAAACGGTATTCAAAAAGCCGATTAAAGTGTTAAACCGCTTTGCGATACAGTTAAAAAATCCTGTTGAAGCCTTGTCTCCCTCTCCCGTACCGTCATAACAGCCGATGTTATGAATGTCGGTAAGGCTATTGCCGTAGAGATCATATTCTCCCATGTCTTCCTCAACCTGTATTCCCTTGCCGAGAAGCCTTGACTTTGAAGAAAGAATAAAGCTGTTTTTGTCGGTCTCGTCCGTTCCGACAAATCCGGGATTGCAGAAATAGCTGTTTTTCGCAGTCGCAGGTGCGCCCATACCCCAGAAGCAGTTGTTGGTCATCACGCCCTCAAACTTCCTGATCTGCTTCTCGCCGGTACTTTCGTCAATAGTCCTTCCGAGAAGCTCGATCACGGTCTTTGAGTCGCCCGTGATGATGTTGTTGGCAATATATGAGTTTTTCACATTACAGCACCTGATGCTTGAAGCATTTATTATCGTGTTGTTGTAGAATTTGAAGTTATCCATATAATCGGCTTTTTCGCCGTCCTCGTATTCTATGCCTGCTGTGCATAGCTGAGCAAGGATATTTGTTTTCTTATTGTCGTTGACGGATAGGCAGTATCTGACCGTGCAGTTTCTGTTTTTGCTATAACTGTCATAACAGCAGTTAGTGATGAAACGGACGTTGTCGTGAGAATAGATATACTGATATGTTGAGTCCGTCGTCCAGCCGTCAAAGTCGATTGCCATACCGTCCTTCGGATTTGTTGCGCCTGCAATTTCGCAGTTTTCGATAACGTAATTGCTTGCGTGATGCGACCACATCGGAGCGGTGGGATAATCATCGTTGAGAGATGTGTTGATAAGAGCGCAGTTGCGGATCACCATATCGTAAACGGAGGTAATTATAATTCCGTCATAAAGGATATTGTTGATTGAAAGTCCGTCAAGAGTATAGCCTGTGTTGTAGGATTCTTCGGGACTGACGAAAAGGTCGGGCGTCCACTCACGGGTTAAGCCGCCCATATTTACTCCGTATGCACAATCGTAGATATTGCAGTCCTTGAGAGTGATGTTGCGAAGTCTTGCCGTTGCTCCCGACGAAGAAAGCATTATCGGGCAATGTCCGCCGCTGTATGCTTCGCATCTCTTATAATAGATGTCGTGGAACACACAGTCACGAACGGTTATGTCGGTCGTCATACCCGAACCGTCCGCCGTGATATAAATTCCCTTGCCGTTGGGTGCGGTAAACTCAATGTTTTCAACGAGCCAGCCGCTGACGTTGTGGATTTCAACGAGCTTGACGTCTTCATTCGATCTGACAACGGGCTTGCCGAGAGCTTCCGTATCTCCGTAAGCTCCGAATGTGATCGGATTTTCAGCGTTTCCGCTTCCCTGAGCGGTGAATGTGCCGTCGAAAATCGAACCCGCTTTGAGCAGGATTCTGTCGCCCTCGGAATAAACCTCCGAAGAAGCCTTTTCAAGCGTTTTCCATGCCGAGGACACGCTCTTTCCGCTGTTCGCATCGTCGCCGTTTATACTGTCAACATAGTATGTCGTTCCCTCTCCTGTCGCAAAAACAGTCGGACATACGCAAAAAAGCATGACGATGCACATCAGAACCGTAAAAACTTTTTTCATAAGAATCCTCCTAAAGAACCGTTAAACTATCCTTTGATTGCCGCAATGATAAAACTGAAAAATCCAAAAATTTTTCCGAACACAAACGAGTTCTTGTCGTACATTTTATATGTAAAGTCATCAATCTCGTCCTTGTCGATACGGAGATTGTCAATTATTCCTCTGCCGAACGGATTTCCTACGGAAAGAACAACGTTTTCCGTGTCGCCACCTTTTTGATAAGTTTATCATAAAAGAAAAACAAATGCAATGATTTTTATGAGATATCCACAAAATCGGTGGAATGTAGCAAGTGTAAAAAGGGGACAAGCCCAACGGGTAAAAACTCGACAAAGCGGCTGTAAAATAATTGAAAAAAACAGTTGACAAACACGACCGTATCTGATATAATACTAAGCGTTCCGCAAGGGAACAACAACTGAATGCGAGAGTGGCGGAATCGGCAGACGCGCACGTTTGAGGGGCGTGTGGTAATCCCGTACGGGTTCAAGTCCCGTCTCTCGCACCATAACTGAACCGACAGTTGATACAATTATCGACTGTCGGTTCGTTATTTTTATGCGGAAAACTGCTGTCATATCAAGGTTTTTTATTTGCAAATGCACCCATTGAGCAACCGCCCCTCAAAACAGAAAATTCGTTGCTATCGTTGGACTTTTGCCTATTGAAAACAGCCTGTTTTGCGTTGAAAAGAACCCGGTATCGTTAGATTGATATGTCCATAGGTGCATATCAAAACAAAGAGAAAACGGCTCGGAACTTGGGAGATCACCCAGGCTCCGAGCCGTTTTACATCTGCTCAGTTATTTCGATTCCACTTTTGAAGGTAAACACCACCGTCTCGTCTGCATTGACTGTAGCATGATCGACCGCCGCCAGCCAAAGGTCATTATCAAATTCAATAGGCATTTCCGATTGTTCTGTCAGCATCGTAGCGAATGCACTGATGCGGTCGTTCTGCTCTTTCCTGCGTTGCCGTTCTGTCTCAATGGCTTCATACTGTTTTTGCATTTTCTCATAGCGGCGTGTATGGCGTTCATATCGTTTCAGGTATTCTGCCTGGTTCTGTGCCTTGACGGTGTTCTCCTCAATACACTGGCGAATCAGTTCCCCTACGATTTCCATCTCCTCTGCCAAGGCAGCTTGCTGCGTGTCCAATTCCGTGCAGTCACACAGAGCGGCTTGCACCAATCGGATGTCCTCCAGAATATGCTCCCGATCGGCCATCAGCTTTCCGAATGCCCGCAAGAACAATTCTTTTATGTCCCTTTCGTACAAATGGGGCGTGGTGCAGCGGTGGTCCCCTTTGAACTTGTCATTGCACTGCCAGATGGTACGACGGTATTTGCTTGTGGAGTGCCATACCTTTGAGCCATACACCGATCCGCAATCACCGCAGAAAATCGTGGAAGAAAACACGCTGCTTGAACTGTACCGACTGCCCAGAGCCTTTCGTCTGGAGAATTCAGCCTGTACCAAATCCCACTCCTCCGGGTCAATGATGGCGGGATGGCTGTTCTCCACATAGTACTGAGGAACCTCACCCTCGTTGATTTTCATCTTCTTCTGCAGGAAATCCACGGTAAATTTCTTTTGCAATCTGGCATCACCACGGTATTTCTCGTTTTGCAGGATGCTCTCAATGGTGGAGGACTGCCACTTCTCTTTACCAGCCGGAGTGGGGATGCCCTCCGCAGTCAGAATCTTACCAATAGCGTGTGGGGTTTTGCCTTGCATGAACATCCTGTATATCCGCCGCACCAACTCGGCCTCCTCCGGCACGATCTCCGGCAGACCGTCCGCTCCCTTGCGGTATCCAAGAAAATGGCGGTACGGCATACTTACCTTTCCATCAGCAAAGCGTTTCCGCTGACCCCAGGTCACATTTTCGGAGATGCTCCGACTCTCCTCCTGGGCAAGGCTGGACATGATGGTGATCAGCAATTCACCCTTGGAGTCCAGGGTGTAGATGTTTTCCTTTTGGAAATAGACCTCCACACCTTTTTCTTTCAGCTTTCGGACAGTAGTGAGGCTGTCCACGGTGTTACGAGCGAAGCGGCTGACGGATTTTGTGACGATGAGGTCGATCTTCCCATCAAGAGCATCCTGCACCATGCGGTTGAATCCGTCACGGTGTTTGGTGTTGGTCGCAGATATGCCTTCGTCCGTATATACGGCAACAAACTGCCACTCGGGATTCGCCTTGATGTACTGCGTGTAATAATCCACCTGTGCCTCGTAGCTTGTAAGCTGTTCCTCACTATCAGTAGATACACGGGCGTACCCCGCAACTCTCCGTTTGTAATGAATATGGGAAGGTATCCCTGTGTGCCTGTCCAATGTGGCAGGGATGACCGTAATATTCTTAGCCATTTGATTTGCTCCTCTCAAGTGCTTTCTGCCGAGCGGCTTCTTTCATTTCTTCAGTCCAGCTTTCTGCTCTGGAACGGGCTTGCCACCGTCTAACGGTTTCCGAACCATCTTTGAAGCAGAATACTAAGGTGTTGTCTTTCTCCGCTCTGATTGCCGTTATTTTATCGTAAAGGGCATCCATGCTGCCCAGAACTTCCTCAGTGGTGGAAATGAGCGTGTTTTCCGGGATCTGCTTGGATGGGCAGTATGCTTTACCCATCGTATTGAAGGTGCTGCAGATCCACACGGGACCGGTCTTGGTGACCTTTCGGCGGTAGTGTTTTCCGCAGCCACCACATACAACCATCCCGGTGAAAGGGTATGTCTTTGGTTTAACTCCAGGATGGGTGTGCTTTTCGGCACGGCGTTTTATCTCCTCCTGCACAGCGTTAAACTGCCGCAGAGAGACGATTGGCTCATGGCTGTCAGTTATGTGGTATTTCGGAAACTCACCGTTATTTTGCAACGTGCGCTTGGTGAGATGGTTCTCACGGTATGTTTGCTGTAAAAACAGGTTGCCCGTGTAGGCATAATTTCGCAATACACGCATCACGCTGCTCTTACACCAGGCATTACCGTTACGGGATCGGATGCCTTTTCCGTTCAGCATCTTCATAATTGCCGTAATGCCCATACCGGAAAGATAGCTGTTATAGATCAGCCGGACAGTCTCAGCCTCTTCTGGCACAATGATGTATTTGCCGTTCTCATAGCGGTACCCCAGCAGAGTGCCGTTCCAGGGCATTCCGTTTTCAAAATTCCGCTTGATCCGCCATTTCTGATTTTCACTTGCTGACAGGCTCTCCTCCTGGGCATAGGATGCCAGGATGGAAAGCATCAGTTCACCGTCGGCGCTGATGGAGTGGATGTTCTGCTCCTCAAAATATACATCCACACCGATCAGCTTCAGTTCTCTCACAGTTTCCAGAAGGGTGACGGTATTTCTTGCAAAGCGGGAGATGGATTTGGTGATGACCATATCCACCTTGCCCGTCCTACAGTCTTTTAGCAGACGGGTGAAATTCTCTCTGTCTGCCTTTGTACCTGTCAGCGCCTCGTCTGCGTACACACCGCAGAATACCCAACCGGGGTGGCGCTGAATAAGGTCATTGTAATAACTGACCTGTGCCGATAAAGAATGCAGCATGGCATCCTTGCCGGAAGATACTCTGGCATACGCAGCTACTCTGGTCAGCTTGGGTGCTTGCATTTTTTGCAAAGGCACCTGTTTGATTCTTCGTTCCATATTTGTCCTCAAATCTCACGAAAAGTATCGCTTTCTCCATTGAGAATGGAAAGCATCATTTTCGCTCCAAGACGAAATCCGATGAGGAAATATTCCCGTTCGGCTTCGTCCAGTATGTGGTTTTGTGCATTCTCCATTTTGTCGACCAATGCATGGTCTTCTTCAATAAGCAGTTCTCTGAGCCTGTCTCCGCAAGCCACAACTTCCGTCAATGCCTTGGCATATTCGGAACTCTTGCGGAAGGTCATCTCCCAGGGAGAAAGCCGACCGTAGTAAAGGTCGCGCAGAATGTCCTTATCCATTTTGCCCCTCCTTCCGATAGGTTGTATCACATATTCGCTCTGAAGGGGCATAATAGCAAGTCATTTCAGCGAAATATACTGCACAAAGATATGCCGTATTTCTCTGCCAGAATGTCGCAGCATTTTTTATAGTCATTCTCGGTCAAAATGCCGTTTTTGACCATGCTGCGGAACACTGTGGTGCTTGTGCGGTAACGGAGCAGACGAGCCTGGAGGTCATCACGCTGCTTTTCTGCGGGCAGCAGCATAGCAGTCCCGACAGCAGTATTTGCGGTTTTTATTGCCATAGCTAACGAACTCCTTTCCGCAGTGCTGGCAGATCAGCGTGTAATATGCCTGCTTGTTTACCTCATCCTGGTGACTGTTCCAGTATGCCATCCGGCATTTGTCCGAGCAAAATTTCTTTTCCTTCCTGCCGGGACTCTGCTCGATAGGCTTACCGCACTGCTGGCAAACGGATGCACCTTCCGCAGGTGGATGACGGCGCAGATGGGATTTCACCGTATTGGGTGACAGATCCAAAATGTCTGCGATGCGCTTATATCCATAACCCTTGAGCGCCAGGTTCTTGATTTGGTTCTGAATGTATAATCTCATAGCATTTCCTTTCCGACCCGGTAGGGCGGGTCTTATCTCTACAGCTCTCCAAAGCGGAAAACGGCGTGGGGCTTCGTGTGAATTTTCGCATAAGTATTCGGGGGAATAGCCCCTGCAGGATGCCACCCACAGGGGCATCCCAGAAATTATGCGGTCATCTGTATGACTTTGATGGCTTCAGGACGAACCAGTTTGCCGTCCAGGAACTCATAGGCACGGTAGCCGATGCAGTCGATGGTGATATACATTTCCACCAGAGGACGGATACGGACAGGCTGCCTGCCGACGATCCAGTAGTAGCGGAAGTCACCAAAAGCTATGGGCTTGCTACCGGACTCGGCATTGGGCATGAACTCGGAGATATAGACCTTGTGGCCCAGGATGGTGTCATTAGCGTGGTTCCAGATATAGTTGCCATCTGCATCCTTGAGGGAGCGCAGGGTATATGCGGTCTCGTCATTCATGATCCACACGGCATGGCGGCGGTATCTGGGTTTCACCGAGAAGAACAGCTTGACCACATCGTCATAGGTCAGTGTATCGGTGGTCACACCCACATCGGCACCACCTTCGGTTGCCAGAATACCCGTGGGCATATTGATGCCGGTGCCGTTGATGAAAGCATCGTCCTCCGCTCTGCCAAAGTTCTGTGCCAGACGGGAAACCAGATACTTCTCAATCATAAAGCTGTTGTCCTGGACGAAGGAATTCTCCAGAATAAAGCTGGTGACCAGCTTGTGACGCCCCAAAACGATCTCGCCAAAATCGCTCATGTCATCACTGACAATGACCGTACCGCCCTCAGGCACCCAGGCAGAAGCGCCATCGTTCTGTGCTGTCTTGATGCGGTAGTCGGTATCATATGCGTGGATGTCAGTAGCCAGATTACGGAACAGGCTCTCCTTTTTCAGTGCCGCCATATATTTGTCCTGGGTAGCGGAAGGAAGCGGATGGGCATTGGTGGAGAGATCTATATTGGAAGCCGGAACCTCTTTGCCGGGGCGTCTGCCACGCATAGCGTTCCACAGATGGGTCTCATAGTCTTTGCTCTCGATATGAGGCAACAGTTCGGAATAAGTTTTCATGGTAGTGTCCTCCTTTACTTCGTGGGTTTCAGGGTGAGTCCGCGCATATAGCAATACTTCTCCAGATCTTCGCAATCCAGGTCGAAGTGCAGGCTCTTGTCGGGCTCCGTGGTCAGATGGTACTTTTTGATGATGGTGTGAGGAACATTGTCCCCGGAATAAACGGTCAGCTTTTCGTGTTTGCTGAGCTGCTTGTCAAAGTAATCCTTGGCGATCATGTTGATATCCTCCTTTGGTGTCTTAGGCCAGGGTGATGGTGGGATGGGTAGTGATCCGGTGCTTGTTGCAGAACTCCGTCAGGCGCTCGTTGGAACGGAAACGGTAGGCTTCATCCTGGCTGACGATAAGCATCGGCTCATAGACCTTGACGATTGTGACGGGGGTGCCGTCGGGCTTATACAGGGTGATGGCATCGTGCTTGCGGAAATATTCCTGCAGAAACTTTTGGGTGATCATATAGGTTTCCTCCTTTAGTTCATGGCGCAGCTGTCGCATACATACAAGCCACGCTTGGTTTCGTTGATGTTTCCACCGATACGCTTCAGTGCCGTGCCACAACGAGGGCAGCGGATATTGAACGAATCAGCGGAATGGTTGGTGTTTTGGGTACAGAGCCGGAAGTAGTGAGAGATCATTTCCTCAAGCCACATTTTGCTCTGTTCCTGGACTGCGGTGCCGCTGGGTGTGGGAATCATTGCTACTTTCTCCGTACCCTCGGTGTCGCAGTCGATGAGTGGGTAGTAACGGATCTCGGTCATATGTCACACCACCTGTCCGTCTGCATCGAAAAACCGACCTTTGCAGTAGGCCAGCGCTTCTGCCTTGGTGCCGAAGGACACGGTGGAGAAGCCATTCTGCACCTTCCAGATGTCCAGACTCTTGTGACGAGCCACCACCACGGGTGCGCCACGTCTGGTCTGGAAGAGCAGACTACACTCATAGTCCTTCTGGAAGAAATCCTTGGGACTGAAATTTTTGATGCCCGGCTTCAAGCCGTAAAAGAATTTGCGTTTCATAGTGTTTTGCTCCTTTCGTTGATTTTTTGGGGTAATACCCCGTTTGATTTCCTGCTCTTTCACACGTGACCCCAGGCCGCTGTCCTGAGTTGCAGTGGCAGGGATTTGATCGGGCCTGGGTAGCAGAGCGCTATACGATCATAGGCACCACCTCCTTGCATTGCCTAATGGAAATGAGGACACCGTTTTGGCGGGTGTTTTGAAAATTCATTTCTGTTGATCCATCTGGACAGGAAATGTGCATATGGCCGAAAAATCATATTTTTATATGAAATTTAGTCACCATCATTTACTTAGAAAAAATGTCAACCCCTGCTAATGTACCTGTTGATGCCATCAGGGGTATGAAAATGGCAAGGTGTATCAAGGTCAAATACAAAAAGTTCTCTTAGGGAAAATTTCAATAAAAATTCATAAGAAAAAGTTTAGGATATGACATTGATGCACCTTGCACACAACTGCCTGGGTTAACCTCGATGAACCTCTTTTACCAAAAATCCTCTATATAGAAATTTTTGAAAAAATCCTATAAGGAAAAGTTCTGTAGATGACATTCATCGAGGTCTACCCAGGGCAACAATTTCTTCCTGGCACTGATGGTTTGGGAACAGTTGATTTCGCCCAATGCTCCGCACACATTTTCATATTACTATTATACAACGATGAATCTCAAAATGCGTCCACAGTATTACTCAACGATAGACATCACATATAACGGAACTTATCGTTGATCACATATAACGGAACTTATCGTTGAACTATTGAAATTTTCACAGAAGCGTGATATAATAAATTATCTACTCTGCGGAGGTGGCGGTATGGCTGTTAGTTACAAAAAACTGTTGCATATGATGATCGAGCGGGATATTACCAATGCTCAACTGATGCGGGATGCGAATATTTCTGCAAATATTATTACAAAGCTAAAAAATGGTCAGTATATTGCTCTGGATAAAGTTGAGAGCATATGCATTGCACTGGAATGTACGCCGAATGATATTTTAGAATTCAGTGCGGTTCCTGCAAAAGAGTCTTAATGTTGATAGGAGTGTGAGGACAATGAAAAATAGACGTGCCAACGCAGTATTATTTGGATTTGATTTCCAGAGAAATGCCGCTATTGTTCTCATGCTGGAAAATATCAAGGACTTGCGTTCTGTTCGTCTTGAGGGAAACGAGGAAGATATTGAACTGACTATGGAGAATGGTCAAAAAATTCTCGCCCAGGCAAAGGCGGTTGAAAAGAGCAGTTCCGATTTCTCTCATGTGCGTGAAAATCTTAAAAAGGCACTGGTTTCTCTTTCAGAAGGCGCACAAAAGACAGATGCTCAACAGTTGATTTTCATTACCAACTCTCCTAATCCGTTCAATGATATGGATTCAAGAGGTGTTTTTGGTGGCTTGCCTACTCGTAGGTCTTTTTCCAATCTGCCACCAACTGCGCAGGAAATAGTAAAAAATTATCTTGGTGATATAGAGAATCCCCTTGATTTGCAGAAGTTTACGGTACAAGTATTCCCGTTTGAAACCGATGATGACGCAGAACGGTATAAAGCCGTCACGCAGGCCGTAAATGATTTTATTGGCAGTCTTAATGTGAATGTATCATATGGGCTCGGTAAATGGTTGCTCCAAGTGTGGCATGACGACATTTTTATCAACGGCTCTAAAAGAGATGCATCTATTCAGTTGGACAAAAAGGATATTATATGGCCTATCTTGGTATACGAGACAGATATTAACCGATGTGATGATGATTTTCTAAATCAATTTGATATTGGGGTTTATGACGAGGTCGTTCGTTTGTATAGCAGTACCATCGATTCCTGTTGTGAGCGTATCGAGTTTTTCACAAAGATCCTTTATGACTACACGCAGTTTCCCAGCACAAAAAAGCAGATGGAAAAGTGCCAGGACTTCATTGATCATTCCTGGGAGGATTACAAAGCAGAATTCTCTTCAGATGGTATTGATGATGAGACGTTGGAGGCACTTACGAAAATCGTTTTATACAATGTGATCCGCCGCAGAATTACCATTGACAAAGTCCGGCAGGGGGTGAACCTGTGATTTTCCAATCTATCCGAATAAAAGAAGGATTTGCAGAGCGTACTTTTGATTTCACGGATGGCGTAAATCTTATTTTTAGCAAGGAAAATAGTAAAGGAAAAACGACTCTGTTACGCTTCATGCTATACTCTCTGGGGTACAACATACCCAACACCAGAAAAATTAGATTTGACCGCTGTGAGGTGGTTTCGACGATTTTTGTGGACAATGTTGGTGAAATGGTCTTGGCTCGCTACTCCAACGATTTTATCGAAGCAACTGTTGCTGATGAAAAGAAAACATATATACTGCCCGATCAGTTACATGATTTGCAAAAAATAATATTTGGAACGGACAACGCCGATGTACTGAATAATATCCTTGGGGCAATTTATGCCGACCAAGAAAAAGGTTGGACGCTTCTCAATCGTGGCACTGCCATCGGAAGTATCAGGTTTAATATCGAAGAACTGATTCGCGGTCTTTCTGGCTGTGATTGCAGTGATTTGATTCGCAAAGAAGCGCAGCTTTCTAAAGAACTCTCCAAGTACCGTCAGATGGCCAGCGTGGCCAAATATCGCGAGGAAATTGTAGCGGAAAGTGGCACCCTTGTATCAGATTCCTATTCTGTAGAATCTGATGCTGTTATAGCACAGTTGCTGATGCAGCAAAAGACTCTTCAAAGCGAGTTGAGGAGGATTGACAAAAGCCTTTCGGATAACAAGCGTGTGCGTCAGTATGTGGCTGAAATGAAATTAACGGTTCAGCTGCCGGACGGAACTATATTTCCCGTTACTGCTGATAGTATCGTTGGGCTGGCTGACACAATAGATTTTCTGATTGCCAAACGCAAAATTGTCTCTGCTGATCTGCGTTCTGTAATGCATCAGCTGGCAAATGTTCAAAAAGAACAGGAAAACGAAGCCGAACAGTTAGCGTTTTTCCAGTCAGAGAGTATGATTGATATTTTTGACAGGCGGATTGCTTCTGTCCCCATTGATGCAGGTGCCATCGATAAAGAAATAAAACGCCTGGAGAAGGTGCTAAAATCCGTTCGTGAAGAAATATCCAGAAAAACCAAGTCTGATACTGGTGTGGTAATGTCCCTTTACGAAAATATGGTAAAGTACGCTACCGAACTTGGCGTAGGAAACAGCGAATCTATTGCATCGTCCTATCTGTTTACTTCTAATTTGAAGGAACTATCCGGTGCGGTGCTGCACAAAACAGTTTTTGCTTTCCGGTTGGCATATATCACCGAAATTCAAAAACATTTGGGTATTAAGCTGCCGATTATTCTGGATTCGCCCAGCGGTAAGGAAGTGGATCAGGCCAATATCCAACTGATGGTAAATATACTGAAAAGAGATTTTTCTGGTAACCAGATTATTATTGCCTCAATTTTTCAGTATGACTTTGAGACTGTAAACACAATTGAAATAATCAATCGCTTGATTGAGGATTAAAACAATAAGTCGGGGATATGCCATGCCGTAATATACGGCAGGCTGTATCTCTCTATTCGGAGGTGTATCATATGGCTATTCCCTTGAATCGCAATATTACTATTTTGCTGGATTACCCCATCGTAAACTCTAAAGCTTCTGAAGTTTATGTATCTGTTAAATTTACATATGCGGATTATGTCTGGGAAGGATATGTTCCCATCGAATACAGGCGCACAGGAACATCTATTGATTTTGAGGACAAAGAGAAACTCTATCCTTATTTGAACATGATTTATGTTCAGATGAAATCAGACAAAATCGCAATTTGGAAAGAAAAGCAGGCGGAATTCTGGGAAACAAAACCCAACGCAACAACCACAAAAGAGTTCTTTGACACTCTTTCAGAAGGTGGATGGAAGTGTGGTGCCTGTGAAATGCCTCGGAACCCTAATCCACAACGAAGAATCCAGGATCTGAAAGAGTTTGGCTATACCATAGCAACCGATCTGGCTCGGTATTGTCCGCATTGTGGTAGAAACACAAGCCAAAGAATACTTTTACCGATTATGCGTGGTGGCAACGAAGGAAACGGATACGAAACTTGGACGCCTGCACTTCGCAAGAGAATCATCAAGGTGCTGGGTAGCATAGATGTGTATGAGGATACCTTTTCTCCGCATTGTCTGCCGGATCATAAGTTTTCTGAAATTCGCTGGGACGATGAAACAAAGGGTGAAAACCCTGACACAATGACGGATGACGAAATTCGGCAGAAATTCCAACTGCTCACAAATCAGCGTAATCAGCAGAAGCGAGAAGTATGCCGGACTTGTTTCCAAACGGGAAAGCGCGGATATCCGTTCGGTATCAAATATTATTATGCCGGTACAGAGGACTGGGACCCCAATATTCCAGCCAAAGGCAAAAAGGCCGAGTGTGGCTGCGTTGGCTGCGGATGGTATGATATTGCGGAGTGGAGAGCCCGTTTGCTCTCTGAATTGAAAAGGAAAAAATAATGGACATATGTGAATATGAGGAAACCTTTAGACGGGATGGTACGCTTCAATATCAGTATTTTCAAATACTAAAAGATTGTGAGTGGCATTGCCGAAAGTGCGCTGCCAGAACAGTTGATTCAGAACAGCTTGCTGGCGGTGGAGGCGTGGGAGGACTTCGCAGAGGAAACCGTGGCCGACCTGGATTGAACATTGCTTCTGAAATAAGAACTTGTCCGACTTGTGGATCAACAGGAAAATGGGATCGATGGGACGGCACTTTTAAAAATGCAAATGCCGCATCTGGGTTGCCCAAAAAACTGCAAGCGAAAATCCTGAAGCATTATGGATATACAGACGTCATCGAACAGCGAGTTCGTCAAGTACACGCATTAGTCATAGACCATAGATTCCCAATGGAGCGATGGGGTGCAGCAGAATCGCGAAATCCTGTTGATGTGTCTGAAGAAGAAATCGAAAGAAAGTTCCAGCTCCTCAAAAAGGATGAGAGCGGAAACCACAATTTACTAAAATCCAGAGCGTGTGAACGTTGTATTGATACTGGCAAGCGGGGATATCCGTTTGGAATCAAATTCTACTATGCTGGCTCTGAAGATTGGCCTTCCGACTGCCCTCCTTTTGGTTCTGATGCGGAACGAGGTTGCTTTGGATGTGGTTGGTATGATGTTGCAGCATGGAGAGAAGCTCTAAACAGATATATCGGTGATGATGAATAACTGCTTTCTTTGTTCATAGGGTAGATTCTCGATAAAGTTGAAAATACCAGTTGCAATTCATCGAAAACAGAGCGAACATAAAAGAAAAACCTCTTGGAGAGATTGCTATGGAAATAAAAACCGTTGGTAGTGTCTGCTCTGGGATTGAGGCGGCATCGGTTGCCTGGGAACCTTTGGGTTTTCAATTCAAATGGTTTTCAGAAATCGCCCCTTTCCCAGCGGCGGTCCTAAAAGAAAAATACCCAAGCATACCAAACTTGGGTGATATGAATGACATCCCTGATGCAATCATAGCAAGTAATGTTGATGCCCCGGATATGATTTGTGGTGGCACACCTTGTCAGGCTTTTTCACTTGCAGGATGGAAAAATGGTCTTAATGATGATCGTGGAAATTTGACACTGCGATTTGTCGACATCATTGATGCAAGTGACAGCGTCCGTATTTCGGCAGGGAAAAGGCGTAGTGTTGTCTTTTGGGAAAATGTCGAGGGTGTATTGACCGATAAAACCAATGCATTTGGATGCCTTGTTTCATCACTTGCAGGTTTGAGCGATGTGGTTAATTGTCCTAAATGGCCAAACGCCGGAATGGTAAAGGGACCCAAGCGTAATGTCGCATGGCGTGTTTTGGATGCCAAGTACTTTGGCCTTCCCCAACAACGCAGACGACTGTATGTTCTTGCCGGTGATACCGACTTTTACCCTGAAAATGTTCTTTTTGAAAAGCATCACGGTAGATTAGCGAAATATCCACAGACAGAACTTGTTTTCAGCAAAGACGGACATAGCTTTGAGGTATTCAGAGAATATACGGATTGCTTGTATTCTGCATATGGTACGAAATGGAATGGTAATGCAGCGGCAAATAACGGTTCACTGTTTGTGGTCCAGGATAGCCGAATCCGTCGACTGTCTCCCCTCGAGTGTGAGCGTCTTATGGGTTTCCCAGATCGATATACTGATTTGCCCTGCGCAAAGAAAACCAACAGATATCAGGCCACAGGTAATTCTTGGGCTGTGCCTGTAGTACGTTGGATTGGCCAGAATCTGGTAGCGCACTCTGCTGACCCAGTGAGCATAATACCGTACGACTATTTTACTGACTGCTATGTACAGTGGGAGGCAGAAGATGGATGCTATTTCAGCTTTGGTAAAGACATCGTTCCTCTGGGCAATGGTGATTCAATAAACTGCACTGCGATTCCAGAAAAAAGCGTTTTCGGCCATATGAAGGATATCGTTTCACCTGATGCCCCAGAGGATATTTATATTTCTCCAACCGGTTGTTATGGCATCGTTCGGCGCAGCCGAGAACGCAAAACTACCATCAATGAACGGCTTAAAGAGGTGCTCTTGAGTATTTCTTCAGAATGGAGTGCAGAGGCGATAGAGGAACGCTCCAGAGTTCAAAAGCGTGGGCGATTTAGCACGTTTGATTCTGATGAAAGCACCGAGGAAGCAGTTGTTGTGTCGACCATTGGGACCGCAGACGGATATCAGTTGACATTATTCGATATTGCAAAATAACGATTGTTCTGTAACGATAGACAGCTGAACCTACCGTTATAAACGGGTATCTTGTATCGAACCGAGGGTGCAAACACAAAACAAGAAGAGTCGCAAGAGCGGCTCTTTTTGTTTTGCGGTATAATCAGGACGGGACTTGAACAGGAGGGAGCAAACGGAGTTTGCGGAAGAAAACAGTCCGGTGGACTGTTTTCGCCGACGTGGGCGTGTAGCTGCGGCAGCAGCGTAGCAAGTCCCGTCTCTCGCACCAAAACAAGAAGAGTCGCAAGAGCGGCTCTTTTTGTTTTGCGGTATAATCAGGACGGGACTTGAACAGGAGGGAGCAAACGGAGTTTGCGGAAGAAAACAGTCCGGTGGACTGTTTTCGCCGACGTGGGCGTGTAGCTGCGGCAGCAGCGTAGCAAGTCCCGTCTTTTTATTTTTCTAATAAACAACTAACATATAACTAACAAGCAACTAACACTTTTTCTCCGC
>JBJEPQ010000041.1:0-33973 GCA_051881315.1 Acutalibacteraceae bacterium | reverse complement strand
GGAGGCAAAAAACTTCATCAAATATTAAATTATCGTGCCGCCGCCGACAACGATATCGCCGTCATAGAAAACCACAGCCTGACCGGGTGCGATCGCCCTCTGCGGAGTTTCAAAATCGACGCTGACATTTCCGTTTTCAAGCGGTGTTATTACCGCGTCGGTCTCTTTCTGTCTGTACCTGACCTTTGCCTTGACTTTCATCGGCTCGGTCAGCTTTTCAATCGAAATAAAGTTCAGATCGGTCGCTTCAAGATGATCGGAAAAAAGATCGTCGTTGGAGCCGAGCACGACCTCGTTCTTGGCAAGATCCTTGCGGACAACGTAATACGGCGCTTTTGCGGCTATTCCGAGTCCCTTGCGCTGACCTATCGTGTAATTGATTATACCCTTGTGGCGGGCGATAACATTGCCGTCACGGTCAACGAAGTTGCCCTCCGTGAACTTAAAGCCGCACCATTTTTCGATGAAATTGGCATAGTCGCCGTCGGGCACAAAGCAGATGTCCTGACTGTCGTGCTTGTCGGCATTGACGAAGCCCTGAGCCTCGGCGATCTCCCTCGCCTCGTGCTTTGTCATTCTGCCGAGGGGGAAAAGTATGCGGCTGAGCTGATCCTGAGTCAGCGAATACAGCACATAGCTCTGATCCTTGCTTTCGTCCGCCGCTTTCCTGAGAATCCAGCGCCCTTTTTCCTCATCGTATTCATTGATCGCATAGTGACCTGTCACAACGTAGTCAAACTGAAGCTCTCTTGCTCTGTGCATAAGCTGGTCAAACTTGATGTACCTGTTGCAGTCGATACACGGATTGGGCGTTCTGCCGTTGCGGTATGCCTCAACAAAGCGTTCGATGACCTGTAATTTGAAATTATCGGTATAGTTGAAAACATAGTAGGGGATACCCAGCCTGTTCGCAACGCTCCTTGCGTCCTCAACATCGTCGAGTGAACAGCAGGTTTTTTCCTTTTTAACGCCGATGTCCTCGTTGTTGTAGAGCTTCATCGTCACGCCGATCGCTTCATAGCCCTGCTGAGTGATTAAGTAAGCAGCGACGGAGCTGTCAACTCCGCCGCTCATGGCGATCATAGCCTTTTTCATGGCTCAGCCCTCATGTCCGCAGCCCTCACAGCTTTCGCAGTTGCTGCCGCAGTCACTGCCGAAAACAGCAGGATCAAGCTCAAGTCCGTTTTTCTGATAATAGTCCTTGAGAGCCGCCTTGACAGCCTGTTCCGCAAGAACGGAGCAGTGAATCTTTGCCGGCGGAAGTCCGTCAAGAGCTTCTACAACAGCCTTGTTGCTGAGCTTGAGAGCGTCCTCAATCTTCTGTCCCTTTATCATTTCGGTAGCGATCGAGCTTGTCGCAATAGCCGAAGCACAGCCGAATGTGTTGAACTTAACGTCCTCAATTTTGCCGTCCTTGATCTTGAGGTACATTTTCATTATATCTCCGCACTTCGCATTGCCGACCTCGCCGACGCCGTCAGCGTCGTCCATCTTGCCGAGGTTTCTCGGATTCTGGAAGTGATCCATTACCTTTTCACTGTACAGCATAGTATTCTTCTCCTTTCATTATCCTCTCCCAAACAGGGGACATATCACGGAGCATCGAAACGATCTTAGGAAGCTCCTCAATGATGTAATCAATTTCTTCTTCGGTGTTGTACTCGCACAGAGAAAGACGGAGCGAGCCGTGCGCTATCTCGTGCGGCAGACCGAGAGCCAAAAGAACGTGGCTCGGATCGAGAGAGCCTGAGGTGCAGGCAGAGCCTGATGAACCGCAGATTCCCTTGAGGTCGAGGTGAAGCAGGAGTGATTCTCCCTCAATGCCCTCGAAGCAGAAGCTTACATTGCCGGGCAGACGGGGAGAGCGTCCTCCGTTCACTCTTGAACGGGGTATCACCTCAAGAATTGTGTCGATAAGCTTGTCCCTGAGACCGCTGACATAGGCAATGTTCTTGTCCATTTCGGCACAGCACTTTTTGAGAGCCGCCGCCGTTGCAACGATAGCAGGGGTGTTGGTCGTTCCGGGACGCTTGTTTCTCTCCTGAGCGCCGCCCTGCATAAAGGTCATAAGAGGAATACCCTTGCGGCAGTAGAGAGCGCCGATGCCCTTCGGACCGTGGAATTTATGTGATGAGAACGAGAGCATATCAATGTTCTGTTCCTTGACGTTGATCGGAAGATGACCGACCGCCTGAACAGCGTCGGTGTGGAAATAAACGCCTTTTTCCTTACAGATCGCACCGATCTCGGGAATCGGCTGAACTGTGCCGATCTCGTTGTTGGCATACATTATCGTGACAAGACAGGTGTCGTCTCTGAGAGCTTTTTTGAACTCGTCAAGGCGGACATATCCGTCCTCGTGAACATCAAGGTAGGTCACCTCGAAGCCCTCTTTTTCGAGCTTCATAAGAGTGTGGAGCACCGCATGATGTTCAAATGTCGTTGAAATGATGTGCTTTTTGCCTTTCTTTTCGCCGAGCTTTGCGGCATTCGTGATTGCCCAGTTGTCCGCTTCGGTACCGCCGGAGGTGAAGTAAATCTCATTGACCTCTGCGCCGATAGCGTCGGCAATGTCACGTCTTGCCTGCAATACTGCGGCGGCAGCCTCCTGTCCCATATGATGCAGACTTGAAGCGTTGCCGTAGTTGTTCTTTAAACAATCCACCATTGCGTCAAGTGCTTCAGGGCAGAGAGCTGTTGTTGCAGCATTGTCTGCATAAACAGTTTTCATAAAATCGCCTGACTTTCTTTTTTGTTTTCTTGGATTTAAACAAAGTTGAAAGCAATGACTAAATCCTAATAATGGTATTTTAACCATTCCATTTAATTATACTATAATTATATTATTATTTCAACTTTTATCATTTAGAATAAAATAACCGTCACAGGATAAAAACTGTTGATTTTCACAAGGATTTGTAATAAAAGTGCGAAAATACCCCCGGTGCTTCCGGAGGCATTTTGAAAAATATTTTTCATTTTCGGGAATCAGCGTTCCTGTTGGTTTTTCCGTTTTCATTTTGAGAACAGCTTCAGCTTCTGTATTATCTCAATCATTGAAAATTTGCTCCTTGGGAATAAGTGAGTGATCGTACATTACCCTTGAATGATTGTTTAATAAAAGCTCTTTTTTGACTGTTTCGCCGGTCTCGTTGTCAATGACCAGACGGTAAATCTGAGAGATGCGGAAATAGTCATCTCCCTCTTTTGCAAAGTGATGATTTTCTTCAACAAGCTCATAGCGGTATTTAAAAGGTCTTTCACTTCTCAACTCACCGCAAAGCTCGCCGTTTTCAATCCAAACAAGAATTTGAACGTCCTGATCGAGATTGTTCTTGAAACGGTAATCCACATTGTTATAAGAAACCGATGTTCCCGTACCGAACGGAACACGCCGTCTTTCGTCAGGGAACAGAGCGTCTGTGTGATGATGAAGCTCCGTAACCTCAAGCGGTGAATTTAAAACGAGGAAATGCACCATATTAGCCATTTGACAAAGACCTCCGCCCACAGCCGCTCCGAGAGTGTTGTTGCCGATAGTCAGTCCGGGCTTGTAACCTTTTTTAGCGGTCGGTCTGCCCGAGGTTCGCCAAAAAGAAAAAGTCTCGCCCGGCTTGATGACGATACCGTTGATTTGCTCGCAGGAAAGACGGATATTAGTAACCTTGTTTTCCTGAAGCTGAAGATCAACGCCGTGAAGTCGTCTGATAAGTACGGACGAATGACATTTAACAATATTCGGCAGATTACTGCCCTTTGTCTTTGCAATTTTTTCCTTGCTGAAAAGATCCTTAACAAATCTTACAGCAATCTCTTTTTCGATAGAAATTTTGTAGCAAGTCGGACTGATTTCGCAAAACAACTTTCTTTTCATTTTCTTTCATCCTTCCGTGTGTGCTTTTTACAAAACTCATCGGGAAGTATTATAAATCAACAAAAATGTGTTGTCAATGAAATATTAAGTTAAATTAAGAATTATATCCTTTTGCAGTCAGCACCGCCGTACTGGGATATAATTATGCTTGCGTACTTGGGATTTGGTGTGGTGATTTTGACGGGATACTGTAATTTCTTTTCATAAATAAACATCAATAATTGCCCCCTATGTCCCACGGCCACGGATTTTTGAGCCATGATACGCCGGGGTCGGAATTTGAATAGAGCGGACCGAATTGATCCTCAAATTCGGCAACGAGCTTCTCGTTCTGCTCCTCGTATTTTTTGTAAAGTGCAAGTGCGCTCAGATCGTCGGGGTGGGTGTCGAGATAGAGATGCAGCTCCCACATTGCGAACTGAACGGCGTCTATCTGTTTTAAAAGATGTGCTCTGTTCATCTCATACCACGGCCCTTGAACGGCTTGTCGAGGACGGGAAAGAGAGTGCCTGCTTTAAGCGCCTGCATTTCATCGTAGGTCGTTGTGTCAGTCTGGAACGGGACATATGCCATTGTCACGACCGGGTTTTCGGGCAGGGCGGACGTAACGCCGGTCTGAATACCGGAAACGGCACAGCGATTGAAACCCATAGGCGCCTTTTGACGGCTGTCATATGGATAGTTATTCAATTTGATTAGCTCCTTTCGGCGGTCTGAAACAGACTGCCGTTTTTTTGGCATTTGCCTATTAACAGGATATGCCGAAAGGCGGTGTATGGCACAAATAAGAGAACAGAAAACGAAGCTGCCGCTCATCGCAACAGCTCCGCATATTATTTATTTATAAAACAACCTTGCCCGAAATCTCGTAAATAAAGTTGCCGCTTTTGAGCAGGGAGACAAGCTCGGCTTCGTTTTCGGGTAGGACGGACGATCTTGTGGCGCAGAGATTATCGTGTCCGATGTGGTGGTAGTCCGTTCCTGCCGTGGCGATCTTGCCGTACTCGTCGGCATACTTCATGGCAAGTGCAACCCTTGAATTGTGATTCGGGTGCATATTGAAAGCCTCAACGCCGTCAAGAAACTTCTCAAAGCCCCGTTCCATATCGTTTCTGAACGGGTGAGCCTGCAAAAGGAACATACTGTCGGTCTTGAAATCTCTGACAAAATCTTCAAGAGTGCCGCTTATATGTGAATACATTTCCTCAAGCTGATCAAGCTCAAAGCCGTAAATCAGGTAGTCATTGTCATTCTCGTTGACAAATCTCAGCTCTGCGCCGAGATAAACCTTCATTCCGAGCTTTTTGCCCGTTTCAGCCGCCTTGAGAAAATCGTCACGGTATATTTTAAGAAATTCGTCTTTGTCGGGCTTTTCGTAGAAATGATTGGTTATCGCAATTCCGTCATAGCCTGCATTGTGAAAGATTGTAATAACATCTTCGGGGCTTACCTGTGAGCATCTGCTGGCAGGTGAGGTGTGAGCGTGAAGCTCAAGCCTGTACGGAAATGCTTCTTTAATTTGTTTTTCTGCTTCTTCTTTAATCATAACATAACCTTCTCGCTAAATTTCATCAATCATTATTTTATATACAATATCTCCGATTTCGTTCGTCTTGAGACCGGCGATGTCGTCATACGGTATGACCTTTAAAATCTTCAGATAAACGTCGGAATGACGCTTGAACATATTTTTGTTTGCCTCTCTTGTGTTCCGAACAACTGCCACAACTATCGGAACCTTGGCTTTCTTGGCAATCTTGAAAGCTCCGTATCTGAAAGGCAGAAGTGTGCCGGGATTTTTGTTGACATATCCCTCGGGGTAAATGCCCATCGCACATACTCCGTTTTTGATGTTGTCTGCCGCCTTGTTTATTGCTTTGACCGCCTCACGGTCGTTTTCACGGTCAAGCCCGACGCATCCCGATTTTGCAAGATATTTTCCCGCGGCGAATACGCCGAAAAGCTCTTTCTTTGCGACAAAAGCAAGGTTCTTGTTCTCCAAAGCCGTGATCGTTATTGCAGGATCGAAAACCGATATGTGGTTGGAAACGAGCAGAAATTTTCCGTCGTCGGGAACAAGCTCCGTACCCTCGGTATGAACACGGACTTTCGCTGTTTTTAAGAAAAGCTTCAGGCTTGAAAGCAGAACACGGCGGTAGGAATTGTGGATATTGTCGGTGTAATTCTCGTCCGTCGTGAACGAATACAGGCAGAAACCGATCAGATGAAGTATCAGAAAGCCGATGTATATTGCCGGCAAAAGCAAAAGCGGTTTCCATATATCGCCCCAGTCGGTTGCGAGCTTGCAGAAATACGTTATCAGGAGGTCTGTTATCACACTCAGAACAAAATAAACTCCTGCCATTCAAATCACTTCTTTACATTTCAGTCAGAAATAGCTTGAGCCGAAAAACGCAGGCTATACTGTTAAATATGAAACGCAGACGGCTTTCAGGCGTTTTGCTCGAATGCACCCGTGTAGAGCTGATAATACTTGCCCTTCTGGGCGATCAGGCTGTCATGGTTGCCTCGCTCGATAATGCGTCCGTGTTCGAGAACCATTATAACATCTGAATTTTGAATTGTCGAGAGCCTGTGGGCAATTACGAATACCGTTCTGCCTTTCATCAGAGCGTCCATACCTTTTTGAACAATAACCTCTGTTCTCGTGTCTATGGAGGAGGTCGCCTCGTCAAGAATCATAACGGGAGGATCGGCAACCGCCGCCCTTGCAATCGCAAGCAGCTGTCGCTGTCCCTGAGAAAGGTTACCGCCGTTTGAGGTTAGCATGGTGTTATAGCCGTCGGGGAGCATACGGATAAATTCGTCCGCATTCGCAAGCTTTGCGGCGGCGATACATTCCTCGTCCGTTGCGTCGAGCTTGCCGTAACGGATGTTCTCCATTACCGTGCCCGTGAAAAGGTTGGTTTCCTGAAGAACTATTCCGAGCGAATGACGAAGATCATCCTTCTTAATCTTGTTTATATTGATGCCGTCATAGCGGATCTTTCCGTCCGCAACATCGTAAAACCTGTTGATAAGATTTGTTATGGTCGTTTTGCCTGCACCCGTTGCACCGACAAAAGCAACCTTCTGTCCCGGCTCGGCATAGAGAGTAATGTCGTGAAGAACAATCTTTTCGGGATCGTAGCCGAAGTCCATATTCTCCATACGCACGTCGCCCATCAGCTTGGTATAGGTGACTGTGCCGTCCTCGTGAGGATGCTTCCATGCCCATGTACCCGTTCTTTCCTTACATTCAACGAGCTTGCCGTCAACCTCTTTTGCGTTGACAAGCGTTACATAACCGTCATCGACCTCCGGCTTTTCGTCCATAAGCTCAAAAATTCTGTCTGCACCGGCAAGAGCCATAACGATGCTGTTGATGTGCTGAGAGATCTGACTGATGTTATTCGTGAACTGGCGTGTCATATTGAGGAAGGGCACGACGACAGCGATGGTGAGTGCCTGACCTGACAGGGAGATATTATGAACATTGGGGGAGAGAATGAGCAGACCGCCGATGAAAGCGATGAAGACATAAAGAATGTTGCCTATATTGCCCATGATCGGCATAAGAATGTTTGCAAAGCTGTTGGCTTTGGAGGCTTCCTTGAAAAGCTCGCCGTTTATACGGTCAAAATCCTTGCAGCTTTCTTCCTCATGATTGAAAACCTTGACTACCTTCTGACCGCTCATCATTTCCTCGATGAAGCCTTCGGTTTTGCCGAGAGCCTTCTGCTGACGGACAAAGAATTTCGCCGAATTTCCGCCGACGGTTTTGACGACTATCATCATCAGGGCGACTGCGCCGAATACAATCAAGGTCATCCATACGCTCAGGTAGAGCATATAAGCAACAAGGATTATAACGGTCAGAGCAGACTGAATAAGCGCAGGCGTTGCCTGTGAAATCAGCTGGCGCAGAGTGTCGATATCATTTGTATAGTAGGACATAATATCGCCGTGAGGGTGTGTGTCAAAGTACCTGATCGGCAGCTTTTCCATCTTGCTGAACATAGCCTTTCGGTTTTTGTTCAGAAATCCCTGAGTTACGACAGCCATTATCCTTGCCTGGAAGAATGCGGCAATAACGCCGATAAGATAGATACCTGCCATAACGCCGATGATTTTCAAGATGCTCGGCAGAGCCGAATCCCAGCCGGAGTCGAGTCCGAGCTTGATTTCACGGATAAGATTGTTCAGGAACAGGTTCGAGGTTGTTCCTGCAAGGGTGGAGAGGATTATGCAGACAACTACGAACAGAAGCGGAGCCTTGTACTCGCTGAAAAGGGATTTTAATATCCTCTTGAACGAACCTTTTTTTGCGCCCGATTTCATTCCTGCCATAGGGGGCTTCTTTCCTTTAGGCATAGGATTATGCATCAAAATCACCTGCCTTTGTCTGAGAATCATATACCTCACGGTAAATTTCGTTGTTTTCCATCAGCTCGTCATGCGTGCCTATTCCGTTTATCTCACCTTTGTTGAGGACGATAATTCTGTCTGCGTCCCGAACGGAGGAAATGCGCTGTGCGATGATGAGCTTCGTCGTGTCGGGAATTTCTTCACGCAGAGCCTTCCTTATCATTGCGTCCGTCTTGGTGTCAACTGCACTTGTCGAGTCGTCAAGGATAAGGATCTTCGGCTTTTTGAGCAAGGCTCGTGCGATACACAGTCTTTGCTTCTGACCGCCCGAAACGTTTGCTCCGCCGCGCTCAATATATGTGTCATATTTGTCGGGCATCTGTTCGATAAATTCATCGGCCTGTGCGAGCTTGCAAACCCTGACGATATCCTCGTCCGTTGCATTTTTATCGCCCCAGCGAAGATTTTCCTTGACCGTGCCCGAGAAAAGAACGTTTTTCTGAAGAACTACGGAAACGGCGTCACGCAGCGTTTGAATATCGTAATCACGGACGTCCGTTCCGCCGACCTTTACGCTGCCCGAGCCGACGTCATAAAGCCTTGAAATAAGCTGAATGAGGGTGGTCTTACTGCTGCCCGTACCGCCGATAATGCCGATGGTTTCACCCGAGTCAATGTGAAAGCTGATGTTACGCAGGGTGTGTAGCTCCGCCTTTTCCGAATAGGAGAAATCGACATTCTCAAAGTCGATTGAACCGTCTTTGACCTCGAAAACGGGATTTTCGGGATTTTGAATCGTGCTTTCCTCGTCAAGAACCTCAACAATACGGCTTGCCGAAGCGAAGGACATGGAGATCATAACGATCGTCATTGTTAACATGAGCATGCTCATAAGCACCTGCATACCGTAGGTCAGTATCGAAGAAAGACCGCCGACCTCAAGCTCCGTACCGCCGGAAGTGACAATTATCTTTGCTCCGAAATAGAATACTAAGAGCATGATAACGTAAATTGCGGCAGAAACGAGGGGATTGCCGAACGCCATAAGCTTCTCGGCCTTGGTGAAATCCATGCAAACATTGTCGGAAGCCTTGGAGAATTTTTCGTTTTCGTAATCCTCACGGACAAAGGATTTGACAGCTCTGATCGCCGCAACGTTTTCCTGAACGGAATTGTTCAATGCGTCGTAACGCTTGAAAATCTGCTTGAAAAGCGGCATAACCATTTTTATCATCACTATCAGACCAACCGTAATAAACGGCACAAGTGCGATAAATGCCGTTGTCAGCTTCGGGCTGATCCTGATCGTCATAACGATGGAAAAAATGAGCATCAGAGGGCTTCTCAGCGCCGTCCTGATTATCATCATATACGAGTTCTGCACGTTTGTGACGTCGGTTGTCAGTCTTGTTACAAGGCTCGATGAGGAGAATTTGTCGATATTTGAAAAAGAATAATTCTGTACCGCATAGAAAAGATCGTGCCTGAGATTTTTTGCAAATCCGCAGGAAGCGATCGCACAGAAATGACCTGCAAGGGCGCCGCAGACAAGCGAGCACACGGCAAGAATGACGAGCTTCAGTCCGTAACTGCCGATGACCTCTATTCCGCTTCCGCGCTCTATTCCGTCAATAAGCTGAGCGGTTATAAACGGAATGAAACATTCTATAATAACTTCGCCCGTGATAAAAAGCGGGCTTAACAGCGACGGGAGCTTATACTCCCTGATGCACTGCATAAGCCTTTTTAAGGTGTGCATTTCAGTTTTCCTCCTTTGTGCTTGGTTTATAGTTTTTGATGTTGTTTTTTATTCTGTCGATATAGCCGTAAAGGGTATCAAGCTCATCGTCCGAAAAGCCGTCCGTCAGCACGCTCTCAAGCTTCGTTATATCGTCGCTCATCAGGTGTGCAATGGCTTCGGATTTTTCGGTCAGGACCAGCTTTTTAAGTCTTGCGTCATATGAAACGCTTCTTTTTTCCACAAGTCCCTTTTGCTCCATCAGGTTGACAACCTTGGATGCGGTGGAACGGGTTATTCCGAATTCCTTTTCAAGATCCCTCTGAAAAACGTCCCTCTCTCTGTTGTCCGAAAGATAGCCGATAATACAGCCATTGTTACCCGACATTGATTCGATTTTTTTCTTGCTTGAAAAATTCTCTATCATTCTGATTATCATATGGGAGAGCGACCGCAAATCCTTGTGAACGGCTTTTTTCATAAACTCACCGCTTTTCTAAAAATAAAATGTACGATATTCAACATTATATTCCGCTTTACAGGATATGTCAATACATAGCACTGTTAATAAATTGAGAACTTTTTACGGGGGAGAGAAATGAAAAAAATCGCCCGAAAAGGAAGGAGAATAACCTTTTCGGACAATCTGAACTTTTGCCTTTTGCGTCATTAAATCCGTGATTTACGGGTTCGGCATCGTGATGATGCGGGGTGCAATCCGTATGACGCTTTTTCGGGCATAAGAGGTTTTAGTATTAAACGGCTCGCAAAAGCCGACTTTCTTAAAACTTCCTTGTGATAGCGCTTGCCGTCAGAAGCTTCAAGATAGCGCGGAATGAAAACTTCTTTTCCTTTGCGATCTCGTTCAACAACTTTTCCTCTGCAACATAATACATATTGTTTGCCATAAGTCATTCATTCCTTTCTTTTTATTTTGCAAGCATATTATAGCACCGCATTTTTGATTTGTCAAGCGTTTTGCACAAATAAATTATGCTTAATTTGTGCAGTTTCACTTATATAATTTTGTACTATGTGCATAATTGACGAATAAAAGGCATAATTATAAGGCGAATAATTGTCTTTTTCCACATTTTAGGCAATGGCAATACAGGGTTATATAGAAAAAAGAAAAACAGAAACAGGATTCTCTTTTTGACAATAATTACTCTGTGCGTATTGACAATTTTTTGTCATTGTGGTAAACTTTACGACATATCTCAGGAGGTTTGGTATTGATATGTGGTGGAAAATTTTACTTGTGTTGTTTGCTTTGTTTGTTGCGGTTACGCTCATCAGAGCAATATTTTTTAAGCCCAAAAAGGTTGACGGGGTTGATATCGGCGACATAGATATTGACGAGATGAAGGTTGCCGAGCATCTTTCGGGTGCTATCAAATTCAAAACCGTCTCAAGGGCAAACAGGGACGAGGTCGATTGGGACGAGTTTGAAAAGTTTCATAAATATCTCGACGAGACCTATCCTCTTATCCGGGAGAACACGGTCAAGGAAAAAGTTTCCGACGCAAGCCTTATTTATATATGGAAAGGAAAGAACCCCGACCTTGAGCCTATGGCTCTGCTTTCCCACCAGGATGTTGTTCCCGTTGCGGAGGGAACGGAGGACGACTGGACGTACGACGCATTCAGCGGCCATATTGACGGTGAGTTTATCTGGGGCAGGGGCGCTTTGGATATGAAAAACCACCTCATCTGCGTTATGGAGGCGGTCGAATCCCTTATGGCTGAGGGCTTTCAGCCTGAAAGAGATGTTTACCTCTGCTTCGGTCACAATGAAGAGATAGTTTCACCGATCGATTCGGGTGCAAAGGATATTGTCGAGCTGCTTAAATCGAGGGGAGTTCACTTTGACAGCGTTATGGACGAGGGCAGTGCTCTGATCCGTCTTGACATCAAGGGCTTGATCCACACCTATGTTGCCGCAATCGGCATTGCCGAAAAAGGCTATGTTGATATGAAGATCACCCTCCATGACAAGGGCGGCCACACCTCGGCGGCTCCCAAACATTCGGGTATGGCGAAGCTGGCAAATACAATTCAGGATATCGAAAATCATCAGTTCAAGTCGCATTTACTTCCGTTTCTTTCGGAGTTGTTTGAGACGGTCGGCAGACGTGCGAGCTATCTCGGCAGAATTGTGATGTGCAATATCCCGTTGCTTAAACCTCTTATAAAGCTGATACTTAAATCTATTCCCGAATCGGCAAGTATGGTCAGGACGATCCAGAGCGTTTCGATGTGCGAGGGAAGCCCTGCACCGAATGTTTTGCCGCAGCGTCCGAGCGTAACGGTCAATGTCCGTCCGCTCCCCGGCGACACGATAGATGACGTTGAAAAGCACCTCAGAAAGCACATTCGCTACAAGGATATTGAGATCGAGCGATCGGGTGAGAAAGAGGCAACAAAGTTTTCTCCGACAAATTCAAGGGCGTTCAACGCCATACGCAGGGTAGAGGAGGGACTTCATCCGAATGATGTTGCCGTCACTCCGTACCTTGTAATGGGCGGCACGGATTCGCACTACTACGGAGATATCTGTGACAATATCCTGCGTTATGCACCGTTCAATGTTTCGGTCAGCCTGTTTCTGACTACCCACGCAACCAACGAGCGTTGCCCGATTTCTGCGCTTGAAGAAAGCGTAATCTTCTTCCGTGAGTATATCAGGGAAGTATCAAAAAAGGATTGATAAAAGCCGTGTTCGGTACAGATTTTTCTGCGCTGAACACGGCAATTTTTTATTGATTTGTTATTGGAATGACGCTCCGCTCTCCTGCTTGTCGGCAATATCGTTCGGACCGTCTTTCCAGATCGGCACACATTTCTGCGTGAGATTGTCGCCTGAATCAAAGCGGAACTGGATCTTGTAGCCGAGACCGGTGTAGTTTGCACTTCCGTCCTCATATTTCTGAGTTTCTACGCAGAAAACAGGGGAGTAGCCCTGAGCGGCGAGAGTGTGGTCAACCGTGAAAACTACGCACCAAAGAAGCACAACGCCGACAATGCACATCAGAACGATCTGCAAAGCGTTGAACTTGACCTTCTGCTTAGGAGCTTTTTTGACCTGTACGCCTGCTTCGTCAACAGAGCCGTTTTGATAAACGGCGGAGTCGTCCGTCAACTCAACTGTCGTTGCTGTTTCGTCAATAATGCAGACTGCGGTTTCTTCGCTTTCCTCGTCCTCATCCTCGGTCACGCTCTGAACGGGAACCTCGTTGACAGGTGCCGCATCCTCAATAGGCTGAGCCTCCTGTGTCGGATTGCCGAAAAGGGAACTTATCGCATCGTCGTCTGTGTTGATCGCTTTTGGCTCGTTGCTTTGCGGCGTGTCAAACTTAATTCTGTTTTCTGCCGATGTATCCTTCAACAGCTCGTCAATTCTGTCAAACTGCTCTTTTTTATTCTCTTCCATACCTAACCTCCAAAAAGTCTTATAATAATTATATACTATCGTGAGATTAAATCAAGAGTAAAAACGAAAATTTAATATTTTTTGTTGATAAAAGCCTGATTTTTATTCACAGGGAATTATAAAAGTCCAGTATGTTCGGAAGAAGAATTGAATCGGTATAATTAAAGCACGTCGAGTGACCGCCGCCCTTGACCATAAGCTCTCTTGCACCCGAATGTTTCGTGATAAGCTTTGAGTGAACACGCCTTATCATATCGTGTTCGCCGTAGATATTAAAAACGGGAACGCTTATCTTTTCAAGGTCACGGTAGGTAAGGTTCGGCTGACCTACCATCATACCCTCAATATCACGCTTGAGCGCATCGGCAGGATCCTTTGTTATTGCCGCCCTGATCGACAGATAGACATAGGAAATAATGATGCCTATTTCATCAAAAGGCTTTGTGCCCCACATGTTTATGTTTGCACTCATTGCAATCAGGGAGAGTACACGCTCCTGATGCTCAACGGTGAACACATAGCCGAGATTTGCACCGTCGCTGAAGCCGAAAATATGCGCTTTTTCAATACCGAGAAAGTCAAGAACGTTCACAAGATCATTGCTTTCCACCTCAAAGGTGAGCTTTCCCTCTCCGCGCTCGGAATTTCCGCAGCCCCTCGGAGAGATCGCAATAACCTTGAAATGCTTAGCCAATTCAGGCAGAACGTTGCCGTCAAAATTGTGCATATCGTTGCCGTTGCAGGGGAGAAGAACAAGCGGCTCAGCGTCAAGATCGCCGTAAATACCGTATTCGATTTTAACCCCGTCCGAGTCCGCAAAGCCGTATTCTTTAAGCTCCGGCATCTCATGTTCAAATATCGGCTGTTCGCCGTTGTCTGCCGCTGCAACGGGCAGGGCAAACGGTATCATCATAATAAAAGCCATAACTGCGCCAATTATCCTTTTAATTCTGTTTTTCAATTCAATCCGTCCTATCTCTTTTTCTTAGATTATATCACAGCAAAATTAAAATGGAAAGATATAATATTTTATTTTTGTAAACTCACCGATGTACGGAATATGTCAAAAGGCTCTGCACCGCCGAAAAGATACAGCGGTGAGAGCCTTTTTCGCAGGAAGCGTTAAGCTCCTGAATTTGCGTTTAGAAAAGCTGTCCGGGAAGCTTCAACTTTTCCTTATGGGGAAAAGCCTTGTCAAATTCCTCGGCGGCGGCTTCATCGACGAAATATCCCTGCGGAGTGGCGTATTCGCCCGTTATTCCGTCAAGGTATCCGGGAATCAGCTCTTTGCAAACGAAGAACGACGAGTCTGCGCCCTCCGGCAAACCGTGATATCTGATGCCGTATTCACTCGCAAAGGTGAATCCGCTCTTGCCGTAGAAGTCGATGTTGCCCTCAAAGCACACCGCACCGAAACCCATTTCAGCGGCCTTTTCAAGCGAATAATCCAGCAGTATTTTGCCGTAACCCTTTCGTTTGAGTTCGGGCGTGATGCAGATAGGTCCCATTGTTACGATCGGAATTTCTCTGCCGTCGTCAGCCTGAATTTTTGCCTTTACAAAAATATTCTGACCGATCGGTCTGCCGTCCTTCTCCATAACAAAATCAAGCTCGGACACAAAAGCCTCATTGTTCCTGAGCGTATGAAGCACATAATGCTCAAGACAGCCGGGACGGTAAACGTTCCAAAAGGACTCCCTGACAAGATTTTCGATTTCCCGGTGCTCGTCTTTTCTTTCTAAACGTATGATGCAGTCATTTTTACTCATTGTTTTTCCTCCTGATGATTGTTGACTTCAATACGGGGAGGCTTGTGCGAGACTGTATTTACGCAAACCTCCCGGTTATGCTACAATCTCCGAGGTGTTGTTTTTCTTCAAACAGCAATCTCCTTAAATAAAATAAAATATATAATCAAGCCTTTCGGCAGGATTATCAAGCTTTTTCAAAGCTCACGGTCTGAGCTTTCATGGAAATCTTTCCGACCTTGTAGCCGTATTCCGTCAGCTCCTTTTTATAGGTCAGAAAAGAATGGTCTATCGGCAGACCTGCGATTTTTTCTATCTCGCCGAAGGTCAGCATAAAGCTGTCCGTGCCGTTCTCTTTTATCCAATTCCACAGGGCGTCATATTTGCTCATCGGAAATCCATTGCTCCTTTTTGAGATATGTGAAATGCTCGGTTCTGACGTCGCCCATCAGGGCGCACGGCTTATCCTTTTCCGTGTGATGATACCTGAAGCCGCATTTTTCCTGACAGCGTTTTGACTTCTCGTTTCCGTCGTAGTAACCGCACCACATCGCATTGTATCCCAGATCCTCAAATGCGTGCCTTTGCATTTCTCTGACGGCTTCGGGAATATAGCCGTTGCCCCAGAACGGAACTCCGATCCAATAACCGATCTCCACCTCGTCCTGCGCCGCCTCGGTGTGGGACTGCATAGGCGGGATAAGACCGATACTGCCGATCGCCCTGTTGTCGCTTTTCAGACACACGGCATAGGTTTCGGGAGCGGACAGCACGTTTTTGATTATTTCAAGACTGTTTTCAACGCTTGTGTGAACAGGCCAGCCTGCGATCGGCCCCACTCTCGAATCCTTTGCATATTCATATAAGCTCTCCGCATCCGCTTCCTCCCACGGACGGAGAATAAGTCTTTCGGTTGTGAAGGTCATATTTATCACTGCTTTCTTAATTTTCAGTCCGTCGTCTCACAGGGGCGAGCACGACCGCTCTTTTTGTGGTGAGCCTTACACTCGTTGCAATGACCGTGACGTATGCATTTTGTCTTTGAACACGGACAGCTTTCGTTTATTTCCATATGATATTTCATCGGAATGTAACGGATGCCGTTTTCTTCTCTGACCTCGTCCGTCTGAATAAAGCCGAGCTTTTCATAAATCGGGACAGCAAACAGGGAGGAGTGGACGTCGATGACCTCACAGGTATTGTCCGCAAGAACCTTGGTCCAAAGCTGTCTTCCGATGCCCTTGCCTTGGTGATCTCCGTCAACAAAGAAAAGCGCAATATGACTGCCGTTTTTTGAGGTTGCGATTATGCCCAAAAGCTTATTTCCTTCAAACGCACCGTAGGCTTTCAGACTGTCAAGATATTCTTCGTCGTGAATAGCATCACGGAACGCCTGCTTGCCGTATTCGGGATAGTCAACGGCTTCGAATTTACAAAAAACATCCCAGACCAAAGGTAATGTTTCATTGAGCTTTTTTCTGCCGATTTCTTTGATTTTCATACTTTATCCTCATTGCAAAACCATTCTGCCGTTTCTTTTGACTGTTCCTTTGTCATTATAGCACTATGAAACAAAAAAATAAACATCTAATATAAAACATTTTTATTAAAACCGGTTTGGCGAAACTATATTCTTGACATTGTGTAAAAAAGTATTGATTTATTCGTTAAAAATTAGTATAATATGTTAAATTGCTTTAGGAGGTTTTTTTATGAAGCGATATGTAAAAAGATTCATTTCACTGTTTATGTGTCTTGCGCTGATGTTTTCGGTTTGCAGTGCCGGTGCTTTGGCTGTAGGATATGAAGCCGAACCCAAGGCGCAAAGCGAAACCGTGGAATATGACTACGATTTTTCATTTGATTTACCCGATGTAAGCTCGATTTTCGCAGGACTTGCACCGCTGGATTCATTTGACACATTTCTTGCCAACCTGACAAAGGTGCTTTACAACGTTCTTAATATCGTCGTTGAAAAGCTCGTAAAGTCTATCTGCAACGTTTATCCCGATCCGGCAGGCTGGGATACGATCGACAACTATGCCGGCGAAAACTTCCTGCCCGGACGCAGCACTTATCAGACTTCCGCAGGTGACGGCAATTACTGGAGCCTCGGCTACGCAAGCCGCAGTATTATTCCCGAGGACGTTGAAAACGGCTCATACTATATCGGCCGTGACCTTATGAACAAAAAAGCTGTCGGCGTTTATGACGACCAGAGAATCAGAGTGACCGTAATCGACGATAACAGCGGCGAGGGTGCGGTTGTACTCGGTGTTATCGACTCTCTCGGCGTTACTTCAACAGATGTGCGCTCAATCAGAGCCGGTGTGCTTGAATACTGCAAAGCCAATGACATTGACGTTGCAAGCATTAACATCACGGCAACTCACTGCCATTCCGGTCTTGATACGCAGGGCGTAAGCACAGAGTTCTTCTATAAGCTCTTTGCAAACGGACTTAACAACAAATTTCAGCTCTTTTACGAGCTTCCTTTCCTTGAGGCTCCTACATACTTCAAGCAGTATTTTATCGAGCAGTCAATCTTGGCTATTGAAGAAGCTTTCGCCGATGTTGAAGCAGGCTCAATGTATTTTGCCTCAATCGACGCAAGTGAGTTTATCGAAGATAAGCGCGGCCTTATTTCAAAGGAAGATATCCCTGAAATTGCGAGCCTTTACTTTGTTCCCGACAGCGGCAGTGAGGCAACATATATCTCCGATATAAGCTGTCACCCCACATCATTCAGCGCAAACCATAATTTGGTCGGCTCTGACTATATCTATTATCTCGATCAGTATATCAAAGAAAACACCGGCAGTAACTTTATGATGCTTCAGGGCGCTGTCGGTATGCTTTCAAGAGATAATATTGTCGGCGACACCACCGGTATGGATGAATATGAATCCTGGGGCGCATCGACAAAGGAGCTTGGAGAGGATTTTGCAAAGCTTATTGTTGCGGCTGACTATTCCCTTGAGCTTGATCCGATCCTTAACGCTAAGCATAAGGATATCATGGTAAGCTCCGAGAACAGTATTCTCGTTCTTGCCTGTGAAACAAAGCTTGTCAATAACACCGTTTATTATGATGAAAACGGCGAGCCTGTTATGTCGTCCGAGATCGGCTACGTTGAATTCGGTCACAAGGTCGGCTTCGCACTCTTCCCCGGTGAGTTCTATCCCGAGGTTTTCTGGGGTGCCGATATAATCGGTGACACCAACTGGGACGGTACCGAATGGCAGTACGACAGCCTTGCAAACTCGGTTGACGGCGTAAGCGTATATGCTGTTTGCCTTGCAAATGATGCTATCGGATATGTTCTGACCGATAATAACTTTGCATTTATGGGACACATAATCGGTGAAGGCACTTCCGATGAAGTCCTCTCGGCAGGTAAGCATATCGGCTCATTCCTTGTCGGTGAATACCTTGAATTGGTTGACGATATGGTTAAATAAAACCCGAAAACTATTTAATTAAATCTAATTGTTAAACAAAAATTTGCCCGGCGGCTTTGCATTAACGCAAATAACCGTTCGGGCAAATGTTTTTTTCGGATGTTAAGGAATGTACCAGTAGGAATTGAACTGATAAAGATATGTCCTTGCGCCTTTTGGCATCTGAGTGAGCGCATTGAATATGTTGTAATAATCGCCTGCACCCATGCCGACGGCAAGTATTCCAAAGCCTAACAGCCAGGTATGATTCGGAAAAATCATTCCGAGAACGTACGGAACAATTCCAAACACAACGTTCGGCAGGGCGGACATAAAGACGAACCGCATTTTGCTCATCGTCTCCGTGCCGATGACGAAAACCATTCCCTGTTTCAGGTTGGTGTAAAGGTAAACGTCTTCTTTAAAACAAACGGCGTGAAGAAGCTCGTGAGGAAAAAGGATGATCAGAGAACATATTGCTCCGACGAACAATCCCAAAAACATATCGGGTAAATTCTCAAGAGAAAAACCGCCGTAATAAGCACGGTATCTGATCGCCGCAGGTATCGCAAGAAGGATCATAATTACAATAGCACCGATATTCGCAATAACAGCCAACTGTTTTGAATCCTTTGCCTCCCTGAACGGCACCGCTCCCGGCATATGCTCTCCGTGCGGCAACGACTCAGGATTAAGATCAAATTTTCCCATGTAGTGTAGTTTCATAACCTCACCTTTTTTATGTTAATACTAAAAATATTTTGCTACATCCACAAATTGTTTTTTATTATTAAAATGTTTGGTTGGCTGTTTATATTCAAAGCATTTTATCTATCAATTTCTTTATGTAGCGTTTGATTTCGCTCTTTATAATTGAAACAACGGAATTGAAAATATCCGTTATGTTTCTGTGCAGTTTATCGCTCATGCTTTCCTGTTGATATTCTGCGTCCGTTCCGTTGCCGCCGTAACAGCCGATATTGTTGCTTGTTATCTCGTTGCCGAAGAAATCAACATTGCTTTCTTTGGCAATCTCAAGTCCTGCGCCTATCAGAGGTGATTCGGCAGAGAGCGTGAAGCTGCTCGGATCATACAAATCATCGCCGCTGAATCCGGGAAGAACGTTGTAGGATTTAATATCAACCAGCGGAGTCATTGAGTTGTAATAGCAGTTGTTACTGAATACCGTGCCCGAGTTCTTTATCTGATTATAGTCATAAGAAATCCGGTTATCATCCTTGAGGACAAAGATATTGTTTGCAATGACGGAATCGTATGTATCGTCAAAATTGATGCCGCCGCTGTTTACAAGAGTGTTGTTGTAGAATTTGAAACCGAATTCTCCGGCAGATGCGCTGAGTGTGCTCCATCTTTCGCTTGAGCCGTCGTTGACGGAAAGGCAATAGCGAACGGTGTTGCCCCTGTTGGGATTATCGTCTTTGGAGTTGTTCACCATAAAGCGGGTATTATCGTGAGAATATATGTATTGATAGGTACAGCCGAATGACCAGTGGTCAAAGTCAACGGTCATACCGTCACCGATGCACTTCTGACCGGCAATTTCAGTATTTTGTATTGTGCAGTTGGTGGAATAATGGAACCACATTGCCGCAATGTAATAGAGCACCTTCCCATTCTCGTCAACGCCCTCGCCCTGACAGCAGTTGATTGCCTTGCAGTTGGTTACAACCGCACCGTCACAGCTCTCGATTACAACAGCTTCTGCGTCAAGGTCGTGAATATATACATTCTCAACGAGCGAGTTTTTGTTGGGATGGGCGGAATCTCCCGTAAAGAAAATTCCGTTGCCGCAGTCATAGATTTCACAATCGACGGCAGTGAAGTCGTCAACGGAATAAAGTGCGTTTCCGTACCGCCTTACAACAATAGCCGCTCTGCCCGATATCGGACCTTCGGAAAAATTATCCCTTGTTCTCACCTTGAAATTCTGCATATCGTGAAGAATAACATTTTTGATCGTTACTCCGCAGGAGTCTTTGTTAACGGCGTCAACCCAGATTCCGCCGCCGTTGTGAGCCGTTATTTCAAAATCCGAGACGGTGACATAATCGCAGTCAAACAGTTTTAAAACGGCATTCCTTTGACTTGTCCTGAGCAGAGGTCTCTCACCCTCGCCGTAGGCTGAAATTATTATCGGATTTTCTTTCGTACCGGAACAGGTCAGAGTAAGAGTGCACTCATATACTCCGCCACGTCTGAAAAGCACTTTGTCGCCCGGATTAAGCTGTAAAGATGCAAGGTTGTTCGTTGTTCTCCAAGCACCGCTTGCGCTTGTTCCCGATGACGTGTCGTCGCCGGCTATGCTGTCAACATAGTAAGTCTTGCCCGACACGGCAAAGCTTGTTGTCGGCAAAATCGAGACAAGCATTATGACGCAAAGTAGAATTGAAATAATTTTCTTCATAGCATAATCTCCTTTTATGACCTCCGGTTTGTTATCTTGATTTTAATAATATATGATAGTTTGAAAGTTGTCAATTATGTGAAATGCTTGGTTAAAAAAGAAAAATCAAGGAAATGCATCATTTCGACACTTATTTATCTTTTCTTGACATCAATACCACGCACTCGACATGTGCGGTGTGGGGGAACATATCGACGGGGGTGGCTCGGAGAGTTTCGTAGCCGAGGTCGGCGAAGCGGCGGCAGTCGCGGGCGAGGGTGGCGCTGTCGCAGGAAACATAAACAACTCTGTCGGGCTCCATTTTTGCAACGGTGTTTATCAGCGCCTCGTCACAGCCCTTTCTCGGCGGATCGAGGATAACAACGTCGGGCTTCTCGCCCCTTTCAAGCAGGGTTTGCGCCGCCTGAGAAGCATCCGAACAGATGAATTCCGCATTGTCAATTCCGTTGAGCTTGGCGTTTTCCTTTGCGTTTTCAATCGCCTGCGGAACAATCTCCACTCCGATCAGCTTCTTGACGTCCTTTGCCATCGTCAGACCGATCGTTCCCGTTCCGCAGTAGAGATCAACGAGGGTTTCTCCGCCTGTCAGCGAGGCATATTCCTTTGCCTTGCCGTAGAGCACCTCCGCACCGTCGTGATTAACCTGATAGAAGGACAGGGGAGAGAGGTTGAATTTCAGTCCGCAAAGCTCGTCGGTGATGAAGTCGCTTCCCCAAAGAGTTCTGCACTCCTTGCCGAGGACAACATTTGTTTTGTCACGGTTTATGTTAAGAATTATACTTGCAACTCCGTTTACCGTTTTCAGCCTTTCGGTCAGATCGTCGGCTTCGGGAAGCTTTTCGCCGTTGGCAACCGCACAGACCATAATCTGCCCCGTTGCGGCGGCTTTTCTGATGTAAACGTGACGGAGCAAGCCCGTTCTGTCCGCTTCGTTATAAACGGGGATTTTTCTCTCTCTTATCCAGTCACGGAAAATGTCCGTTATTTCGGCAAACTCTTTCGGCTGTAAAAGACAGTCGGCGCAGTCGATTATCCTGTGAGTCATCGGAGCGTAGAAGCCTATCGAAGCAAACTTTCCGTCAGAGCCGACGGGGTACTGAGCCTTGTTTCTGTACCGTTCGGCAGAGGGCGAGGGGATTATCGGATCGGGCACTATGTCGAGCTTGCCGAGCCTCTTGAAGTTGTCGGCAACCTGCCGAGCCTTGATCTCCAGTTCTGCGTCATACTTGATATGAGCGAAACAGCAGCCTCCGCATTTTTCTGCGATCGGGCAAAAATTCTTCGCCCTCATCGGTGAACGCTGTATGAGCTTTTTGATTATACCGACCGCATAGGTCTTTTTTACTTTTATGATATGTGCAAGAACACGGTCGCCCGTTACCGCACCCCGTACAAAGACCGTCATTCCCTCGTGATCGCACACGCCGCTGCCCTGAACGGTACAGCCTTTGACGGTCAGATATATTTCATCGTTTTTTCTGAGCATATTATCACCAATAAAAGTTTACCATAATTCATGACTGAAATCAATTAAATATAACAAAAAATGCACCGACAGAAACCATACTTTATTCACAAAAAATTAACTTGTCTATATAGGTATATTGTGGTATAATACGATTAGAATATTATAGCGTTTCAGGAGGTACAGCTATGGATATTGCAGATATTGCGGCAAAAGCCGTGAAAAAGATTTCCTCAGGAAAAGGAAAGAGACTTGCCAAAAAAGGCTATCCCGAAGAGCTCCCAAAGGTTCAGCCCGTTACGGTTTCAAATAAAAATGACGGCAAATTCGACGTCGGCTTCGCAATGACGGAGACCATGCCCGACGATTTCGAGTCAAAAAAATATTACATAGCAGGACATAAAATGGCGCAGAAGATGACGGGATTTCACGATCCGATTACCGTCAGCGCAATGTGGATCGGCTGCGGCGACGAGGGCGGCGTGATGATGGTATGTGCTGATTTTATCGGACTTACCAACTGTGAGGTCAGCCTTATCAGAGCAAGCCTTGCGGACTTCTCGGAGACAGCAAAATGCAAGGCGATCAATATTTGCTGTTCGCATACCCACGGCGGCTTTGACACCGTCGGCTATTGGGGCAAGCTTCCCAAGACGGGCAAGGTGGACACCTATATGCAGAAGATATTCAGAGATGTCAAAAAGGTCTGCATTGAGGCTTATGACAACCGCAAAAAGGGCGATCTTTATGTCGGCACAACTCATGTTCCCGACGCTCAGTATGACAAGCGTCCGCCGATCGTGCTTCACGACACTCTGACAAGAGTACGCTTTGTTCCCGACGACGGAAGCAAGGAGACGTGGCTTCTCAACTATGCCGCTCACCCGAATACACTCGGCGGCAAGAACACTCTTTGCAGTGCCGACTATCCCTATTTCCTCAGACAGACGATCTACAAGGAAAAGGATGTCAATGTTCTTTTCGGCATCGGTGCTATCGGTGCGGTTGATCCCGGTTTCCCGGATATTGAGGATAAGTGGAGGAGAACCGAGCTTCAGGGCGAGACACTCGGCAAAGCGGCTCTTGCAATAGACAATGATAAGAAGATGGACGCTGAGATTACAGTCCTCCAGCAGCCGTTCTATTACTATGCCGACAATGCTGTGCTTGCTTTCCTTGCAATTCTCAAGGTTATGAGCACAAAGCTTGTGGCGGCAAAGAAGGGCGACCTCGGAATTGCTCTTGTTTCGGAAATGACCTATATGAAGATAGGCTCGCAGGAAATTCTGCTTCTTCCGGGTGAGCTGTTCCCCGAGATTGCATACGGCGGTTATTCTTCGGCCGAGGATTCGGCAACGGGCAGAGGACCTGAAATTGATCCTAAGACCTTTACGGAAATTGCAGAGGACGACGATCTTCTGATATTCGGCGTTACCAACGATATGACGGGATATGTTGTTGCTCCCAACGACTTCATTCTTCATAAAACTCAGCCGTATCTCAGCAACGGCAGAGACCGCTTTGACAGAAGTCATTACCATGAGACAAATTCAATGGGCTATTCAGCGGCAAAGACGCTAACCGATGTATTTGCCGATATTATGAAGAGAGTAAAATAAAACCGACAGGGCGGAGTTATGATAATTCCGCCCTTTGACTTTGTGAGGCGGTACTGTTATGTTTTTACACGGGGCAACCTACGATCTGGACGAGCTGGCAAGGTTTAATCTTCATTGCCACACTCACTATTCAAACTGTGCCAAAAGAGAAATGACGGTTGAGAATATAATAAAAGAGGCGGAGCGATGCGGACTTGAGATGCTTTCGCTGAACGATCATATCCTTTTGCCTGATGAGCTTGAACAGCATTTTAAAAATAATGAACAGCTCAGAAAGGAAGTTGAAGCGACGGGAACAAAGATCAGGGTGTTGATCGGCGGAGAATTTTCGGCATACGATACCGATAAATACACTCTGCGCTTTGCGGACGAAAAATATAAACCCGATTACAGGCTTTATGCCGCCAACCATTATCACGTTGAAGCGTGGCACAGACCTGAGGACAGATCGCCCGACGGTTTTAAAAAGCATATGACGGGAATTTTGACCTGCCTTTTTAATGAAAAAGCTGCGGACTGTATCGCTCACCCGATTTACGGCGGATATTCCGCAAGGTTTCTCGATGAAAAATACGGCAACGAGGTTGCGACGGTCGGCAAGGCATGGAGCGACAACGAGCTGGGCGATATTATGCAGCTCGGCCATGAGAGCGGCTGTGCCTGGGAGCTGAACAGGGGAGCGGTGCTCGGCGACCCCGAATTTTTCCGCCGAATGTTCAACATCGGCAGGGAGATCGGAGTTGTTTTCAACTTCGGCACGGACGCCCATTCGATCGCAGACATAGACACCCGAAAGAATTTAGATGAAGTAAAGAGGGTTCTTCTTTAATGGAATACAAATATGAGCTGCACTGTCACACGGCGGAAACGAGCGAATGTGCGGCAATCAGCGCAAAGGACGCAGTTGAATTTTATAAGTCGCTCGGTTACAGCGGAATGGTTATCACGGATCACTATTCCTTTCTGACCTTCGGCACGGACAGCTCCTTTAAAAAGCAGATAGATGTTGACAAATATCTTAAAGGTTATCGCTCTGCCCTTGAGGCGGCAGGCGATGACTTTACTGTCCTGCTCGGAATGGAAATACGGTACTTTGCAACGACGAACGACTATCTTGTCTACGGAATTGACGAGGATTTTATCAGGAAAAACGGCAATATGCTTTTCAAGGGTCCGAAACGTTTTTACGAGCTTGTTAAGGCAAGCGGCGGACTTGTTATTCAGGCTCACCCTTACCGCCGGTATGTTCACCGAGCCAACCCTAAGTATATTGACGGCTGTGAGATATTCAACGCAAAGGACAGGGACAAGGATTTCAATCAAAAGGCACAGGCGTGGGCTGATAAAGAGGGCTTTAAAATTGTGACCGGCGGTGCGGATTTTCACCGTGAAAGCCAGAAAGCAAACGCTTCGGGAATTATTACGGAAGAAAAAATACGGAACAATTCCGACCTTGTCCGAATACTTAAAAGCGGAGAGTATAAAATAAATATGTTTTAAAATGTAAACTTTTTACAAAATAGGAAAAACGTCTTTATTTTTAAAAGAGTATATGGTATTCTAATATCAAAGAAACAACGGAACGGGGAAGATGAGACTTGAATTGTCGTAATAAGCTTATTGCCGCTCTGCTTGCGGTCGCCGTTTTTCTTTCTGTATTGCCTGTCACGGCAGGAGCGGAAAAAACGGTCACCGGAACTTATCAGTGCGACTGGTTTGACGAAAGTCTTTATTATCCATATGAATATAATGATGAGTGGTTCTCGGGCAGTGCTTATGAATACTGTCATGAGCTGGCTTTGCTTGCCCTCAATGTGTCGATGGCGTCCTTCAATTCCTTCGATAATGCCGACAGGGACGGAAATATCGAAAAAATGCTTGTGAACTGCGGCTACGAGGTCACTCCCTACGGCTTTGAGAGCGAGGGCTACGACACAGCCGCTGTTGAAATGGCAAGGAAGAAGGTCACTCTGAACGGTGAAACCATCACCGTTGTTATTGCCGCAATCAGAAGCGGTAACTACGGTATGGAGTGGGGCGGAAACCTCCGTGTCGGAACGGGAGAAAATCATCTCGGCTTTGATATCGGAAAGGAGACAATTCTCAATTATCTCAACGATTACTTTACGGATTATCCGATCAGGGGCAGGGTAAAGCTCTTAATTCCCGGGTACAGCCGAGGCGGTTCGATCGCAAATCTTGTCGGTGCCGAGCTTGATGACGGCAGTTATTCCGAGTGTCTGAATAGGCAGGACGGAATAAAGAATATTTCGCTGTCGAAAGACGATATATATGTATATACCTACGAGGCTCCGCAATGCACGAAAAAATCGGGTTGCGACGACGCTGTGTACGGCAATATTTTCAACATTATGAATCCGAATGACTATGTTCCCAAGTTTGTGATGGAAGAATGGGGATTCAAGCGTTACGGCGTCGAATACTATCTCCCCTCTGCGGAGAACTGCGACAATTACGATGTGTATTATGAAAACGTGTGCAAGACCTTTGACGCTATGCTGAAGGATCAGGACAAGGATTACAAGTCCTGCTTTTACAATGAGGAGGATTCACGTTCCGTCGGCGCAATGCTGGATTCTCTTATGGCAAAGCTCGCTGGGGATGTTTTCAAAAATCAGGAGTATTACTCGGAAAACTTTGAGGACGGACTGGTGTTTTTTGCAGGTCAGTATATCAGCAAAAAGCTCAAGCCACGCAATGCGATAAAAACCTTCGGAGTTGCATTGGCGGCTGTTGCTCTCGGTATCGCTCCGACAAATATGGATACGATCAAGAGCGACGGCTTCCGTTCATACCTTGCAAATCAGATCGCAGAAAGCGACGCAAGCCGAAATCTTACCAAAAAACAGATACAGGGCTTGATAGATGTTCTGATATCTCTGCTGGAGTTTGTCAAGGATAATCGCTCCGATGTTATTGCTCTGCTCGGTCAGCTCAACACGATGATAAATGTTCATCAGCCTTATGTCAATTTGTCGTGGATGAGGTCGATAAACGGCGATGATATGCTTGAGATCAATTCCGTGACGGAAAAGCTTCTTCATGTTTCGACCAACAGGCTTGACCTGAAATATAGGGCGAACGCAAGAATAACCGCCGACTATGACATCAACCTCGGAAATGTTAAATGGAAATCGGATAAAAACGATATCGTTTCTGTCGATGATAACGGCAATATTTCGGCGAAAGGCGACGGAGAGGCGATAGTTACGGCGGAGCTTCGTTCCGATGACGGCAAACTGCTTGACTCTGAAAAGGTAAAGGTCACGGTTCATATGAACTCGTTTGAATCGTTTGTTGCCGCGATTAAAAATATTTTTGAAAGGGCGGCGGCTTAAATGAGCAGGTATTACGTTTGGATTTTTTTAGTTATCGGCATTGCGGTCGGTGCGCTTATTTCTCTCTGGACAGATGTGAACGTTGTTATCAATATGATAGTCGGCGCACTTGCCGGTGCGGCGGTAGGATATTTTCTGAAAGTGAAAGCAGAAAACAAAAACAAATAAAAATCTTTTCTTTTCAAAATATATAGTGTATAATAAAGCCATAATTTCCAAAGGAGATTTTGTATGAGTAAAAATATTCTTGTCACCGGCGGTGCCGGATTTATCGGCAGTAATTTTATTTACTATATGCAGCGCAAGCATCCCGATTACAGGCTGGTTTGCATCGACGCTCTGACCTACGCAGGCAACCTCTACACTCTTGACGAAGCACGAAAGGGCAATTTCCGCTTTGTGCTCGGAGATATAACGGACAGGAAAACCGTTTTTGACCTCTGCGAGGAGGAGAAATTTGATGCGATTGTCAATTTTGCTGCTGAAAGCCACGTTGACCGCTCAATCGAAAATCCCGAGGTTTTCCTCAAGACGAATATTCTCGGAACTCAGGTGCTTCTCGATGCCTGCAACAAATACGGAATTTCACGTTATCATCAGGTTTCGACCGATGAGGTCTACGGCGATCTTCCGCTTGACCGTCCCGACCTTTTCTTTACAGAGGACACTCCGATTCATACCTCGTCGCCGTATTCCGCAAGCAAGGCTTCGGCGGATCTCCTCGTTATGGCATATCACCGCACGTTCGGCACTCCCGTGACGATCTCACGCTGTTCCAACAACTACGGCCCTTATCAGTTCCCCGAAAAGCTCATTCCGCTTATGATCTCAAAGGCGCTTGCCGACGAGAAGCTTCCCGTTTACGGCAAGGGACTCAATGTCCGTGACTGGCTCTATGTTGACGATCACTGCAAGGCGATTGACATGATTCTCGAAAACGGCAGGATAGGCGAGGTCTACAACATCGGCGGTCACAATGAAAAAGCGAACATCGACGTTGTTAAAACTATTATTAAAGCGGTCGGCAAGGACGAAAGCCTTATAACCTATGTCAAGGACAGACCGGGACACGATATGAGATATGCCATTGACCCTGCCAAAATTCACGCCGAGCTAGGTTGGACGCCCGAAACCCTGTTCAATGACGGCATACAGAAAACGATCGACTGGTATCTCAACAACCGTGAATGGTGGCAGAAGATACTAAGCGGCGAATATAAGAATTACAGAGGTTGATTTTATGAAAAAGTTTATCGCAGTTATACTTATGATAGCGGTTGCGCTTTCACTTTCCTCCTGCGGAAAGAAAAAAGAGGGTGATCTCGGCAAGCAGACCACGATTGACGCAAAGAACGGTTACACGCTGGTTGAGGAAGTTCTTCCGTTTAAATTCAATAAGGACGAAAAAGAACTCAAACAAGATCCGAATGCCAAAATGAGCGGCTTTGTTACAAACGAAAGCAATGCCGCAGGAAAGATAAGCACAAAATCACAGGCGGTTGAAATCGCCAAAAAGGAAGTTAACGAGAAGTTCAACAAGGTCAATATTGCCTATGACCGCACACAGGGTATATGGAGAATAAAGTTCTCCGTTGATACGGTGACAGAGGAAAAAACCACGAACACACCGGTTATGACCGTTTACGTCGATGAGGACGGTTATACTCTGGCTACAACGAAATAAAAAATCAACGGCAGTGCAGCATGTGTACTGACGTTTTTGCAAAGGAGAAAGAACAATGTCATTTGAAAGAAGAAGCGAGCTTTGGACATACGATATTTTTCCCAAGGTCGTGACCGCAGGCAAAAAGACTTGCATACATATCCGTCCGTTCGGCGGCAGAAAATTCTTTGAGCCGGGCAAGGAGTACACGGCGATCGTCCGCTGGCTCAACGGCGGAAAGCCGGAATTTTTCCCTTTAACCGCTCATTTTGAGAATGTTAAGGTAACAGCCGGAGAAAACGGAATTGACCTTGACCTCACACTTCCGTCGGAGGGCGAGTACAGAATCAGCTTCAAAAAGGAAAAAGGAGAGCTGACCTTTGCCGTCTATGCCGTTGAGGGTGATCTTGTCGGAGTTTATCCGTTTATGGGCGACCTTCATATGCACACCAACTATTCCGACGGCGCACACGATCCCGAAAATGTTGCGGCAAGTTACCGTTCGCACGGCTACGATTTTCTTGCAATGACCGATCATAAACGTTATTATCCGTCACTTTATGCGATGGAGAGCTTCAAGGATATTCCGACCGAGTTCAATCTAATACCCGGCGAGGAAATTCATCTTCCTGCGATCAACGGCTTTTTTGTTGATCCTCATACGGTCAACTTCGGCGGCGAATACAGCATAAATTCGCTTGTCGAGTATGAGGCGGTTGAGGAAGTCGGCAAGGATAAAAAACTGCGCTCTCTTTATGGGGAATGTCCGGACGTTATGACAAAAGAGGAATTTGCCGCAAAAATGACCGAGCTTGCAAAAAATATTGATGTACCCGATAACATTGATCCGCTGACCGCCGCAACTATCAAATGGCTGTATGATGAAATCAGAAAAGCGGGCGGTCTTGCAATCTTCCCTCATCCCACATGGATCGCAGGCAATGCTTTCCACGATGCCGACGCTTTTAACGACTGGATGGTTGAAAATCATATTTTCGATGCCTTTGAGGTCCTCGGCGGAGAGAATTATTTTGAACAGAACGGTTTCCAGACCGTCAGGTATTATGAGGATATGGCAAGAGGTTACAAATACCCCGTCGTCGGAAGCACGGACAGCCACAACTGCACTCCCGAAAACCGCAATGCTTTTATCTGTTCAACAATCGTTTATTCTCCCGAGAACGAACGGAAAGCGATCATTGAATCGATCAGGAATTTCAGAAGTGTTGCCGTTGATACGATAAGCAAAGAATTCCGCCTTGTCGGTGAAATGAGATATGTCCGCTACGGCTGTTTCCTGCTGAAAAATTATTTCCCGATCCACGATGACGCTTGCTTTGAAGAGGGCAGGCTGATGAAGCAGGCGATTTACGGCTCGGAGGACGAAAAACAAAACGCCGTCGCCACCCTATCCGTAATGAACGGCAGAATGAAGAAGATGAGAGATAAGTATTTTTCGTTTTGAATAAGGTGAATATGCATAACAATGCTCCCGATTCCTGACTATCGGGAGCGTTGAAATTTAGACGTTAGATATTAGATTTTGGACAATGATACTTAAAAATTTGATGAAACCATACAAGCCTTCCACTTGAGGGGAAGGTGGCACAGCGAAGCCGTGGCGGAGGGGATAAAAGCAAACGACAAAATTGAGATGAAACATTAGTTTTTGAGAATCCTTCATCGGTCTTGCTAACAGTTTTCTGTGACGCGCCAAAAGATGACATGATTGGCTTCAATAACCTTTCTGCTTTTTGTGTATTATTAAATCAATGTATGAAAAACTGACGTTATGCCTTTGAAAATCTAATGTCTCATTTTTGGAAAGCTGACTGAAACGTCAAGGCTATATCGAACTACATTGAATGAGGTTTGTGTTGTTCTATAATAATATGATGTAAAAATGACTGTAGGGCACGATGCCCAAACAGTGTTGTGATAATTGTAACTGAACTCTTTTATTTATCTCAATGTATCATTCAGTGACAGTTCTTCAGTCTACACAATATGAGATATAATACGCCTAAATTAAATACTTTTTATTAGACCCCATGCTTTTATAGATTAAAAATAAAATAATACACAAAAAGAGATCGATTGTTCATCGACCTCTTTTTTAATATTTCTAACTGTCAAAATAGATAGAGGAACTTTTGCGACTATCCTTTCAAAAATAAAATGGTTTTAAAATTTAAATGCTCGCTATTGATATGTATTGGATATTATGCTTTGCTTACAACTTTGCCGTTTACGACTTTCCATCTACCGTACTGATTTGAAGCGTAACCGTTATACTTGAAGTTAATAGTTCCGTTCTGAACGTACCACCAACCGTACTCATTCTTAACAAGGCCTTTGTACTTGTAATTGATTGTACCGTTTTCGATGTACCACCAACCATACTGATTCTTAGCAAGTCCTTTGAATTTATAGTCAATAGTACCGTTTTTCAGATACCACCAACCGTACTTATTTTTTGCCATACCATTGTATGTTCTGTCCAGTTTACCGTTTTTAACATACCACCAACCATAAGCGTTCTTTGCCATACCTGTGTAATTAAAGTTGATAGTTCCGTTCTGAACATACCACCAACCGTACTGGTTCTTAACAAGGCCTACAAAGTTATAGTCGATCTTTCCGTTGACATAATACATCCATTTGCCCGATTCCTTGATTAGACCGTTTTTAGGTGTATAATTACCTGCATAAATGGTAAAGTTGTAGTTGCCGGTTCCGCTATTTCTCTTTATGGCAAAATAGTATGTACCGGAAGAAAGATCAATTTTCTCGTTAAGATTGAGTTCCTTTGAGGTCTCGTTCCAATATTGCCAATCTTTATACCAGATTTCATTTCCTTTAGTGTCATAAATATAATAATTTGTTCTATAAATATAAGCTGTAAGAACTAAGGTTATTTTACCTGAAGAAGGAATAGTGAATTTATAAATATCGCAGTCATCATTTGCTGCAATCTGTCCATTATATTTTGTTCCTAAAGAAATGGAATCTGCTGTTGCAATTGAATTATTGTCACCGCCGGATGGCTCAGCAAAGCTTTCGTTTGCTGAAGAATAGCTCAGTTTGAATTTATAATTACCGGTACCATCATTTGTTTTTATAGCAAAATAATATGAGCCTGAAGTTAAATCCACATTTTCGTTTAAATTAAATTCTTTAGATACATCATTCCAATATTGCCAATCTCTATACCAAACTTCATTGCCTTTGACATCATAAATATAATAACTTGATCTGTAAATATATGCCGTAAGATTTATATTTATTTTTCCAGATGATGAAAGTGAAAATTTATATATATCGCAATCGTCATTTTCCGCAATCTGTCCCAAATATTGTGTTCCCGTTGAGATTGTATCTGCTGTAGCAATGGAGTTATTGTCACCGCCGTTCGGCTCTTTAAAGCTTTCATTGGCGGAAACAAAGGATAGTTTGAATTTATAATTACCTGTACTGTAATTTTTTTCTATTGCAAAATAATATGTGCCGGAAGTCAAATCAACAGTTTCATCCATATTATATTCTTTGGAAACATCATTCCAATATTGTCCCCAAACTTCCCATATTTTATTTCCTTTTATGTCATATATAAAATAATTCGTTCTTTCTATATATGCGGTCAGATCAATTTTTATTCTTCCTGATGAAGAAATAGTAAATTTATAGACATCATTCGTATTTGTTTCTGTGAGTGATCCGGTGTAGTAGTTACCAAAGCTGATGCTTGTTGCATCGGCGATCGAGTTTCCTGCTGCGCTTGCTATGGTTGGAATAAATGCCGTGAGCATCAATACAACTAAAATTGCGGCAAGCAATCTTTTGATTTGTTTCATTATTATACCTCGTTTCATTATATTTCGTTTTTTGATTATTAAAGAAAATAAAAACGTAAAAATTTCTTTTGGCTTATCTTTCTATCCTATCCTCCCTTTATCAGATATCATTTATTATTATAAAGCTTTGATTTTGAGTCCCGTAATTTGTATTTACCAAACTATTGAAATAGAATAAAAGATATCATTGCTATTTTAAATTTTGATGAAACCATACAAGCCTTCCCCTTGAGGGGAAGGTGGCACAGCGAAGCTGTGACGGATGAGGTGAAAATTTAGACATTAGATTTTAGACGTTAGACTTTAGACCGTATCGTTTTAAAATCTGATGAAAATTTCCGGCTCACTTGCGTAAAGGTAGCCGAAAGGGCTGCTGAAATCTTACAAGGCTTCCTCTTGAGGGGAAGCTCCGCCGCAGGCGGTGAATTAGACATTAGACTTTAGATGTTAGATTTTAGACAATAAAATTCTAAAATTTGATGAAATTTTACAAGGCTTTCCCAAATTAGATGTTAGATAGTAGATATTAGATTTTTGACAATGATATTTAAAAGTTTGATGAAACCATACAAGCCTTCCCCTTGAGGGGAAGGTGGCACAGCGAAGCTGTGACGGATGAGGTGAAAATTTAGACATTAGATATTAGATGTTGGACTTTAGACCGTATCGTTTTAAAATCTGATGAAACTTTCCGGCTCCATTGTGTAAAGGTAGCGAAGCGTCGCCACGGGAGTGAATGAACGTCCGGTGGACGTTTAGAGCCGTGGCGTGACCGAGCCGCAGCGAGACGCTGTCAGCGAAGCTGACTGAGGGATTGTCAAAAGGCAAATTACTTTACGATAAAGAAAAAAGTATGAACAAACCAAATAATACCCTGTTACGAGCTATAGAAAGATTTCGTAAAACCATAACATCTATATATAGTAATAAAACCCAACCCCACCTCAACATTTACAAGAGGGAAACGGAGCGAGAAAAAGAAGAAAA